>JBCCYY010000047.1:0-37535 GCA_039188575.1 Planctomycetota bacterium | reverse complement strand
CTCTCTCTCTCTCTCTCTCTCCCCCCAGCATTCTCTCTCCCTCTCCCCCCCAATATCTCCTATCCTCTCACTCTGATATCTCCTATCCTCTCACTCTTTCTGTTCACTCTCTTGACCTTGACCTTAATGAATTCTCTCAGGTCTCTTGTTACCTCTCCATGACCTCATTTCCAGAACTACAATAGAATACTGTAACATATCCAGAACTTTCCTTGCTCTAATTACACACAGAGAGCCATGCACGTTATTTACATGGCTGTAAGTGCGTGTATGTATGTGATATCGGTTTATCCCCATTCATTGTTGTTCATACACAGTTCATGCATCATTTGATCTGAATACACTGTTTATTCGAGGACATATGCTTCTATTGGTTTGGCATTGAATTCATGTTGATATTGTCAGTGGTTTTTTTAATCGACTGTTGGGTCTTATGCCAATCAAAGGCTCTTTGGTACTTGGTCGGAGGATAACTGGTATTTTACCTGGCTCTGTGTTGTCTAAACCAATAGCAGCTAGTATTAGATGCTATTCAACAGCCACTTGGCAGCGATGGATGCGGACTGGGATCCTGACTGGGACTTTATTGAAGAGCCTATGTCATTGTCATACAGCTTTAGCCATTGTCAGCGTCTGCCGAGTCGTACAAGGTCTGAACCGAACGTTCAGAGACTTCTCAGTTGTCCTAGTCTCCCCAATCGACTGGGAGTATCACTCACAGCTGCTGACCTATATCTGCCTGACAAAGGTATTTGTATCAATTGATATCACTCCAGTTTCATTCTCCCTTTCCATGTATCTTTACATTAGCATAAGCTGCCAGGTTGACTTCATGTTGTTGACAAACATAAATACCTGCTCTATGTTGTGCCAGAAATTGATATCTGCTGTTTGCAGTCTCCCAAACCCAATAGGGCATCATAAACTATAGTCCTTTAGCACTGGGTACGCAGTAGACAGTGTATAATAGACACCGCTACGCTTCTACACGTAGTTCCCACAGTCTGAAGATGTAAACAAACAGTATTAGTTATCTCTGTGGCCTTGTTTTGCTAACATATGCATTCTCCATTCACATGCGCTTTGATCTCAAGATTATTCACCGGTGAAAAATGCCTGAGCTATGAACTTCGAGGACAGTGCAACGCAATGACGGATTGTCCAATCATGTGAAAGGGCACCTGTTGATCAACTGTGTCCTAACGCGTCATTGGCTGGTCTCTATCCGATACAGTAGCTACAGCTTGCCTGGCTGTAGTAAGCTGGACTTCCCTGATAAAATAGATTAGAGTTGCTTGTGGTTCGAATTAGTTGTGTGCGTGTGCCTCGCCGTGCTTTACTGACGGACACCGAAAGGGTATGACTATCTGACATGCATAGCAGCAACTTGGGAAAGGCCAGTAGAGCTGGCATGACACTTGGTTTTACTCTGGATATCGGCTACAAAGGCGCAGGCGATGACATGTTGTGTGGCGTTACGTCACCTACTTTAGTCGGTTAGTACAGTCAAGCTCCCTAGTAGTTGACCACAGAAATCACTAACCTGAATTATTTTCTTAAATTGGTTTAGTTAATCTCTCTGTGTTTTATACAGTTGGCTGTTGAAACATGATCTCTGAGCTTGTTAGCTGTTTTGCAATGGCTTATTTATGCCGCACAGCCGGACTGTAATAACGAATGTATCCCTTCCTTCCTCCTCCGTAGCTACCAGCTGGAGACTCTACAATAGGCACGGCTCTCGAATTAGACATCCTAGTAGGGTGCCGGAGATAGATTATAGGTTCAAGCACACTTTAGGAGCGTGTCTATTTGCCAACTCTATTCTTGCCTCTATATCGATGTCTCATGGTTTCAATATTGAAGTGCTGCATGCATTCTTCCAATAATCTTTGGGTCGAGTACCAAATGACAGCATAGTTGTGGACTTGCATTTCATTATGAATGAAAGCTCCATATAATGGTGTATCTAGTGGCTAACTGTATAGATAGAATCTCTGCCTTGCTGCTTCTTGTTTTACATGTGATTACTTACATTTCTCTTGTGAATTCTACTGATGGCTTTGCGCATCACTCATTGCTGCTAAGACATTATGCCTAAGACTTTTGATTCTTCTGCGTTTTTGTGTAATCATATGTTTGAAATACTATTTAGTTATTTCCTTATTTGAATGGATCCATTGGTCTCTGTGTTTTCGTTGTGTGAAATCATCTTGGGCCATTGCGTAGTTGAAATTCCTTTACATAGACAGAGTGCTGCAGCTCGTTACCTGAGCACAATAGTCGATCACTTTCTCAAATTCCTTGACTTGTGAATTGATACATTTTGGCACTGGTCCTGGTTGACTGAGTAGTATACAGCCAGATGAATAAAATGATGAATGTAACCACTCAAAGTGCCATTGACCGATTCTTACAGCTTTTTTTAATCCTAAAAACTGCTGCTGTGTTCAGCTCACTGATTTTGCAGGGGTGTGGATTATCTGCGGTTCTTGCAGTTGTTGTGTTGACTGTATAGGGGCTGTATGGGATAACTGTAATATAATGTACATAGTTATCCGATGCATTTTCAAAACCAATGGCGGTCCAATGTTATATACTACAAGAGTTGTGCTTGTTTACTGTCTTACGGCCACCAGTGAATCACACAGGCTCATGATTTTGTTATCTCTATGGTCAGTTGCCTCGATTGAATAACCATTCAGAATAGTTGGGAGATATTATTTTGATGCTTATCTGTTTTCCCTCTTTCTACAGTGTACGTAGTAATAGTCGTACTATAAAATGACTGACGATCAACTATCATATCGTTACAGGTCACGAACAACCATTCACTATCCAGTTGAGTCACGAAAAAGATGCAGAGGAGACAAATCCTAATGTGAAGTGTCAATTTGTCTTGAGAGATGCGAAGAAGGACATGAAATTAGGTGAGTGAAGAGGGATAGAGAGCTGCAGTGATGATGGAGAGCTTGGCCATGTGTCTAATACAGTCGTATTGAATTTTGGCAATACAAAGCACTCACTCATAAGTGATGAAGGATTGGTAGATGAAGTGGCTTTGGCTGTATAGCGTAGTAGCTAGTACTTGACAGCTGCATACAGATGCCAGTGGATGTGACACTTGCATCTCAGCATCAGGCAGCATGGATAGGTAAATGAGTGGTGATCGGCTATCTCATGGACACCTGTTCCTCGAGCCAATGAGACTGCAACTGATACGATAGTAAAATTCTTGTCATTAGCTGATGTGGGTGAAACTGGAGGTCTGTGAAGGAGCAGCGGTTCTCCATCGGCTTGGGAATTACTAATTCTACAAATCATTCGGCATTACTATTGCTAGTTGCGACCCAATGCGACACCTGTATCACCAAAGGCCTGACCACAAATGTTGTGGCAGCTGGGTTCTGGCTATGAGCACGCGTTTCAGGCTCTGATACTGTCAACAAAGTAGTAGTGCAACAACAGGAGTACTATTTGTGATCGATTGGCGTTGGAGCAATGCTGGCCCGCGATTATCAGTCAAAATATGATTTCACATAAGCTAATTAGTACATAAGATAAGGCTGATGGAGATGACCGCACAAGCATCTGACTGTCACTCACTAAAGAAACGCATCACATCTCTCTCAGCAGTTCGTACCATAGGCCCTATAATAGGCTACTACATAGCTCACGGTGCTGCTAACAAATGACTTAATAGCTGTCTAAATGGGAACGCTTTCATGAAATTATCCTTTATTCTTAGCAACCCATCTGAGCTAACTGCCTGTTGAAGTGTTGCCAAAAGAAACAGTTCAACTGGCAAGCAGGCTCATGCCTGAACTATGGCTTTTGAAATTTCTTATATCTCTCACCAGAGTCCAGGTTCCGACTTGAGCCAAAGCTCTGAAAGTGTTTGCAATCGTCTAGGTCCAGTTGCTGCCAAGTGGTAGCTGCTATGACTATGACAGAGCTCATTGACACAGTAGTTCAATTCAATAATTTTCCTAACTAACTTCTTGTTTCTAGATCGTAAGATTCAGAAGTCAAAGAAAAAGAAGATTCCATTGGCTAGTATATTCAGGAAGTCATCAGGCAAACTGCTGACATCTCCACGCTCAAATGTAGCTGCTGACAGTAGGCTTTTTGGTCAGCCATTGGATGTTATATGTGACCCAGATATTCCTAAACCACTGATGGTATGTAGCAGTGTGTAGTAGTATGTAATAATATGTAGTAGTATGTAGTAGCGTGTATCGTATGTAGTATTATGTGGTAGTATGTAGTAGCATGTATTAGTATGTAGTAGTGTCCAGTAGTGTCTAGTAATATGTAGGTAGACTGTCACAAAGAGGACTGGTAGGTTTGATATGCTACTGTTAAAATCATTTCTGCATTTGACCTCCTTCTGGTCCTGTCGCCAGTTTATGGCTCCAAATTTGGTGGATGATTTCACCAGTCTCTCCCAGTAATAAGCAGTATAGGGGCTAGTTGCTCAGAGTCGCTGCCGATCAGCGCTGGCAGTCAGCAGCTCCACTCTATCAATCTGTCATCAGGCAAAGGCCGTTTTGGCAACAATTCCTATTGTTTACCATTTTGCTGGACCCTTGTCACAACCACAATACATCAGCACCGTACAGTCTATTTCAGCTGTGTTCATGGCTATCAGTGATTTGTAGTCCTAGATCCATATTACTGATAGCCCACAACAACACGTACGCGCGTGTCCACTTGCTCGCCTCTACTCTTCAGTAAAAGCTGCGTTTTTTTGTAGGAATTGCTGGAACACTTGTTCAACACTGGCCCGTTCACCACAGAAATATTCAGAAAGCCATCCAATGCCAGAAAATGTCAGGAGATGGTGAGCGTGATGTGTTCAACAGAACCAGATGGTTGGGATGCTGGGTGTAGCAATGGAATTCTGTTTGCCTCGATTTTGAAAGTATGTGATCATTGTGTACTAACTCACAGGATAAACCAGGAAACCCAAACATAGAGTAGTTCAAGTGTAGATATGATAATAGCATGTGCTCATCATGATTGTACTTATGGCCCTAACTGTGCCATTGTCATCTCCTACCTTGTCATCACTGTGGTTTGATCAAATCATTTCTTGCCGTTGGAAATGTGATGAATAATTCATAATGTAACCTGTTCATTAGCGATCGCTGCATTGAATTCTTGTTTACAAGTCAATGGACAAGGAGAGAAAAGCGAGAGAGAGACACGACCAGATCATTATTTATCGAAACATAATACAATAGGTTCAACATGCTAATAACATTCTCATTCTGTTTCTCAGACTATTATTAGTGTCAGAATAGTGCTGTGTTCAGTTGAATTTTACGTCACATTGGTTTGTTATAAAATGTTCAATGATGCAGACCAGTTACTCATTGGCTGCACACCAGCAGACTGATAGTTGAATCCTGTAAAACTGAGATTTCTTCGCCCAATAATACTGTTACCAGTTACTTATTGCATGTCAATCAATATATTGTACATCTCATGTCATATGGATTACCAGTAATAGTTTTGGTTGCCTTCTATTTTCAGACGTTTTTAAAGGAAGTTCCGGGGACATTGTGCTGGAGCGAGGGTACGAGCCAGGCTGCGGCGGCGGCGACGCAGCTGAGCCAGCGTGCGGAGACGCTGCAGCAGCTGGTGAGCCAGTTCAAGACCGACCGCGGGTAAACCCAAGGCGTCACGGACCAAGCGGGGCCAAGACGCTCCGGATAACCAAGCCCCCCATCAAGCGTCCGGCGTGCAACGTAGCACGCCGGGCGTTTCTATTCGTCCTCAAGCCCGTCCAGCTGTTCACGCGCTAGCTTGGCCGCCTGAGTATTGGGGAGATCATCGATCAGACGCTGCAGCGCACGGACGCCTCGGCTTTGATCACGCGCCAGCGTTCGGAGCGCGACCTCCAGCCGCCGCTGGGCCAATCGCTCGGTACGCTCGTCGGCGGGCTCGCCCGCGTCGGCCAACTCGGCGTCCTGCTCCAGCAGAGTCAGCGCGCGGTCGAACCACTCCGCGTCCGGGTAGGTGTGGCCCATCCCCTCGACCTCGAGGTAGTGCACGTGCTCGAAGCCGTCACGCTTAAAGCCCTGCTCGAAGTGGGCACGCATCTGCGGCATGTTGAAGTCGGTCTCGCCGGCGATCAGCACCCAGCGCTGCTCACGCTTCATCCTCGCCAGCGTCTTGTTCGTCGGCTTGAGCAGCCCGCGTGGCCAGACCGCGACACCCTTCGGCGGGTCGGGCTTGATCAACGCGCGCAGCTCGGGGTCCTCCGGCAGCTTCACATCACGGAAGTACAGCGTCCCGATGATCGGCAGCGCACCGGTGAACACCTGCGGGTAGTAGACCCCGGCCATGCAGGTCATCCGCCCACCGCCCGAGAGCCCGGAGACATATACGCGCTTGTCGTCGATGTTGTAACGCTGCGACATGTTGTGCACCGCATCGAGCGCCAGGCCAAGGCGGATGTTCGGCATGACCTCGTTGCCCGCCTTGTTGTAGGACACCCAGATCAAGTCATGCTTTGCGAGGACGTCGGGGATCACCCGGCCATAAAATCGGTCGGTATTAATGCTGCTGAACGGGTGGATGAAGACAAGCAGGCCATAGGCTTTGGTCCCGTCGTAGTCCTTGGGTACGATCAGTTGGAAAGTATGGTCCGCGATGTCATACTCGGCCATCTTCTCGCGCGGCCAGCGCGTGATCTTCACCATCCGATCAAGGTCGGACAGTGGGCTCTGTTCTTGAAAGACCTTGGTGTAGATTCCGGTCTTGATCTCGCTTTCTTCGCTGAAAGCGGGGGCCGTGAACAAGAGTAGCAAGAGTCCTATCGCAAGACGTATCGGCATGGTTGGCTCCAGACAGAAGCGGGGGGTTACTGATCCTCGAGGATCCCGAGCTGCCACATGAGGAAGATGCGTTGGTCTGCGACATCGCGGACACGCTGTGACAAGGGCTTGCCGCCACCATGCCCGCCATCGCGGTCGACCCAGAGCATGACGGGCTTGTCGGCCGGGTCGCTCACGGTGGCGTCCTGCAGCAGCGCCGCCATCTTGCGGGCGTGCAGCGGGTGGACACGGGTGTCGTTTTCGCCGGCAGTGATGAGCGTCGCGGGATAGTCCGTGCCGGGCTTCACGTTGTGGTAGGGCGAGTAGGCCTTGAGCCAGGCGAAGTGCTTCTTGTTGGCCGGGTCGCCGTACTCGGGCACCCAGTACTTGGCCATGAGGAATTGGTCGTAGCGGAGCATATCGAGCAGTGGAACGCCGCAGAGCACGGCCTTGCACAGGTCGGGCCGCTGAACCATCACGGCACCGACCAGCAGCCCGCCGTTGGACCCGCCACGGATCGCGAGCTTGTCGCTGCTCGTGTAGCCCTGATCGATCAGCCACTCGGCAGCCGCGATAAAGTCATCGTAGACGTTCTGCTTGTTGGCGAGCTTGCCTGCCTTGTGCCAGTCGTCGCCGTACTCCCCCCCGCCGCGGAGGTTCGGGATCGCCAGCACCCCGCCTGCCTCGTACCAGGGGAACATCGTGGCGCTGAAGCGTGGCGTCATGCTGATGCCGAATCCACCGTACCCGCTGAGGATGGTCGGGTTGCTGCCGTCGAGTTCGATGCCCTTCTTGTGGACCAGGAACATTGTGACGGGCGTGCCGTCCTTGCTGTTGTAAGTAACTTGCTTGACATCAAGGAGCGACGGGTCGACAGGGATATCAGGGCGTGCCCAGAGTTTGCGTCTGTAGTATCTGGTCCCCAGAAATAACGGCAACATGTCATGATAAATCGATGTCGGTTCGTTGAACGAGGTGAATCGAACGAAATAGTCATCACGATCATAGCGCGTTGAGATACTCGCCGATCCGATACCCGGCAATTCCAATTCACCGACGATATTTCCAGTTCTCTTACCGGTATAAACCATAATAGTCTGGGCATTGGCTTGGTATTCGAGGACAAGCCATTCACGTGTTTCATTGATCCCCTGAAGCACCCTGTCCTCATCATGAGGGATAAAGACCTCCCAGTGCTCCCGCCCAGGCTTACGAATATCGACCTTGTAAACCATCCCATTCGGCGCATCGATCTGAGTGGTCAGCAATAGGTTTGTGCCATCAAAGCGAACATTCTTCTCATCATCAATCTGAGTCTGATCTCCGATAAACTGGCCAAACGTATTGGCATCTGCTCCTTCGATCAACGGCGTCATCACAAGCTCGCCCGATTCAATCCACTTCTTGATATCAACCAGGTACAGGTCATTGCTTGACGTCGAGGTCCAGTACCCGATCAGCCCCCAGTTGCCCTCGCGCTGCATCGTGAAGAATGGGCCCCAGGTCGTGGCAAGCGGGCCCTCCTTGTACTGCTCAAACATCAGCCGATCGTTTACCGGGTCGTCACCAATGGCGTGCAACTTAATCTGCTTGGAGTAGGGGTTGTCGATATCCGCAAGCTTGCTGTAGAAGAACCGCTTGTTGTCAGGCAGCCATTGGACGCCACCGACCTTGCCCGCGATCTTGGTGTCCAACCATTCGCCACTGATTACATTCATCAGGTGGAGCGTGGTGTTCTCGTCTCCGGCCTCGTACAAGCCGAACGCAAGAAGCGACCCATCCGGGCTTGGGCTGCACCAGCCCAAGGCGGTAAGCCTGTCTTCGCTAAGCGTGTTGACATCCAGCAGCACCCGCTTCTCGCCTTCGACGCCCTCGCGGACATACACCACAGCATGGTCCTGGTCGCCTTCACGTTCGGTGTTGAAGTAGAGGTTGCCTCGCATGGCCGGGGCACCGACATAGCCGACCTGCATGAGTTCGGTCAGCCGGGCCTCAAGCTTGTCTCGGCCAGGCAGGTTATCCAGCAAGCTCCGTGTGTATTCGTTCTGCGCGGTGGTCCAGGCATCGACCTCGCCCGTCAGCTCGGCGCTGGCGTCGCCTTCGAGCCAGCGGTACGGGTCCACGATCTCGACGCCGTGCAGCGTATCGGTGACGGGCCTTTGTTCGGTGGTGGGTGGCGAGACGGTATAAGGCTTACAGCTCATCAGCGCTAGCGTTCCTATCACAAACAAGGCGGCGGAGATTTTGGTCATGGTTGTTATCATAAGGCCGTTTAGTCCGATCAACTCACATGAGTGATACGCGGCGGTGCTTCCTGGGTTCGTGTGCGACCATGCATCAAGACAAGTCCAGTTTGCCGACCGATCAGCCAGCAGGCCCATCCGCTGCGGGCCTGCTGGCCGGGCTGTTCTTTTTCATTGCGGTCGTTCTTCTCGTGGGTCTGATCGGCACGCTGATGTATGCCGGGCAGCAGCGGCTCGCCGCCAAGTCGCTCACTGCCGAGCTTGAGCAACTCAACACGAAGATGAGCGATCAGGTCGCCTCGCACGAGCAGCAGATCGAATCGATCACGCTCAGTCATGAGCTAGCCATAGACGAAATGAAAAGGCGGGCCGTAGCGATCCGGCAAGAGTTGGGTAACCAGCAAACGCAGGCTGAGAACCAGTTGCGTCAAAAGGACACAGAGATCCATCAGCTGCGCGAACAACTGCGTCGTGTGCTGATGGATCAGAGCGGATCGAATCGGCCTGACAACACGGCTCAAACCAACCGACCGAGTGATGCCGCCACGCCGCCGGTAGATATTGTCTTCAGCAAGCTGACCGACATGCGGCCCGATGTGCCTCAGGGCCCTAGGCTGCCGTTCCCGCGGCCGGTCGCAGTCGATAAGCCGGCGGGATCGTTTCAAACTGTCCGCTGCCTGCATGGCGGGATCGATCGCTAGGTGCTCTGGACCGCCGACTCGATCCCGGTATGTGATTTAAAGTAGGGTCGACTATAAAGAGGCTTTGGCTGCACAAGAGTAGACCGGCATGAGCGAGACACCCCAGCCAGACATCGAAGAGACCGGCTCATCGGGCGCGGGGTTTCTGGCGGTGTTTATCGCGGTAGCGCTATTTGCCGCCTGTTTGATCCTGGCGGCGGGCCTGATCGGGGCCGTGGTCTATGCAGGAATGCAGCGTATCAAGACCGCCGAGACGCTGAAGGACATGGAAGCGCTCCATCAGCAGATCGAACAGCTCGAAGCGCAGGTGGCCGAGTATCAGCGGCGGTACAGCGTCTCTGAGCAACAAATGCAAGCGATCGAGCAGCAGGCCACGAAACGAGCGGATACGCCGACGATCCAGTTCGACACCGGCGGGCTCTCAAAGTTAACCGTGTTGTTTGACGATCAGACGCGCGTGGATCCATCGCCGCCGATTACGACACCCGCCGTCCCATTCCCCGAACCCGAGACCGTCGGCAAGCGGACCGGCCGGTTCATGAACAGCGGGCACATCGCCCCGGGGGTCGATCGCTATGAGTTGCCTTACCAGGCCAAACCGCAGCGGTTCCACACGAATGGCGGCTACTCGCCACTCACCTTTAGCGAGGGCTTCCACAGGCTGTTCCTGGTCGATGGCAACACGGTCCTGCGATCATTCAACGTCAATGACCTGATGGAGGACCGCAAGCTCGTCCTTGGTACGGTGTGTACGGAGATCGCGATGAGTGCGACCGGACTCGTCGCGGCGCTGCCGAACACCGGTTCGGTCTGGGCCATCGACGCGGATACGCTAGCGGTCCGCTACGAGATCGAACTCGCTGGGGCGACACGCGTTGCGGCCTCACCCCGGCTTGGCCTGGCGTTTGCGGTTGGCGAGACCGAGGCGATCGCGTTCAACGTGCGTTCGGGCGAGGTGCTTTACCGCCAGCCGCTTGGGAACGTCAAAGATTACCTCAACAGGAATGTCTACGGCTTCCACATCACGCCGGACGGCAAGCACGCGTACATCGCGAATCGAAACGCCGTGCATAAATTCAAGGTCATCGACGGCGTCCGCATGGTGTACGAGGGCAAGACCGCCGACATCAACAGCAGCAACACGCAGATGATGTCGATGAGCCGAGACGGCAACTGGGTCGCGCTCTCCGCGGGCGGCGGTATCCGGCGGGGGGGCTACGCGATCGGGCTGTTCAACACCGACAAGCTGGACACGCCGAGCCTTATCCTGCAGACCGGTGCCTACCCGGGCTGTGTCGAGTGGGACCTAAAGACAGGCAATATCTTCGCGAACAACCACGATGAACTCCTTGTCTGCAACCCGCGCGGCCACCCGATCAAGACAATCGCGCGGATGCGGGGTAACCGGTGCCAACAGATCATCTCGCTACCGATCGGCGACCGCTTCATCATGTGGACTGAACAGAACATCTCGATCTGGGACCTGCAGCCTGGTCGGCTAAGGGAGTTGATCAACGGGCCATAGCCGAGTCGCCATGAGTGAGCCAAACCAAGAAGATGTTCCGCGCAAAAGGCAGGCCTCGGTCGTGCTTGCGGGCGTGATGTTGATCGCTTGCGTGTTGTTCATGCTCGGATTCGCGGGCATGTTTTACCTCTGGCTGGGCCAGAAGGCGCAGATCGTGATCGACGCTGCGGACAACGCGGCCGAGATCGAGGATATGAAAGCCGACATCCTCGCAGCGCATCAAGAACTCGAACAGACGCGCATCGAGCTGGCTAAACAACAAGATGGCTTACGGCTGGAACTCGAACAAGAAGCAGACAACATCCAGGCAAGTAGGCGTAAAGAACAGGCAGTGCTGAACCGCCGGTCGTTCACGATGAAGACGCCCAAGGTCGAGCCGCTTGGCTTCCCGCAACCGATCAAGACGGGGGTTTGGACGGGCGTGCTGCGGTTGGACGGCGACAAGCCCCCTACGTACATCTTGCCCTCAGATGGGCTGGCCTTGATTAAGCCGTCTCAGAGCTACCTGCCGCAGAAGGCCTGCGCCCCGTTTACTTTCAACCAGGACGGCAGCAAGTTCTTTGTCATCGATAGCCAGTCGATCCTCCGGCGGTACGACAGCACAACCCTCCAAGAAGAGGTCAAGCTCGTTCTCGGTGCGGATGCCTACGACATCGCGTTCACGGTGGGCGGCTTGTCCGTCTCCTTCCCGAGCAGGAACAAGATCTGGATGATCGATCCGGAAAGTATGAACGTGCTGGGCGAGGTCGAGATCGATAGGCCGACCCACCTCGCGGCCACGCCGACCAGCCCGCGCGTCTACGCGATCGGGTTCGAAGAGGCAATCGCTTTCGATCCAAAGACGTTAAGCGTCGTATGGACAAGTAAGGGTAGTCAAGTGAATAAGAACTCTACCCTTGCCAGACGACTCACAAATAAGGCCCTCTCATTCGTGATGCACCCGAACGGCGAGCGGCTGATGACAGGCTCGCACTATTCCTCGTCTACCGCTGACGTTCATCAGTTCATCGCTAACGAGAGCGATGTCGAATACCTGGCGAGTGGGCGTGCGAAACCAATTAGAGAATACCCATCCCTGGTTGTTCACCCCGACGGACATTGGCTCGCGGTGCCTCAATTAGTGATCCCCCGCAAAGAGGACCACCAGACCCTGGCTTTGTTAGATGCGAATAACCTGAAGAACCCATCCCTAGTGATTCGGACGGACGACCACATCACCGCGTGCAACTTCGATGCGGTTCGGGGCCAGATCGTTGCTGCGGTTGGCACGAACCATCTCTACACGTACAGCATGGCGGGCGAACCAATCGAGCAGTACCACTTCGAGGGCCTTGGTGAAGTGATCCGTCTCACCGCATTCATGATGGGCGGGCGCTACTTCACGTGGTCGAACAAAGGGATGTGGGTCATAGACCTTGATCCCGACCGGATCAAAGCAGATGTGCCCACTGCGTACCACCAGCACCCGGAGCCCGAGACACCATGAGCAGTCCGACTCAGGAAGAAGTCCAGGCACGGGGGGTAGTCGCCATGGTTGTGTCCGTGGTGTTGGGCTTGGTTTGCCTCGTGATGCTGGTCGGGGTGAGTGGTGTCGCTTTCCTGTTGATTCTTGAGCACGGTAAATCTGCCGCCCAAGCCGAGGATCACGCGGCCGAGCTGGCCCCGCTGTTAGCGGAGATCGAGGCGATCCACGTAGAACAGGCACAACTGGCGGCCGACAGCCAGGCCGAGCGCGACACAATCCGCGCGGGGTGGGAAGAAGAGAAGCGGTCGGGCACGCCGTTCGATAAGAGCTACTTCGCTTTCGTAGAGCCGAAGCCATTCACGCCGCCCAAACCGGATCGGCCGAAGGTTATCCCCGAGCCAATCGTTGTCGACACGTGGGACGGTAAATTCAGGTCGACAGCCGTCGCGCCCGCGGTATACGACCTCTCCTACAGGCAGATCAACTCGTTCAGGCTGGATTCAAGGGGTATGGATACGCTGCGCGTCCCGTTCGCCTTCAGCAAAGACCGTACAAAATTCTTTATCGTGGATGGCGCATACACGCTGCGCCGTTTTGACTGCACCACGCTCAAGGAAGAAATGCGCCTGGACTTGGGGAGCCGCGATAAATGCTTTGACATGGTGCTTACGGCCGGGGGGCCTGGCCTTGTCGTTTCCTGGCCGGAGCGCGGTGTGGATGATCGACCCACAAGCGATGACGGTCCTTGGTGAGGTCCCGCTGCAGCACGCGACCCAACTCGCCGGCACGCCGACCAGCGAACGCGTCTATGCGATCGGCTCAACCCAAGCGATCGGCTTTGACCCGCACACCCTCGAGGTCGACCGAGCGCTGCACTTCAACGAGCAAGGCGTGCTGGAGGGGGCGCAGCACTTCTTCCACAACGCGGTCCACGCCTTCCGGATGCACCCGGACAATAAGCACCTGTTCACAACGTTCGGTCCGGGGATGGGCCTGCACCGGTTCGCGATCGAGTCCGCAGGGATCCGATACCTCTCTTCGTCTGCCGCCCGTCCCAATGACGATTACTCATCCCTGGCGATGAGCCACGACGGCATGTGGGTCGCGATGCCCTTCAGCTCGACCGCGTACGTCTTCGACGCCAATGATCCAGAAACCGCGCGGCTCGCCATTACGTCTGAAGAGGGTATCTCGGCGTGCCAGTTCGACCCGGTCAACGGAAAGGTCGTCGCGGCCGCGCGGATCAGAGGTGGGAACCAGGTACTCAATATCTACGCGTCGACCGGCGAGTTGGACCGGTCGTACCGCGTGCCCAAGTCTTCTGCGGAGATCTGCCGTATCGAGGCGTTACCCATCGGACAGCGTTACCTCGTCTGGACCGGCAGCGTCATCCGCGTACTCGACCTGCAGCCCGAACGCATCCTCGCCGAGATCCCTATAGAGTTTCATTAATAGCTTCGGTTGTGTGGCCTTAAGCCATGAGGGCAATTCTTGACATCGTTGCGCGCACTTATTGGCGAAATATCATCAACTCCTTTCGATCATTTATACCGGACCCGAGCAACTCGTAATATCCCAGCCGAGTGTTGCATCCATGCAATGTATGCCTCGACACAGGCCGCGCTATAACCCAAGAATCAAAGACCAAACTATGCACAAACCGTTCGCTTTGACCATCTGTTCCCTCACGCTGTTTGTACTTAGCACGGGATGTGTATCGACTGGCAGGTCGGTAGTCATCGAAGACGGCGCGCTCCCAAAACAGGCGCTGGTCTTCTCGTCGACCGGCTGGTACCGGCACCCCGAAATCCCCGCGATTAATGGCTGGCTTGTCCGGCTCGGTGCGGAGCATGGCGTTGATCTCCACGTGACAGAGACGGCGGTCGATCTAGAAAAACGCCTCAAGAACTACGACGTCCTGATCATGAACAACACCAACACCCTCGACAGAGTACTCAGCGAAGCACAGCGGAAGGTTGTTCAGGACTGGTACAAGGCTGGCGGCGGGATCGTGGCGCTGCACGCCGTGCTGGTCAGGCAGGATGGCTGGCCCTGGCTGCAGGAACTGGGCGGCTGCGACTTCGACAGCGACTCAGACCGCCTGCCTGCAAGGGTGGTCGTTAATCCAAGCGCATATGACCACCCCGCCGTCCGTGGCTTCGGCAAATCGTTCTGGTACACCGCCGACTGGACCAACCACACCAAGAGCGTCACCGGGATGGAGGGCGTGCAGGTGCTGCTGCGCGTGGATGAATCGACCTACGAACCGGTCCGCGACTACTTCAAAGAGCGTGGCGGCAAGCCAATGGGCGAGGACCACCCCATCGCGTGGACGCGCGTAATCGATGGCGGGCGTTTTTTTTATACGGAACTCGGCCACGATGTCCCCTCGGTTGACACGCCGTTTGGCAGGCAGCATATCATCGAGGCGATCCGCTGGGCGAATCAGGACTAAGCCAATCGGTCAGTTCCCAGGCCAGCCCTCAAACACAAACTTGCCATCGCGGGAGATGACCTCGCCGTCGACCGTAATCGTCCCGCCTGTTCTTAGATCGCAGACCATGTCCCAATGCAGGCCGGACTGGTTGTCATTGCCAGTCTCGGGGTAGCCGGCCCCGACAGCGGCGTGGAAGGTCCCGCCGATCTTCTCATCGAACAGGGTGTTCTTGGTGTATTCGGTCACGGCATAGTTCGTGCCGATCGCGACCTCGCCGAGGTTCCGGGCGCCCTCGTCCTGGTCGAGCATGGCGTTGAGGAACTCGAGCCCCTTGCTTGCCTTAGCGTCAACCACACGGCCACTCTGGAAGGTGAGCTCAATGTCGTGGACCTCCCTGCCGTTGTGCACGGCGGGGAAGGAGTACTTGACGACGCCGTTGACCCCGCCATCGGCGTGCCGGAGGTTCGGGCCGGTGAAGACCTCGCCGTCGGGGAAATTTGATTCGCCGGCACAGTTGATCCAGGTCATACCATCGACATTGACCTTGAGGTCCGTTCCATGGGGCGTCTGGAAATGGAGGAGCGACTTGCCGTTGAGGTAGTCAGCAACGCGCTGCTGCTGCTCGCGGATCTTCATCCACTGCGCCGCGGGATCGTCGTGGTCGAGATAGCCAGCCTTGAAGACGAAGTCCTCGTACTCGCGTAGCGAGCGCTCGGCGTCCTGCGCGCTGGCGTGCGTCGGGAACTGCGTGCCGACCCACTTGAGGGGCTTGACCCCGGGGTACTGGTCGGGGAACTCGGCCGCGGCAGCCCGCTTCATAAAGACCTCAAAGACCGGCTTACGGGCAGATGACACCAGCCCGCTGCGCTTCGGGTCGACACGCGTGGCGCTCTTGGTATTCACATCCGCCCACAGGCCAATGCTCGCATCAATATGCTCGACCTCGGCGAGGTTCACCGGGTTCACATACTGCAATTGGTCTTTGCTTGCGGTCTGCAGAAAGATATCCTGGCAGGCGTCGATGTTGCAGCGCAAGAGCGGGTGGCCGCCAGCCTTGAGGACCGCCTCGTAGATCGCTTCGAGCAATTCAGAGCCGACCTGGTCGCCGGTGATCCGCACCAGCTGGCCCGGCTGGACCTTGACGGAGTAGTTCACGAGCACATCGGCGAGCTTGTCCAAACGTTGATCACGCATCGGGATTCCTTGGATCAGGTTCAATAAAACACAGCGGAAAAGGATCGTATCGCTTTCGCTGAAAAAGTTCTTGCCCCGGACCCAAACGCCCGGTAGGTTTGGAGTGTTCACGTCTTACGCCCGTCGCGCTGAATCGAACCCACTGGAAGGCGGCCTGATGGATCAGCCGGACACGCCAGAACACTGCACAGGCCTGGGCCGGGCTCCTGCCCCACCACCAGCTGAGTCACCCGCCCAGGCCAACAACGCAGAACCCGCCCCGTGCGAGCCGGTCGAGGTCCTGCCGCGATCGCCATCGCCCGCACCGCACCCTGAAGACACCAAGATCGCACCGTTTGGCGCGGCGCTGGCCCCTGTGCTGCTAGACCTCTGCGAAGGCAGGCTCGCAGGCATCAACTGGTTCCGCACCGACTGGCAGCGCGGCGGCGCGCTCACGGGCTACGCGACCTGGCGCGACGAGCAGGGCGAGCACCCCGTCGTCGTGAAGCTCCCCATCCCGCCAAGAGAAAGGCGGTGGCTCGTGCAACTTTCGCCGGACGATGTGACGCCGCGCGTCTTAGCGCACGGCAGCGAGTTGGGCGGCTACGACCTCGCGTGGGCGGTCATGGAGCGTTTGCCGTACGGGCCACTGGGCACGGCGTGGGGGGCGCAGGCCTACGAGCTCGTCGCCGACGCCGCTGCGAACTTCTACGCCCGCGCCCGGCTGATCCCGATGGGCGACCCGCTCGCCAAGCGCGACTGGGCCGGCCTGCTCAAGCGGTCTAAGCAATCGATCAGCAAGGACACCATCGAGCACTCGCAGCGCTGGCGCAAAGCCCTCAAAGCAGCAAGCAAAAGACTGCCCGGATGGCTGGAGGTTTGGTACGCGCGGGACACCGGCTTCTGGTGCCACGGCGACCTGCACCCCGGCAACGCGATGACACGCGTTGCATCACCGGACGGCCCGGCCGTGCTCTTTGATCTCGCCTGCGTCCACCCCGGCCACTGGGTCGAGGACGCGGTCTACCTCGAGCACCTGTACTGGGCCTCGCCCAAGTCCCTGCACGGCACCAAGCCCGTCAAGCTCATCGCCCACCACCTCCGCGACTACGGCCTCGCGCCGGGTAGTAACTGGCCGGACCTGGCGAACATCTACCGCGGCCTGCTGGCGATGACCGCGCCGGCACAGCGGCACGCGATGCTCGGTACAGCGCATACGGCAGCGGCCTTGAAAGTGCTGGAGCGGTTGGTCTAAACTGTTTTTTAGACGAGCTACCGAGGGTAACACATGACAAAGTATTTAATCGCTGCCATTGCAGGCATCGTTGTAGTCGTGGGAATCGTGATCATATGGCAACAGCTTAGCTGCGGCAGCCGTGTCCCGATGGCCCCGCTATATGCGTATGACATGATGGATGAGACCGAAGTGACATGGGAACTGGATGGCGATGACATTGGTGGTAATGCGATCATCAACCACAATGGTGATGAATCACACGAGTATTCGGTGGTTATTTCAATCGTTTCAGACGCAGGTCAAAAGTTCATCAGCAGCCAGAGCAAGGGACAAATCGGGCATCACAACAAACATGTTCGTAGGTATGGTTGGAGTGATATCGACTCATCAATTCGCGACACAATTGATTGGCCCACCGCTCGTATCTGGTGTGAGATACGAATCTATGATGAAGGCGGAACAGTCGTTTTCCACGGCATTAAACGCTCGGGACTCTATCGCGACGCGGTGAAACAATCGGAAGGTGCAGAAGGAGCAGATACCGAATAGCCACAGTTAGGCTGGGGCGTGTTAGATTGCTTAAATTACAGTGAATAACCAAGGAACCAGCCATGCAAATCCAAACCATAATTAGCTGCCTCGCCCTACTGCTGATCACGTCGCCAACCTTTGCAGAAGACAAACCTAAGCCCGCGGCGGAAATCGTCGCGGAGGTCGTCAAGGCGGCGGATACGTTGCTGGCGACGCTTGACGATAAGCAACGCGAGCAGATCAGCTATGCGTTCGATGACGAAGCGCAGCAGGCGCGGTGGTCCAACCTGCCGTCGCACATGGCCGAGCGTGGTGGGCTGAAGATCGGGGAGCTGACCCGGCCACAGCAGGACGCGGTCTATGCGCTGATCCGTGCGACGCTCAGTGAGCGCGGCTTCCAGGAGGTCTTTGATCACGTGCACAGCGACACCGACTGGCTGAGCAAGGAGCGGGAGCGGCCGAACTTTGGCCGGGACTACTTCTACATCGCAATCGCGGGCAAGCCGTCGACCGAGACGCCGTGGCGTTGGCAGTTCGGCGGGCACCACCTCGGTGCGAACGCGACGATCGCCGGCGAGTCGATCACGCTGTCGCCGACGCTGACCGGCGGGCAGCCGATGCACTACCAGGCCGGCGACCGGAAGGTCGCGCTGATGGCGGACGAGGTCGAGGCCGCCCACGCGATGCTCGCCGGGCTCGACGACGCCCAGCGGAAGACGGCGGTGGTCAGCGATCGGCGGAGCAACCTCGCGTTCGGCCCGGGCGCGAAGGACATCATGCCCAAGGCCGAGGGCATCCGTGGCGATGCGCTCAACGACGAGCAGAAACAGCTGCTTGTCAAACTGATCGAAGAACGCGTGGGCATCCTCAACGACACGCACGCGGCGCTGGCCATGCAGCGGATCGCCGACACGCTCGACGAGACCTACTTCGGGTGGTTCGGTCCGACCGAGAAAACCGAGCCCGCGATGTGGCGGGTCCAAGGCCCGGCCGTGATCATCGAGTTCTGCCCGCAGAACCTCGGCGGCGAGCCGCACAACCATATCCACGCGATGTACCGCGAGCCCGGCAACGACTACGGCAAGGCGATCGCCGAGGCGATCGAGGGCGAGTGACAGGGATCAGAAGTGCCACAGGTGTGATAGGGGTCACTACGAAGTCGTGAAATGCTCAGATTCGAGCTGCGCTCGAATGGCAGGCAAGACGCCCACCCTTACCTCTGACAAGGAGTCCTAAAGAGTACGGCCGATCACACTCGCCATCCGACCCGTTGTTGCGAGTTGCCTTTGCGTCACATCCCTACGGTGGCTGAAGAACTCTTTCTCGTGCTCGGCGGTGCAGCGGTCGGTCGTATCGATCTGTTGGGCACCCAGCCGTTGGAGCATATCGAAAGCCGCGGCGCGGAGGTCGACGTGCGGGCGGCTGCCGAGGTCCCGCCGAACGAAACGCGGGTCGAACTGCTCTGCCACTTCTTCGCCGACCTCGAAGCGCTTGACGCCGATGCAAGGCCCGATGGCTGCGACGAAGCCGGGGCTCGCCAGCGTGTCCACGGCATCACCGATCACCCCTGCGAGGAACCCGCGCCAGCCCGCGTGTACCGCGGCGACCGCCCGGCCGTCGGTTGAGGCGAGCAGCACCGGCACGCAGTCCGCGGTCAGGATGCGCGTCACCGCGTCCTTACGTCTCAGCACCACCGCGTCCGCATCGCAGCGCGGCAGCCGATCACGGAACGGCTCGCGTTCTTCGTAGTGAACCGCGTGGCCGTGGACCTGGTGGACGGTCACCCACGCACGGCCCGAGAGCCCGAGGCTGGCTGCGATCGCTTTATCGTCCCCTTGCCGGGTTCCGAAACCGTGCGGCACGTCGAGCGCATCAAGCACCGGCGAACGGTACACGACCACCCCATCGTGTTCCCAGCGGTAGAGCATGCTTGCATGATAAACCATCGCCGCGACGGGTCGCAGGCGAACAGTGATTGGCTGAGTGTTCGGAACCTGCGATGCGTAGCATCGCGGCTGTAGTTAAGACGTATTTGCATCAAGGTCCGCCTTCAGCGTCATCGCGATCGCGACCTCGGCGAGTTGGATCGTCGCGTGGTCCATGTCGTGCATCGCCTGCTGGAACGCGTCCGCATCGACCCTGCTATCAGGCGCATCGATCATGCCCTGCACGGCCGCGATGTGGTTGTCGATCGTTGCATGGTAGTCGGTGTCGATTGCGTCACCCACGCGTTCGAGCTGCTTCTGGATGTTGCGGATGTCGAGCCTGGCATTAAGACGTAGATCGATCAGCCGGTGGGCGTTCATGTCGGCCTTGGCGTGCTGGAACGAGTCGCGTTCGATCGCTTCGACCTCGTCACGCGTCAGGCCGTGGTTGGGCACGACCTGCGTCCGCGCCCGCCGGCCCGAGCGCTCCTCGGTCGCGGTCACGGTAAGGACACCATTGGCATCGACGACGAACATGACGTTGAGCTTGGGCAGCCCCGCGGGCATCGGCGGGATGCCGGTGAGCTCGAACGAGCCGAGCAGCCGGCAGTCCTGCACGAGCTCACGCTCGCCCTGGTAGACGTTGATCGCGACCTTCGTCTGGCCCTCGGCGTAGGTCGAGAAGACCTCACTGGCCCGCGCGGGGATGGTGCTGTTAGCTGTGATGAGCTTGGCGACCGCCCCGCCCATCGTCTCGATGCCCAGCGATAGCGGGATGACATCGAGGAGCAGGCCGCCCTGCTGTATGCCGGCAAGTCGAGCGGCTTGGACACTGGCACCTAGTGCCACGACCTGGTCCGGGTCCAATGCGGTGTAGGGCTCGCTTTCAAAGAACCGCCCCACCGCTTCGACAACCATCGGCATACGCGTCGACCCGCCAACCAGCACAACGCGGTCGATGTCATTGACCTTCAGGCTTGCACCACGCAGCGCCTGCTTGCACGCGCCTAGCGTGCGCTCGACCCAGGGCTCGGCAAGTGTTTCCAATTCATCGCGCGTAAGCGTGCGTTGGTAGAGCTTGCCTTCGCCGAGGTCGATCTCGATGGTCGCCTCGGTCTCGTTGGAGAGCCTGATCTTCGTTGCCTCGGCGAAGCTGCGCAGGGCCTGCTGGGTCGCTGGAGGGAAGTCGAGCGCTTCGCCGAACTGCTCGCGGACCTCGCGCATGGCCAATTGGATGATCATCTGGTCGATATCGTCGCCGCCGAGGTGGGTGTCGCCCGCGGTGGAGAGGACCTGATCGACCGCGCCGCTGTCGGTCTGTTCGAGCCGGAGGATAGAGATATCGAATGTGCCGCCGCCGAGGTCGTACACAGCAATCGTCTGCGCGGCTGCGGCGGTATCAGCCGCAGGAGCCGATTCCGACTCGGAGCTGCACGCCTCGGGGTTGAGCTTCGTGCTCAGCGAGATGCTGCCGGCCGACTTGTCCTTGATCAGCGAGGTGTCTTGGTTGGGGGTCGCGCCACCCAAGCCGTAAGCCAGGGCGGCCGCCGTGGGCTCATTAACCATACGGACCACTTCAAGCCCGGCGAGCCGGCCCGCGTCTCGTGTGGCCTGCCGCTGGGCATCGTCGAAGTAAGCGGGGACGGTCACCACGGCCTTGCGGACCTCCCGGCCTAACACCGCCTCGGCCCGCTGCTTGAGCTCGATCAGGACCATCGCGCTGATGGCCTGCGGGCTGATGATGTTCTCGCCCACCTGCACACGGGCGGTGTTGTGCTCGCCCTCGACGACACGGTAGGGCAAGTGTGCCACGGTTTCGTTGGCGTCCTTGACCCCCCGGCCCATGAGGCGCTTGACGCTGTGGACCGTCCGCTCGGGGTGCTCGATGGCGGTCGCCCGGGCGTCGTACCCGATCGCCTCGGCCGAGCCGTCGGCCATGCTCAGCCGCACCACGCTTGGCAGGATCGCCCTGCCTTCGCTGTCGTTCAGCACGCGCGGGCCCTTCTCATCGCAGTACGCGACCAGCGAGTTGGTCGTGCCCAGGTCGATGCCCACGATGATGTCGGCTGGCTTATCCGTCATTGGATCGGTAGTTTAGGCGGCATCATGTACAAGATCACCGTCGAGTCCATCTTCGCCGCCGCCCACGCGATCCGCCTGCCGGACGGTTCGCTGGAGCCGACGCACGGCCACAACTGGCCGGTCAAGGTCACCGTCGCCGCGGACGAGCTCGACGGGATCGAGACCGTCTGCGACTTCCACCTGCTGCAGGGCTTGCTGACCGACGCGCTGGCCGCCTGGCAGAACAACGACCTGAACCAATGCGAGCCGTTCACGGATGGCAGAGGCGGCCTGGCGATCAACCCGACCGCCGAGCGCGTGGCCTGGGCGATCGCGGAGAAGATCACGCCGAGACTGCCGGGGAATTGCAAACTCGTATCGGTTAGCGTCGGCGAAGCGCCGGGTTGCACGGCGGTATATAAGCCCGAATAAGGGAAGAACAAATGCGATCGCTGACTTACAGGCTTGTGTCCATCACGACCATCACATTATCCGCCATCGGTTGTGGTGCCAAAGACAACTCGAACGGATCAACCCAACAGGATGAAGCGGCCGTCCAAGCCGATTCTGATCATGAACCGGAAGAGCAGTTGAGCAACGACAAGCCGGAAGACAAGATCCCGGTCGAGGCACTAAACCTGCACGAGCAGGCCCGACAGTCCGGAACCGCGGGCGACTACGACAAGACGATCCAACTGCTTCAAGAGGCGCAGGCGATCGCGCCTGATTGGCCTTACCCGACGTACGACATGGCGTTTACCTACCTGCTGATGAAGGAGTACGAAAGCGCGCGCAAGTATTACGGCGAAACTGTCAAGCTTGCGCCGCGCGGGTTCTTCACGGCGATCACCGCGCTGGACACGCTCAACCGTGAAGCAGAGGGCGAACTGCCAGCCGGCACTTACACGGCGTATCTGTCCATCGAGTGGACCGCCGACCCGGAACAAAAAAAAAGCCATAGCGACCGCATTGATCGAACAGCTACCGCAGTTCGCCCCGGGATGGAAAGACTACGCGCTGCTCTGCGAGGACCCTGCTGAGAAGATCGAAGCACTGGAAAAGGGCCTGGCCGCCAAGCCCGACGCGGAAACCAAGGGAATCCTGCAGATCAATCTGGCACTGACGCTGAATCAACTGGGCAGGACCCAAGATGCCATGACGATCCTCGAGGGGGTGATCCAGGACCCCGCTACCACGCATTCCAATCTAGTACTGGCCAAGAATGTGATGCCGACCTTAGAAAACTAAGGATGAATGACGCGATTCGATTAACTCAAGTATGCTAAGGAATCGCAGGCTGATATCGGTCAGCGCCGAGGTGTAAGGCGGCAGATCGCATCTATCCGGGAGTATCCATTGAAAGATTCCAAGACAGCGAAACAAATATTGGCAATGCTGGACGATAAAAAGCGAAAGATATTTTTAATCAAGCTCTGGCTAGTATTTGCATTTACCTTTTTAGCTCTTGCTGCATCAAGTCAATGGGATTCACCTCTCTCAGTGATGCCCAGAGCAGCATGCTGCTTTGTGATGGGTTGTTTGTATTTCTACATTGTGGCCATTCGTACCTATCCGAAAATAGAAAAGTACTTCGATATCGAAGCGCTCAAGAAGGATGCACAAATGGAAAATTAAACCACTAACGGACCGGTTCTTCAGGCGGCTTTAAGCCGGTAGACGGCGGCAATGAGTTCTTCGATTGTTTCTGGGCGCTCATCGGACTGCATAACCTGATCGACCCAGGCCAGGGCTCGGGCGCGGTCTTCGCCGAGGGTGACGAGGGCTTCGACGGCGCCGCGAGCTAAAGAGCCTCCGGCGTGCGCGGAAGGCGCAACATCAACAATATCAGGATCACCCGGGGTCGCTACACGGGGCGCATTCAGGAATGGATCGACCTTGTCGCGCAGCGTTAGCACGATCGTCTCGGCGGTCTTCTTGCCGACCTCGGGCATCGTCTGCAGCAGCTTGATGTCGCGGTCGGCGATCGCGCCGGCGAGCTGATCCGTCGGCAGCACCAGCGCCCGTAGCGCCCGGCGGTGGCCGATGCCCTTGACGGTGGTCATGAGCTGGTAGAACGCCTTGTCGGCAGGTGTCAGGAAGCCGGCGAGCCGGGGCAAGAACAACGCGCCCTGGTTCTGGCCCTCGAGGAAATGCAGGGTGTGGAGCGTGATAGTCTGATTGAGCGACGGCGCGAGGCGCTGGGTGACGAACGCGGGGAGCAGGAGCTCGTGCACAATGCCGGGGCTGGCTTCGATCAGCGCGGTGTCGGCTTGGAGGTCGACGAGTTGGCCGGTGATGCGGGCGATCATGGATGGATGATAGTGGGTTTACCTTGCCCCCTCTCCTCGTGGGAGAAGGTTGGGGTGAGGGGCGAGCGAGAGCGAGATGGGTTGCTGGTTGGCGTAAAGCTGAGACATGCGGCTGCGCCGCCCCCTCACCCCGGCCCTCTCCCGTGGGGAGAGGGAGCCCGAGCCATCAGTCTTCCAGGTCGATCGACACCGGGGCGTGGTCGGAGACCTCCAAGCCGCCGGCGCGGTGGATATGGGCCTGCTGGAAGCGCTCGGCGGCGGCTTTGTTGGCAAGCAGGTAATCGATGCGCCAGCCGCGGTTCGTGGCCCGTGCGCTGCCGCGGTTGGACCACCAGGAGTACGGGCCGTGCTTGTCGGGCTCGATGCCTTCGCCCTCGACGCCGAAGCGGCCCACCACGTCGCCGCCGGCTCCGAGCAGTTGGTCGTAGTCGTCGCGGACGAGATCGGCCCAGCCGGACGCGATGACTTTGCCTATCCATTCGCGTTCGTGGGGCAGAAAGCCGGAGGTCTTGGTGTTGGTCTTGGCGTGGAAGATATCGCGCGAGGTGTGTGCGATGTTAAGGTCCCCGCCGAAAACAAATGGCTTGTTCGCCTTGCGCTGCTTATCGGCCCAGGGCCTGAAGGCCTTCATCCACTTTTCTTTTTCGAGTTGTCGATGCTCGCCCGACGAGCCAGAGGGCAGGTAGACGGACGCGATGCCGATCCCTTTGATGGTGGCGGTGATCAGCCGGCCCTCGTCGTCCTTGTCGATCTTGGTCAGGCCGATGCTGTGGGTCTCGATGGGCGAGCGTGACCAGATCGCGGTGCCGGCGTAGCCCTTCTTTTCTGCGGGGTTCCAGAGCACTTGCCAGCCGTCGGGGTCCTGCCAGTCTTTGGGCAGCTGCTCGGGCAGCGCGCGGACCTCCTGCAGCAGCAGCACATCGGGCGCGATCGCATCGAGGTGCTTGGCGAAGCCCTTGCGCAGCGCGGCGCGCATCCCGTTGACGTTCCATGTCGTGATCCGCATGGCAGGAGTGTAACGGCCCGTGTAACGGCGGGTGTTGCGCTGGGCTGATGCATCCGCGGCGCTTTGCTATATTGCTCGCTGGCCTGGGGTGTGAATAGACCCATCAACAAAGCATCTCACTGACAGGAAACAAACCATGAACTTTTTCAAACCGCTGCTGGCTCAGGCCGACGGCGAAGCGGCCGCTGACGGAACCGAGGCTGCCGAGCAGACCCCTGAAGAGCAGGTCAACGAAGTCACTGAAGAAGGTAAGAAAGCGTTGGACGACGCGATGTCGGGGGATTTCAGCGGTGTGACACAGCTGCTCGTGGATTGGGGCCCCAAGGTCGCCGGTGCGATCATCATCCTCGTTGCGGCTTTTGTGCTGGGCAAGATCATTGCTCGCATTGTCAGCCGGGCCGCCGAGAAGGCGAAGGTCGATCTGACCTTGTCACGTTTCTTCGGGAAGATGGTCTACTACCTTGTGCTGGTGATCGGCGTGATGACGGCGCTCGGCACGGTCGGCGTCGCGGTGACGAGCTTCGCCGCGATCCTAGCCGCCGCGGGCTTCGCGGTCGGCATGGCGTTGTCGGGCACGCTGGGTAACTTCGCAAACGGGATCATGCTGCTGATCTTCCGCCCGTTCGATGTCGGCGATGTGATCAGCGCCGCGGGCGTCACCGCGAAGGTCAACGCGATCGAGCTGTTCACGACCACGCTGGACACCCCGGACAACAAGCGCATCATCGTGCCCAACAGCGCGATCTACGGCGGCGTCATCGAAAATATCACGCACCACGATGAGCGGCGGTGCGACGTCTTCGTCGGCGTCGACTACTCGGCGGATATGGACAAGACCCGCGAGGTGCTGACCAAGGCCGCCGAGTCGCTGAGTGACCTGAATGTGCAAGGCGAGGGACGAGGCTTCCAGGTCTTCATGATCGATCTTGGCGACTCGTCGGTGAACTGGACCGTGCGGTTCTGGGCGACCGGCGCCGATTTCTGGACCGCCAAGGAGAAGCTAACCCACGCGGTGAAGCAGTACCTTGACGAGGCGGGCATCGGCATCCCGTTCCCGCAGATGGATGTACACCTGGACAAGGTCGGCGAGTAAGCCGTTTCATCACGATTTCATTATCCAACAAGGATGTTTTGACCATGCGTATTGCTATCTCTGCCGCTGCACTGATCGCGGCCAGCTTTTGCACCCCGGCCGTCTCTGCCGATACCGTCCAGCTCAAGGGCGGCGACGTGATCAATGCGGCGATCACGGCACAGGACGACGCGAGCATCACGATCGACCACCCGTCACTGGGTTCGATGACGATCGCGCGCGACAAGATCGAGGCGATCTACGCGGACCCGGATGCGATGGCCGAGGCGCTGGCCAAAGCGGACGCCGCGGATAAGGCCGCTGCGCTCGAGGCGGAACGCGCTGCGGATGAAGGGCTGTTCGGCACGGGCCTTTTTAAGGGCTGGAACCGGCAGCTTGAGGTCGGGCTTAACGGTGCCGAGGGCAACTCGCAGAACCTCAACTTCCGCGCGGCGTTTGCGGCAGACTACGAGGACGACGAGGACCGTTGGATCTTCAATATGCTCTACCGTGCCGCGCGGTCCAACGGCGCAACGACTGAAAAGAACTTCAACGCCGAGCTCTTCAAGGACTGGCTGCTGCCGGACAGGGACTACTTCTACTTCGCCAACGGCCGGTTCGACTGGGATGACTTCCAGGACTGGGACACGCGTTGGTCAGGCTTCGGCGGGATCGGTTACCAGTTCCTCGATGATGAGAAGTGGAACGTCCGCGGCCGGGCCGGTATCGGTGGTAACCAGGAGATGGGCGGGACGATGGGCGACGAGTTCACGCTAGAAGCGTTGCTGGGCGTCGAGGCGGACTACACCATCAGCGAGAACCAGTCGATCGCGTTTACGAACTACCTATACCCCTCGCTGGAGGACTCGGAGGACTTCAGGAACATCACGACGCTGGACTACATCATCAATATCGATCGGGACAAGGGGCTGGCGCTGAAGCTGGGCTTGGCGAACGAGCACGACTCGGCGACGCCCTCCACGTCGAAGAAGAACGACTTCACGTATTATGCGTCGTTGATCTGGCAGTTCTGATCAATGCGGCTCGGCGGTGGCCTCGCACTCCCGAACAACCCAAACTGACTTACCCGTAGCGATCCGCCGCGGGTTTTTTAATGAGGACGGGCGGGATACGTCGGTCTTTTATGAATTTCGCGTGATCAAACCGGCCAATCAAGCGTATCTTTATAGGTGGCCCTGATGCTTGCTGGTCACGCCAGCCTTTACAGATGCAATCGGAGACTGTTGATGAAGCCAACCCGCCCCGCCGCATGGATGCTCGCTGTTTTGCTGATGATGGGGGTCGAGCTGCCCACGCAAGCCGCGAACGATCCTAGCGAGGACCTTGCCACCTTCAACCCGGTACTCACGGGCATCGCGGACCAGTGCCGGGCGGCGACGGTCGGCATCGTGATCCCCGGCGGGTCGATGGGCTCGGGCGTGATCATCAGCGAAGACGGGGTGATCCTCACCGCGGCGCACGTGCTGCCCGAGGCGGGAGGCGAGGTCGTGATCGTGCTGGCCGACGGTCGGCAGGTCGCGGGCAAGGCGCTGGGCGTCAACCGCGGCGTCGACTCAGGCATGGCGCAGATCACCGAGCCAAATGAAGATGGGCGGACCTACCCCGCCGCCCCCGTCGCAGACAGCGCGACCATCTGGGAAGGCGACTGGTGCATCGCCTTCGGCCACGGCGGCGGCGTGCAGACCGACCGTCCCGCGCCCATGCGCTTGGGGCGCATGCTGCACATCACCTCTGCTACCGAAACCATCCGCTGGCTTACTACCGACTGCACGGTGATCTCCGGTGACTCGGGCGGGCCGCTGTTCGATCTTGAAGGCAACGTGATCGGCATCCACTCAAACATCGGCATGTCCGTACTCGTCAATCGGCACGTGCCCATCAGCGCTTACCACGCGCAGTGGAACGACCTCGCGACCGCGGGCAAGGAAGTCAAGATCCCCCCGCCACCCAAGGCCCCGCTGATCCCAGGGCTCGACACGCTGCCCGACACGATCGAGCGCGAGATCGCCCGCCGGCTCAACGACAACGACACCGAACTTCGCGCCGAGCTCGAGGACATGCGCGACCAGAACGGTCGGATCGAGATGACGCCGGAACAAGCCGCGGAACTACTCGGCCGCAACGACCTGATCGAAGAGATGCGTGCGTTCCAGGACCGGATCGCCGAGCGACAGCGCAGAACCGATGAGATCGAGAACGCGGGTGCGGATGATAAGCAAGACAAAAAAGCCCCGAGCGCTGTGAGTAAGCAGTCCGAACTGACCCGGCTGATGCTGCTTGAGAAGAAGCGCGAGCGCCTGCTAGACAATATCGCCGAGGACCTACGTAAGACGCACGGCAAGATCGCGCCACACGTACTCGCGCGGTTTAAGCCGTCGGTCTCGTCGGCCGGTTCGAATACAGTCGAAATCGTCTGCCGCGGTAAAGTTGTGGCGCTTGGCACGATCGTACGCGAGGACGGCTACATCGTGACCAAGGCGAGCGAGCTGGTCGGCCCGGCCCGCGTGCTCATAGAAGGCAAGGAGTACCGCGCCCGCGTGCTGAACGGCAACGGGCCGAATGACCTCGCGCTGCTGAAGGTCGACGCGAACAACCTGACGCCCGTGCAGTGGGCGAGCGAGACGCCCGAGCTAGGCTCGCTGCTGGTCGTGCCCGGCGCGGACAAGCAGCCACTGGCCATGGCGGTGGTGAGTGTCGATGCCCGGGTGATCCCGCAGCGTGTCAACAACGTACGCGTCGAACCGCCCGCCCAGCCGTTCCTCGGGGTCAACGGCCTGGAAGCCGACAAAGAGGCCAACGGTGTGCGCGTCGAGTCGATCCTGCCCGACAGCGCCGCCGCCAATGCCGGCATGCAGGACGGCGATATCATCACGCAGGTCAACGGCCAGCCCACCCCCAACCCCGCAGACATCGTCCGCGTTGTCCAAGAAGCCGAGGTAGGCGACAGCGTCAAGCTCACTATCCAACGCGGCGAAGAAACCCTCGAAGTCCAAGCCACCCTCGGCAAACGCCCTGCTGCTGCTCCGCAGATCGAACGCCAAGGCGACGATCGCAAGTCCGCCGCGCAGGTCTACAGCGCCCGCGGCGGCAAGCTGTCAGAGCGTCGCACCGACTTCCCGATGGCGCTAACCCACGATGCGGTGATCTGGGCGCCACAGATCGGCGGCCCGGTCCTCAACACCGATGGCCAGGCCATCGGCATCAACATCGCCCGCTACGGCCGGACCGCAACCTACGCCATCCCAGCGGAGCATGCCCGACAGGCGATCGAGCAGATGATGGGTGGAAGGTGAACGCAACACATTTCAGCCTTGTCATATCTGTGTTGCTATCCATTTCGATATTGGGTTGTGATGCCAGAAAACAAGAGCGGCAGTCTATTCAAAAAGATATCCATGCATTGGGAAGCTCATTCCAACAGATACGCACCATCCGTAATCCTGGGGATGCGTTTTATCTTGTCAATGAAGGTTACATCCTGACAACTGAAGAATACAAAGCACTCAGGAAGTTGCTTAACAGCAGGCTCCCTGCTGATGAAGTGGAAGTCATCCTCATGCAGTCTTCGACCTGTTGGCCAGATGATCCTGAGTACTGGCCGTCTGACCTGGATCAAGCGTTTCTCTGGCCGAATGGCAGGCCCAACAAGGCAAGACCAGAGTCCCCGTAGCTACTAAGTCACTAGATATATCCTACCCGTCAAAAAAACCACCATCCACACAATCCCTCTAAACCCACCGATTATCGGGTCAAACTCACATTTCTATTGACCCACCCCCAAACGCGGTTCATCATTGATCCACGGCGGGCACCCTGCGCGTCGACGATCCGATAGGAACCGACCCCTTGCGTTACCGATTCAGAGGCCTGATGCGCGATACCGGCAAGCCCGTCGAGGGCCATGTCGATGCGCCCGACGGCGAGACCGCGTTCAAGATGATGGCCGACAACGGCATCGTTTGTGAGTCCCTCCGCGAAGACCCGGTCACCAAGCCGGTCGCCGAGGGGGCCACGGGCCAGGATGCCGAGGTCGCCAGCCAGATCGAGTCGGCACTGGATGTGTCCTCGACCGACGTCAACGTCGACGACCTGTGGAAGCGGTACCGCGGGCAACGCGTCCGCGTCATCGACCGCGACAAGATCCGAAACAACGTCATCGCTGTGATGACCAAGGCGATCCAGCAGTCCGGCGGGGGCAACAGCAACCAGACCCTCGAGCGCGTCGAAGAAGCGCTCACCAAGATGTTCGGCGATAACCAGAACCTCACCTCCGAGGTCTCGCCCACCCAGACCGCGCTCGAAGACCAGATCACCCGGCTCAACGCCGTCGTCCTCCGCCTCGAGAAACAGCTCGCCCAGCTCACGATGGCGATTCGCCGTGGCGGCTACGGCGGAGGCGGCGCACCGAGCGGCAAGCTGATGAAGCAGGTCCGCGACCCGAAGAACGACAAGGTCCTGCTCGAGATCTTCGAGACCAACCTCGACCTGCAGAAACAGATCAAGAAGAAAGAAGACGCCGACATCAAGTCTGCTTCCGATACCAAGCCCAAGCCTGATTAATACCAACGCGAAGACACGCACAAACCACTACCGGAGATTTTCACCATGAACGAAACCAAACCATCCACCACCGACGATAGCGGTGCCGACGAAAACGCCCTTTACATCGGCATCGACCTCGGTACGAGCCGGTCGTCCGTCTCCTGCGCCAACGGCATCCGCAAGACCCTCGAGTCCTATGTCGGCTGGCCCAAGGACGCGGTCTCGTCCAAGAAGTTCAACGGCCGCGAGATCATCTACGGTAAGGAGGCGATCGACAACCGCCTGTCGCTGGACCTGTACCGCCCGCTCGCCGCAGGTGTCATTCAAACCGACAAGGAAGGCGACCGCAACCTCGAAGCCGCACGCGAGCTGATCGCCCGCATGGTCGAGATGTGCGAGCCTGGCCGTGGCGAGTCGCTCTACGGCGTCATCGGCGTGCCGTCTGAAGCATCTATCACCAACAAGCAGGCCATCCTCGACGTCGCCAAAGGCACGCTCGACTCGGTCATGATCGTGACCGAGCCGTTCTGCGTCGCCTATGGCATGGACCGGATCTCCGATGTGCTCGTCGTCGACATCGGTGCCGGTACGACCGACCTCTGCCGAATGCACGGCACAGTCCCCAGCGAAGAAGACCAGACTACGCTCGATATCGCCGGCGACAACGTCGATGCCAAGCTGCTTGAGCTGATCAACAAGGCCTACCCCAACGCCTCGGTTAACATGACCATGGTCAAGAAGATCAAGGAGAAGTTCGGCTTCGTCCATACCGCGAAGGACAAAATCGAGGTCGAGTTCCCCGTCGACGGCAAGCCGACCAAGCACGACATCACCGACCAGGTACGCGAGGCGTGTACGATCCTCGTCGACCCGATCGTCGAGGCGATCCATAAGCTAATCGCGACGTTCGACCCTGAGTTCCAGCAGCAGCTCCGCGAGAACATCATCCTCTCGGGTGGCGGCGGGTTGATGGACGGCCTGAACAAGGCCATCGAAGACAAGCTCGACCGCGTCGGCGGCGCGAACGTCACCGTCGTCGAAGAGCCGATGTACGCGGGTTCGAATGGTGCGCTGCAGCTCGCGCTGGACATGCCGTCGAGCTACTGGCAGCAGTTGAAGTAAAACCGGCGTATCAGCTTTTGATCGATACCCAACCCCGGGCCAATCGGCCCGGGGTTTTTTGTAGACACACCCTGAGTAGAATCGGGCGATGTAGTTGCAGGCTGCTGCCAAACGTCCCTTGGGAAAGCTAGGCGCCTGCCGAGCACACGGATCAAAGCGTGATCTATCACTGCTCCTGGCTTGCTCCCGGAGCTTTGGCAGCGGAGCCATTGGCCGGTTCTCTGCCGCTCACTGATCCAATTGAAAAGGGCGGGTGCCGTTAAGCACCCGCCCTTTAACTCCTTCGATTTCTCCTACCAACCTCTCTCCAACCGACTTTTCTCCTGCTCGCCAGTCACACATTCGTGTTACGTAACAAGATACACATTATCGGTCTAACATCAAGGGGAGGGCTGAATTATTTTCAGAATCCTCACAAAACTTTGTCGCACTGTTAATTTGGGTAGTCTTGCCCTGTACTAAACTCGCTGGAAAGGTGTGTCGCCGTCTCTCCGCTTGTCTGGCGGGCTGGCAGGGGTTAAAAACGGTCATGCAATCAACCGGACCAAAGCTCCTCGTCATCGCCGTGCTCCTGTCCTGTGTCGGCTGTGCGTTCCCGTCATACAGACCAAGCGAGTTCGGCGACTTCCCGGCCCAACCCGAGGGCTTCGAAGCCGAGCTACAGCGGCACGTTGAGGTCCTTGCCGGCGATATCGGCCCGCGTAATGCGTTCGTGCCCGACGCTTGCGAGCGCGCCGCAAAGTACATCGAAGAGCAGTTCCGCGACGCCGGGCTTGAAGTCCGGCGGCAGCCCGTCACGATCCCCGACCGCGGCCGGTTCAAGTGCGGGCCGATGACCGTCTACAATATCGAGGCTGTCGTCCCAGGCACTGACCCCAACAAGACCATCATCGTCGGCGCGCACTACGACACAAAGGTCGCCTCCCGGCACTGGAAAGACAGTGGTACGAGCCCCCGCCCGGATGAGCCCGGTACCCCAGGCGCCGATGACAACGCCAGCGGCGTAGCGGTCACCCTCGCGCTTGCGAAACAACTCGCCAACACCAAGCCCGCGTGCACCATACGCTTCGTAGCCTTCGCCAACGAAGAACCCCCCTTCTTCCAGACCGAGGCGATGGGCTCGCTGGTGTACGCGAAGTCACTCAAAGAAGAAGGCGTCAACGTCCGCGCGATGGTCTGTATGGAGATGCTCGGCAGCTACTCGGAGACCTCCCAGGAACAGTTTCACTTCGTCACGCTGGTCCGCCCGATCCTCGGGCTGCCCTCGCTAAATAACGAGTACGTCGTCATGCTCGGTAACATGCGGTCGTACCCACTCATGCGCCGCAGCGCCAGGGTCTTCCAGAAGAACTCGACGACCCGCCTCCGCGTGCTGCCGATGCTGCAACTGCCTTACATCGTCGCGTGGTCAGACGACTGGTCATTCTGGAACCAGGGCTTCAGCGCGTTCTCTCTGACCGACACCGGGCTCTTGCGGAATCATAACTACCACGAGCTCTCGGATACGCCGGATACTCTGGACTACGACATCATGGCCGACGTCGCCTGGGGTGCGGTTGCGCTTGTGAAGGCGATGGCGAATGAGGAAGTGCAGGTCGATTAGGCGAATAAGATCGGGACTGTCCGTTTTCTTCTACCTCTTGCAGCAAAATCGAGTTAAGACATGGACGCACAAGCTAAGTCAGCATGTGAGTTTCTAAACTCGGGGTCGCAGTACGAGACCTAGAATGGCATCAAGAATATAAATGTTGGGTGACAGTGGTGCGCCCTGACTTTCGTCTCAAGGCTGACTGGGACATCCAGCAAGAGTGGCTCGCAGATCGGATGCGTGCGTTGTACGACACACACCCCCGTCCAACACCTCGAGCGTCACCTGCCGGTTATCCCGCTCGCCGATCGGTCCCATCACCGCCGTCAGCTTCAGGACAAACCCGTCCTCGTCCCGCACAAACGCCTGGCCCGACACTCGCCAATCCCGAAACGCGTACCCCGGCCCCAGCCCGGGCGCCCGCCGGTTGTTGCCTTCGTACTGACTGCACAGCGCGATGTTGCCACCAGACCGTCCGCCGGCAGCTCACCGCCCAGCGCCGCCTCCCGGTCCCCCAGCACCAGCGCATCACCCCGCAGCCCACCCTTCTCGAAACACGCCGCACGCGCGTCGTCGATATCCGCCCGAATCCCCAGCCGAAACCCCGCGCCCTCGTCGCTCGCCAGGTCCGCCGGCCGACGCACCCGCGCCGACATCGTGAACGCCTTGCCCGCGTCCGCCAGCCGATACACCAGCGAATGGATTTTCCGCCCGCCCGCCAGTCCTCCATAGGGTTCACCCACACCTGCTGTCCAGGAACACCGGGTCGTGCACCGCGTCCCAAGACTCAATCCGGGTGGTCCGCGCCAGCTCGCGCGCCCAAACAGACCGTGGCGTCCCTATCACCACGGCCAACAGTGCCAGAAAATCGCATCGCCCTCGAACGTGTACTCGCTATACCCAAGTAAAAACATACCTCACCTCCCCAACCGAGGACCGAAAGACCCGCACCGCCTTGCCCCGCACCGCCCCACTGGTACAATTTATGTTCGGATGTTGTCCGACCTTGCCGGAGAGGTGGCCGAGCGGCTGAAGGCAACGGTTTGCTAAATCGTCGTAGGGGTATCACTCCTACCGCGGGTTCGAATCCCGCCCTCTCCGCTTATACCTAACATAACCCATACAAGACAGAGACTGTTAGGCCCAAACCCCCGAATCTCCCGCAAAACGCGGGAGATTTTTCATTAGGCACAGCGTCTCTGTTCGTCGCAGCAGGTCGATACTAGGCCTCTTTCGCCAACATCTGCCCGAACGTCTCTTTCGCGTTTTTCGGCGGTGCGCTTTGGGCGTCCCACAGCTGGGAATTGTCTTGACTTCAACTTGAGTTCAGTACTTCAAGACGCTTGGAGATCTGAAATACATGCGAAATAGTCCGCTCTCAGCGGCGTTTTGAGCACCCAACTCCCAAAAGGCTTCAGCCCTGCAATATATCCAACATTTGGACGAACTTTCGCTTGCGTTTATAGCTTTCACGGAGCGTCGATTGATACTTCGGGAACTGCTTGGCCATCTTGGCTTTGGGCATTAGCGCATGAATCCGGCGGATCAGAATCATCGCCTCTTCGTAGCCACGCGTATTCGTCTGTTCAACGTGCGCTGGAACAAGTTCTTGATAGACCGCGATTGCGTCTGCCGGGTGCTCTAACTCGCGATGTTCCGCCAGCTTTAACCAGAGCGATTCACGGCAACCGCCCGCTTGCGCCTCCTGCCACGCTGTTTCGGTGTCGCCTTCCCATAAGAAGATATCGACGAGTCGACTGTGATCGGCATCTCGATTGGGGCGATAGATCGGGCGATCACATAATGATGCTTGATGCTGTTGGGTTTGCTCAATGTCCTCGCGTAGCCGTACCAACGCCCGATCACGCCATTGCCTCCATGGCTTCTTACTTTTTCGGCTATTGACACGAACCTGCTCCGCATGATGCTTGAGATGAATGTACGTCTCTAATTCAGGGCGTTTGTCATAAAGTGGCCAGATGACTTGAACCGCATCGTCATGCCGCTTCGCCTGCTGATAAAGATCGGCAAGCAATAGATGGACACGCGTATCACGCTGCTCGGCGGGAAACGCCTTGATCCCACGCTCGGCCCAATCGATCGCATCATCAAGGCGGGCCGCCTCTCGGTAGACATCCGCGATCTTGAAGAATTGGTATGGGCTAGAGAGATCTTTCTGCTTGATCTGAACTAAATCATCGATATCCCCCTTCGCCCGGGCCAGGCTCTCCACCATCGACTGAAGCTTGAAGCGATCGCCCTCATAAGAGAAGCGGTCAGCGCCAGGTGCTCGATCAGCAAGCTTGCTCCAGCGTTGATGGGCTAAGGTGTAAAACTTCGTCACCCCTTCTTCGCCGAGGATCTCTGCGTAGGTCTCGGCCGCGTCGAAGAAGATGTCGTAGCCCGTCGACAGCTGCCAATCAAAAAGGCGTTTGGCCAGTTTTTTAGGTTTTAACTGCTTGGATAAGCCACACGCCTGCAGATGGAGTTCCTGTAACCGATGCAGGATCTCACCCATGCAGCCGGATGAGTCGTCCATATTGCCGAGCGCTTTTTCGCATCGCTTGAGCGCGTACTCAATCAGTTCAACACCATCATCGGCGTACCCTGCTTCGATGAGTTCCGCGAGCGAATCACACAAGGTAGACAATCCATTCGCAAAACCAATAGAGTCGTGATAGTCCAAGAACGAGCCAGTACGCGTCGCCTTGGTAATCGATTGCTTGATTGCACCGACATCTGCGCCGCTTGGCCGATGAAGTGCTGCCGTGCGCAACAACACCTCACGCCACTCATCATCCTCATCAAGGCGATCCATGACCAACTCAACCAGGCTTTCAGTTCCGAGCTCTTGGAGATAGCGCTGCACATCTACCAACGTCGTCTGACCAGTGCCTTTCCTGGATGAGCCCGTGGGGCTTTTTTCAAGGTCGTTCAGATAGGCCAAAGCAGTCGCAACAACATGTTTGCACAACACGCCATCGCATCCGACCGGGCAAGTGCAGGCAAAATCTAACCCACCATCATCCTCGCGCAGCTCGCACCGATATCGATGAGTACCCGCGACTTTGCCATGCACCCAACCACCTCGATGCTCGACTGAAACGACCCGCCCCTCCTCAAAATAGGCCAGCCCGCGCTGCCAGGTCTTGGTATCCGTTAGGTCGCGGACGAGGTCGAGGGTTAGGGTGCCAGAAGAAGTCATTAACATCCATGATATGCAGATCAGAGAAAAAGCCCGTTTATCGCTCTAAAGTCTCTGTTTGGGTCACGAAACGGAGCATATCGGCGCGCACTACTGTAAGTTCGAATGACATGTTCTCCGCTTACACCTAACATAACCCATACAAAACAGAGACTGTTAGGCCCAAACCTTAGAATCTCCCGCAAAACGCGGGAGATTTTTCATTAGGCAGAGGGTCTCTGTTCATCGCAACACGCCGATACTCGGCCTTATTCGTCAACATCTACGCAAACGTCTCTTTCGCGTTTTTACGAGGTTACTTTTGGCGCGCGTCACCGGCGTTAAAGACTTGACTTTGATGCGGTGTAAGCGCTATTCGACCTAGACATACAGGTCGATCTTCATCATCGCTTCATAACTAAACAACTTTGCGCAATGACGCCGACGGGGTTCGAACCCGCAACCTCCGGATTGAAAGCCCGGCGATCTTCCGATTGATCTACGACGCCTGACCTTGTGCCGAACAATGAGATGGGACGGAGTCGAACCGCCAAGGTCTCACGACGACTGGG
>JBCCYY010000046.1:0-38463 GCA_039188575.1 Planctomycetota bacterium | reverse complement strand
CTTTACGCCAACAACTGGACCCCGCATCGGGAGCCGAGGCATGACAAACAACCACACCGACCAATTGGATGGCCGACTCGAGCAGGTGCACCGCGTCTTCATGGACGACCACGACGCGCTGCGGCAGGACCTGCTCGACCGGCTTGACGACGCGCCCGCCGACCTGCCCGTTGGCGCGATCCCTTTAACACCTTCAACCAAAAGGAAATGGATCATGCGCAGCAGTATTGGACTCGCAGCAGCCCTCACCATCGCGGCGATCATCGGGATCAGCTTGTTTGGCTCCGGCCCCACATCGCCAGCGATTGCCTGGGCGGACGTCAAAGAAAACATCGAGAACGCGACGGCGATGTTCGGCGTGCGACAGATGGTCGTCCTGGATGCCGACGGAAACCCGTTTCAGGAACCGATTGGACGAACCGACACATGGGAAATCCGTGACGGCCGGTCCCGAACACTCAATTACGGGCCCGACGGCAAACCCCAGCGCGAGATGATCATCGGGCCTGATGGGTCCCTGCACCTCTCCTACGCCACCAAGCACGCGAGCCATACCCTGACCCGCTTCTACCCGCCCAAGAAGCCCGACGAGGGGGCGAAACAGGTCGATGCAAGCCCCCCGTCCGATCCTCTAGACATGATCCTGCGCCTGTCGGACCGGTACGCCAAGCGTGTGGGCCCCGAGAAGATCGATGGCCAGGCCACCGATCTGTTTGAAGTCACCATGGAGCACCTCGTCGCGTTCCACGTCGAGCAATCCGGCCAGGCGCCGAAGCTTGATTCGATCTTCGGCACCTCGATCGAAGAGTTCGTCAAGCTCCCGCCGATGCGGCTGTGGGTCGGTCAGGAAAGCGGCCTGCCGGTGCGGGTCGAGATGCCGGTGCACCCCGATGTGTTTGGTGGGCGGGTCAAGGTCCCCGAAGGTGGCCGGATCGTGGCGCGCGTGGATGGACTGGTCTGGAACGATCGAGTCGATCCCGAGGTCTTTGAACAACGCATCCCCGAAGGCTGGGCCTTGGACCGGTCCGAGCTGGTCCTGATCGGCGAGGACGCGGCACCCAACGATCCGGAACTGGTGATGTCCGGCCTGCCGCTGGCCGAGGGCGTCCGCTTCCGCGTGCGGGACGGCGGCGGCAAGGCCGTGCTCACCGAGGCAGACCTTGTCGCGGTGACACGCGTGTCTCGCCGTACCGGCTACCTGAAGGGCGGGGACGAGGACGAATGGGATAAACTAGCCATCACGTTTACCTTTACCGAAGGCTGGCGAGAGCGCCTGGATGGCACGCTGGGTGAGGGCGAGTCCGCGCAGTGGGCCTTCCAGCTCGGCGCTCTGAGCGGGACTGTTCGTGCGCGGTACCGGGATGTTACCGACGGCGAGCTTTCCTTCAAGGGTGTCTGGCTCGATGAATTTGTTATCGATAAGGCCGATGCCGACCTTGTGTTGAAGCTCTTAGACACAGGCGAATGATGCGTGGGGGTCAAGCAGATGAAGTCGCCCGGCGTCGCGCTCGATGCCGGGTTTTTCATGGGCCGGAGCGCTGTTGCCAGCTTCTGTGGACGCACTATCATGGCGGCGTGTTTCCCCCTGAAGCGCGGCGGTTTGCCGGGCCCAAGACAGACACATACAAGGACCCCTCCCATGCCCAAGCGAGCAAAAATCTCTGTCATCGGCGCCGGCGGCAACGTCGGCGCGTCCGTCGCCCTCTGGTCCGCCATCAAGGAGCTCGGCGATGTCGTCGCCGTCGACATCAAGCGCAAGCTCGAGGACGGCAGCGAGATGCTCCCGGTTGACGGCCGGATGCTCGACCTGGCCCAGTGCGGCCCGATGGAGCTGTTCGACGCGAACATCACCGCGACCGACGACTATAGCCACATCGCCGATTCAGATGTCGTCGTCGTCTCAGCCGGTATTCCGCGCAAGCCCGGCATGTCGCGCGACGACCTGATCGGCACGAATGTGAAGATCGTCAAGTCGGTCGGCGAGAACATCAAGCAGCACGCACCCAACGCGGTGGTCATCGTCGTCTCCAACCCCTTGGACGCGATGGTCTACACGATGTGGAAGGCGACCGGCTTCCCGACCAGCCGGATCATCGGCCAGGCGGGCTGCCTCGATGTCGCCCGCTTCAAAACCTTTATTGCTATGGAGACCGGCTTCTCCGTCGAGGACATCAACGCGCTCTTGCTCGGCGGGCACGGCGACGACATGGTCCCGCTGCCAAGGTATACCAACATCTGCGGCATCCCCGTCACCCAGTTCATCAGCGAAGAAAAGCTCAACGAGATCGTCGAACGCGCGAAGAAGGGCGGAGGCGAGATCGTCAAGAAGATGGGTACTTCCGGCTACCTCGCCCCGGCGTCCGGCACGGTCCAGATGGTCGAAGCGATCCTCAAGGATAAGAAGCGTATTCTGCCCTGCGCGTCCTACTGCGATGGTGAGTTCGGTATCAAAGGCCTGTTCGTGGGTGTCCCGACCCTGCTTGGTGAGGCCGGCGTTGAAAGGGTCATCCAGATCGAACTGGACGATGCCGAGCAGAAACTGATGGACGAATCCGCCGCACACGTCGCCGAGCTGGTCGAGGTGGTCAAAAACCTCGACCCGTCCCTCGCCTAAAACCGATGGCTTATGGGAAAGCTCTTGAAACACAACAAGCACCGCAAGTGCGGTGCTTTTTTATTCGTCTTGTTACACCGAGGGGTCGATTTGAGCGGTGATCGGCTATGCTGACCGTCTAGCACAAGGCGATGAAGGTCAGTAGCGTCAGGATGATGATCTTCTTGCGGTGCCCGGCTTCGGGGCTGCTTAGTTTGAAGACGGTTTCGAACATAAACGAACGCTCCTGAACACTGATCCGCCTAAGCATACCCCATCAGCGCCGGTTGGCCTAACGGGTGTTTGAAAATAGAGGTAAGTTGGGATTCTGCATGAGCTTGCAAGGTAAAATACATGTGGTCATGGTGGGCCGATACGGCCGGATGTTGCGTATACGCAACATGTTGGGTTGGCTGCTCTTGGGGATGGTGTGTGCCCAGCAGGCCGTGGCACAGGCCGTCGCCGAGGTCGAAGCTGCACCCGAAGCGCCGCTGGTGGGCTGGGCCGATGGTGAGGCGGCTTTTGAATGGGTCCAGGGCTGGCTTCGTAGCAAAGAGGGTGTGCCGGCGGACGCGGACCTGCCCGATCGGGCCGTGACGGGGTTGTTCGGGGTCTACATCACCCTGCGTGACGACGGCCGAGTCCTCGGGCGCGGCCAGGCCCTCCGCTCGGACATCCAAGATGTGATTGACGACCCCGGCAAACCGATCCAGCTCGCGCCGCTGCTCGCCGCTGCGACACGTGAGGCGCTCGAGCAGCTACGGGATAAGCAGATGAAGCGGGCCATCGAGCTCAATATTGCCGACCCCGAACTGCTCGAGCTCGCGATCCTTGACACCCATAAGCGCGTGCAGCTGGATATCCAGCTTGGGCACAGCTTGGAGTCCATTATCGTCCCCTTGAACGCATCGGACGAAGCGGTCTTCCAAACCTTCGCGGCGGGGCATCACGGGCTGCGGCTCGCCGGGCCGCTGGCGGGTAAAGCGGATTACGCCTGGCCCGGGATCGAGCTCTCCCGCAACAATTCGCCGCCTAGGCAGGTTTTTCGTCTGATGGACCTGCAAGGCTACGACGCCGACGAACTGCCCCTGGTCGCGCGTGCCGACGGCCCCGCGCTCCAGCGATTCGAGACCATCCACATGGTCCGGCCCGGCCCGGCTCAGCCGATGCGCCAACTCATCCGCGGCAACGTCCTCCTGCCGCAGCAGATTATCGACGGCCGAACGATTGCTGGCCTGGCCGAGCGCACCGCGCAGTACCTCGATCAGCTCATCACGACCGACCCGAACGATGGTTTCGAGCTGGTCCGCGGCACGTACCAGCCTTCGCTGGAGCGGTACGCCCCGCAGTGGGCCGACGCGCGTGAGACCGCGCTGCTCTGCTACGCGTTGACCCGCTATTCCAGCATCGCGATCGACGCCGAGATCGGGGGCCAGACGATGATGGCCCGTTGTGAGCGCGCCCTGCGCATCGTTGAGCAGCTCGTGCCGAGTGCGGTCCCCGAGAACCTGCCGCCAAAGCACCTCACCGCGGCGTTTATGCTGATGACGCTATGCGAGACCCCCGTACGGCTCACGCCGGACCAGCTCGTCATACGTGATCGGCTCGGCAAGGCGCTGCTCGACCTGCGGCACCCTAAGGGCGGCTTCCGTGTCGAGGCGGGCGAGGAAAAGCGCCTGCCCCGCGCATCGGCCGCCGTCGTCACCGCCGCGCTCGCCGCCTACTTCGACAGCACGCGTAGCAGGACCCTGGTCGAGCCGGTCTGGGCCATCCTCACCGAGCTGATGAACGCGAATGACAACAACGCCCGCGTGGTGGACTTGCTGTGGGTCATGCACGCCATCGATGCCGCCGGCCCGCAACTGGCCAAGGCACAAGACGACCCCGACGCCGCGGAACAGACCCTGACGGCCTGGCGGAAGAAGATCGCCGAGTACCTCGACGTGCTGACCGAGCAGCAGGTGCGGTCCAAGCCGCTGCTCGGGCCCGAGGACGTCATCGGCGGGTTCATCCTCGAAAAGCCCAAGCCTGGCAGCCCTCCGGAGCCGACCTGGCAGTCGGCGATGCCTACCGCGCTGTTGGCACTTGGGCTGCGCGACCCAGGTATCATCCCCGCCGACAAGACCTTCGGCCCGGTCCTGACCGCGGGCCTGGGCGCACGTTTCCTGGGCCAGCTCATCATCACGGGCCCCAGCGCGTACTACCTCCGCGACCGCGAGCCCGCCCTCGGCGGTGTCCGCCGCACCTTATGGGACAACACGCTCTATCCCGACTGCTCCGCGATCACCCTGATTGCTCTTGCCGAGCTTCAGCAGACGCTGATCGAGCTTGAACCGGAGGAGTGATCTAAACGAACTTGCCACGCTATTTTCAAGCGCCAGACATAGATTCTTAGATCGGTGTTGCCGCATCCGCTTTTGGCATCAAATCCGACAGCTGAGCACGAAAAATTTGCATTTTCTGCCATTTGTAATATATTTTTGCGTCAAGCGTTTATAAAGTTAAAAGATGACCTACCGATGTGCGGCAAAGCCAAGGGCTGGTTGCGGATCAACTCTCAAAACATATGGAAGGCTTGCTGCGATGGTCAAGAGGAAGATGATGTTGACCGGGCGTATGGCGATGCTGGCGGTGCTGCTGCTGGCGGCTGCGATGCCGGTGTTGGCGAAGAAGAAGCCGGCGCCCGCGCCGCTGACCGACCAGGGCGAAGCGATCAAGGCCGAGTACACCCGGCAGATGGATACGCTCAAGCAGCAGATCACCGCTGCGCTGCCCCCCATCGCCGGCAGCGCAAAGCAGGCCTATGTTGAATCACTCGCGGCGGAGAGCAAGGCGAAGGCAGACCTCAAGGCCGCGAAAGATCAACTCGGCAAGATCGGCAGCGCGAAGGGCCTGATCGGCCACGCGACCGGCCACTGGATCCCAAAGGCCGACCGCGGCATCAAAGCGGGCCAGGACAAGCTCGCCAAGGCGAAGACCCAGGCCGAGCGTGACGCGGCGAACGCCGAGATCAAGAAGTGGCAGGACAACCGCAAGGCCGGTGAAGACGCGCTCGCGGAACGCAGAGCCAACTACGAGAAGCTCAAGAAGCAGGAGCCTCAATTCAAGCAGCAGGTCGCACAGGCCGAGTCCGCGTTGGCTATTGCACAGGCCCGTGTCGAGCGTTCCATGCAGGCCCTTCATGTGGACCGCACGCTGCAGAGTGGTCGGCACGACAGTAAGCTCGCGATGTTCGCGATGTTCAAGGAAGCGACGCCGCACGGCCTCGCCGCTTTCGCACAGAAGGGGGCCGAGCACAAGCGTCTGATCGATCAGCTGATCGCCAACGAGTCGCTGGTGCAGCAGATGGTCTACCACGGCGGCGCGAAGGACGGCAACTACGGCCGGGCCATCCAGATCTATAGCGACATCCAGAAGTCGAGCAACCGGGCCAAGGCCGGCGTGTTCCACGAGCTCGCGTTGGGCATCGCCTTGGAGCATGCGACCCCGCTTAAGCAACGCAACGCCAAGGCCGCGACCAACGCGCCCGAGTTTGTGGACCCCGTCGCCCGCTACAAGCACTTCGAGCAGGCCTATCTCGATAAGGAGCTGGACCCGTATTTTGAGCGGCACGATGCCTGGGAGCTTCGGTACGTCGTGAACGGCGAAGAGCCCGACGAGATCCTGTCCTGGGGCCGGGAGATGCTGCGGAACTACCGCCCGGACATCATCACGACCGATGACGACCGCTGGCGGTACGTCTCGCTGGTGCGTACCTGTGTCCGCTACGGCAGCCAGGAAAACAAGAACGATAAGGACGATCTGCAGTTCTTCCAGAACATCTTGATGAACGGGGGGATCTGCGGCCGACGTGCATTCTTCGGCCGGTTCATCCTGCGTTCGTTCGGCGTCCCAACCGTCGCCAAGCCGCAACCAGGCCACGCCGCGCTGGGCCGCTGGACACCCAACGGCTGGGTCGCTGTGCTCGGTGCAGGCTGGAACATCGGCTGGGCACCGAAGCGCGACATGGCCGCGCCCGACTTCCTGGCGATGACCCAGGCCCGCGAACTCGGTGGCGATTACCTGCAGGTCAAGCGTGCTCAGTGGATCGGCGATGTTGCTGGTGAAACCCGAAAACTTGGCTTCAATACCGGCAAGCACGATACCGAGTTCTGGAACAGCGTCGCGCTCAACACCCAGAAGCGGCTCATCGAGACCGCCGGTACCAGGGCCCTGGCCGCTGTCGGCGAAGAGCTCGGCGAAGCCAACGAGTCCAAGGTCAAGTACCCGTTTGTCTCCGGCAAGGTGACCGACACCGACCGCAAGATCAGCGCCAAGAACGGCGTGATCACAATCCCCGCTGCCGCGTCAACGAGCCACAAGAAAAGCAACGGCAAGGTCATCTTCGTCAACAGCTCGCTCGGCGGCATGCAGATGCACTACTCCCGCAACGGCGGGGACCAGGACGTCAAGTACGAGTTCGATGCGCCCAAGGCCGGGACCTACACCCTGACCATGCGTGTCGCGGTGCCTGCGTGGAAGCAGAATGTCAAGCTCGATTTCAATGGCACGAATGTGAACTTCATTGAACTCCCACACACCGTTGGCATGTGGGAAGCGACCCAGCCGATCAAGGTTGAGCTGAAGCAGGGCAAGAATACCCTCACTCTGTCGCGCAAGGGTGTGAACCAGGAGGTCGCGACTAAGGGCTTTACCGTCCGCGACTTCACGCTGGCTCCGATCAAGGGCCAGCAATAATCGCACGTGACGAACGTGACTTTGCTAAAAAACAACGCTGCAGGACGAAACAAGCCTGCAGCGTTTTTCATTGGAGACCTTAAATGACTCGCTTCTTCGCTTTCTTCATGCTGCTCTTGATAACCGGCTGCAGCACGCTCTCGGACCAACCCGAGCGCCCCAACATCCTCATCATTTTCACCGACGACCAGGGCTACGCGGACTTCGGCTGCTTCGGATCGACCACGCATAAGACTCCGCGCATGGACGAGCTCGCGGCGCAGGGCACCAAGTACACCAGCTTCTACGCGCAGAACGTCTGCGGCCCATCCCGCTCGGCGCTGCTGACCGGGCGCTACCCCGTCCGCTCCGGCGGCTGGGGCATGCCTGCGGAAGAGACAACGTGGGCGGAGTTGCTTCAGGGCGTCGGCTACCAGACCGCGTGCATCGGCAAGTGGGACGTTTCGGACCGCCGGGCCATCATCGACCGCATGCCTCTAGCGCAGGGCTTCGACTACTACTTCGGCGCGCTTGGCGCGAACGACAACAGCTACATCGACTACCACGAGAACAACGAGAGCCGGGGCCGTAGCAAGGATATGGCCGGCATCACCCGGCTGTACACAGACAAGGCCATCAACTACCTCGAGAACATGCGCGACCCGGACAGACCGTTTGCGCTCTACCTCTCGCACACGATGATGCACACGGACATCGACGCCTCGCCCAGATTCAAGGGCAAGTCCGCGGGCGGGCTCTACGGCGACGTGGTGGAGGAGTTCGACTACGAGACCGGCCGGCTGCTGGACAAAATCGACCAGCTCGGGCTTACGGACAACACGCTGGTGATCTACACCACCGACAACGGCCCATGGAACCAGAAGAAGTACCGCGACCACGAGAAGGGCCACCCACCAGGCGCTAAGTTCTGGGGCGACGCCGGGCCCCTGCGCGCGGGCAAGGGGAGCAACTACGAGGCCGGTGTGCGTGTCCCGGCGATCATCCGCTGGCCTGGCCGGGTCGCCGCGGGGGCGCAGTCCGACGCCATCTTCGCCACGCTCGACTTCCTGCCCACTTTTGCTACCCTCACGGGCTACGAGGTGCCCGACGACCGCCGGATCGACGGCGTGGACCAGACGGACCTCATGCTTGGCAAGAGCGCTGCCGGCAACCGAAAAACATTCTACTACTGCACCCATGCCAGCCGGAAGGACAACATTTACGCGATCAACGGCGTCCGCATCGGCAAATGGAAGTACCTCCGGGCCGCTCAGACCATCCCAGGCTACGCCCAGGTTGACCGTGAGGAGGTCGAAGAGCTCTACGACCTCGAGTCCGACATCGGCGAGACCACTAATCTCGCCAGCAAGCACCCAGAGATCGTCAACCGGCTGCGAGAGCAGATGGAGCAGTGGTGGGTCGAGGCGAATCAACCCTGATTTTCTTGCTTCGGGCGGGCATTAGTTTGAGGGCCTCTTCTCTTTGAGCGGGCTGTCTTTTGTGGTGCCGATTTTGCGTGCTAGACTTGGAGCCGATGCCGCCTCCTGCTTTGACTGCTGCGAATGTGCCTTGGGCCAGAGACAAAGACGAGAAGCTGCTGGACATGACGTTCAAGCAGCTGGGGCTGTCGCTTGAGGACTGCCCACCGCTGCTCGCGGATATCGAACGGCTGCACGGCGAACTGCAGGACGCGGGGCTGATGCGCTTCCGCCCGCACTGCTGGCTCAGCAGCGAGTGGTTCAGCCCAGACAACATCCCCGGGATCGCGATCCCGTTCTATCTCGCGCACCGCAGGCTCGCTCGGCTCGAGCAGACGCAGATGCTCACCGTCGAGGGCGGCACGCCACGCCAGCGCATGATGATCCTCCGGCACGAAGCGGGGCATGCGCTCTCCAGCGCCTACCGCCTGCACCGCCGCAAGCGCTTCCGTGAGCTGTTCGGCTCGGTCAGGGAGGCGTACCCCGAGACGTACAAGCCCAACCCGGCCTCGCGGAAGTTTGTGACCCACCTGCCTGCTTGGTACGCCCAGGCTCACCCGGCCGAGGACTTCGCCGAGACATTCGCGGTATGGCTCACGCCCGGCCAGCGCTGGCGCAAGACTTACAAGGCCTGGCCCGACGCGATGTGCAAGCTCCAATTCGTCGAGGAGGTGGCCCAGGAACTCGGCGACATCACCCCGCCGGTGCGCTCTCGCAAGAAGGTCGAGGCCCTCGGGCAGCTGAGCACGACCCTGCGCGAGCACTACCGCAAGAAGCGCTGGTTCTACGGCGACACCTTCCCCGATTTCTACGACCGCGACCTCCTCAAGCTCTTCAGCAGCGATCCCAAATTCGCCCACCGGCCGACGGCCGCATCAACCCTTCGCAGCTTCCAGACCGAGCTGCGGGAGACGGTCGCCCGCTGGACCGGGACACACGCCTACACGATCGACCAGGTACTCCGTGACATGATCGACCGGTGCAAGGAGCTGAAGCTACGGCTGGCGGTCCCTGTGCACCAGGCCAAGCGTGAGGCGACGCTTATGGTGACAGTACAGACGATGAACTACATGCACGCGGGGCATCATCCGGTAGCGCTATAGCGAGTAGCGCCCTGCCAAATTAGCTAGCGATAGGGTCTTCTTTTTCATTGTTTTGATACCCAAGAATGATCAGGCATGTCTTATGTGATACAGCGTGGCCGATGTCAATATACTGCCGATTTCGTCGAAAACGATTACCCACCGAAGTCGACCAGTCGCTGTTCGACACCTCTGCTATCACCAACCGTCAAGTCTAACGATCGATGGATTCCGCTTCGCTACGACACTGTTCTCTGCGAGTGTTGTCCCCGGGCCATCCTCGCTCGCCCTTATGGCCTCGGCGGCATGTTTATGGGCCGCCGTCGTCGTGGCTCAATTCAAGCAATAGGATTTGCCCCAGACAGTTAGGACGGCTTGCTTGACCGTGCTGTTTTATACCTGAGTAAGCGGTTCAAAACCGCTGCGTCGAGCTTGATGGTCAGAGCGCATCCGATTCAGCAGACACACCAGGCATAACACCCGGTAACACCACGCTTGTGGCTGTAACCCATTGGTTTTCAGGTGTTTTGCCATCCGGCAAACCCCTGATTTTGTGTGACTTGATCTTTATATTGTGTTTTTTGCTGAAGGCGGCGGGCAGGTTAACCGAAAATTTTTTAGGTTAATCTGTTGTATGGAATTCAGTTAGAGAAGGAAGAATCATGTCGAGCAGTCATCAAGGTTTATCAAAAGATCAATTTGTCTTAGATACATTGCGGCTCACCGACGAAGAGTGGTACGAGTGCGTGAGTGAGCTTGATCGAGACGCTGCGAATGCGATCGTATCGCATGAACGTAGGAGCGATGAGCGCGTGCCATACCGTAATTTGAGCACACTTCTTGTCACGATTCGGAGTGTTGACGGCAGGCAGTTGAATTACCGGGCTAGGCCATACGACCTAAGCCGGTCTGGGATCGGGTTCTTGCACGGCACTTTTATGCATATGGGGCTTGATATCGATGTGCATCTGAAGCACCGTGAACTCGGCATGACCAAGCTTCATGCCCATATCCATTGCTGCTACCACATCAAAGATTCGATACACCGCATTGGGGCGCAGTTTGATTCACCCATCGATGTGGATGATTACTTGTTGGCGTAGGTGCGCTACGCATGGCGATTGCTGCCTGTGCGATACTGGCTCACTGCGCCCGAGATGCAATTGACTTGTATCTACCAAGTCTGCTTACGCGCGGGACGAAGGCAAGGGCTTCGGATCGGGGCACAACATGGGCTTGGCAGCAAGTTCTTCGAATTCAGCAAGCCAGCCCGCTTACTCGGATCGCTGGCGGGTCTGCTAAACCTCTGGTGCTTCACTGCCGACCTAAAGAATAGGTTAACCCGCTAGTTTGGGGACAGATTGAAAGGCGGGACGCCATGGCGAGGACATACCGCAATGGACCGGAAGAGAAGAAGGTGGTCGACACCTTAAGGTTGTCAGACGCCGAGTGGTACGAGTGTGTGTCGGAAATGGATCGTGAATCCGCGCGTAACTGCCAAGACCACACCCGCCGTGCTCGCGAGCGGCTCCCATATCGAAACCTGCATCATGTCTTGATCACTGTCCGCAACTACTGCGGCAGGCTCCAGTACTTTCAATCGCGTCCGTATGACCTGAGCGAGAGTGGGATCGGCTTCCTGCACGGCGCGTACATGCATGTGGGCACCAGCATCGAGTTGCAGCTGATGCACCGCGTGACCGGCATGACCAAGGTGCGCGCGACTGTTCGCGGCTGCTCCCATATCAAGAACAAGATCCACTGCGTCGGTGCCCAGTTTGATGAACTGATTGAACTCGATGACTATTTGCTGGCACAGGCGGGCTGAAGTAAAGGCTTGTTACTCGCCGGCGTGTTGTTGCCAGGGCTTGGTTCCGAGGGACGTCCCGATCGCCTGAGAATGAGCCCTTACCGCATCAGCCGGGTCTGATAAGTCACAGGCCACACACCCGCGCTGCTTTGCCAGCCGATCGCTTATCGGCTGGTCCTGAACGCGTATCACCCTCACACCTGCCGCCGAGAAACACCCGATCATGAGTGTGTTGTGTTGTCTCGTTGCAACTTCACTCGGCGATAAGCATGCCACGCTCCCACCGCATCCTGGTCTTGGTCCACCCCGACTGCGTCCCGCCGGACTCGATCGAGGGTTTATCCAGCGAAGAGGTTGCCCCGTTCAAGACGGAGTTCGATGTCGTGGCGACGCTGAAGAACCTGGGGCACAGCGTCCGCGTGCTGGGCGTGGCGATGGACTTGGCGGAGATCCGAAAGGCCGTTGAGGACTTCAAGCCCTATGTCGTTTTCAACCTGCTCGAGGAATTTGCCGGTGTGGGTGTTTTTGATACGCACGTCGCGGCTTACCTCGAGGCCCTCCGCGTGCCGTACACCGGCTGCAACCCACGCGGGCTGATGCTCGCCCACAACAAGGGGCTGGCCAAGATGGTCTGCCGGTACCACCGCATCCCCGTGCCGGCGTTCCACGTCTTCCCGATCGGGCAGCGCAAGGTGACCCCGCCCAAGCGGCTGGCCTACCCGATGATCGTCAAGTCGCTGACCGAGGAAGGCTCGGTCGGCATCAGCCAGGCATCGCTGGTCAACGATGCGGATGCTTTGACCGAGCGCGTCCGCTTCATCCACCGCAAGCTTGGGACAGACGCGATCGTCGAGCACTACATCGACGGCCGAGAAGTCTACGTCGGTGTCGTCGGCAACCAACGCCTGCAGACCCTGCCTATCTGGGAGATGGATTTCTCCGGCCTGCCTGAGCGTGCCCCTCGTATCGCTACGGGCAAGCTCAAGTGGGACGAGGACTACCAGAAGAAGATCAAGCTCAACACCGGCCTGGCCAAGGACCTGCCCGACGGTGTCGCCGCGAAGCTCCCACGCCTCGCCAAGCGGGCGTACAGAGCCTTGCAGCTGTCCGGATACGCCCGTATGGACTTCCGTCTCGATAACGAGGGCAACATCTACCTGCTCGAGGCGAACCCCAACCCCCAGCTCATGTATGGCGAAGACTTCGCAGAATCGGCAGAAAACGCGGGGATCAGCTACGAACGGCTCCTGACCCGGATTATCAGCCTGGGTCGGCGTTATCGCTTGATTGGGCAGGCGTAGGACAAAGTCAAGAACCGCGTCATAGCCGCGATCCTACGGATCGCCGGGCCTGCGACGCGTAGCGTCGTGGCTATGATTATTGCATGACACGGCATCCTGACTACTCCATCGTCGTCCCCGCTTACAACGAATCGCAGCAGCTGCCCCGGACGCTGCCTGCGATCCTTGAGGCGATAGGGCGGGTGGAGGCGCGGGGCGAGCTGATCGTCGTCGACAATAATTCGAAAGACGACACCGCCCAGGTCGCCGAGCAGCACGGCGCTACGGTCGTGTTCGAGCCGGTAAACATGATCGCCAAGGCCCGCAATGCCGGGGCAAAGGCTGCGACAGGCAGATCGTTGATCTTTATCGATGCCGACACGACACCCTCGGCGGAATTGATCAACGCGGCGCTGGACGAGCTGGCTAAACCCGACTGCGTTGGTGGTGGGGCTCGCATCGAGTTGGACCCGCCGCCGCCCTGGCTGACGCGCCGGTTCGCCGGCTTATGGAATATCGCCTCACGATTGCTCGGCTACCCCGCGGGCTGCTTTGTGTATTGCCGCGGGGACGCGTTCGACGCGGTCGAGGGCTTCAGTGAGAACGTTTACGCAAGTGAAGAGATCTGGCTCGCCCGTCGACTCAAACGATGGGGCAGAGCGCAGCCTACCCGGATGAAGATGCGTGTGCTGCCTGTACCGGTCGTAACCTCGTCTCGCAAAATGGACAACCCGGTGAAGATGTACAGCATGCTGCTGTTGATGTTCGTCTTCCCCTTCGCGGTGAAGTTTAAAGGCCTCTGCGGCTACTGGTACAAGCGGGAAGACACGAACGCCGTAAATACGTCTTAGCGCCTGTCCATTCGCGTCCGCCCGAAATGGCGGGGTCAGCGTAGTGTGCAGAAGCAACCCCGCCCTTACGGGCGGGCGCTAATCTAAGAGAATTTCACTATTCTTTTTTGTGCTTGAGCGGTGCATCGGTATTGAGCATGATGCGATAGAGCCCCTTGTTCGCGGTGATGTACAGCGTTTTGCCATCAGACCCGAAGGTACAGTTGGTTGTCTGCGGGCCGACTGGAATCGTGGCGACGAGTTCACCGGTGGGCTCAAAGACCCAGACCTTCTTGTGCCCGGTCGCGTAGAGCCGGCCTTGCTTGTCGATGGTCATGCCGTCGCTGCCCCGGCCTTCCCCGTTATTCAGCCGCGCGAACTTGCGCTTGTCTTTGACTCTGCCCGGCGTTTCGATGTCGTAGGCATAGATCCAGTTCGCGCCGTGGTCAGCGACGTAGAGGATCGACTCATCGGGCGAGAGCGCGATCCCGTTAGGGCGCTCAAGCTCAAGGTCGATGGGCAGGAAGGTCTGCGTGATGACGACACCGCCGTCCTTGCGCTTGGCGGTCTCGTCGTAGAAGTAGACGCCCTCGATGTCGGTCTCCATGCTGTCGCGGTTGCCGTAGCGTGGGTCGGTGAAGTAGATGCCGCCGTCTTTATCGATCGCGAGGTCGTTGGGGCTGTTCAGCCGGACTTGCTTCACGCCGCCGTCTTCATCTGGGACGAAGGCGCGGTCCCAGACGATCTGCTGGCCGGCCCCTTCGTCGGCGTACTTCACCAGCGCGCGGGCACCGTGCGAGCACCCCCACACCACGCGGTCGTGCAGCATCATCCCGTTGGTATTGCGGGTGTTCTCGAGGATCGTCATCGTCTTGCCCGTCTCGGTGTCGTACGCGACCGCGATCGAGTTCGGGATATCGGTGAACACGATGATGTTCTGGATCGCGACCGGCCCCTCGGTGAAGCCGTAGCCATCGGCGACTTTCTCTGGGGCATCGCCTTCTGGTACTAACTGGGCGTGGGTCGATAGCGTGGCGAGGATGAGCAGCAGGGCGGTGATGTGTTTGAACATGAGAATCTCCTTGATTGACTAGATCATACCTTGCAGTGCAGCGGGCGACGTGGAGCGTCCCAGGCCAATCGAGTGAGATGGCTTGAACGGGACGCTCCGGGTAGCCCGCTACACCGTGCTTTATAATCTTCCCCCATGGAAAAGCTTCGCTTCGGCATCATCAGCACGGGTAACATCGCCAGGCAGTTCATAGAGGGGATCAAAGGAGGGGCGACACGGAGCACCGTTACCGCGGTCGCGTCACGCTCGATCGAGTCCGCCCAGGCCTTCGCCGACCAGTACGGCATCGGCACGGCGCACGGCGGCTACGACGGCCTGCTCGCCGACCCCAACGTTGACGCGGTCTATAACGCGCTGCCGAACCTGTATCACAAGGAGTGGACGCTCAAGGCCCTCGCCGCGGGCAAGCACGTGCTGTGCGAAAAGCCGATGGGCATGGACGCAAGCGAGACCGAAGAGATGTTCGCCGCGGCGAAGCAGGCCGGCCGTATTCTCACCGAGGCGTTCATGTACCGCACCCACCCGCAGACCAAGGCGGTACTCGCCAAGATCCGCGAGGGCGCGATCGGAGAAGTCAAACTCATCCGCACCACCTTCTGCTACCGCACCGAGAAGGTCCAGGGCAACACGCGCTTCGATCAGTCCCTCGGCGGAGGCGCGATCATGGACATCGGCTGCTACTGCGTCGACCTCGCCCGTCAGATCACCGGCGAAGACCCCTCGACCATCATTGCAGCGGGCCGGCTGTTCGACTCGACCGACGGCGGCAAGATCGATGTCAGTGCTTCGGCCGTCCTCGCCTACCCCTCGGGCATCTTCTCGACGCTGACCTGCGCGATGGACACCCAGGCCAGCAACCTCGTGCAGGTCTGCGGGACAACCGGGTACATCGAGGTCCCCGTGCCTTGGAAGCCCGGCATCGCCGAGCCGACTTGGATGCTCCGCACCATGAAGAAGCCCAGGCAGGACGGCGTGCCTGACGAGGTCGGCGAGCAGCTCGAAACCTTCACCAACAATGCGGACAAGCCGCTGTACGCGCTAGAAGCGGATGCCTTCTCCGAAGCGGTGCTGGACGGCGTCCCGCCGTTCATGTCGCCGGAGGAATCGATCGGCAACGCGAGGGTGATCGATGAGCTGCGCCGCCAGGTCGGTGTGGTGTGGTAAGTTGGCTGCTAGCTCCGGGTGGAAACCCGGAGCATGTGTCATCGCTCAAGACTTGATTGATGAGGGGTTTGCAGCAGCTCCGGGTTTCCACCCGGAGTTATGAATGCGGGCAAGGCAGGGGAAAGCGTTTTCCGCCATAATGCCCGCTCCACGCCTTGGAGACCGATTCGATGAAAGTTGCACTGGCTGCGGACCACGCGGGCCTGCCCTTGAAAGCCGAGATCGCGGAGTTGGTCAAGTCCCTCGGGCACGAGGTCCTGGACCTGGGTGCGCACCAGTACGACAAGGACGACGACTACCCGGATTTCGCAAGGTACATCGGCCAGGCGATCCAGCACGGACAGGCCGATCGCGGCGTGTTGCTGTGTGGTTCGGGCGTGGGCGCCTCCATCGCGGCGACGAAGATGAAGGGTGTCCGGGCTGCGGTCTGTCACGACGCGTACTCCGCCGCACAGGGCGTCGAGCACGACGATATGAACGTGATGTGCCTGGGCTCGCGGATCATCGGTGGGGCGGTGGCGGACGTGCTGGTCCGAGCATTTCTGGCCGCGAATTTCTCAAACGAAGAACGCCATCAACGCCGGCTCGATAAGGTCCTTGGCATCGAGGCGGCCCACTAAGCACGGTGTGGCGGGTGACGCGGAGCGTCCCGTGCGTACTGCCTGAGATACTGCGGACGGGACGCTCCGCGTCTCCCGCTACACCGTGCTAAACACAACGTCCATTCACATTAATGGCGTCCCGGCCGGGGCACCCTCGAGCATTGCACGGCGTTGAGCCGTCGTGTGCGGGTCCTCGATCTCGGGGAACGCGACATCCGCTTCCGGGCAGTGCTTGAGCACGTGTTCGAACAGGAAGCGGTTAACCGTCTTGCGGTGACTCATCTGCAGCAGGTGGTTTGAACCATCGATCAGCTCAACGTTCGGCATGCCCCGGCTTGGCGCTTTGATCACCCAGTCTCGCCTGGAGTGGATCTGATAGATCGGCGGGTAGTCGCTAGGCGGCTTGAAGCCCGGCCAACCCACCGCGGCGCTGCCCGCCCACTTGGCGACACCTGCGTCGACTTCCCGCCCGGCCTGTATCAGCCGGCGTTTGTCGTCGTCGTCCAGCCCGTCACGCATGGCAAAGACCAGATTCAGCAACGAAAGCGCTTTGTTCATCGAGCCTGTTGGTACCGCCCGGCCCAGCAACTCGGCGAGCTGTATCGGCCCCGTGATCCGGTCCGCCTCGCGTGTGGTCGAGATCAGCAGGACCGCCCGCGGCTTGGGGTCGAGGTACATCGCCATCTCCTGGGCGAGCATCCCCCCGAAAGACAGCCCGCCGATGAAAAGCGGGCGTTTATCGTTCGGCATGCTGAGTTGCTTGGCCCAGCGCTGGGCGTAGGCCGCGACGGACTCCCCGTGCTCGTGCTGGATGAAGGATGGGGTCTCGAGCCGATCGCCGAAGGCTTTTCGCTGGTGGTCAAAGACCGCAGGCGTCGCCCCGAGCCCGGGCAAGAGGACCAGTCGGCCGGGGAGGGTCAGTTCACGCATAGCAGTAGTGTAATACGAACTCGCGCAAGAAAAACCCCCGCCGAAACAGCGGGGACTTTGAGCTTATCTTCGTTACACCGTGCCTACTCCGCCGGCTTCGGCTCGGGCTTGTTCTCGACCACCTCGAACGAGTGCATCTTCATCTTGAAGATCAGCGTCGCGTACGGCGGGATGTTCGGCGGGCTGCCTACCTCCCGGTACCCGAGGTTGTACGGGATGACGGTTTCGAAGGTCGCCCCGGGGTTCATCAGCTTCAGGATCTCGCCCCAGCCCTCGATGACGTCTTCCGACGAGAAGGGCACGGTCTCCGGGCTGTCGAAGGTCGTTTGTAGGATCCCGCCCGCTTCTCCTTCATCCAGCAGCCGGAGCTCGTAATCCATGGTCGCGACATCGTTGTAGTCGGGGCTGTCGCCCTTGCCTTCTTCGATGACGCGGTAGGCGATACCGGACTTGGTCTTCTTCCAGCCGTCTTCGGCCTTGAGCGAGTCGATATAGTCCTTGCCGGCCTTGATCGCCTCCTGCTTCTGTTTCTCCATCATGAAGGCCTGGAACGCCCCGAGGGTTTCCTGGACCTGCTCCATGCTCAGCTTGGTCTCGACGGGCTTCGGCTCTTCGCCCTCTGCAGCAGGCTCGGGCTTGGCCATCGCCTCATCAATGCCAGCCAGGTAGCTGTCTGCCTTCAGGTCGATTTCTGCTTCGCGGTAGCTGTTTCCGATCAGGTAGCCGATGCGCTTGCCGTTGTCGTCTTCCTTGACCGCGCCGCCGATCCCCTTCACAAACGCTTCCATGTCGACTTCTTCGGTACGTTGATCGAGGAATCGTCGGGCCAGCTCGTAGCCCTGCGTGTAGCCCAGCGCGTAGTCGTTGTTTTCCTCTTTCAGGGCGGCGGCGACGCCTTTCATGAAGGCTTCGAGGTTGACGTCCTCGGCTTGCTGCTCAAGGACCCGGCGGTCCAGCTCAAAGCCTTGCGAGTAACCTAGGGCATAGTCTTCATCCTCTTCGGTCAGGCCTTTGCGGATGCCCTCGCCGTAGGTCGCGGTGTTGAGGTCGGGCTGGGAGACAGGGATCTGCTGGCCGTCGCTTCGGCCGATGGCGTAGCTGACCCGGTCGAACATCGAGGCGAAGCCGTCGGGGTCGGGGTACGCTTCTTTGTCGTCGAGGAGGAAGTGCTTGTCGTCGCCCGAGTGCACCGTGGTGGGCGGGTGGTCGTGCTCGTCGCCGACTTGGCCGAGCGCTTCGGCGACGGCTGCTTCGAGGTCCGCCTGCTGCTGTGCCTCGTCGTCTTGAGCGTGGACAATGCTGAGGGTGCCGGCGGTCATGGCCGAGGCGGCGAGCAACAGGCCCGTGAGGGTCTTGCGGGTCATAGCGGACTCCAGTGGTAAATCGAGGGGTGTCAGGATGGTCGCCGTGTGGCTCACGGCTGGGTGGTAAAGACGGAGGAGTATACCGAGATAGTACGCGCCAAGGCCGCTTGCGGTTCCGCGAACCCGGCACAGGCGTGTAAAACCCATACAATCCGCTGGTCTGCAGATCCTCTCAGGAGCGCTACCATGCCGGTCCTTACCATCCTCTTTGGCGTCGGCCTAATGGCCGTGGGCATCGGCACCTACATCGGCGCAGGAGAAGGCGCGAGCATCGGAGCATTCCTGCTGCAGCTGATCCTTGGGCTGCTGGCGGTCGGTCTGGGCGTTGGCTCGATGGTCAAGAAAGAGATGCGGATGCACCTCATGCACGGCGCGGTCATCCTGGCGGCGATGGGTGTCATCGTGCCCACGATCAAGTTTGGGGTCTATCTTTTCAACCTGCCGATCGACGAGCAGATGACGCTTTTACGGGTCGTGCTCACGGTCGCCCTGAGCGGGGCCTACGTGTATGCCGCGGTGAAGTCTTTCCGAAAAGCCCGTGCAAACCGCACGACCGGCAGCCCCGAGCCGGCAAAGCAGCCCGAGCCCAGGCCTGATCCCGCACCGACCGAGTAATCGTGGCATAATGTGCAACCAAGGCAGCCCCCGCCGTAGCGATGTTTGAACGGAGAAAGACCCTTGTCGTTCTATGACCCCATGCACTGTCGGCTCGATGCGTTCACCGCGCTGCGCGATGAATTGGCAGACCTCGAGACGACCGACGGTCTGGTCCGTGCCGCGGTGACTGTCGCGATGCATGAACTTGATCACGACGAGGCGGACCCGCTGCGCGTGATGACGATGCTGGACGACCTCGCCGACCAGGTCAGGGCCCGCGTGGTAGGGCATGCCCCGCGTGCGCTGCTGGCCCACGCCCACCACGTGCTTTTCGAGGAAGCACGCTTCCGCGGCAACCTCGGCGACTACGACAACCCAGCCAACAGCTACCTGCCACGCGTCCTCAAGACACGCCTGGGCCTGCCGATCCTGCTGACACTCGTCTACAAGGCGGTGCTTGAACGGCTCGGCATCCCGACGGTCGGCATCAACGCACCGGGCCACTTCCTCGCTGGCGTCCCCGCCGTGGTCGTCGGATCGGTCGTCAGCCGGCGCGACGACTTTGCGCTGATCGACCCGTTTTCTGGCGGCACGCTGCTCTCGCGCGACGAGGCGATCCACCGCATCGCCAAGACCGCGGACGGCGACCTGCTGCTTGACGAAACCACCGGCCTCTTACCGGTCGCGACGCACAAGCAATGGCTCATCCGCATCCTTAATAACCTGCACATCGGCTTCGACCGCCGGGGTCAGCTGGATGACAGCCGGGCCATGTCGGAGATGATTTGGCTGGTCGATCAGGAAAGCTGATCAAAGAAAAAAGCCCGCGGGACTGGGGTTACGTCTCCGCGAGCCTGAGGGGGTGGGCGTTTGTGTGTCGGTCACAGGGATAACTTGTGACTTTTCAATAATATTCCTAGAGAATAAGATTTCTACCCGCGTTGCTAAATTTTTTGCACTTCATGGAGCCTCGCATGCCTATCCAACGCATCGCCCTCGTCGGCCACTGCGGCTTCGATTCCGGATCGCTGTCCCGGTTCGCAGAAGATGTTGCCCCCGGGGCAGAGGTTGTCCGTGTGAACGATCAGCAATCGCTTGACCGGGTTGCGGATTCCATGACGCTGTTGCTGGTCAACCGCGTGCTTGACGGCCGATTCGACGCAGGCAGATCAGGGATTGACCTGATCGAGGCTATCGCTGGTCATGACAACGCAGGCCCAACGATGCTGATCAGCAACTACGAAGACGCCCAGGCACAGGCCGAGTCGGCGGGCGCGCTGCCGGGCTTCGGGAAATCGGAAATCGGGGACCTGGCCACGCGCCAGCGGGTCAGTGAAGCGATTGCCGCCTACACGGGCTAGGCTTCATTATCAACCTTTCTGCCAATGAATAAACCCCTGATCGTCAGGGGTTTGTCGTAAAATCGATTCTGAGGGATGGGATCAACCCTGCCAGCCGGGCCAGTGCTCGTCGTTGCGGATGTAGCTGCCCGTGTCGACCGGGTCAAAGAACACGGCTAGCAGCGGGTGCTCGACCGGCTCTTCTTGGTCTGACACAGCCTCCAGGCTTTCCTCGGCGGCGTAGGTGTTGCCATTGGAACGGTGCACGAGGACGTGATACCAAGGCTGGTCCTTCTTGGGTTGGCTCTGGTTGGCTTCGTACCAGGAGTCTTCCGCCTGACAGGCCATGTCGAAGTCAACGATCACGCCGCGGTAGCCATAGCGCTTGTGCTCGACCACCTGGCCAATATGGAACCTGGGGAGGTCTCCTGGGAAGTAATCCGGGATGTCAATCGGGCTGTGCTGGCTCATGGCGGTCTCCAAACAATGGTGTCGCGGCCAAGCGTGTCTACTTAACTATACGCACCAGTAAGGACGTAGATTCTACAATGTCAATTAATACTTACGTTTTGTAATTTTTCGTGTATCTTCAACCTAATGCAACACTTGCAGCCCTCGGCACGGGCCGCATAACGGGGTGATATTGAACTATCGGGTATCCACTCAGATCAGGACAAAATCGACCTTGGTCGTAAGGGAATGTGGTTCAGCAATATTTGGCGGACCATATCACGGGTCGACAGGAAGCGTCTCGCCGTATTCGTGCTCGTTGGCGTAAGGCACCCTGGCTTCGCTCCGGCCAGGCGGGGGGTCGTAGACTGTGTTGCCCAACTCTTCGTCTCCGGGGATCGTCCTGACGATCGGGCCGGAGGTGCCGACACCGGTATTGATGCTCTCTGTATTGCGGGCAACCGCGCCGCGGGCGTCTTCCTTGCTGGTCAAGTCAACGATGCCGAGCTTCAGCGCGACGCGCGGATCGAACCGCACTTTGCCTGTCTCTGTCACGTAGGCAAAGCTGTCGTCCCGTGACACCCGTGCGAGTCCACGGAAGAACGGCTGGGCTTCTTTGAACTGAGGCACCATCCCGCCCTTGGCCGTGCGGTTGATGTAGCCCCACCGGCCCTTGTGCCGGACCATCGCGTAGACGCTCGCCGTGCTCAGGTCCCGGCCGGGGCGACTGCCCTCGTCCCGGTTGTTCTCCTCGAAGTCGCTCGAGTGCACCGCGTCGTCGTAGTCATCCACCGCCTCGAACTGCGGCTGGATCGCCCAGCGCCCGGCCTCGGTGATGAAGCCCCACTTGCCGTCGGTTTTCACCGCCGCCATCCCAAAGTGGAAATCGCGGGCGTCTTCGTACACCGGGTCGATCCTGAATCTGAACGCCTTGTTGATGTAGCCCCACTTCAGCTTATCGCCGACCTGGCCTTGCACCTTGGCGTAGCCTTCGTGGAAATCGCCGAGCTGCTTGACCCTGCCGGACTTGTCCTGCCAGACGATCTTGCCGGTCTTGTTGATATAACCCCACTTGTCGTTGCCAAACTGCACCGCCGCGAAGCCGTCGTGGAACGAACGCACGCGCTTGTATTGCAACGGGATTTTGATCTTTCCCGCGCGGTTGACGAACCCGGCCTTGCCGTCTCGGATGACGCCAGCAAAACCATCCTGCATCCGCAGCACACCGTCGTACTGCATGGGCACGATCGGCTTGCGCGTTTTGTCGATCATCCCCCACTTGCCTTTGTTCATGACGACCGCGGTGCCCTCGTTAAAACGGTCCGCATAGTCGTACGAAGCGATGATGAAAAACTCGTTCGGGTCGTTGTCGTTCGCTGGATCGCCCCGCAAAAAGCCCGTTTTGCCGTTGCGGATGTATCGGGCAAAGCCCTCGAAACTATAGTCGGTCCACTCAAAACGCGGGAACACGATCACCTGCCCGTCCTGATTCATCAGGCCCCAGTTGTTATTGAGTTGGATCGGGAAGAGTGCATCGTCGGCCGAGGCATCCACCCACTCGACCTGGTCGGTCTTCTGACCCTTGCCGTTGAACACCCAGTTGGGCCGGGGGTTGTCCTCGTCCTGAGCGGTGGTGGGTACTGCCGCGAGCGACAAGCCAAAGGCGAGAAGGGCGGTGGTCAGGCGATGGATGATCATGCGGGTCCCCGTGATGGTTTGCTTGGTAATGTGGGATGCATCCTGGACGAGTGTATCTCTATAAAACATCAAACTCTAGCGTTGTATTTCATGTTCTTGGCAAAACATGCGATAGAGTGCAGGGATGAGCGATGCCGGCAACACTACGACACAGGTGGCACCGGGGGTCGATCTCCCGGACGCGGCGCTGTCGTTCACCTTCAGCCGGTCGTCCGGCCCGGGTGGGCAGAACGTCAACAAGGTCAATTCTCGTGCGACACTGACGGTATCGCTGGATGCTTTGCGAGCGGCGCTCCCGCCATACGCGGTACACCGCTTAAAGGTCGTTGCATCGCGCTACCTGACCCAGGAGTGCCTGCAGATCAGCGCGAGTGATAGCCGCAGCCAACTCACCAACCGTCGGGTGTGTCTGCAGCGTCTGCGTGAGGTGCTGATCGAGGCGATGCGTCGGCCAAAGATACGGAAGAAGACTAAGCCCTCGGCCCGGGCCAACCAGCGCCGGCTTGACGCGAAGAAGCGGCGGGGACAGGTCAAGGCTTCCCGGCGCAGTGCAAGCGACTAGGTGTCGTTGATGATCGGCTCGCCGTTCTCATCGGGATTCAATGCCGCGCCGCAGTACTTGCAGTAGGTCGCGTCATACTCGTGCCCATCGCGGGAGCAACTCGGGCAGTGCTGCGTAGAGGAGCGTTTGGCGTGGCGCTGGGTCTCGGTAAAGATCTCGGCCGAGAGGATGCCCGCCGGCACAATGATCATGCTGTATCCGATCAGCATCATGATGGCCGAAAGGAACTTGCCCAGTGGGGTGACAGGCGTGATATCGCCGTAGCCGACGGTAGTCATGGTAACGACGCCCCAATACATCGACTGGGGTAAGGAGGAGAAGTTTGGGTTGTCCGCGTTGGACTCGACGATGTGCATCAACGCCGCCATGATCGTGATGATGATCAGCACCGCAGTAAGGAAGACCGCGATCTTGTGGCGTGAGGAGTAGAACGCCCGCCGCAGCGCATCGGCCTCGCCCAGGAAACGCACGAGTTTGAAGATGCGGAAGATACGCAGCAGCCGTAGCAGCCGGATGACCATGAGTTCGTGCGCGTTCGGGATGAACAGCCCGACATAGGTCGGGAGGATCGAGAGCAGGTCCACGATCCCATAGAAGCTAAAGATGTAACGCCAGGGCTTACGGACCGAGATAATGCGCAGCACATACTCGATCGTGAATAAGATGGTGAAGAACCACTCAAGCACGAGGAAAAGACCGTGATATGCTTCCCGCATCGACTGGACCGAGTCTAGCGCTACTACCAACACACTGGCCAAGATCGCGACAATCAGCACAATATCAAACCGCCGGCCCTGCTTCGTATCCGCCTCGAAGATGACCTCATGCAGCCTTGCCCGCCAAGGGGCGTAGATCGGTTTAGTTTGAGTCGGCTCAGACATACTTAAAGGCTATCAGGCAAGCGTTGTTGGTGTAGTTGACTTGGTTTGGTAAGCGTTAAGTTTGTTGTCAGCAAAAGGATGATACGTTTATCGACTCGTTCGCATAATGCCGTATATTTTGCTACGATCTTGTTTCCGTAGTTAATAAAAAACGCAGTCTTTTTCCCATCTGATAGAGATACCCCATGCCCAACCTCGCCAGTATTTTAAAGGAAGAGATCGCACGCCTGGCACGAAAGGAAATCCGTGCCCAGGTCGGCAAAACGCAGAAGCAGGTTGCCGATCAGCGCCGCGAGATCGCCGAGCTTAAACGGGTCAATACCGACCTGAACCGCCGTGTGAACTTCCTGGAAAAGCGCGAGAAGCAGCGGCTCGAGCAGCCTGCCGAGCCGAAGGTCATCATCCAGAAAGCCGATGGCACGACCGAGGCCGAGTCCACCGCGAGATTCAGCCCGAAGTGGCTGGCCACTCACCGGGCCAAGCTCGACCTCTCCGCCGCGGACTATGCCAAGCTCGTGGGCTGCTCCCCGCTGAGCATCTATAAGTGGGAGAAGGGCGAGTCGACACCCCGCGCTAAGCAGCGCGATGCGCTCGCGTCGATCCGCGGTATCGGCAAGCGCGAGGCGCTGCGGCGTATCGAGCTGATGGGTTGACCTCGACGCCGGCAAACCAGCTCTTCCGAAGGCGCTTGCATGCAGCTGATGACGCGCTACTTTCTCAACCCAGTAGACTCTAGCGCAGCGAGGTTGTTGCTGGGCATGATCCTTGCCGGTGGCATGGCGATCGCCGGGTTGGGTGGGCTGGTCTTTCGGGTCGCGCCGATGTTCCGCTCCAATGCGCTTGCGAGTGTGTCTGGCGAGTCCCGTGTCGAGATCGTCGAAGGAACAGCCGCGATCTATGCGGGCGCCTTCTGGTTGCTGCTCGCGCTCTGGCTCCATGCCCTGGAGTGCTGGAGCGCTAGCGACCGGCTTCGGCCGTTTGCCCCGATCGTGTCGAACCTGTCGCTGATCGTTGGGCTGATCTCCGGCTGCATCGCGGTCTTTATTTAGCCTGTTTTTCAGTCTAGCCCCGTCTATCCCCGGCTGCGTAATCGTTACAGGTCGGTTGTCTTAGATAGAAGTTGCCCGTTGCCCGCTATGCGGGCTTGTTCTGTGCAAAGCAGAATCCGATGGTTCATTCTGACCCGTAACCGGAGGCAAAAGGACGCGTCATGCAAACCCGCCTACCGGCCGTGCGCCCCGGCTTTACGCTGATGGAAATCCTGATCGTTGTGGTGATCCTCGGCATCCTCGCCGCGATCGTCATCCCGAGCTTCGCCAGCGCAACCGAAGACACACGCAAGGCCGCCTTCGCGCAGGACATCCGCGCGTTTGAAACCGGGATCCTCCGCTATGAAATCGACTTTGGCGAGTTCCCGCCCGATGGCGGCTCCGGCACCGTGCCTTTGGGGCTGGAAGACTATGTGAATGTTCCTAAGTGGCAGAGCGGCTCGCCGATCGGCGGGGTCTGGGACAACGAGACGGATGACGTGCTGACCGCCGGCATGGGCGTCCACTTCGATGGCACGGGCCAGACCCGCGACGCGAGCTACATGGCCGACATCGACCTGATGATCGACGACGGCGAGGTCACGACCGGGTCGTTCCGGAATTTCGGTGACCGGTACTACCGCGTGATCGTGCCTTAGCGGGTGTGGTGGGCCTGGGCTGGCTGCTTTGGCTTGGTGCAGAGTCCTGGCTGGCCTGCAAGCGCTCCCGGCGGGCTCGGTTGCGTTCCTTACGCGCCAGCGCTTTCTTGTGCGTGACATACCACGCGGTGAAAACAGCAGCCAGCAGGCCCACACCCAGCAGGCTGAGGATGATGACCAGAGCAGCCGAGTTGCCGGGGTTCTCCGCATTTTGCTCGTCCGTTCCCGAAGCTTCAGCAGAATCATCGGGGCCCTGTTCTTCTTCGGCGGGGAGGGGCTCGGGTTGAACGGGAGCGGGCTTCATCGGCTCGGGCGATTCCGCTGTTTCAGCCTCGGCCTGCTCGGCCGGTTTTTCGTTTGGCGTCGGTACGGGTGCCGGCGGTTCATCGGGCATAGCAGACATGCTTGCGTCCGATGCGAACGCCAGCGTACGCATATCGTTGTCGATCACGTAGGTCAGCCCGCTGAAGTTCTCGACGGTGAATACGCTGACGAGCCCGACGCCTTCTTTACCGATCACGCCGTGGGTGTGGTAGCGGATCGGCTCGGTCCCGGCTTCGTGAGGGATCTTGCCCGTGAAGTCGAACCGATCCTCTTCGAGTCGGATAAGCCGGGCGTGGTCGTTGCCGTACTGATCGATAAATTGTGGGGTATCGATAGTCTCGTTCAGTGGCCGCTGTCGGAACGCTTTGACGAGTGCATAGACGAGCCCGAGCTTGCCTTGTTCATCGGGCTTTGCCTTGGGCCGGTACTTATCAGGCAGGGATGCGTATGGCTTGAACTGCACGAGCATGTAGGGGAACGTGAGGGTATCGGTTTCGTTGAGCGCATAGCCCGCGATGAAGCCTCTACCGGTGATGTGGCTGACCTGTGCATTGGTCTTCGCGAGCAAGGCCGGGCTCATCACGACCCAGCTGTCAGGGCTGGTCATAGACAGTTGATAGCGTTCGTCCTGCCATGTCTCAGCGTGTAGTGTCTGCACGCAAAGCAGCAGCATGGCGAACCAAACGGGTACCCGGATGCCTTGGTGAATTGTCATGATCGACCCTCGGAACAGGTATTTGTCTTGAAATGAAACACCAGACGATGCCTTTACACTAACGCCAGCCGGTGTTATCGCAAAGCACGCTTTCAAAAAAAGCACCCCACGAAGATCGCGGGGTGCTTCCTGTTTTCGCGATACGTTTGCTGGTTAGGCATTCCCCAACGGTGGGGCCCCGTCGCTCCCGCCGGCTTGCTGCGCAGCCTGCTGCTTACGCATCTCGTAGTTCTGCTGAACGATCTGGTCGGCCCAGCAATAGGTTGCGACCTCGATGAGTACGGGGTACTTGTCGACCGCGTCGTAGTAAGCGTCGATCTCCGGGCCCTCAGACTTACCCTGGGTCTCGGCGACGAACTTGGCCTGGATCAGTTGCACGGCTTCCTGGAGCTGCATCGGGGTGTTCCTTTTGCTGGGGTTTTGGGGTTTCGCCGCGTGACAGCCGCCAGCGGGGTCGCCATCATAACGGGCCGGGCACCTCCCCGCAGTTGATCGCGTATGATCGACGTCTGTTTATTCGAACCAAGGAGTTTGGCGATGCCGCTGCTGCAAACCATCAAACAACAAGTGATTGAGGCGATGAAAGCGAAGGACACTGTCGCGAAGGACGTGCTCCGTGTCGCGCAGGGCGATATCGAGATGCACCACACACGCACGGGTGAGCACATGACCGACGACCAGGCCCAGAAGGTTGTCCGCAAGCTCATCAAGTCGAACGAGGAGACCCTCGAGCACACGTCAGACGACACCGCGGTTGAGAAACTCAAGAAAGAGATCACCATCCTCGAGGCGCTCTTGCCGCGTACGCTGGGCGTTGATGAGATCATCGCTGCCTTGGCCGAGGTGTCCGACGGCATCAAGGCCGCGGGCAACGACGGCCAGGCGACCGGTGTCGCGATGAAACACCTCAAGCCCCAGGGCCTGGCGGTGGAGGGCAAAGACGTCTCAGCAGCGGTCAGGCAGATCCGCTCGGCATAACTTGCCGGAGGCACAACACGTTTCAATGCATGTAAACAACCGATCGGAGGCAACCCATGATGCAAATGATGTTCTTCGCGGTCCTGCTGCTTGGTGGCAGCGGTCAGACCGGGGACCTGCTGGACCTCGCCCCCACGAACAGCTACTGGGAGATGCGTGACCAGCGGGTCGTGGACATGGAAACCATGTCTGCCGTGCTTGTAGACGGTGACGCGACCGCCGCGGACAGGCTGATGGCGATTCGTGCCCTCGGTGAAATCAGTACTGGGGAGGATGCGGACCCCGCAGACAGCGCTAGAGCGCTGAAGACCCTCAAGCCATTTGTCGGGTCGGAAGAACCCTTCGTCGATCGTTACGCTAAGCGGTCGATCGCTTGGATCGAGGGCAGAGACCCCGAGCCTTACCCGTCGTTACCCGACGCGGTTTACGACCAGGACCTGGCCCTGCTTCCGGATCATATGTCCGTGGTCGGGCAGCTCAAGATGCGGAACAACGTCGGGCCGGTCAACCTCGCGCAGCTGATCCCGGATATCAAGGTCGATGGCGAGTCGGTCCGTGACCAGATGATGCAGGAGTTTCTGCCCGGCATCCTGCAGGGCGTTGAGCTGATCGGCAATGCGCGCATTGATCTCGTCACGGTCGGGGTGAGGCTGACCAGTGAAGAAGAGTTCTACCTCGCGGTGATAGCGCGTGGCCGGTATGACCGGGCCGCTGTTCAGATCGCCCTCGAAGAAGAGATCGGCGACGACGTCGAGGCCAGCTTCTACAGCGTGGGCGATGTCGAGGTGGTCGCGGTCCAGAACTACGACCCCGTCGCTTTCCTCATGCCTTCCGACGAGTTGTTCATCCTGCTGTTCGCGGAGGACCGCGACGCCAAGCTGCCGGTGGGTTTATTCGCCGAGAAGGTTCAGCAGGCGGATCGCAGGCCTTCGTTTAACCAAACACTTTCCAAGCAAATCGAAGCGATCGATCGAAAGCAATCGGATATCTGGCTCGCCGTGGAGTTCACGCCATTGGCCTTGCAGGAACCCGAGTCGCGCGAGTTTTTCGGCGCGTTCGACGCGGCTAGGGCCTACGCGGAGGTCGACGGCGAAGGCGTACTGGATGTGAAGTGGGTGGGTGAAGGCAGAGCCGCGGGTCAACTCAAGAAACAAGTGGCTTTCTTCGAGGAGCAGGTCAAAGAAGTCATCGAAGACATCACCCGTGACAAGCAGCGGATGCCTGCGCCGATGCAGGGGATGATGGACCCGGTGATCGAGATGATGAAGTCCATGACCTTCAAGGCCGATGGCAAGACGATGACCGGCGGCATGAAGATCGACTCCAGCATCGGGGTCACGATGCCGCTGATGATGGGGGTCAGCATGGACCACCGTCACGAAGCTGAGTTTCATGCGGTCGAAGAAGCTGTCGAGGAGGTAGCCGAGTAAACCGTAACGAGCGAGTACAAGCACGAACGCAAGAGCGCGGGATTATTCCCGCGTTTTTCATTGCAATGATGAAATCTTCTCGCCCCTATGCACGGTTGTCCATGCATGAGACACACCACCCCCCTTACCGCTCTGGCCCTCCCGCTTTTCCTCTTGGGCATGCTGCTCCTGCCCGCGGCCGACGCGTCGGCCGCGAGCGGGGACACCACCGTCCACGCCGGCACATGGTCGAAGAAGAGCTACTCTTCTTCGGGCTCGTGGAAGATCGTCAAGAACGGCGACGACCACTACATCGTGCTCAGCAGCAACTTCAAGACGCGGAGCGCCCCGGATCTCAAGCTCTTCCTCTCTAAGAAGAGCGCCTCGGGCCTGACCGGCAAGAACGCGACCAGCGGCGCGGTCCGCATCGCCAAGCTCAAATCAAACAAGGGCGAGCAGCGCTACAAGCTGCCCAAAGGCATCAACCCCGCCGGCTACAAGACACTGATGATCCACTGCGAGCGGTACTCCAAGCTCTGGTCGACCGGCACGATCAAGTAACACACAACTCCGGAATGACGAATCCCCTTTCGAGCCGCAAGCGACAAACGATCTGCGGTTTGGCAGGAGCCTCGCCCTCCCGCAACCACCCAACAGCCCCCTCCAAAAGGAGGAGGGGACTCAAAAAGAACCCCCGGTCACGTGGCCGGGGGTTCTCGTATTCCCTTGTTTTCAATGCAGAAATCAGTCGTCCCGTGGCTCGAGCTCGCGGACCCAGATGTTGCGGAAGTGCACGGTCTGGCCGTGGTTCTGCAGGGTCAGCGGGGCCTTGTCGGCGTGCGGCTTGTAGCCGGTGCGCTTTTTGTGCGTCGCGTTGCCCATGAGCTCCTGGTTGTCCTGGATCAGCACGCCGTTGAGGAACGCGGTGATCCGCGCGGGCGACTTAAGCGAACCGTCTTCGTTGAAGTGCGGCCGGCGGAACACGATGTCATACGTCTGCCACTTGCCGATGCCCCGGCCGGGGTTGGCCAGCGGCGGAAACTGACCATAGATCGACCCGGCCATGCCATCGGGATAGGTCTTGCTGCCCTGGCTCTCGAGGACCTGTAATTCGTACTTGCCCATGAAGAAGATGCCGGAGTTGCCGCGTCCCTGGCCAGAGTTCTTGGCCTCGCTTTCGGGGACGAACCACTCCAGGTGCAGCTGGATATCGCCGAAGGACTCCGTCGTTTTGAAGCCGCCCTTGCCGCGGGTGATGACCAGGGCACCGTCTTCGACCGGCCAGTTGGTCTGGATCGCGTCGGTCTTCGTGCCGTCGAAGAGCACGATCGAGTCGGACGGCGCCTTGCCGGTGGCCTCCTGCGTGCCGGGGTAGCCGGGGTCGACGACTGGGGGCTGCGGCCGGTCGGGGTCGTGCACATCCCAGGCGAGGTAGCGTTCTTTGGCGCTATCGGCGACGAGCACGCTGCCGCCGACAAAAGCCAGGCCCGCGATCGCGAGGGTGAAATACTTGAAGGGTTTCATGGGTTGTCTCCAGTGAGTGGTGGTATGCCATCCTTCTGCGTAGAAGAGCATGCTACAACGACGCCCCGGCCGCTGCCGCGCTACCCCCTTAGCCCGACAGCCACCGGGCCAACCGCCGAGACCGGCAGGAGCCACGCGATGCAAAACGAGACCTTGAAAATCAATGACGCCGACACCTCGACCCATGGCGGCCCGCCCGGCTGGCTGGCCTTCGGGGTGATCACGTCCAGCTACTTCGTCGTCCTCATGGGCGTCGTGGCGTACTGCATCGTGCTGCCGTAAACAAACGCGAGCGCTGTGTAGCGGGTGATACGGAGCGTCCCGCGCGAGCTATTTGTCACCATTCGAACGGGACGCTCCGCGACGCCCGCTACACCGTTCGGAATAAGTCAATCCGTGATCGCCCCAATGAACAAGCCGTGCCCTTTTGGGCACGGCTTGCATTTGTTGATGCTGACAATGAATGCCGCGAAAGACTGCGGCTCGGTCAGATCTGGCTTTTAAGTCGAAGTCGTCTTTAGCCTTCGGTTTCTTCTTCAACTTCTTCTTCGACTTCGTCAACCTTTTCTTCGATTTCTTCCGTGTCAGGCGTTTCAGGCTCTTCTTCGCCAGCAGGGCAGCCGGTCAGGAAGGTGACGGAACCAAAAGCAAACAACAGTGCGAGTAACCAACGTGACATAGTGAGCTCCTTATGTCCTTGTGAATGTCCCCGGCGGGCACACGCCGCTCACGGGTCTCCCAAAATGCTAACCCACAAATCGGACTTACACAAGTGATCAAGGCCCCCGGATCCCCCTGAGGCGGGCCTGTTCCTGATTCAAGACTCCCTGTAGCCGAGTACGACCAGTACGCAAGACCCGTTCGCAACTACATTTACGCCGTTTTCACATGCGTGAGCGACGGCCTTGACGCTCTCCGCGCCCGGCTGCATCCAGATGTGCTTTATCCCCAACTCGACCGCCTCTTCAACGATCTGCTCCGTGATCGTGGGTGGTGTGATGATCGAGATGCCGTGCGGCGTCTCGGGGAGCGAGGCCAGGTCCGGGTACGCCTTGAGCCCTTCGATCTCGTCCGCACGGGGATTGATCGGGTAGACCGCCTTGTTGTTCTGCTGATAGACCCGCAGGACCTTGTTGCCGTACTTGTCGCGGTTGGTCGAGGCGCCGACGACGGCGAAGGGCCCGCCGCTGAGGAACGCGTCGATGTTGCCGGCTGTTTGCTGCGATGTTGAGTGGTGCGTGTCTCGCATGATGAATCTTTCAGCTTTTACGAAGAGTCGTGCCGGTTCGTTGTGCAGCCGATAGCATGGCCTGCATGCAAGACACTTCCTGCGTCATGCTACATAACCTCGATTACTAACCGATCATTCCACCAGCCACCAGCCACCAGCCACCAGCCACCAGCACTTACGCCATGCCCCACCTGCCCCTCGCCCTCTTCGTCTGCACCGGCAACTACTACCGCTCGCGGTTTGCGGAGCACCTCTTCGCACACCTCGCCGACCAACACGGCCTGGCCTGGCGGACCGACTCGGCCGGCCTGCGTGTGGACTGGCAGCAGAAGATCAACCAGGGACCGATGTCCAAAGTCGCGCTCGCCTCTCTCGCCGAGCGTGGCGTCACCATCGACGACCCACGCATGCCGCGCGGCGTCTTCCTGCAGGACCTTAAAAACGCATCGCGTGTCATCCTCCTCGACGAGCCCGAGCACCGCCCGATGATGCGCGAGACCTTCCCCGAATGGGAAGACCGCGTCACCTACTGGAACGTCCTCGATGTCCCGCCCAGCGAGACCTTCCACCCCATGGACGCGATCGACCCGCTCGTCCGCGAGCTCGTCGACGGACTCGGCTCGGCTCAGACCTAACCCACCTATGGCTGCAATGGATGCGCTGGCCCGGCTGGCCTACACTCCAGACATGCTCGCCACCCCCATCGCCCGCCTCCGGACCATCGGCCTGATCGAGAGCCTCTCCTGGTTCGTCCTGCTCTTCATCGCCATGCCGGTAAAGTACATCCCCGCCCTGGGCGGCAACGAGGCCCTCGTCCAGATCGTCGGCCCGATCCACGGCGGGCTCTGGTGCCTCTACATCCTCGCCATCTACCTCGCCACCCGATCCCCGGGCCTGCCCAAAAATATCATCTGGCTCGCCCTGGCCTGCACGTTTTTGCCCTTCCCCATCCCGCTGCTGATCCTGGACCCCAAGCTCAAGGCCCATGAGCAGTCCCTGGCCGAAGATGCCGGCGTAGAGGATCCGCCTGCCGAGGAACCTGCCAAAGAGGCACCGCAGCCGGGCTTCTCCCGCATCAACCGGCAGCCCAACCAGCCCGCCAACCCCGGTAAGGATCGCGTAAACTACGATCCATCAAATAATTAGCGGATTTGATCGGCTTTCAGCTAAGGCACCCGCCTTGCTCCTCGTATGGCACGCCATGCTGAACGCCCGCCCGCCCCAACCCGACTCGATCCCCAGCGACGCCCGCTTCCGCGTCCTGCTGACCGAGGACCGCGCCCGGCCGGACGAGCACTGGACCCGCCAGCTACCCCCGCTCCTGCGCCCGATCGGGGTGCAGGCAGAGATCGCCACCGACTCCAAAGAGGCCCTCAGCATCCTCGAGAACACCGCGATCCACGCCGCCGTCATCGACCTCAACACCCCCGCCCCGCAGAGCGATTCGTCTGCCGAGGGGGCCGGCGGGCTATGGCTGCTACAAGTCGTCCAGCGGCTCCCGCACAAACCCCCGGTCGTCGTCGTCAACTCGCACAGCTACTCCCAGAAACAGTCCAGCCGGATGCTCAACCAGGCACTCGACCTCGGCGCCTTCTCCGTCGTCAACTGGCCCGTCCAGATCGACACCCTCCTGGCCACCTTCCAGCGCCTCATCGAACGGGCCTACAACAACCACTGGCCCCCGGAAACAACTTAACCGTGAGCCGCGTCGTGTCGACGCGGCGCAACACTTGAATCCCCCGCGTCGACACGACGCGGCTCGCACGAGCCCCAAACCACGAACCCCATACACGGAGACACCCAGCTATGAAGATCAAACCCCTCGGCGACAAGATCCTTGTCCAGCGCCTCGAAGCCGAAACACAGACCGCCTCCGGCATCTTCCTGCCCGAGTCCGCCAAGGAAAAACCACAGCAGGCCAAGGTCATCGCCGTCGGCACCGGCAAGGTCCTCGACAACGGCGACCGCGCCGACTTCACCGTCAAGAAGGGCGACACCATCCTCCTCTCCAAGTGGGGCGGCACCGAGATCAAGCACGACGGCGAAGAGTACATCATGCTCAGCGAAGACGAGGTCCTCGCGGTGATCTCCTGATCGCAATGCCACTCTTACGGACGTGTTAACCGTCGCCTGAGAGGCGACGCGTCCGAATCACACAACCCGTTTGATGCGCAGCGCCATACCGCGTCGCCTTGCAGGCGACGGCTAAACACATAACAAAACAAATACACCTGAATTAAGGAAACAACTATGTCCGCCAAACAACTCATCTTCGACAACGACGCACGCCAGGCCATCCTGCGCGGTGTCCAGAAGCTCTCCAAGGCCGTCAAGACCACCCTCGGCCCGTCCGGCCGGGTCGTCATCCTCGAAAAATCGTTCGGCTCCCCGACCGTGACCAAGGACGGCGTCACCGTCGCCAACGAGATCGAGATCGAAGACGCCATCGAGAACATCGGCGCCCAGATGGTCAAGGAAGTCTCCTCCAAGTCCTCCAAGGACGCGGGCGACGGCACGACCACCGCCACCGTCTACGCCGAAGCGATCTACAGCGAAGGCCTGAAGAACATCACCGCCGGCGCCAACGCCAACCAGATCAAGCGGGGCATCGACAAGGCCGCCGCCGCGATCGTTGACCAGCTCGCCAGGGACTCCAAGAAGGTCGCCAACTCCGAGCAGATCGCCCAGGTCGGCACCTGCGCCGCCAACCACGACGACGAGATCGGCAAGATCATCGCCGAGGCCATGGACAAGGTCGGCAAGGACGGCGTCATCACCGTCGAGGAAGGCAAGTCCCTGGACACCTATGTCGACCTCGTCGAGGGCATGCAGTTCGACAAGGGCTACCTCAGCCCGCACTTCGTCACCGACACCGCCCGCATGGAGTCGGTCCTCGAAGACGCCTACATCCTGGTCCACGAGAAGAAGGTCAGCTCCGCCAAGGACCTGATCCCGATCCTCGGCAAGGTCGCTGAATCCGGCAAGCCGCTGCTCATCGTCTGTGAAGACGTCGAGTCCGAGGCGCTGGCGACCCTGGTCGTCAACCGCCTGCGTGGCATCCTGAAGGTCGCGGCCGTCAAGGCCCCCGGCTTCGGCGACCGCCGCAAGGCCATGCTCGAAGACATCGCCACCCTCACCGGCGGCCGGGCGATCATGGAAGAGCTCGGCATCAACCTCGAGACCCTCGAGCTCTCCGACCTCGGCCGGGCCAAGAAGGTCATCGTCGACAAGGACAACACGACCATCATCGAGGGTGCCGGCAAGACCGCCGACATCAAGGGCCGTATCGCCTCCATCAAGGCCGGCATCGAAGCCACCAGCAGCGACTACGACAAGGAGAAGCTCCAGGAGCGTCTGGCCAAGCTGGCCGGCGGCGTGGCGCAGATCAACGTCGGCGCCGCGACCGAGTCCGAGATGAAGGAGAAGAAGGCCCGCGTCGAAGACGCCATGCACGCCTGCCGCGCGGCCGTCGAAGAGGGCATCCTGCCCGGCGGCGGCTCCGCCGTCCTCCGCGCCCGCAAGGCGCTTGACAAGGTCGAGACCGTCGGAGACGAGAACCTCGGCGTCGACATCGTCCGCCGCGCCGTCGCCGCGCCGATCAAGCAGATCGCGCAGAACGCCGGCTACGACGGCAGCGTCGTCTGCAAGGAAGTCGAAGACGGCAAGGGAGCAAGCTTCGGCTTCGACGCCCTGACCGGTGAGTACGGCGACCTCATCAAAGCCGGCATCCTCGTCCCCACCAAGGTCGAACGCGTCGCCCTCCAGAACGCCGCGTCGATCAGTGGCCTCCTGCTGACCACCGACGCCGTCATCACCGAGCTCAAGGACGACAAGAAGGGCGGCACCCCCGACATGGGCGGCATGGACTACTAAGCCCAATACGCTCAACCCAGAAGCAACAACCCCCGTCGAAAGACGGGGGTTTTTCTTTGCGCAGGCAGGCCCGGGATGCACACAAAGCCGCCACTACCACGTTTGTACGACACGCTAACCGGAATCACTGGATTCCCGCTCTTCTACAACGGGCCCAAGACCCCCGCGCACAATTGGTGCGCCCCGGCGTACCGACCGCCCGTATATCCAAAGGCCCACCCTCTTCCCCCTGACGGCGAGCCGAGGCAGCAGGGCAAGGGCTGCGCGAGAACCCTCGTCCCCTCCATCAAACCCCGGAGGGACGCTCCCGCGCGCGCAAACCACCGCAGACCCCGCCCGCCCAACGCCAGCAACGCCACGGCCCCAACTAAGCGGACCTCAAAGACAGGAACCCTGCACCAACCGTGTCGAACACGCCGCCGGCCTGCTGCTGACCACCAACGCCGTCATCACCGGGCTAAGAACGTGTACGAGAAGTGTGAAATAGCCGGCGGCCTACGGACGCCGGACGCGAGGACACGGGGGCTGTTGCGACAAGCAACCGCTTCCGCGTCCGGGGCCCGTAGGCCCCCGGCTGTGGTACGCACTTCTCGTACACGTTCTAAAAGACGGCAAGGTCGGCGACGACCAAGGCATGGGCGGGATGGACTACTAAGTCCAACGGCGCATCGGGTTAACCTATTCGCCCCGCAAAGCAATTTGATTTAACGTCCCAACGATGCATTGAAAGCTGCTTCGCCGATTTTATTAAGGAAATCAAAATGATGGATGCACAGCACGAAAATGAATTTGCTGATTTAATTAGTTCTATAGAAAGTAAATGGGAGTCCATTTATGCAAGCCTTCAAGAAGATCCATCGGTGGCAGATGAGTACTTAGTTGATGTAAGTTTTCAAGATGTTGGTGAATCGCTGCTTACGATTCTTGTGTGGATGCGGTCACTGAGAAAAACGAAAAAATCAAGTGCCAAAACTCGAAAACTGGCAAAAGCCGCCTTGTTTTCCCGCGCAACTGTGCTCTCAAATCGCTTAGCAAAAATTGATGCAGGAGAATATCAGCAATTTCCATCCCTGATAAGTGATATTGCGCTATGCCTCACGCAATTATCTGCTTTCACAATTTTGGCAGCTAAGAAAAACGATGTTCTAAAGGGACTGGTAGAAAGTGATGTCGCAAATGAGGTTGCTGAACTGGCAACGAAGAAGGAGATTATTGAGGATTTAGAAAGTGAGTTGACCAGATTAATTGATTTAGCGGATGGAATACCTGATCTAGAGAAAAGTGCTAAAGAGAACTGTTTTACTGTAAACCAAGTTGCTAGTTCTGCTGTTGCTGCGTCAAATATTTTTGAAGATAAGATGCATGAACTTGATAGTTTGTTAAAAGATATAAATGATGCGAATGATTTTTTGCAAAACGCTAAAGCAGATTCAATTCAAATAATTAAAGATTTAAGAATCTTACGAGCTGATTTGAATGAAACGAATGTCGTTGCGAAGGAAACCCGAAAGAAAGTTTTGGAGATGTTGCCGGAAGCGACGTCAGCTGGCTTGGCATCATCATTTGATCATAGGGCTAGAACCATTTCTACTTCAGTTAAAGCATGGGTTGTGGGTTTTGTTTTAGGTATTGTACTTTTAATTATGGGCATTATTGGAAGTGTTGAATATATTCCAGCTTCGAAGGATAGTTTTGATTGGCTAGTTTTACTTCGACGCCTTGTGTTTATCGCACCAGGTGTTTGGGTCGCTTGGTATTGTGCTAGAGGTATCAGCAATGTCATTAAGCTCAGAGAGTCGTATTCCTACAAGGCTGCAATTTCAAGAGCATTTGAGGGGTACAAGAATCAAATGATAGAGTTGGATGAGCAATATGAAAGTAGTGAACTGGCAGCTATGTTGTCCGAAAGCGTACTTGCAATTCTTGCTTCTGATCCTGTTGCGATTTTAGATAAGCCAGATGAAGATGGCCATACGCCTTGGGAGTCAATTTATAACAAAATATCAAAACGAAAGAAGAAGAGAAAGGGTGTTACTAACGAGAGCAGCAATGATATTGAAGACATAGATATTGATGATGAAGTGGAATAATTCATAGGACTAGCACCCGCTGCTCAACCCCGACGGGTGGCCGGGGCAGAACGCAGTGATGCCCCCCTATGAAGCCGGGTCTGTCAAGAGGATTTTTGCTTCGGTCCGTCGGCATGATGGCCCAACCTCCTATCCGGGCTCTCACGCTTACGCCTTGTGCGTGGGCCCACTTCACGGTTGCGG
>JBCCYY010000045.1:0-38719 GCA_039188575.1 Planctomycetota bacterium | reverse complement strand
CGGGGATCGCTGCGGCGTACGCGACCGCTCGGCCGAACCTGCTCGGTGCGCTGCCGGGCGTCGCCATCGCCGCCGCGTTGGTTCCGCCGATCGCAACGAGCGGCGTCGCGCTCGCGCACGGCGACCTGGTCACGTCCGCCGGCGCCGCGATGCTGTTCTTCACCAACATCATCGCGATCGTGCTCGGCGCCGCTGCGGCGCTCTTCGCCGTCGGCATGCAGGCCAAGCACCTGCATGCCAGAGAAAAGCGATGGACCCGCCACGCGATCATGGGCCTGACCGTCGGCGCGGTGATCCTCTCGGTCCCGCTGATCTACTTCCTGTACGACTCTCTGCCGAAAAACGAGATTAGCCAAGCGCTCAAGCAGGCCATCGCAGAGGCGGTTGAAGGCAATGAAGGGATCACGTTTGATGAAGTCGCCTTGGATCCGAGCGGCGAACAACCAACCTACACCGTGACACTGCTTGCCACGCAGGAGGCGTACGACCTTGATCTCTCTAAAGGCTTAGATGCACTAATCGAATCAAAGACAGGCAAGCCCTGCCAGGTTCTTGTGATTACGCACCGGCTGAGCGATTCAGCGGAATGAACAACCACCCGTACATCCATAATGGCAAACTTCACACTGCTTATGCATTGTTCTTTCGAACGTTCGGAAAAGAAGCGCCTGAACAGATCCTGGAAGAGCTTGGCTTAACGCAATACCATCATTTGTCCAGCGATAACAGATCTGGGAAGTGCATTACAGCTGCTGACGATGGGGAGTGGCTGCACATTTGTGACGACTATTCATACGACTACTGGTATGACCCCGAGGTGCTACTCGCGACCCGGCGTGTCGCAAACCGATACGACACCCTGATGCTCACTTTTCCTGATATCGATAACTTCTACGAAATCGAATATTGGCAAGGTGGAACGATAAGAAGACGGATTCACAAAGAGGACGCGCCCTTTGGAATAGGTTCATTCGGATTTATGTTCGGTCGCATTGGCAAGAAACTCCCCGGTGAGTCCTTGATTAAATACAGGAAAGATCCCTGTGATGGACTTTGGAAGGTTGCTGAGTCTCTGGGTATTTCAACCGACTACGAGACAATGGAGCTGCAAATTTTTGTGGATAACAGCCCACACAAAGCAAATCATTACTCGATCATACAAGCCAGACATGGCCGTGGCATTATTCACTAGGAATCACGCCGCCTGGCTCAGCGAATCGTTGAAGTACGCGTCGATGATCTGCACCAGCTCGCTGAGCTGAGGCTTGTTGATCTGTTTCAGCGCGCCGACCTGCTGGCCCTTATGCAGCGTGTCGGGTGTGATCAACGAGGAGAACAAGATCACTGGAATCTCACAGAACGCCGGGTCTTCCTTGATATGCCGCGTCAACGCCAGGCCGTCCATCTGTGGCATCTCGATGTCCGAGACGAGAAGGTCCGGCGGTGCTTCGCCGTTCTGCTTCAACTCGTTGAGCGCTTCCCACGCGAGCCCTCCGTTGCGGAAGAGCTTAGCCTGGGTGTAGCCGCTGTTGTGCAGCAGGTCGATCATCAGGCCGCCAATAAATCGTGAGTCCTCGGCGAGGTATACCCGCTTGGATCCGCGATCCACACCAAGCGTATTGTCGACCTGTTTGATGTGGAGCTGGTCGTTGAGCGCGATATGGTCAACGATTGATTCGAAATCCAGCATGAGGATGAGTTTGCCGTTGATCTCCGTAACACCGGTGACGGAGAAGTGGTTCGCGCCTTCGTGGATCGACGGGACCTCTCGCATGTTCTGCCACGACAGCCGGTGGATATGCTCAACCGCGTCAACGAGAAACGCACCCATCTGACCGTTGAACTCCGTTACGATGATGCGCCGCTGATCCGGGCCGTCATGCGTTTGCGGACCGAGTTTGAAATAGTCGTGTAGGTCCACGAGCGGCAGCACCTTGCCACGCAGGTTGAACATGCCCACCACGGCCTCGGGCTGGTCCGGGTTGGCAGCCGCCTTGACCGGGAGGATCACCTCACGGACCTTCGCGACGTTGACGCCATAGCTCTGCCCGGCGAGGTGGAAGACCAGCACTTCCAACTCATTGGTGCCCGACTCGAGCAGGATTTCTGACTGATTTTGGCCGCGAGAGGTGTTCATTTCCATAACATACCTATCGACTGAATCGCGGGGCTGGATCGGCTGCAACGATCGTGTAACAAGTCGAGACGGAAAGCGATTAACCCAGCGCATCGAGCACCATCGTGCCGATCTCGTCGGTCCCGTAACCACTGCGGTCCAGCCGCTTGCCGGTGAACTTCGGCGTCACCGCCTGCACGGCCGCCGCGACCTGGTCGCCCGCTTTGATCAAAGCGTCGGCACCCTTAACCCGGCCGGTCTCACGCAGCAGCATCGCCAGCGAGTCGATCGCCGCCAGCGGGTTGGCCTTGTTCTGACCGGCGATATCGGGCGAGCTGCCGTGCACCGGCTCGAACATACTCACGCTATTCGCGCCCGGGTCCGGGTTGAGGTTGCCCGACGCGGCGATACCCATCCCACCCGCGACCGCGGCGCCGAGGTCCGTGATGATATCGCCGAACATGTTGGGCACGACGATGACGTCATAAACCTCCGGCTTGGTCGCCATGAACATGCAGCAGGCATCGACGTGGTGGTAGCCGGTCTCGACTTCCGGGTATTGCTTGGCGATATCCATAAACGTGTCGAACCACGTCCCGCCGCAATAGGTCAGCACATTGGTCTTGTGCACGAGCGTCAGGTGCTTGCGATCGCGCGTCTTGGCGAGCTCAAGCGCGTACCGAACGCACCGCTCGACGCCAAACCGTGTCGCGATCATCTCCTGCGTGCTTATCTCTTGGGCCGTGCCAACGCGCGCCCGGCCGCCGTTGCCGCAGTACAGGTCCTCGGTGTTCTCGCGGACACAGACGAAGTCGATGTCCTCGGGCGTCTTACCGGCCAACGGCGTATCCACACCCGGGTACAGCTTCACCGGGCGGAGGTTGATGTACTGGTCCAGCTGGAAGCGGAGCTTGAGCAGCAGGCCCTTCTCGAGGACGCCGGGCTTCACGTCCGGGTGGCCGACAGCGCCGAGCATAATCGCGTCGTAGGTTCGCAGCTCATCGACCTGTTCATCGGTGATGACCTCGCCGGTCGATAGGTAGTGCGCCCCGCCGTAGCCGAACTGTGTCGCGTCGACGGCGATGCCGTGCTTGGGCGCAACGGCGTCGAGGATGCGCAGGGCCTGGTCGGTGACTTCCTGTCCGGTGCCGTCTCCGGGGATGACTGCGAGTTTGAGCGGTGTGGTCACGGGGGTTCCTCTCGGTTCTCAATCGAATCGCGGTTTATAGGGGCCCAGCCACTGGTGAGCAACCGCGGAGCCGCGATGGCAGGCGTCAACCGCTACAATACCCTTCTTTCGCAATAGGAAACGCAAGGAGCCGGCCATGGCCGACCAAAACGAACAAACCTTCGACCTCGTCGTGATCGGCGGTGGGCCGGGAGGCTACGTCGGGGCGATCCGAGCCGCACAGCTGGGCATGAAAGTCGCCTGCATCGAGCGCGACCGGCTCGGCGGGGTCTGTCTGAACTGGGGCTGCATCCCGACCAAGGCCCTGCTCGCCGGCGCGGAGTTCTACCACAAGCTCCAGTACGACGCGGATCAGTGGGGCATCACCGCCGAGAACGTCAGCCATAATTGGGAGAAGGTGATCGGCCGGTCGCGCGGTGTCGCGGGGACGCTCAACAAGGGCGTCGGCTTCCTCTTCAAGAAAAACAAGATCACCCACTTCGAGGGACACGCCTACATCCCTACGCCCGGCAAAGTCCAGGTCTTCGACAAGGACGACACCGAACACAAAGGCGACGCGACCGCGACCCTCCAGTGCAAGAACATCCTCGTCGCGACGGGTGCTGTGCCCCGTGCCCTGCCCGGCACACCTTTCGATGGCGACAAGGTCATCGCCGCCAAGGACGCGATGACCCTGGCCGAGCAGCCCGCCAAGCTGCTGATCGTCGGCAGCGGCGCGATCGGTATGGAGTTTGCTTACTTCTACAACGCCTTCGGCACCGAGGTCACGGTCATCGAGATGGTCGACCGCGTCATGCCGATCGAAGACGCGGACAGCTCCAAGGCTGTCGAGAAAGCCTTCAAGAAACAAGGCATTGCGATCAAGACCGGGCACATCACCAAGTCCATCGAGGTCACCGATACCGGCGTCAAAGCAGCCATCGCCAAGGTCGGTGATGACAGCGATGCGGCCGAGACCATCGAAGCGGACAAGGTCCTCGTCGCCATCGGCGTGCGTGGGCGCTACGACGGGCTCTTCGCGGACAAGCTCGGCGTCGAACTCTTCAAAGACCACATCAAGGTCGATTACAAGAAGCCCGGCGCGGACTACGAGACCAGCGTCAAGGGCATCTACGCGGTTGGCGATTGCATCGGACCGCCGTGGCTGGCGCACGTCGCATCGGAAGAGGCTGTGGTCTGTGTCGAACGCATGGCCGGGCACGAAGCGCCGGACATCGACTACGACTCGATCCCCGGCTGCACCTACTGCCACCCGCAGGTTGCGTCCATCGGCCTGACCGAGCAGGCCTGTAAGGACCAGGGCCTCGACTACAACGTCGGCACCTTTCCCTTCCAGGCCAGCGGGAAAGCACAGGCTCTCGGCGAGACCGACGGCTTTGTCAAGATGATCACCGGCAAAGAACATGGCGAGATCCTCGGCTGCCACATGGTCGGCGAAAACGTCACCGAACTCATCGCCGAGATGGGCCTGGCCCGACGACTCGAAGCGACCGCCGAGGAAATCATCGCCACCGTCCACGCCCACCCGACGCTGTCCGAAGCGGTGCATGAAGCGACGCTCGCGACCGAGGGGCGGACGCTGAACTTCTAAATGAAAGACGGCTCGCCAATTCTGACGAGCCGCCAAAAACACAATCACTTGTTCAAGACTTAAGCGTCACGAACTAGCCGCCACCAGCACCCTTTTCCCGACGATCGAATCGGCGGAAAAGTCTCGCCCTTGGCAAGCGGGATTTCCCGCTCCTCGGGCTTCGGTGATGGGTAAGTCGTTCCGTCCGTGTATTTCACGAACGCCCAAACCCCCGATTGGGGGCAGGACTGGCCAGTCTTGTAAAGCTTTGTTGTTTGAGCAGTGCTCATAGGATAAAATCCTTTCGGTGTTTGCCCACTAGCTTCTCAAGGCATCATGTGGGCAGATATTGTGGATAGGCCGGCACATTGCCGGCCTGTTCTTTTAGTGATTTTCGCGGTTCACATAACCTTCAGCAGGCATTGCCTTGCGTCAATGCATCATCACGGGCTCCTTTAATTGACTCTCGGAGACAGTAGAAGGGTGCTCTGCAAATGTCGCCTCTTGATAATGATGTTCTGCACGTGTTTTTGCTTCACTGTAAGCAGCACCAGTAAGCCTCCACACTTTCATCTTCGCGTGGCTTGGATGCGGCTTGCGTTCAAAACAATCTTTGTATGTGGTGTATAGAACTTGGGCAATTGCACCACGACCAATCTCAGTACCTAACCTGATATCCGAAACCGAGAGCCACCCATTTTTGCGCTGGCAATAGAGTTGACAAATCCTTTCAAAGTGGGTGTCTCCCCACAATGCCGCTGGGCCATCTGAATCAACAGAATCTGTATGCACCGAATTCTGATCGATTGATTTCCCCGTTAGTAAGAGGCGTATACATGCAGCCGCTGTTGGGTCTTCACGCTCTAGAACCTGGAAAGCATCGATGAACTCAGCAATACGCGTAAGTTTTTGATGTGGCCCATCCATGGGCATTTTCCTTTCAATGGAATTTGAATGACGATACCACTCTATATGGTAGAGTTCAATGTGTTGCGTCACAAAATATAGGATTTTTGCGGTACACCCTCCCATTAAACTCGTAAATTGCCATAGGTCTTTGTCAAAACTACTCTTAGAAAATCGCGCGCATAAGCGCCTGAAAAGAATATTGGTAAGCGGATGGTGGATATGCGGTGGATAAATTGCGGTTTACTGTCGTTAAGTCGTTTCTAGATATGACTTGCAATGTGCATAAGCGTCGATGCAGGATAAGATTTGAACGTAAAAACTTTGGAGTACCTATGCAGCTCACCACCCGCCGACAGTTCCTTGCCGCCTCCGCGGTAACCGCAGCCACCGCAGCCACGCTCGCGCCCACACAAGCCAATGCCGACGGCCATGAATCCGGCGAAGGTAGGGGATTCCCCGAGCCCGCGGCCGATGCCAAGTTCGGGGCACCTTACGGCGAGCCGCTCTACAAGATCAGCGTCGCGCAGTGGTCGCTCAACAAGCTCTTCTGGGACAAGAAGGTCGACAACCGCGACTACGGCAGGTTCATCCGCGAGACCTACGACCTCGACGCCGTCGAGTGGGTCAACCAGTTCTTCAAAGACAAGGCGACCGACTTCGGCTACCTGCGCGAGATGAAGCAGCGCTGCGACGACGTGGGTGTGAAGACGCTGCTGATCATGGTCGATGGCGAGGGCCGGCTCGGTGACCCGGACGAGGCCAAGCGCAAGCAGGCCGTCGAGAACCATTACAAGTGGGTCGTCGCGAGCAAGCTGCTCGGCGGGCACAGCATCCGCGTGAACGCCGGCAGCGGCGGGACCTGGGAAGAACAGCGCGACCGGGCCGCCGACGGCCTGGTGCGGCTCACCGGGTTCGCCCGCGGCTTCGGCATCAACGTCATCGTCGAGAACCACGGCGGGCTGTCCTCCAACGGCAAGTGGCTCAGCGAGGTCATGGACACCGTCGGCATGCCCGAGTGCGGCACGCTGCCAGATTTTGGCAATTTCAATACCGTCGGCGGGAAGTACGACAAGTTCCTCGGCGTCCACGAGCTGATGCCCTACGCAAAGGCCGTCAGCGCCAAGTGCTTCACGTTCAACGAGGATGGCAGCCACAAGGAGTTCGACTTCCACCGGATGATGCGCATCGTCCTAGCCCATGGCTACCGCGGCTACGTCGGCGTCGAGTTCGAGGGCAAGGGCGACAAGGTCAAGGGCGTCGGTGCCTGCACCAAGCTGCTCCGGAAGATCCGGGACGAACTAACAGCGTGAGCTGTTTGAAATAGCCGCGACGCTATGCGTCGCAGGGAAACACTCTTACACCTGTCATAACGGCCTGCGATGCGTAGCATCGCGGCTACTCATTATGATGTTGTATTTTCAGGCTGCGGCTTTTCTTTCGCCTGCTCGATCTCCTCCGACTCGCTCTTGCCGCTGGTCGCCTGGATGTAGTCGCTCAGGCGTCGGCCGACGTGGCGTTCTTCGTCGACGACGATGTTGGCGCCGGCGCCTTCGAGCAGGTTGAAGTAGCGGTGGTAGCGCGAGCGGGCGATGATGGTCGCGTCGTGGTCCAGGTCGCGGGCCTCGACAATGATCGCGGTCGTCAGGCGGTGGTCGGGCAGCGTGATCACGATCGCGCTCGCGTCGCTGAGCCGGGCGAGCTTGAGGATCGCGGGCTGGGATGCGTCGCCGACGTAGGCCTCGAGGCCGAGCTTGCGCGCCTCGATGACGGACTTGGGGTTGAGGTCCAGCACGATGACGGGCAGGGACTGCTCGCGGGCGGTCTCCACGACCTCACGCCCGGCCGGGCCGTAGCCGACGACAACGATGTGGCCCTTGGCTAGCGCCTGGGCGGCGGGCTCCTGGCCGATGCGGGCGCGCGACCAGCCGCGCTTGCGCATGAACGTGTCAAACCGGGTGCCGAGCGGCCGGCCGAGCTGCACGGTGTACGGCGTGAGGAACAGCGTCAGCACCGTCGCGGCAACCACCAGCTTGAACTGGTTGTCCGTGATGATCTGCCCCTGCATCGCGATCTGCGCGATCACGAACGAGAAGATCCCAACCTGCGCCATCGCGCAGCCCGCGGCGACCGCGCTCCTTGGCGTCAGCTTCATGATCAGCGCCACGATCGTGACCACCGTCGGCTTGATCACGATGATGATCCCTGTCAGCAGCAGCACGAGCCAGATGTTGTCGAGGAACCAGTCGATCTCCAGGTACATCCCGATCGCGGAGAAGAACAGCGTCATGAAGACGGTCTTGAGTGGGTTGACATCGCTGCGCAGCTGCGGCGCGATGATCGATTCGCCTAGGAAGACCGCGGCGAGCAGCGCGCCCAGCGCGGGCGAGATCCCGACCTGCTGAGCCAGCCAGGCCGAGCTCATCGCCATGAGGAACGCGAAGAGTGTCAGGACATCGCGGTTGCGGGCGGGGATCGCCCACTTCACGAGCAGCGGCAGCGCGTACCGGCTGAAGAGGAAAAACACGAGCACGAACAGCGCGATCCAGCCGAAGCCCTGCACGATCCCGATCAGGATGTCTACGCCGCCCTTGGGCTCCTCGCCTGGGACCGTGCCCAGCGCGCCAACCAGAAGCACCAACGGCACGACGGCGAGGTCTTGGACCAGTAGGACGCCGAGCGCGAACCGGCCGTGCACCGAGTCCGCCTCGGCCCTGCGTTGGAGCACGGGGAGCACGACTGCGGTGGACGACATGGCGAGCGCCGCGCCGATCGCGAACGCGGCCTTCCACGAGGGGAGCAGCGCCATCCCGATCGCCATGGCCGCGGCGATGGTCAGGCAGATCTGCATGGTGCCGGACGCGAGCGCGGTCAGGCCTAGCCGTTTGAGCCGGGACCAGTTGAACTCGAGCCCGATGGTGAACATGAGCAAGACGACGCCGAGGTTGGCGAGGATATTGATGTTTTGGTCCTGGTTGCTCAGTGGGTCGCCGACATTGGCGATGAGGACCCCTGCGAGCATGTAACCGACGACCGCCGACTGCTTGAGCCGCTCGGCGATGACCCCGAGCACCATCGCGATGGAGAGCAGCAGGATCAGATCGAGCAGGATGGTCCAGGACTGCTTCTCCGCACCCGCAGCACTGCCCAATACCGTGTATAGCGGCAGGGCGATATCGGGCAGGATGGAGGCGGCGTGCATGGTTCTGACTCCTGGCCGGCCCATCCTACCGCAGTCTTTTGCAGGTGCGGGACCGGCGGAACGCAGATTCCAACACACGCGGCAGCGGGGCTGCTATATATCGAGGATGGACGATCCGAAACCAGAGGTAAGTGAAGCCAAGCCTGCCGAGAAACCGAAGCGAACGAAGCTGCGTTGGGTGCTCCGCCAGACGCGCAGGCTGGTTGTGCTGGTGAGTGTCGCGCTGTTGGTATTTGTGGTTGGGTTCGCGATCTACGCCTGGCGGGTCAACGCGAGCGGTGATCGGGCGGTTGCACAGATTGAAAGGGAGCTTGCGGATCGCGGGCTTCTTGATCTCTACTGGGACACTTCTGACCGCGGTAAAGATGGTTGGTACCGGTACGCGACCAACGCGCGGTACTGGCGCGCTGCGATGCAGGCGGTTCCGGATGCGGGTGATCGACCGCTCCTGACCGTGGGAACGGTCTGGGTCAACGACATCGAGCACCGCCAACAGTACCACCCCGACATGGTGGCGGCGTTGCGTGATGTCTTTGAAGCGCACCCGCGCTTCCTGGAACTCGTTAACGACGCGGTCGAGGCCCCGCCGGGGCGGTTTGGGATGGCCAATGACCTGGCCGATCCCACGGCGGGTTTGGAGGTGCTGGGCGGATCACGGTCGGTTGCCCGCTGGCTGGAAGAGCGCGCCCGGCTTGCTGTTATTGATGAGGACGGCGGCACCTACATCTGGGCGATCACAGCGATGCTCGAACTCAGCAATCTGCTGGATGAGGAATCGCACATCCTTGCAGGCCTAGCCAGCGGTAGCCTCGACGCAATAGCTCGCGACGCGGTGATGGATGCGCTGAGCAGGATCGAGTTCAGTACTGAGCAGCTCGACCGCCTGATTGCTGCTTTTGAACAGCGGCAACAGTCGAGGAACATCGTAGAAATGATCGGCCACGACCTGTCTTGGCAGTTTCATTATGTGTCCTCCGATGTGCAGAGCTATCTTCGTCTCAATGATGCCCGACAGAGCTTGATGATCCAGCAGTTATTGGTAGAAGAACCCGATTGGATCGATACCGATCAGCTGCCCAGCCGGACCGAGCTTACTTGGCAGAACGTCCTGCTGACTACCTGCCCTGGGCGGTACGAGATGAGGCACGCCGAGCTGCTTGAAGAATCGCTTGGCTACTACGACCAGATCAAGTCACTCGGCGCCAAGCCCAGGCAGTGCTGGGCCTATATCACGCAGACGCTTGGTCAGATCAAAGCAAGGGACGAAGACAAACAGCGTGATCTGTATTTCTCACAGAACCTGCAAGGCAACAATGTGCTGATCAGCACAAGGACATTTCTCTTGTTGGGAAGTAACTTGACCACGATGGTCACTGCCCTTCAAGTTGAACGCTATCGGGTGGCACGAGGCGATTGGCCTGCGACACTCGAAGACGCGACTGGCGACAAACCTTTTGACTCGTTTGGCGAGCCGTTGGGCTACCGTATTACGACAGATGGGGTTTTCGTTTTTTCCAAGGGTTGCAACACGATCGACGAAGGGGGCTATGGGAAGCACGATGGCGACCTGCCCAGCCGGTTCCAGGATGCGGACGACTTGGCGTTCCGGCTGTACAACCCCGAGACACGCAACAGCCTGCCGCCGACAGCCGAGGCGATTGATCCGGACTACGATGAGTTCCACGACGATTGACCAATTTCTGAAAGAGAACCCCATGGCCCTGACCCCCTCCACCATGCTGCCGCTGGGCACGACCGCGCCCGGCTTTGAACTCACCGATACCAACGGCGAGCCCGTCACACGTGACAACTACACCGACCACCCGCTCTTGGTTATGTTCATCTGCAACCACTGCCCTTACGTGCATCACGTCGCGCCCGAGCTCGCGCGCATCGGTCAGGACTATGGGCTGGCGTCCGGCGGGAACATCGGCATCGTCGCGATCCAGTCCAACGACATCGAAGCCTACCCCGACGACGGCCCGGACAAGATGAAGGAAGAGGTCGTGAAGCGCGGGTACGCGTTCCCCTACGTGCTGGACGCGGACCAGTCGGTCGCGAAGGCGTACTCGGCGGCGTGCACGCCGGACTTCTTCTTGTTCGACTCGGGGCACAAGCTGGTCTACCGCGGGCAGCTCGACGAGACGCGGCCGCACCGCATCGCCTCGGGCCAGTACGACGAGCGCAACGGCGCGGCGAACGGCAAGGACCTCCGCGCAGCGCTCGACCAGCTGATCTCGGGGCAAGATGTCACGGTCGAGCAGGTCCCGTCGATGGGCTGCAACATCAAGTGGAAGGCGTAAGCTATACGGCCGGAACCCCGGGGCCATGCTATGCGTCACATTGAAGCCGACTGAATCCGTATCATTGCGGCGACCCGCTTGCAGGATGGCGATGATGAGATCAATTCAGATCGTGTACCTCTGTGTGCTAGCTTTGTGCCTGGTCTATGCCACTGACATCGCTGCTCAGCAAGATCAGCCCGATAGGCCCCACACACTCGGTGGCTCAGACCTCGACCCTTCCACGCTACGCCCAACGCATCAGATTGGCCAAGAGGTGCCTGTTATGCCTGCAGGCCTGGTTACCAACCATGGCGACAAGCTGATACTGGGTTGGGCCACGCCGGTCCGGTATCGCCCAAGGACGATTGAGTATCTCAAGATTTTTTACCTACACACCATTGGTGAGGACACTGCCAAGGTCATCTACCGCGACGTGCGCGTTGGTGGACCAGAACATATCACGGTCGGAGCCGACGGAGTCCCGACGATGGAGGGTGGCTATGGTCCGGTGGGGTGGCTGCCGCATGTCTACCGCGAAGAAGACATGGCAAGCATGTCGCAACTGATCAATGAGGACAGGCCTCTTGATGGATACCCCGTCTCTGTGGGGCATGGGGCGGTCTACCAGGAAGCGCGCGAAACACCGCGCAGCCCGGTCGGCGCAACCTTCTACACCCCCCGCAAGAATATGGACTTTGTCATCGAGGATGAAATCCAAATCGCAGAAGCCGGGTTTGTGGACCTCAACTCGAACCGCGGCATTTCTCGCCGCGTGCTTAGCAATGACCACTTCGTCGTCGTCGTCAACGACGAACAGACGGTAGCCCGAGTACTAGAACTTGCAACGGGCCGGGTGCGTGAGATCACCATCGAGTTGCCTGAGTCGTACGAGAGGTTCTGGGACCCTTGCTTCCCTGTGTTAGGAAGCCGGTACCTCTTCGCCGGGCACGGGCTGTACGACCCCGCCACGGGCGAGCGCGTCGATGCCCGCCAAGAACGCTCGCCCGCGCGCCAGCACTACAGCAGCAACTTTATCATGCACGATGGCATCGGCTATGGTGTGCAGCGGATCGAAAGCTATGACCACAAGACAGAGCAACGAACCTACCGCTACAGCGTGATCGCGTTTCTGCCGATAGGCCACGAATCGCAGATGATCAAGATCGCGGCGCTGGACAACCGCCAACTCGCCGGAGACGGGCCCTACCACGCCCTTGCCCCACAATTCTTCGCGGGTGACGGTGGACTGGTTTACAGCGACGGCAAGAAGTGGGTCAAGACCGGCTGGCTCAAGCTCGAAGACTTCAAAAAGCCATAATCTCTATCAAGCGGCCGCACGCCAACGCGACGGGTCACCTATCGTGTCGCCGTGGAACTCTCACTCTTACTGATTGCCATCGGCGCGGTCCTCATCGCCGCGGTGGTGCAGGCGGGGATCGGCTTCGGGGCCGGGATGATCATGCTGCCCATCCTGGCGTGGGCGGGCATGCCGATCGAGCAGGTCCTCGCGCTGATGTCCGGCGCGGTGTCGGCCCAGCTCACGGTGAAGCTCTGGCACTACCGTAGGGAGATCCCCTGGCGGCTTGTGCTCTGGCCGGTGGGCGTCGCCCGGCTGATCGGGTACGTGCCGGGGTTCCTGCTGCTGTGGGTGTTGGCGGGGTCGAGCACCGGTGTGGTCAAGCAGGCGGTTGGCGGGATGGTTTTGTTTGCGTTGGTGTTGCAGGCCGGGCTTCGGGTCAAGCCGAGGAAGCAGCTCGCGCAGGGCTGGGCCTGGCTCGCGGGGCTGACGGGCGGGGTCACCGCGGGTGCGGTCGGCATGGGCGGGCCGCCGCTGGTCTTGTGGGTGGTTGCCCACGACTGGCCTAGCAAGCGGTCGCGTCTGTTCCTCTGGGCGAGCTTCTGGTTTGTGATGCCGGTCCAGATCGCGGTGCTGGTGCTCATGTTCGATGACCACGTCGGGCAGCTGAAGCTGACAGGCGTCGGCGTGTTGACCCTGCCGGTCGCGCTGCTCGGCACCGCGGCGGGGCTATGGATCGGCCACAGGCTCCCGAGGAAGCAGCTGCGCTGGCTGATGATCGTGTTCCTTGCGCTGCTGGGGATCACGTCGCTGGTCGAGCCGATGTTGTGACCGCGCCCTATTAGCCGGCCGAAAGCTCAGCAGCGTTGGTCCAACTGCTCTCCGTGCGACAGACCACGTTGAAGGGCAGCTACATCAAGTGGAAGCAGTAAGGTCGTTCAAACGGTTTATCCAAAACACAGCCGAAACGAATCAACATTTGATTTGTCCCTGTCACCCTTGATCCCCCTATCCGATGTGAGTAGGGTGGTGGTTCCTTCTAAGGGTGCGATATGTCTAGACTTCTTCCGCGGTTGATTGCTGGTTTGGCAGTGATCGTTCTGTTGTGTTGCGCTCCGATCGATGCGTACGCTCAGCAGAAGCCTCAGTTGCTTGCCGAAAGCGCGAAGACGGGCTCCACCACGGATGAGCTGTTCTTTGACGACGCTGGCAACCTGCTGCCCAAGCACTTCAGCGAGCAGACGCAGAAGGCGATCGACCGCGGGATGGCGTACCTCGCCAGCACGCAGCACCCGGACGGGAGCTGGCGTGGCAATACGGACGGTGCGACCTTCCCAGTAACGATCGCGTCGCTGTCGGGCATGGCCATGCTGGCGGGGGGCAATACCACCAGCCGCGGGCCGTATGCCAGCAATGTGAAGAAGGCGGTGCGGTTCGTGCTGTCGCAGGCCGACCCCAATACGGGCATCATCGCTCGCAAGGGCGGCCAGAACGAGGCGGGCTGGATCATGTACCCGCACGGCTTCGCGATGCTGTTCCTGTCCAGCGCGTACGGCATGGAGAGCGATGAAGCGGTCCGAGAAAAGATGCGGACCGTCATCGAGAAAGGCATCAAGCTGATCTCCTCTTCACAGTCAGCAATGGGTGGGTGGTGGTACACGCCCGACCCAAGGCGCGATGAGGGCTCGATCACGGTGACACAGCTCCAGGCATTGCGCGCTGCTCACAACGCGGGCTTCGTCGTGCCCGAGGATACGATCAAGAAAGCGATCCAGTACCTCGAGCTCTGCCGGACGCCTGATGGCGGGATCCGCTACGCGTTCAACAGCGGCAACACAACGCGCCTGCCGATCTCCGCCGCCGCGCTGCCCTGCATGTATTCGACCGGCGACTACGAGTCGGAGATGGCGGAGAAGTGCCTGGCGTATGTCTTCAAGTCGTTCTGCCTGGACGGCAGCAACGGTTCATGGAACAAGGGGCAGGGCCACAGCTTCTACGCGCACTATTACGCCGCCCAGGCCTTCTACCAGGCCGGCGACGAGTACTGGGATACTTATTTCCCCGCGGCTCGGGATCAACTCCTCAAGATGCAGGGCGACGAAGGGCAATGGAAAGGGCCCGATGGGGCCTGGCAAGAGGTCGGCCCGGTCTACCGCACGGCCCTCGCGCTCACGATCCTCCAGCTGCCCTACAAGTACCTGCCGATCTATCAGCGTTAGCCAGCTCCGGTGGCACCTCAGGGCTTAGCGTCTAAGCAAGCTCCGCGGCGGTCTTGCCGAAGCGTGGGTCGCGCCGGGCCGTATCGGCGCCGGCTAGCCGTAGACGCTCGGCGACTTGGCCCATCGCCTCGCCCACCGTCGCGCAGCGGTGCAGCGGGGTAAAGCCGCCCGGCTCTTTTGGGCACGGATGATTCATGTCCGCCCCCGCCTCGATCAGCGCGAGCGCGACATCGGCGTGCCCGCCCTGGATCGACCAGTGCAGGGGCGTTCGGCCCTGGTCGTCGACCGGGTCGATCTCGCAGGCAATGCCTAGCAGGCGATGGATAATAGGCAGCTGCCCCGCCTCGGCCGAGTGGCTCAGCGCGCTGCGGTGGTTGGCGTCGAGCAGATCGATATCGGCGTGGTGCTCGATGAGAAGCGATACCACCGCGTCTTGACCGCTCCGGCTGGCGAGGATCAGCGGGGTCTCACGCCCGTGCATCGGCGTGCGGAAACGCGTCCGCGCATCGACCGACGCGCCCGCGTCCAGAAGCAGCGCGACCAGTTCGGCGTTACCACGCTCCGCCGCGCGGTGCAGGCCCAGCCACATCTCCTCGCCCCAGACGCGCTTGACCGGGACCGGCGTGCCGGTCAGCCTCGGTTCCGCTTCGAGCAGCGCTTGGAGCGTCGCCGCGTCGCCGCGTTCGATCGCCCGATCCATTGCATAGGCCTTGTCTTCACGCATCATGGTCATCATAGCCCTGCAAGCCCGCGATCCGCTTAGGCCCACCCGTTACAATCCGGCCATGGCGAAAAAGACCACCAAGAAAAAGGCCGCTTCTTCCACCTCCAGCTCCGCAAAGAAGAAGGTCAAGCGGGCCAGCAAGAAGAAAACCGCCGTCAAGAAAGTCGTCAAGAAGAAGGCCACGGCGACCAAGAAGGTGGCCAAAAAGCCCTCAAAGAAGACCGTCAAGAAGACGAAGATCAAACCCATCGCTAAGGCAAAGGCCGACGAACCCAACAGCATTCCCCCGCCCCCACCGATCGACCGCACGCCCAAGGCGACACCTACGAGTGTGACATCCAAGGTTGAGACCGCTCCGCCGATCCAGAACAAGCCTGTTGAGGTAAAGCCCGCGCCGGCCCCTGCGCCCGAGCCGGCCCCGCTCTTTATCCCTGCCGCCGAACCCACGCCGGCTCCGCCCGAGTCCGTCGACGAGGATGTCGCCCCGATCAAGCGTGCCGACCCGATCCTACTCGAGGTCGGCTGGGAGGTCTGCAACAAGCTCGGCGGGATCTACACGGTGCTGCGGACAAAGGTCCCGTCGATGATGGCACGTTGGGGCAAGCGGTACTGCCTGGTCGGGCCCTACAACCACGACTCGGCTCAGGTCGAGTTCGAGCCCGCCGGGCCCGAGCAGATGGACACGCCGATCGGGCAGGCGGTGCAGCAGATGCGCGAGATGGGCTACGGCGTCGAGTACGGGCACTGGCTGGTGACCGGCCGGCCACAGGCGGTGCTGCTGCACGTCGGCGACGCGAAGCGGTACCTCGGCGATGTCAAGTACCGCCTCTGGTCCGATCACAACATCCCCACGCCTGATGGCGACGCGCTGGCCGATGACGTTGTGGCGTTCGGCGAGGCGGTCCGCATGCTGCTGTTTATCCTCGGCCAGCGCGAGAGCGAGCGACGCGACCTCGTCGCTCATTTCCACGAGTGGATGGCCGGCGTCTGCATCCCGATGCTCCGGCAGGAGGACTGGCCGGGTTCAGTTGTCTTCACAACGCATGCGACATTGCTCGGGCGGTATCTCGCGATGCACAACCCGGCGTTCTACGACCACCTCTCGTTCTTCGACCCAGCGCACGAGGCGCACCACTTCAATATCGAGTTCCAGCACGGCGTCGAACGAGCCGCGGCGCACGGCTGCCACGTCTTCACCACCGTCTCCGACGTCACCGCGATGGAGTGCCGGCACCTGCTCGGCCGAGACCCGGATGTCCTGCTGCCCAACGGGCTGAACATCAAGCGCTTCACCGCGTTGCACGAGTTCCAGAACCTGCACAACCAGTTCAAGCAGCGCATCCATGAATTCACGATGGCGCACTTCTTCCCATCTTACACCTTCGACCTCGACAACACGCTGTACTTCTTCACCTCCGGCCGGTACGAGTACCGCAACAAGGGCATGGACTTGTGTGTCGAGTCGCTCGCCCGTTTGAACCACAGGATGAAGATGACCGAGTCCCCGATGACGATCGTGTTCTTCATCATCACCCGGGCACCGGTGAAGTCGATCAACGTCGGGCAGCTGCAGTCCGCCGCGAACCTTGAGGACTTCCGCCGGATCGCCGAGCACATGACCGAGCAGATGGAGGAACGCATCGTCGAGCAGGCGGCGCAGGGCCGGATCCCCGACCTCAACGCGCTGGTCGACGAGTACTGGCGGCTGCGCCTGCGTCGATCGATCCACGCGTGGAAGCGCAGCTGGCTCCCGCCGATCGTGACGCACGACCTGCACGACGACTCGAAGGACGATGTGCTCGAGCAGCTCCGCCGATGCAACCTGCTCAACCACGCCGACGACAGGGTCAAGGTCATCTTCCACCCCGACTTCATCAGCCCGACGAGCCCGCTGTTCGGCATGGAGTACGACGACTTCGTCCGCGGCAACCACATGGGCGTGTTCCCCAGCTACTACGAGCCCTGGGGCTACACCCCGCTCGAGTCCATCGCGCTCGGCGTCCCGGCGATCACGTCCGACCTCTCCGGCTTCGGTAGCTACCTCGCCCAGCTACTGCCCGACCACGAGGAGCAGGGCCTGTTCTGCGTGAACCGCCGGTACAAGAACTACCACGAGGCCGCCGACCAGCTGACCGACATCATGTTCCGCTACACCGAGATGACTCGCCGCGAGCGCATCAGCCTGCGCAACACCGTCGAGAGCTACAGCGAACACTTCGACTGGCACAACCTCGGGCGAAGGTACAACGAGGCACACGAGCTGGCGCTGGACCGGGTGTGATTCATGCGCTTAACCATCACTGCTTATTCAGCTGCACTTTTTTCAACATGGGTCTTTATTGAAGAGCTTGGGCTGCTGTTTGATGCAGGGGATGGTGTGAGTGCAGGCCTCACACAAAAAAGTGGGAAGATCAAGAATGTCTTTATCACTCACGCCGATCGCGACCATGTCTGCGGCCTACTACAGCTGCACCAACTCAACGCTCGCGATGGCAATCCCACCATCTACTACCCCAAAGACTGCGGCTCGTTTGAACCGCTACGTGACTTCTTCGCACGATTCGATCCACAATCAGGACCAGCGACATGGATTGGCCTTGATAATGACCAAGCCATCGATTTGAGTCATGGCTACCAAGTGATAGCCCAGCGATCTGAACACGTTCAAAAGGATGGTTTGGTCAAAGCGTTTGGCTTTACGCTGTCTCACACCCGAAAACGATTGAAAGCTGAGTTCCAGGGATTGTCTGGCAAAGAAATCGCGGCCAAGAAACAAGAGCTCGGAGAGGGAGGTATCAGTGAGACGATCACCGATAAGTTGCTTGGATATTCCGGTGATTCCCCAGCCCTAATCCCATCCGACTGGCGGGGTGTCAAACTACTGCTTCACGAAGCGACTTTTCTCAAGCCAGAAACAACGCGCGGCAGCCACGCTAGTCTTCCACAAGTCATCGAGGCAGCATCTTCGTTGAGTCTTGATGCACTGGTTTTGATGCATTTCTCAAGCAGATATAAACCCGATGCGATCAAGGCCGCCATTAATATGCAAGCAGAGCGACATAAACCAAGCTTTCCTATATTCGCGATCATGCCCGGCAGTTTGTGCCGTGACATCCTGAAACAGGATCCGGTCTACCGGCCGAACGAATGCCTGTAATTACAATCATCACCGAGATTCAAGCCCCGCTCGATAGCTGCTTCGACCTATCCCGCGATATCGGTTTCCATATCCGCTCGCTCGAACACACCAACGAGAAGGCGGTCGCCGGGCGGACCGAGGGGTTGATCGAGCTCCACGAGACCGTGACCTGGCAGGCCAAGCACCTCGGCATGACCCGGCGGATAGCCGTCCGGGTCAGCGCGATGGATCGGCCAACCCACTTCCGTGACGAGCAGGTCGAAGGGCCATTCAGACAATTCGTCCATGATCATGGCTTTGAGGATCTTGGCGGCGGGGTCACCCGGATGCGCGATGTCATCACGTTCGCCTCGCCTTTTGGTGTGTCGGGATGGGTCGTGGATCGTGTCTTTCTCAAGGCCTACCTGAGACGCCTCATTCAACAGCGGTGCTCCGCTATCAAGAACCAACTAGAAAGTCCTGTGTGATCAGCGCTTGATCGGCTATCTTCTTGACTGTCCACCTCAACGGGGAAACACGATGAAACCGATGTTTTGCTTTCTGCTTTCACTGGATATCCTGACCGGCTGCCAAACCGCTTTGCCGGTTGAGAGCCCGCCCGAGCCTACTAGCGAGTTGACTGAAACACTCGACCCGATGGGCATCATCGGCGTTTATGCGGTTGATGACGAAGATATCAAGGCCGTGCAACAAGACAATTCCGAGGCCGAGCTCGCGCTGTCTACGACGCTGTCGATCAGCACAACAGATATCACGCTCGCAGGGTTGATTGATTTCGTGCGTGCCGGTGCGGGGGTCAATGTTGTCCCGAACTGGCAGGCGCTGGAGCTGGTCGGGATCGATCAGGAGACCAAGATCACGCTGCACACCAGGGAGGTCCCGGCGAGGATGCTCCTCGACCTCGCGCTGGAGCAGGCCAGCGCAGACGCGTTCGACGACGACCGCGCGACGCTGAGCCTGGATGGCGGGGTCGTGCGCATCTCGACGATCCGCGAGCTGAGCAGCAGGACGATCACGCGGGTCTACGACATCGGCTGGTTTACGAAGCCGAACAACGCCTTGGCCCAGCAGCTCTACCGCGAGCACCCCGATGTGGCGAAGCTGCTGCGCTTTGCATGGAAGCCCGAGAACCCCTTGAGCAGGGCGATCGAGGATGGTGGCCTGTACTGTGCGCTGTGTAACGCGGTGACCAAGCCCGATGGCACGGTGGACTGTCATAGCTTCCAGACACGGATCGATCAGCTGCGTGAGCTCATCCAAGCCACTGTGGGGGACCCAGACGAATGGCTCGACGAAGAGTCTACGATCGTTGACCTGGATAAGCAGTTCATCATCAAGACGACAAAAACCAACCACGACTCGATCCTCAAGCTGATGCGGACGATGCGCCAGGCAGAGGTCGAGTCGTTCAAGGCCCTTGCCCGTGAGGTCGAAGCGACGCTCCTGCTCAAGCAGGCCGAGGCCCACCGGCTAAAGCAAGAAGACAAGCAGGCGTTGCGCCTGATAGACCGTGCCCTGCGGGTCGATCCCGGGCACCCTGAGGCGGGTGTCTTGAGACAGATTGTCATCGACGCGATGGGCCGGTAAACCAGCCGTCGAAACCAACCTGTCGTTTATCATATGGGGATGCAGTTGTTCAAAAAGTCATTGGCCCCAGCGGTCGGGCTGATGCTCGCGCTTTTCGGGCTCGCGGTGGTTTTTTCCAGCGTGTCGTGTTCCGGCGGGGGGGACGACTCGACGAACAACCCAGCTCAAACCACGCCGGTGTCTGCGTCAGCCACCGGTTTCATCGGCGCGTCCGCCTGCAAGCAGTGCCACGAGCAGGAGAACGCCGACTGGGTCGGCTCGCACCACGACCTCGCGATGAAGGTAGCGACCGACGAGTCCGTCGTCGGCGACTTCGATGACGCGACCTTCACCCACTCCGGCAACACGTCCCGCTTCTTCAAGAAAGACGGCAAGTTCTTCGTCCACACGGATGGGCCCGACGGGGAGATGGCCGACTTCGAGATCAAGTACACCTACGGTATTGAGCCGTTGCAGCAGTACCTGGTCGAGTTCGAGGGCGGGAAGATCCAGGCGCTGACGATCCTCTGGGACGACCGCGCGGCAGAAGAAGGCGGCCAGCGGTGGTACCACCTGTACCCGGGTGAGGACCTTCCGCACACTGATGCGTTGCACTGGACCGGGCCGAACTTCACCTGGAACCATATGTGTGCCGAGTGCCACTCGACCGACGTGAAAAAGAACTACGACGCCGAGACGGGCACGTACAACACGACGTGGTCGGAGATCAACGTGTCGTGCGAGGCCTGCCACGGTCCAGGCGAAGACCATAAGCAATGGGCGGAGCTTTACATCAAAGACTCATCGATCGATAAGGGAGACATGGGCCTTGTCATTCGACTCAAGGATGAGACCCGGCAGTGGGTGATGAACACGGAGACGGGGATCGCCGAGCGCGTGACGCCCCTGGAAGAGGACAAGGTGCTCAACGCGTGTGCGCGGTGCCACTCGCGGCGGTCGCAGATCTCGCATAACGGTGACGCGGGCGTGTCCTTCCACGACAACTACCGGCCGTCGCACCTCACCGAGGGGCTGTACCACCCCGACGGTCAGATCCAGGACGAGGTCTACGTCTGGGGCTCGTTCGTACAGAGCAAGATGCACATGGCCGGTGTGTCGTGCATGGACTGCCACGACCCGCACACCGCGCGCGTGCCGACGCAGCGCAACGACCTGTGCGCGAAGTGCCACATGCCGAGCAAGTTCGACACGTTTGAGCACCACCGGCACCCGCCTGGCTCGGGCGGCGACTCGTGCATCAACTGCCACATGCCGCACCAGACCTATATGGGTGTCGACGATCGGCGGGACCACAGCTTCCGCATCCCCCGCCCGGACCTGTCGCTCGCGATGGGCACGCCCAACGCCTGCAACCAGTGCCACACCGAGCAGAGCGTCGAGTGGGCGGCGGAGAACGCGGCGTTCTGGTGGGGCGTGCCGATCGAGGACAGCCCGCACTACGGCGTGGTCTTCCACGGAGCCCGTGCGAACGAGCCGGGGATGGATGCGGAGCTCCTGCGTGTGCTGCGTGACAAGGAGCAGCCGCCGATCGTGCGTGGCACGGCGGTGATCTACCTCAGCCGGTACCCAACACGCGCGGCGGCGCAGGGCGTGATGGAATCGCTTAACGATGACGAGCCGATGGTGCGGGTCGCGGCGACGGATGCGCTCAGCGATATGCCGATCAATGTGCGGATCGGCCCGGCCTTGAAGATAGTTGACGACCCGATCCGCTCGATCCGTGTCGAGGCGGGCGATGCGCTGGCCGACGTGCCGATCCAGCAGGTCAGTGATGAGGATCGCAAGAAAATCGAGCGTGGCATCGCGGCGTACCGCAAGGCGCAGGAGACCTCCGAGGACACCGCCGCCGCAACCATGAACCTGGGCACGCTGGCGTACCGGATGGGCGACTTCGCGCAGGCGATCCAGCAGTTCCAGCGCGTCCTCGAGATCGACCCGTCGTTCTACCCCGCGTACGCCAACCTCGCGACGATGTACGCCGACGCGAACCAGCTGCCCGATGCCATCCGCCTGCTGGACAGCGGCTTAGCGCAGCTGCCCAAGCAGCCGGACCTGCTGTACAGCAAGGCGATGCTGTCGATCCGTCAGCGCGACTACAACACGGCGATCAAACTGCTGTCGCAAGCCTACGCCCAGGCACCAGAGCGGCCGGACATCGCCTACGCCTACGGCATCGCGCTGTACGACACCGGTCGGCCGAACCAGGCGATCGCGCTACTCAAGAAGAGCCTGGAGACCGCCCCCAACGACCCGCAGGTCTTGATCGCGTTGGCGCAGTACAGCCTGCAGCAGCAGAACCGAGCGGATGCCCTCGTGTACGCCAAGGCCGCGCAGCGGCTATTGCCCGAGGACCTGGGCATTGTGCAGTTTGTCCAGCAGTTGGAGGCGGGCGGGCGTTAGAGCAACCCTCGTGAGCCATGCGTCGGCTCAAGGCATCGATGAAAACAGCCGGGGGTTGGAGCCACCGGCTGCTTGATCATATTGCGTTGTTGAGGGCTTGATCTTCTCAGACCAGGCTGCCGCGTCTTAGCCACGCCGCCGATGGGCCACCATGAGGCCACCCAAGCCGAGCAGGGCGAGGGAGGAGGGCTCGGGGACGCCTAGGGCTTCGGCAAATTCCCCTAGACCAACAGACTCCAATTCAGCTTGTGACAGGCTGGAGCCGAAGTTCGCTGCTAGCGCAGAAAGATCCAGGAAGTCGACCGTGTTGTCCCCGTTGAAGTTGCCGCCGGTCCATTCAGCGTTGGTACCAAAATTTGCAGCGAGGGCTGAAAGGTCCAAAAAATCGACCTCGCCGTCCAAGTTGGCGTCACCGATGAAGCCGGGGACAAAAATCGTTCCGCCTACGAAGGTCGGGTTGACGGCATTGAAGCCGGCTCCCTCCGAGATATTGTTGCTGCCCACCGCGGGGGTCACCGTGGTTTGGCCCAGGGCGGTCGCGTCAAAACTCAGTGCGCCGACCAAGAAAGCGTTGCCGTCTGTCGTGCCGGTGAAGGTGCCGATATCGGATTGATCAAGGCCGCGGGAGCTCGTGATGTTATCGAGCGCGATCGCGTTGGTGTCGTCGAGCAGGTCGCCCACCGTCCCGTTGTTGATGCCGATCCACGTGTCGTCGCCATCAGAGCTGTACGTCGGGTTGTAGGTCGTGTATGACGTTGCTTCAAGCACCGCGGCCGCCGAGCTAACAATGTCAAGGCTCAGCCCGGTGATGACCTGGCCGGGGTCGACATCGACCCAGACGTAGATGGTAGAACTGTTGCCCAGGATCACCGCCTGATTCACGGTATCACCGGCGGAAGTGTTGCTATCGCTAAGGAGGACACTCGTTGCAGAAGCACCCCCCGCAAGGATCACCGCGCTAGAGAAAGCGGTCATTTGTTTCATACTTAGCATGTTCTTCATCACTCCTGTTGCATCACCCTGGGAAAGTTGTAATAGGCCCACACCCTTGGCCTGTTTCGCTTATACAAGAATACCGGCTGTTTGTTCATCCACGGCATTCAAATTGTCTCGTTTTTGCAGACGATACGCCGCCTGTCCATCTTTTAAAAGCATCATAGATCAAGCCAGTCTTTTTGCAAGTCATTCTCAACAAAACAGAGCGGGCCTTCTTCGGACCCGCTCTGCAGCAATAAGTCACACAGAACCTTGATGCGTCAAGAGGTTGTATTAGCCGCGGCGACGGCGGGCGACCAGCAGGCCACCGAGTCCGAGCAGGGCAAGCGAGCCAGGCTCGGGGACACCGAAGCTACCCGTGATGGCAGACCCAACTTGCTCGCCAGCAAGGGCAAACTGGAAGGTATAGGTACCACCATCGACGGATGAGTCGGCGAGAGCGACTTGGGCGATGTCAACCGACTGAGTGATCGTACCGCCGAGGCTAGACGCTGCTGCGGCAAATCGTGTGGAACTGTCTTCTTCACCAACCAGTGTCAGACCAGCGATGCCGGCGTTGACAAAAAACGCGTCGGTGTCGGCCGTCGTAGTTGGTGATGTGAAAAGAAATGCAGTCGACACATTTTCCGTATTAAGGAATGTGCCATCGGTCGCAATAAATTCGATATCGATGGTGTCGAACGTTTCGCCGTTGGGGTCAACGTTGAATACGAAGTAATCAACACCGCCGACTTCCGATTCTGTCACAGTGATAATCGGGGCGGCCGACGCGGAAAGCCCCAGCGTCATCGCGGCGGTCAGAGCGGTAAGGGTCTGTTTCTTCATCCCGTGTTTTTCTCAAATCCTTTGTAGAAACGCTTGGTTTCGGAGGCGGGCGGCACAGCGTGCCATGATATTCAGTCTCAATACTATACACGATACCTCGTGGGGGGCAATACACAAATGTGTGTAAATCACACAAGGCTCAAAAACGGGGGGGGGAAACCCCCTGAAACAGGCCTGGGGGCAGCTGGGGGCCATTTTGGTCAGTCCACGACCCAGATCAGCTCCTGCTCGCCGCCGTTGGTCCCGGTAAACCAGCCCTGGTAGCCGGCGGTCGTGGTGCGGACCTCCTGCTTCTCGGTGTCGACGTGGCCGTCTCCAAACACGACGTTGGCCCCGCCGTCGTGCCGCAGGCCCGCGTAGACTTCGGTCGCGGAGAAGAGCCCTGCGCCACCAGTGTCGATATTCCCGGTGGTGATCGAAGGCGTATCCAGCCCGCGGCCGTCCAGAAACACGACCGTGTTGCTCGCATCCTTAAAATCATCGACCCGGTAAAACTTGACCGGTGGGAGGCCCGCGCGGTTATCCGAGTTGCCGAGGTAGCGGTTCATCTTGTATGTGCGGACGTTATCTCGGTCTGCCCCCGCGTCCAGCCAGACGGGGTCCTGCTTGAAGACGCTGTAGTTGCGTGCATCCGCGTCGTTGCTGGAGTAGTCCTGCTTGTCCTGGCCGAGGTACTGGTCCAACGCGTTGAACCAGAGGACTTTGCCCTCTTCCTGCGCGTCCCCGATATCGCCATCCTGCGCAGGCTGGGGCAGGAAGCCCTTATTCTCGACCTGGTAGGCGGTATTCGCGATCTGCAGCTGGCGCAGGTTGCTCTTGCATTGCAGCGTCTGGGCGGACTCGCGCGCCGCGCCTAGCGCAGGCAGGAGGATCGCGATGAGCAGCGCGATGATGGAGATCACCACGAGCAGCTCGATCAGAGTAAAGCCGGGGCTTCGTTTTGATCGCGGTTGTGGGGTGCAATGGGTATTCATCGATTCAATCCAATAACGGAACTACTGAATCACATAGCCATCAAAGTCGTCGGGGTCGTCCGTTTCGCCGGCGTCCAGCACCGTCGAACCAGAGGGGAACCACTGATCGACTTTGCGTGAGTCGGCCTCGCTCTGCGCCTCGCCGTGGCCGTCGAGGAAGCCGATATTCATCGTATCGTTCTTGTGGCGGTAGGCAAAGGTTCTTGCGTTCTGTTTTTCCTGGTCGGTTCCCCACTTGTAGGGGTTGCCGTTACCAATGAGGACAGAAAGCCCTGGGCTGTGCGACGCCCAGTTCCCGCCGTCGATCTGCTTCTCGGCCCCGTTGAATGTGGCTTCGCCCGAGGTGTTGTCCACGTAGCGTGCGCCTTCCATCACGATGGCCTTGCCCGAGGCCCCGGTGATCTTGCCGATCTGGTACGGCTCGGTCACGGACGAATCGATCACCGAGGTGATAAAACTACGCTGGTAGATCTGTGGCGGGTTGCCGCCGGGGAACGGGCCCCAGTTGACCATAAAGGCTGTATTCATCGAGTAGCTGGAGACGGGCGCGGTGTCCGGCACGGTCAAGGAGCCGAAGGCCTGGCCTGAGTAGGTCTGTTCATTCGAAGGGCACCTAAACTCATCCCGAAAGATCTGTTCGACACGGTCGGACCGGTCGGGCACCAGGCCCAGGCCCTGGCCCAGCGACGGGCTCACCCAGTCGAAGTTCTGCGTCGGCTCTTCCGGGGTATTTTTGAAGGTGTACCCGGCATCAAGCAGGGTCAGCTGAGAACCCGAGGTGTTCGGGCCGGGCAGCAGGTCCTTGTTGTCCGTTGAGAAGGTGAAGATCCCTTGGGCGGAACTGCGGATGTTGCCTAGGCATGCCGAGGCCCGCGCCGACTCCCGTGCCGCGCCGAGCGCGGGCAGGAGGATCGCGATGAGCAGGGCGATGATGGAAATCACCACGAGCAGTTCGATGAGAGTGAAGCCCTTTGGAGTCAGGGCTACGGTTTGTTTCGTTGTGTGTCTTTGCATTTTAATCATCAGGTTTAGGACTTCATTTATGATTAAAGCTGGCCAAAAAAGAGAGCGGGCCCGTCAAGACCCGCTCCTCTCTGATTCTAAGCAAACTTTGTGTGGGAACAATGCCCCACAACGGTTCTTTTTGCGGATGTTAATCCGCCTGTTACGTTTTGTTTCATCCACGCCGACGGCGGGCAATAAGCAGGCCGCCGAGGCCAAGCAGGGCGAGAGAGCCTGGCTCGGGGACGCCAGGTGTCGTGAGCGAGAGGATCAGAGCGAGTTCTTCAGTATCATCGCCTGTCTCAAGGCTGTCCGCGCCACCAATGGTCCACTCAGATGCGGTGAAGGTACTGTTGGGGCCTTGTCCAGGGTTCCGGAAAGCGTAGCCATCCGTGTAGTCCCACGGTTGGCCAGTGCCGTCCACACCTATAACGCCATAGAGATCCACAAGCGTTGCATCACTTCCGTCGCCAGTTGCGGCACCATCGGTCCCGCCACCATCAGCTAGGAACAGCGCAACAGCGTCGTTACCGTTGATGAAGGAGCCGAGCTCAATGTTGTCCGCGTCGAAACCGTAGGTATCAAAGAAGCTGCTAGCGCCGAGCGCATCACCGCTTTCGTAGGAAATAACGTAAAAGTCACCTGCGGCAAGCGTGCCAGACAGAACCAGCGATGAGCCACCACCAAGATCAGTTCCACCGTTGTTGTAGTTGCCGATGCTGTAGTTAGACAAATCGATTGACGTGTTGCCGCTGTTGAACAACTCAACAAACTTGGGCAGTCCACCTGGAAGGGTGGCATCAACAATTTCTGAAATGAGAAGTTCCGCTGAGGCCGATCCAGTCGCCAGAAGTGTTGCTGCGGTGAATCCAAAAACGGTGCGCTTCATCTCGTGTCTCCAAAGGGGGGGTTAAAGCAAAAAACCTTGACTATCTAGCGCAAACATCGCGCTAAAGGGGTTGGTTGGTTCTGTTGATGGTGAGTCTCAACTCCGAGCCAATCATGGCGTTCCGGGCGGGTGCCTCGGTGGTCTCTTTCCTCGTTGAGTGCCCACCATATAGCAGCGTGGTGGGGTGTCGGAACAGGCTTCGAAATCACTATAGGCGTTTAGCAGAGAGATGCAAGCTAAAAATAGCTATTTAGTGTATTACTAACTTGCGGTATGAGGATTTGATGAGCGGCTTGGGGTAGCGGGCCCTGGGGGCGGGTTCATGTCTGCGGGGTGAGCGGTTTGTCAGGCGGGCGCGCATGCAAAAACCCCCGGTCGGCCGGGGGTTTGTTGTGGGCGGTTGGGTTCTTGGCTTTAGGTGCCGTTCCAAGCACGCCGGCGGCGGGCGATGAGCAGGCCGCCGAGGCCGAGCAGGGCCAGGGAGGATGGCTCGGGGACGAAGTCTACCGTTAAAGACGAGATTTCGACCGCGTCATTGCCGCCGTTAATGGTCACGCTGAAGCCGACGAGCAGGGTGTCACCCGCTTCAACCGCGATGTCGTTGAAGCTGGTCCCCAGGTCTTCGCCATCGTCGACGTTGCCGTCGGCGAGGGTCGCCTCACTCAAGACCACTTCAACAAGAGGCTCTGCGTTGATCTGGTAGAACCAGGTGATGTTCTCACTGCTGGAGTTGAAGATGTCGGACCCGCTGGCGACCGCGACGCCAAGGATATCGACGGTTCCATCATCGGTAATCGCGATCGAGTCGCTTGTGACGGTACCCGTGCCGCCCCAGTCATCGACCAGCATGATGCCGGGCGCAACGGTGATGAATGAATTCGTCGTGGTATCGGATAACAACGAACCGAAGGTCAGTTCCCAATTGGCACCGGCTACTGGCGAGGATTCAAACCCGTCGCCGACGGAGTCATGGGTTGAGCCCTGGCCGGGTGTGCTGAAGTCCATGCTGTAGATCTCCGCCGCTTGGGAGGCGGAGGTGCCGGCTAGCAGTGCGGCGGTGGTGAGTCCAAAAGCAAATCGTTTCATCTCAAAGTCTCCGGGTCAAAAATTTCTTCTCTAGCGGGCCGAGCGATACACATCCGTTCGGCAGGTGATCCCTTTTGAGTCGTTTCTGCCGTGTGTTCAACGACGCATGCGCAGCGGGTTGCCGCGGCATGCTGTTCGCGACCTGTCTACACTAACCGACGAAACCGCCTTGTAAACAACGAATTGGCGAACTTTCGTCGTTGTCTAACAAGTTCGCTCAAAACAGTTCTTAGTGGCTACCGCGCCGGGGTAATCACATGTTGTAGGGGCGGTTTGGGCTGCCTAGAAAGCGATCGCGCAAAGGGGGTAGCCGCGTGCTTGGTGTGGATCAGGTGCTGACAACCCACCGGCCGTCGGCGTCGATATCGACGGTGACCGTCGCGCCCTCGGCGGCGTCGCCAGCGATGATCGATCGGCCCAGGCGGGTCTCGACCTCGTGCTGCAGGTAGCGCTTCAGGGGGCGGGCGCCGTAGACCGGGTCGTAGCCGTGCTCGGCGACGTGGGCTTTGGCGGCGTCGGTCAGCTCAAGTGTGATGTCGCGGTCGGCGAGGCGCTTGGACAGGCCAGCGACGAGCAGGTCCACAATGCGCGTGATCTCCTTCTGCGACAACGGCTTGAACAGCACGATGTCGTCCACGCGGTTGAGGAACTCGGGGCGGAAGTGGCTGCGCAGGTCAGCCATGACCGCGTTGCGCGACGGGCCGTCGATCTCGGTCGCTCCCATTACGGCGTCGTTCATGAGGTGGTGGCTGCCGATGTTGCTCGTCATGATGATGACGGTGTTCTTGAAGTCGACGGTTCGGCCCTGGCTGTCGGTGACCCGGCCGTCGTCGAGCACCTGTAGCAGGACGTTGAACACATCGGGGTGCGCTTTCTCGATCTCGTCGAAGAGCACGACGCTGTACGGCTTGCGACGCACGGCTTCGGTGAGCTGGCCGCCTTCCTCGTAGCCGATGTACCCGGGCGGGGCACCGATGAGTCGGCTGACCGCGTGCTTCTCCATGTACTCGGACATGTCGATGCGGACGATGCTGTCCTCGCTGTCGAAGAGGGACTCGGCGAGGGCTCGGGCGAGCTCGGTCTTGCCGACACCGGTGGGGCCGAGGAAGATGAACGAGCCGGTGGGCCGCTTGGGGTCCTTGATGCCGGCCCGGGCGCGGAGGACCGCGTCGGCCACGAGCTGAACGGCTTCATCTTGGCCGATGACGCGCTGGTGCAGGACCTCGTCGAGTTTGAGGAGTTTCTCGCGCTCGCCCTCCATCAGGCGGGTCACGGGGATGCCGGTCCAGCGGGCGACGATCTCGCTGATTTCCTCGTCGGTGACGGCTTCATGCAGCAGGCGGTTGGCCGAGACGGTTTCCTCGGGCTGGTCCGCGGCTTCCAGATCGCTGAGTTTCTTTTCGAGCTCGGGCAGCTTGCCGTACTCCAGCTCTGCCGCCTTGTTCAGGTCGTACGCGCCCGGGCTCTTGGCCAGTTCGATCTGCTGGCGGACCTGCTCGACCTCTTCGCGCAGCGCGCGGACCTCGTCGACCGAGCCCTTCTCGCTGTCCCACTGGGCGCGGAGGGTCGCGGCCTGTTCCTTCGCGTTGGCGAGTTCTTCTTGGAGGGTGCTAAGCCGTAAACGGCTCTGGTCGTCTTTTTCTTTTTTAAGCGCTGCCTCTTCGATTTCTAATTGCATCACACGCCGCGCGACGGCATCCAGCTCAGCGGGCATCGAGTCCATCTCCGTGCGGATCATCGCGCAAGCCTCATCAACCAGGTCGATCGCCTTGTCCGGCAGGAACCGGTCGGAGATATACCGGTGGCTCAGCGTCGCGGCGGAGACCAGCGCGCCATCCTGGATGGTCACGCCGTGGAACACCTCGAAGCGTTCTTTCAGGCCGCGCAAGATCGAGACCGTGTCCTCGACGGTCGGCTGATCGACGAGTACGGTCTGGAACCGCCGTTCGAGCGCAGGATCCTTCTCAATATGTTGCCGGTACTCGTCGAGCGTGGTCGCGCCGATGCAGTGCAGCTCGCCGCGCGCGAGCATCGGCTTGAGCATGTTGCCCGCGTCCATCGCGCCCTCGGTCTTGCCTGCCCCGACGATGGTGTGCAGCTCGTCGATGAAGAGGATGATCCGGCCCTCGGCCTGCTTGACCTCCGCGAGCACGGCCTTGAGCCGTTCTTCAAACTCACCGCGGAATTTGGCGCCCGCCACTAATGAGGCCATATCGAGCGCGAAGATCGTTTTGTCTTTGAGTCCCTCGGGCACGTCGCCGCGCACGATACGCTGGGCCAGGCCCTCGACGATCGCGGTCTTGCCCACGCCCGGCTCGCCGATCAGTACGGGGTTGTTCTTCGTCTTGCGCGACAGGATGCGGATGGCCCGGCGGATCTCGTCGTCCCGGCCGATGACCGGGTCCATCTTGCCCTGCTTGGCGAGCTCGACGAGGTCGCTGCCGTATTTGGCGAGGGCTTCGTAGGCGGCCTCGGGGTTGTTTGAGGTGACGCGCTGATTACCACGGACTTCTTGCATCGCCCCGCGGAACGCGTCGGCGGTGATGCCGAGTTCCTTGAGGATCTTGCCCGCCTCGGTCTTGTCACCGCTTTCGAGGATGGCCAGGACGACGTGCTCGACGGAGATGTACTCGTCGCCGAGCTTGGTTGCTTGTTTCTCTGCGTCGGTGTAGACCTGCGCGAGCGCGTGGGTGAGCTGGATGCTGCCGGGTTGTACGCCTGCCGCGCCGCTGCCGGTGACGGAGGGCCGCTTCTGTAGCGCACGGTTTAGTTCGGTCGCGACGACGTCGGCGGGCCGCCCGAGCTTTTCGAGCAGGCGCGGCACGAGCCCGTCGCCTTTGCTCAGCAGGGCAAGGAGGACGTGCTCGGTATCGACACCCTGGTGCCCGCGGTTGATCGCGCTGGACTGAGCGGCTTGCAGGGCCTGCTGGTTGGCTTGGGTCAGTTTTTGGAAATCCATAATCGTTAGATCCTTCCTTCACTTGTTTGATGAGCGCCTCCGCGGCGGGCGGTCAGGGGCTCTGCCCCCGACACCCCCGGTTGTGCTTCAGTCACTCATCGAGTTCCCGGAGTTGTTCGTATGCCTTTTTTTGTTCTTCACTGAGTTCCTTGGGTACTTCGATCGTCACGCGGGCGAACAGGTCGGCGTGTTCTGCTCCGCCGCGCTTGGGCATGCCCTTGCCCTTGAGGCGCATCTTCGCCCCGCTGCTTGTGCCCGGCGGGATGGTCATCGTGACGTCGCCGTCCATGGTGGGCACATCCGTCTTGCCGCCTAGCGCTGCCAAGTGCGGCGGGATCTTCACGGTCGCGGTCAGGTCGCCGCTGGCACCCAGTTCGAAGCGCGGGTCGTTGGCGACGTTGATTTTCAGGAGCAGGCTGTGCTCCTTGAGGCGCAGTTTGTTGCCGGTCGTCGTGCCCCTGGGGATCTTGACGTCGATGGTCTGCGTGCCGGCCGGGCCTTGGAGTTGCAGCTGGCGTGAGGCGCCGTAGTACGCCTCGGTGAGGCTGATGCTCAGTTCGTGGGTCTGCTCGGGCGCTTGCCGAGGCTGGCCGGGGTTCTCGAACCGGTGCCCACCGCCGGGGCCGCCGAACATCTCTTCGAAGCCTGCTCCGCCGCCGCGCGAGGCCTGCCCGAAAAGCATCTCGAAGAAGTCGGAGAAGCCGCCCGCGCCGCTGGAGCCTTGGAAGCTGAAGCCGCCACCGCCCTGGCCGGCGCCTTGTTGGAAGAAATGCTCGTAGCCGGGCGGGGGTTGGAACTGGTCGCCTTGCTGCCAGTTTTCGCCGAGGCGGTCGTACTTCTCGCGTTTGTCTTTGTCCGAGAGGACCTCGTAGGCCTCGCCGACTTTCGCGAACTGCTCCGCGGCGTCGGGGTTGTCTTTGTTTTTGTCGGGGTGGTGCTTGTTGGCGAGCTTGCGGTAGGCGCGCTTGATTTCCTCGGCCGAGGCGGTGCGCCCGACGCCCAGGGTCTTGTAGTAGTCTTCGAACTTCAGAGCCATAGCATATCCCGGTAGAACATGAGCAAAAGCGCGGCCAGACCTGACCCGCCCTCAGGATTGTAAAACAAGGTTTTTGAGTCGTTTAGAGCTGTTTGGGGTGCCACTTTGACAGGCGATTACCCCGCCGCGTGCGGATACTAGGCCGGTCTGTTGAAAGGCAGGCGGCGGGGCGGAATAGAACCGCATCAATCGGTGTTCTACAGACGACCAACCGCAGCCGAACTTTGAACCTCGTTTCCGCTGTGAGTTTTCTGCGACATGGTTTGACCGGCTCTGTTTGGCCGGTAATGTCCAGTGTGAAACCGCCATGGATGGCATGCCTTTAGTGAACGGAGTTGTGCGATGAACCAGAATACGATCGATTATCCGAGCCTTGAAACCACGGACCGAGACCCCGCGTTCAAGCCCGCCAAATTGCGATACGACCTGATCGTCCGTGCTCGCCAGGACATCCGCGCAGGCCGCTACGACGATGACGCCCGGATCGAAGAGCTCCTCGCTGGCTGCATGGACCGCATCTTAGGCGACACTCAGCAGGCCTGAATCCCGCTAGCCCGCAGGCGCAACCGCCAAGACAACCCATCGAACCGCTGATCCCCCGCCGCGCCCTAGCGCGATCGGGGGATTTTTTTTGTTTTTTTCGGGTTGCTGTTCCAATCGAGCCATCGAACAGGGACAACCTTGTAGGGAATCGCTTGAAGGCTTGTCATGTCCATTGATCAGAAGACCGTCACCGCCCACCTGCTGCGCGACCGCATGAAGCTGCTCGCGTACATCGGCTCGATCGTGCGTGACCACCACATCGCCGAGGACGTGCTGCAAGAGGTCTCGATGCTGGCGATGGAGAAGGCGGACCAGATCAAGGACGCCGAGACGTTGCCCGCCTGGCTGCGCACCGCGGCGCGGTTCCGCTCGTTCAAGGCGATTGAGAAGCGCGACCGCCTGCCCGCTCTGATGGACGCGGACCTGCTCGACCTGATCGAGCCGCAGTGGCGTGAGGTCGATGCGCTGTCGATGCAGGAGACCAACAAGCTGATGCACGACTGCGTCGCCAAGCTCGCGCCCAGTGCCCAGAAGCTGGTCGAGCTGCGCTACGGGGCTGGCCTGTCGATCACGGAAGTCGCGAGCAAGCTCGAGCGCAAGCGGGACACGCTCTACAAGACCTTCACGCGCATCCACGCGGCGCTGGCGCGCTGCATCAAGCTGTCGGGGGGCGCGTAAGTGCAAGAGCAACCCCCCATACAGCCGGGCCGAGATGAGCAGGGCGTGCCGGACGAGGTGCAGGCCCTGAACGTGCGCTACTACGACAACAGCCTGGACGAGACGGGGCTTTCACGGCTGCGCGAGGCGATGATGGGCAGCGCTTCCACCCGAGCGATCTTCGTCCGCTGGGGCGTGCACGGCGAGGTGCTCAGCGAATCACTATCCGCGAACTATCAGGAAGCAGGTGAGGATGTTTGGAGAGGCTCGCCGAGCGTCCTTGCCGAGCTCGGTTGGCTTGAGCAGCAGGCCGAGGCGTCGATGGTGCAGTTGCACCACCTCCAGCAGCCCTGGCACAGAAGCCCCTGGCTGATCGGCTTTGGCTCGCTCGCCGCGGTGGTCGCGATCGCGCTGTTGTTGGTTGTCGTCTTCACCGGCCCGAACGGATCACCACCGATCGCACAGGACACAAACGAACCGGGCACTATCAGCCCGACTGCCCCCCCGGCGATCAGTCCAATCGTCGCCACCCTCACCGCCGAGCGCGACGCGGTTTGGGATCGTCGTCCCGGGGGCGATCTCTATGCTGGGCAGCGCCTTACCCTGACGCAAGGCTTCGCCGAGATCAGGACCAAGCGCGGCGCGGTCGTCTACCTTGAAGCGCCCGCCACCATTGGGTTTCTTGACCATGAAAACGCCGTGTACCTTTACGCAGGCAAGCTTGTCGGGTTCTGTGATACAGTTTTTTCCAAGGGTTTTACTGTGAAAACAGATCACGCCGAGGTCATTGACCTTGGCACCGAGTTCGGTGTCTCGGTACGCGGTCAGCAAACCCAGGTGCACGTCTATCAGGGAGAGGTCACTGTTGCGCCTAAGCGGGTTGATGGCTTCGTTAGGGAGCCACTCCGTCTGACCGATCGGCAGGGCGCGGTTGTGAAGCGGGATGATCATCAGGCGGCTGCCATTACGAGGACCGCCTTTGATTCAAGCGGCTTTCATTGGTATTCGGCGACGTCGCTGGACCTTGTCGACATCGTGGCAGGCGGGGACGGCACAGGCCAGCGCGGTGGTGCTGGCATCGATCTGCGTGATGGTCAGCGCATCTCTGGTGAGCAGATGGCCGCACAGAGCCGCCGCCTGTGGGAGCATTATTCCGGATCGCAGGTCAAACCCGTGAATGGCAATGATCTGATCGATAGCGTCTTCGTGATCGATGTGAATACTGGCACCGCCGTGGTATCGAGCCGAGGCAAGACAATCTCTGTATTCCCAACTAAGCAAGCAGCTAAAAAAGATGCGTTCGGTCATATCCAAGCCGTGCGCGATGGGCTGATCCTGACGCCTAAAGGGGGCGCAGCGTTTGAAAAGCCGTTCGCGAGCCAAGGCAATCCCGCGTTGGACGCCCGATTCCTCGTGATTAATTCGAGTTCGGGTATTACGTTTGACCTTGATTCGATTCGCTCCAGGCATCCCAGACAGTCCATTACTCGTTTCACGGCACAGGCCTTGAGTATCGAAGCCTTGAGCCGTCAGAGATTCGGAGACACAGGCAAAAATTTGATCGATTTTTGGGTCATCGTAGACGACGATGTCCGCCTGTCGCGCAAAGCCATCAGTACCGAAGACGGCATCATCTCGATCGATCTAGCCATCAATGAGGAAGACCGGTACCTCTCGCTGGCCACCTCGGCTGGCGGTGATGCGACGACGCACGACTGGTTTGTACTGAGTGTGCCTGATCTCGAATTACGCAACAAAACAATGAACAAAAGAGAAGCCGCCCCATAACGGAACGCCCTTGATTATCAGGCCTTCTGTTAACGGAAGCGGCTGGCGTTCGACTGACATGAATTGAAACCGTTTGATGACCCGCCACCTTGGATGGGTCGTGAGAGAAATCTTTTATTACGGAGAACGGATATGAATCGTTTATTAGCAACAACACTGATCGCACGACTCGCTGCGGGAGCGGCACGCTCGTCCCCGAGCCCGGCTCGCTGGCGCTGCTGGGCAGGGTGGCCTGATGATGATCAAGTGTTGCGGACGTAACTGATTTGCTTCTAGCTTCAAGTGGTGGTGCGCGCTGGAAGGGGTGCATCGCCTTTCGGGATCCCTTGTGACCCTAACGTGCGGTGCCGCGGGCGACGCTGAGCGAACCGTGAGATGTTTTGATCGGGACGATTCGCGTCGCCCGCTACGCCGTTCTAGACCAGTGTTTTATGGAGCTTTACCATGCATCGTGCCTTTACCCTGATCGAACTGCTCGTTGTCATCAGCATCATCGCGATGCTGATTGCAATCCTGCTCCCAGCTCTTAGTAAGGCACGTGAGCTCGCACGTGATACCCAATGTCTGACCAATCTCAAGCAGCTGGAACTCTCGATGCAGGCTTACGCGGTTGAGAACGATGGGTATTTTATGACCGTCGCCTACGGCAGTAGGGATTACTGGTTCAGCGAGTTAGTCGCTTACGCCGGTCAAACCACGTACGGTGATAACCAGTCGGATAGCAATCAGAACAAGATCGGCATCTGCCCACAGACCGAGATTGTACAGGACCCCAATACCGCTGCTCGTGTGACTTGGGGTGATGCCAACACCGCTTGGATTTACGATGGCACCTCGGGAAGCTACGGCGCCAACTCCTGGCGGCAGCCTTGGCGAGAAGAAGTGGGTGGGCAGTACAAGAACCACACCATAAGCAATAGCGACAAATACTTTGTGAACATTGATACGATTTCTGTCCCATCTCAGACCCCGGGCCTGGCAGACTGCAACTGGGTTAATGGTTGGCCCGAAGATTCCGGCGATGTCCCGACCGATCTGATCGCCGGGCTGACGGGGTCCGGCTCAACAGAGCAGATGGGCCGCTTCGCGATCGATCGACACGGCATGGCGATCAACGTCGCCTTCTCAGACGGGCACACTGAAACCATTGAGCTGGTCGATCTCTGGGCGCCCAAAACCCAGTGGCACCGCAGCTGGGTCGGAATTGATATCAGTGGTGACTTTTAAGCACCCTTTGGCCCCGGCAGAGGGCTCGAGGGAGACGGGGTGTAGCCGGTCGACTCGTTCTCGTTTAGCAGCGACCGACCGACACCCAAGATTGATTGGACCTCGTTCCTCGCCTGCGACCAAGTCCGCGTGCTTGTCGAGGCGGCGGAATGAATTTTTTGGTCAGGTACGCCTCGGAGGCGGACCGGACAGACTCATAAGCTCAAAAGGAGATACGCATGAAACCGTTTACTAACCCTTCTAACCCTAACCGGAGAATTATGATGTATTGCAAAACCATGTTGGCGGCAGCCGCCGCACTCACCACCGTCTCGGGCGGTTCCATTCAGGCCGCACCGGTCCCGATCATCAACGCGAGTTTCGATGACTTCAATGTCGATATACAAACGTCGGTGACCTCAACCAACCTGCCGGGCTGGACCGAGACGGACAACGGCTTGGAACTAAGAATCTGGGACAACGATAATACTTCATCTGCGCAGTCCCAGCTCAACGTCGACGGCCTCAACCAGCAATGGATCGGCATCACCACCGGTGCGACTAGTCAGACCCCGCTGACGCTAACCCAAACACTTGGCGTGACGGTCCAGGCCGACACGATGTATACCTTGACCGCGGCCTTTTCGACCTTTGTGCGGAGCGCCACGGTCAGCACCGATTCCACACAAGCGCAGCTCATCGCCGACCTCGGCGGCGCAAATGAGACCGTGCTGGCGGATACGGGCGTGCAGAGTGGTGCGGCCCTGTTGCAGAATGTGTTCAGCGATTTCCAGGGTGTCGGCGATTCGACGGGCGCGAACGCGGTTCTCGTCGGCGAGAGCCTGAGCATCGTTATCAGCCTGCTGCAGAACGACGCGAATCTGAAAGTCGCCGCGGACAATATCCGCCTCGACGCGACGCTCGTGCCCGAACCCGGCTCGCTAGCCCTCTTGGGGCTCGGTGGCCTATGTTTGCTGCATCGTCGGCGTTTCTAAGACAAACTGGCTCCTTCAAGTAGTGCCGCACCCCGACAGGGGTGTGGCGCTTTTTCACACCTGTTTCTTTGCGGTCTATTTCGGGTCGCAGATATGGGGGCGGGAGGGCTCTGTTACGACCCTCCTGATGTTCGGCGCACGTCAGGGTAGTTGCGCTCTTGGCTTGCTTCGATTACATCATGCAGGATGAAGACCTGTCAATCGCCATGGACGGTGATGCGCCTGGCCCACGACCTCGCCTCGGCCTACCTGCCCGCGTTCCGCAACAAGTTCTCGCGTCACGATTTCACTCTCTCACAGCTCTTCGCCTGCCTGGTTCTGCGTGAACACATGAAGCTGACGTATCGCCGACTCGTCGCGCTGCTGAACGACAACAACTGGTGCCTACGCTTAGGGATGCCGCGCGTGCCGAGTACCGCCACACTCTGCCGGGCGTTCCGCTTCATCGTCGAGCCACGCAACCTGCACGACGCTCTCGACGTCCTCATCGACGCGGCCAAGCGTGCGGGCCTGACCGGCGAAGTCCTGGCGATCGACTCAACGCTCTACGATACACACCACTTCACCCGGCACTACGAGTACCGACGATCCAAACACGCCGGGGGTGATCGAACCGTTATTTTGAAACGCAAATCCGAGACGATGAAGAACATGCCTAAGTTGGCGGTGGGCAGCGACACGCGCTCGCACCTGGTCACCGGGATGGTCGCACACACCGGCGGCCGCAGCGACGCGCCGGACTTCCACTGGCTGATGATTGATGCATGGTGTCGGTGTAAACCCAAGACGGCCTTAGCCGACGCGGGCTACGACTCAGCAAAGAACCACGCACTAGCGCGTGATCGGATGGGCATCCGGTCATGGATCAAGGCGAGGGTCGGCAGGCCAACGCACAAGCCGCCGACCGATCGGCATCGACGCTACATGCAACGCAAGCTCAGGGGATCACAGGCCGGCAAACCCTACGGCCAACGCGCCCAGGCCGAGACCACCATCAGCATGATCAAACGCAACCTCGGCGGCTACCTCCGAGCCAGAACATCAGTCGGCCGAGAGATGGAGATGATGTTCAAAGTGGTCGTCCACAACCTCATGGTTGTTTAGACTTAAAGGGTCGTAACAGAGCCGG
>JBCCYY010000044.1:0-40136 GCA_039188575.1 Planctomycetota bacterium | reverse complement strand
TGGCGACCAACTTCCCGGCCGGGAGCCTGCCGAAGGTCGAGCGTGCCCAACTCGCCTTCTCCAGCCACGCGACCTATACCATCGCCATCGACACCGTCACGATCAGCGGCCGGGGCTTCGGCCACGGCGTAGGCATGTGCCAGTTCGGCGCCCAGCACATGGCCAGCGCCGGCAACCGCCACGACAAGATCCTCGGGTTCTACTACCCGGGGGCGCGGATCAGGCAGGCGTACTAGAGCGATCCCCGCCTCTTCATCGCGTCCCGAAACCCGCGGTTGGCCAAGCGTGCCCTGCCATCTGAAGGTGTGTCATGTCGGCCAAGAGCGCCAAGCCCTGCGTGGCACACTTGAACTTGTGCGCAAAACCCGTGCTTTGTGCGCATCAACCCAGTGTTTCACGGCTTTTTATCATCCGTTCGGGTGAGCAATAGGCCGCCAACCACACCCAAACCGCCGGGCAATCACTTCTCCAGATCCTGCTCGAGGTGCGCAGTTGACAGCGACGGGCCCGGCATCGCGGGGCGTTTCTGGCTCTTCCACTTCGCGGGGTCAAAGTTGTCGGCGATGATCTTGACCGCTTCATCGACGTCGTCGGTCACTTGGATCAGGTCAAGGTCATCTGGGCTGATGGTGTGGAACTTCTCATCAAGCGTAGCCTTGACCCAGTCGATCAGGCCGTCCCAGAAGTCGTGGCCGATGAGGACGATCGGGAACGGGTGGATCTTCTTGGTCTGGGCCAGCGTGAGCGTCTCGAAGAGCTCGTCCATCGTGCCGAACCCGCCGGGGAAGATGATGAACCCGCAGCTATATTTCACGAACATGACCTTGCGGACGAAGAAGTAGCGGAAGTCCAGAGCGTGGGTCTGGTAGGGGTTGGGCTCCTGCTCGAAGGGCAGGTCGATGTTGAGCCCGACGCTGTGGCCGCCGCAGTCGTGGGCACCCTTGTTGGCCGCCTCCATGATGCCCGGGCCGCCGCCGGTGATGACCGCGAAGTGCTTGGCGCAGATCTGCTTGCCGCAGTAGACGGCCTGGTCGTAGTAGGGCTCGCCGGGCTTGGTGCGGGCCGAGCCGAAGACGGTGATGCCGGCCCCGATCTCGGACATGACGTCAAAGCCATCGACGAACTCGGCGAGGATCCGGAAGAGCCGCCAGGTCTCACGGGACAGGGCCATCTCGCGGTTGTGTCGTTCTTGTTGTTCTTGATTGGTTTCCATGAGAAGAGTGTACGCGGGAACGCCGACACAGGATGCAAACGATTGACGCACTTGTTCACAACTGTGCAGCAGGTAAACTGAATTCCCCCACCAAAAACCGGGAGTAAGCCTTGTTTCGTCACGCAACCTACTTTTTATTGCTGGCCATCCTATTCGGCGCTGCCGGACTACCGTCCCGAGCCCAGGAACAGGCTGCGGCCGTTGAGCCTGAAGCGGTCTCGGTCTGGATCCCCTGCAGCGACACCCGTGTCTTTAATCGCCGCGACTGGGAGAAGCTGGTTCTATCTGACGGTTCAGTGTTATCGATCGGCGACGCAAAGGTCGGGCGCTGGGTGGAGAAGAGCGTGTCCCGTGCAGGTCGGTTAGAGTCGAAGGACTTAGGCGTGTGGGTTAAGTGCGTAGGCCACTACCGCATCGATAAGGCCGGCTCCATGCTTACTAGAGCGGCACAGAAGCTTGTCAAACTTGAGCCCGCAGCGGGCGACAACCGCGACGCCATCTTCTATTCCTTAGCGCAGATTGCGGGCAAGCGCGATGTCAAAAATCTGAAACGCCTGCTCGAAGCGCCAATCGTTGGTAACAATCCGAATCCCGACGCCGCGTTCCTGATCGTTCACCGTGAATGGCTCGCGGCGGCACTGCTGCGACTAGGCGACGAGGCCGGCAGAAAATACCTCTATGACGAATATCGTAAACACATGCTGCTCAAGCACACCAAGCAGCAGAACTACCACAGCAATATCGCCTACATCCTCAACACCGTCTACGACCCCACACTTGTCGAGCAGATCGAAGCGCTTATCGACCACGAAGAGTTGAGAGACAAGGGTGAAGTACGCAATGAGATCAACAGACTGGTCTCGCAGATGAAAGTTAACGGCCTGCCCTTGAAAGAACTGCGTCGCCTGGTCGAGCAAACCGAGCCGCTTGGAAGCGAAGAGGCGATTCAGCCGGTCCACGCGCTCGCAGAGCGAGGCGGGCTTGAAGACCTCAAGCTCATCGAGCGCATCTGCCAAGAGTATGAAGACGGCACCCGCCGGGGTGGTTACACGAAAAAGCAGTTCGAGTTGGCACGCGCCGTGATGCGTTGCAGGCTGTGGAAGCAGCGAAAATAAATGAAGCCCACGGACAGTATCCGTGGGCTTCGATTGGTCTTGGATTGGTCTTGGATTGGTCTTGGATTGGACCCGCGAAATTACGCCGCCTGCTTGGTTTCCAGGGCGGCCTTGGCCTGGTCGACGAGCTTGTCGAAGGTCTCCGGGTCGTGGATCGCGATCTCGCTGAGCATCTTTCGGTTCAGCGCGATGTTGGCGAGCTTGAGCCCGTTCATGAGCCGGCTGTACTGGATACCACGCTCCTGGGCCGCGGCTGAGATACGCGTGATCCAGAGTGCACGGTAGTCACGCTTGACGGTTCGGCGGTCGCGGTAGGCGTAGGTGCCGCCCTTGACCACGGCTTCCTGGACGCGACGCCACTGCGTGCGGCGGGCGCCACGGTTCCCCTTGGCTTTTGCAAACCAACGCTTCTTGGATTGACGCCGGGCGGCGCCTTTGGTTGCACGAGGCATCGCTCGTCTCCGTGTTGTGCGATCAAGGGGAGAGGGTCATCCTCTGCTTAGGGCCCAGGCCGCGAGTTATCGCCAACGCTTCACACGCGTCGGCGGAAATCCGTTGTCTTAGTCCTCAGCGCCGTTGACGCGCTGGTGCAGTTTCTTCTCGAGGGTCCGCGCGGCGGTACGGCTCATCACGTTCGGGCGGTTCAGGCCGCGGATCGTGTCGCCGGACATGTGGCTGTTGCGGTGACGCTTGCCACGCTTAGTAAACTTCACCTTGCCTTTGGCGGTGATACGGACGCGTTTGGCGAGGCCCTTGTGGCCTTTGAGCTTCGGCATGGCCGGCTCCTTGGGTGGTGTCACGGGTGGGATATCGAGCCACACATTGTAACGCGGTTCGCGTGGGCTGCAAGGGTGATAAACAGCCGGAGACCTACGGGCTCCGGACACGAGAACCGCGACCTCCCAACCGTGCAACGCCTTTTCTCTCGTCCGGCGTCCGTAGGCCGCCGGCTATTTCAACTTCGTATTACACGTTATGCTGCTGAAATGCCCCTCGCATGGACGCCACCCGCCACCCGCTGGAACATTCCGACGGAGGCTGAGCTCGCAGCAGGCCCCCTGCTGCCGGGCCTACACCCGCTGGTCGACCGCCTGCTGCGGGCTAGGGGCGTCGCCGACGCCGAGGCCGCCGAGCGGTTCCTGAACCCCAAGCTCCTGCACCTTCACGACCCGGCAACCCTGCCCGGCTGCGTCAAGGCAGCCAAACGGCTGAGGCAGGCCGTCGACAACCAGCAGCCCATCATCATCTACGGCGACTACGACGTCGACGGCGTCACCGCCAGCGCTATCCTGTACCACACCCTCAAGCAGGCAGGCGCGACCGTACAGACCTACGTGCCTCACCGGCTCGAAGAAGGCTACGGGCTCAACACCGAGGCGATCAAGCGCATGTGCGATGTGGGATGTCCGATGTCCGACAAGGCAGTTCACACATCGGACATCGCACATCAGACATCGCACATCGCCCCCCTCATCGTCTCCGTCGACTGCGGCATCACCGCGACCGGGCCCGCGAAAATCGCCAAGGACCTCGGCGTTGATCTGATCATTACCGACCACCACGAGTTCGGCACCAACGATCTACCCGACGCCTACGCACTCGTGCATCCCGGACTAGAAGGGGGGGCTTACCCCAATCGAGAACTCTGCGGGGCGGGCGTCGCCTACAAACTCGCCTGGCAGTTCGCTCTCGAATACACCGGCTGCGAACAGGGCGGCAGGCTGCCCGACGTTTACCGCAAGCTGCTGCTCGACCTGCTCGCTCTTGCGGCGCTGGGCACCGTCGCCGACGTCATGCCACTCGTCGGCGAGAACCGCGCGATCACGACATTCGGCCTGCAGCGCATCAGCCACACCACCTTCGAAGGCCTCAACGCGCTCATCGACGCATCGAATCTGCGCAGCGAGAAAATCGACGCGTTTCACATCGGCTTCGTGCTGGGGCCAAGGCTCAACGCCTGCGGCCGTATGGGGCACGCCAAAGAAGCCGTCGAACTGCTCACCACCGCGGCGGGCGAGCGGGCCAAGGAACTGGCCGAGTACCTGCACGATGTCAACGATGAACGCAAGGCGACCGAGCAAGAGATCGTCGAGCAGGCCACGCGGATGGTGCTCGACCTTGGCTTTGACAAGGAAGACACCCGCGCGATCGTGCTCGCCAACGAGGGCTGGCACCCGGGTGTCGTCGGTATCGTCGCCAGCCGACTCGTTGAAGCGTTCTGTCGGCCCGTGGTTCTATTGTGTATCGATCCATCGACCGGCACCGCCAAGGGCTCGGCCCGCAGCGTCGATGCGTGCAACCTGCACGACGCGATCTCGGCATGCGATGAGCACCTGGCCACCTTCGGCGGCCACGCCATGGCAGCCGGGCTGTCCCTGCAAGTCAACCACATCGAGGCTTTCCGAGACGCCTTGGTGCATCAGGTCAATCAGGTCCTCGCGCCGGATGAGCTTGTCCGCAACATCCGGGTCGATGCCGAGGTCACGCTCGGCGACTGCGTGCCGGACGTCTTCCAATTGGTCCAGTCCCTCGCGCCGTTTGGTCGCGGCAACCCAAAGCCGCGGCTGGTGCTCGGAGGGCTTACGCTCGACCGCCCGGCACAGCGCATGGGCGGGCAGGGCCGGCACCTGTCGATGCAGCTTCGCCAAGGCAACCGCTCCATCCGTGCGGTCGCCTGGGGCATGGGAGAGCAGGCGGACACGCTCCCCGCGGGCGCGGTCATCGATGCCGTCTTCCAACCCGCCATCAACGACTGGCGTGGCAACCGATCAGCCGAGCTGCACATCCTTGACTTGCGATTCAGTGCAAGTGGATCAGAGCACGAAGCGTAAGCGAGTGGCACACACCGAGCGATAGCGCGTTGCCACTCGCTTACGCTTCGTGCTCTGACAAGACCCGGAATAAACCCCCGGCTACCGCGGTTCTCCCGAAGCTCGGCACGTTGCCGGGCACGGGTACAGACCCGGCTCAATCCTCCAACGCCTCCCAGCAAACGTATGAGGGTGTTTGCCGCGACGCCTTGGCAGGCCTAGAATCGGCCCTCCCCACGAATAGGGGCACGCCCGTTCGAAATCCCACCTTTGGCGGAACCCCGCCAGATTGGAGTCAGCCATGGCAAGCGATGCTGTGCACACGTTCACCGACGACAACTTCGAGGATGAAGTCCTCAAGTCCGAAACCCCCGTCCTCGTCGACTTCTGGGCCGAGTGGTGCATGCCCTGCCGCATGCTCGCGCCGGTCATCGACAAGCTCGCTGAGAAATACGGCGAGTCCGTCAAGGTCGGCAAGCTCGACACCGACGGCAACCGCGACACCGCCGTGAAGTACGGCATCTCGTCGATCCCCACCGTCATCCTGATCAAGAACGGCGAGCCCGTGAAGTCCTTTCAGGGCATGCAGCCCGAAGCCGCCTACGCCGACGAGATCGACAAGCTGATCGCGTAAGCGAAACGACAACCGATTGAAACACTGAAGCCCACGCCGTCACGGCGTGGGCTTCTTTCTTAGAATAAAAATGGGAGCTTCCAATGGATGCAACAAATGATGCCCTGCTTGATTGGCGAGAAGGTATTCCCTATCTAACCGGTTCTTTTGAAGAATCGAATTCTGCCGTTGATCAGTGGCTCAACGCACTCGATCAAGCACTCGATGGATGCTTTGTTGGTAAAGCTGCAATGCCAGGCTTGAGCGTTCTTTCGACACAGGATAATGATCTTGCAACACTAATCAGCCAACATGCTCATCGCTGTCGATCCAGGCTACTCTCGCTTGCTGGCGGAGATGCGTTTAGTGGTCTACCTGCAGATATTGTGATCCTTCATTTCCGTGAGATGTCAGAGTATTACAGATACATCGAAGCCTTCTTCCCTGAAGGTGAGTTTGGTGGAAGCGCAGGAATACAAATCCGTAGCGGCTATCCCCATATTGCTGTTTGGGGAGAGGCGTACCAAGGTGTTGGTGTCATAGCACATGAGATGCTCCATCTGGCAGTGATGCACCGTGAGCTACCAATTTGGATCGACGAAGGATTAGCTCAGATGTTTGAGGTCGACATGGGAAGCGGATCGACCCTTACTTTCGAGCAACAAGAAATACAGGCATGTCGTGAATTCTGGCTATCAAATGACATTCAACTGCTCTGGCAAGGTGAAGGCTTTCAAGGCCTAGAAGATGTACAAAAGTACAGCTACATGATGGCTGAAATGCTGATGCGAAATCTTGCCGAGCGATACGGGAAACGCTCGTTTTTCAAGCGAAATAGGGAAACAGCTTTCGTTCGTTTCATCAGCACCGCACACTATGAAGATAGTGGCGATGAAGCTGCAAATAAAGAACTTGGTGTGAGCCTCAGCGAAATCGCGGCACAGTTCATTGGTCCGCCGCGATAGCGGATTTACCCCTCCCCCGTATCCAACACCGCCATAAAGGCCTTCTGCGGGATATCGACCGAAGCGATCTTCTTCATCCGGGCCTTGCCGGCCTTCTGCTTCTCCAGCAGCTTGCGCTTACGCGTCACGTCCCCGCCGTAGCACTTGGCGGTCACGTTCTTGCCGACGGATTTGATGGTCTCGCGGGCGATGATCTTGCCGCCGATCGCAGCCTGCAAGGGGATCTCAAACAAGTGCCGATCGATCTCCTGCTTGAGCCGTTTGAGCAGGTGCCGGCCTCGGTACTCCGCCTTCTCGCGGTGGACGATCAGTGAGAGCGCTTCGACCTTCGCGCCGTTGACAAGGATGTCCATCTTGACGAGGTTGTCCTTCGTGAAGCCGGTGACGTGGTAGTCCATCGTGCCGTAGCCGGAGGTCATCGATTTCAGCTTGTCGAAGAAGTCGTAGATGATCTCGGCCAGCGGCAGCTCGTACTCGAGGATTTGGCGGTCTTCGCCCAGGTACTTCTGCTGCTTGTAGACGCCCCGGCGTTGCTCGCAGAGCTTCATGATATCGCCGATCTTGTCGTTGGGCACGATGATCTCGGCGTTGACGATCGGCTCTCGGATCTCGCGTACCTTCGAGGGGTCGGGCAGCTCGGCGGGGTTGGTGATGTAGATGGTTTCGAGCTCACCCATCTTGCCCTGCGAGAGCACCTCGTACGTCACCGTGGGCGCGGTCTGGACGAGTTGCACATCGCCCTCGCGTTCGAGGCGTTCCTGGATGATGTCCATGTGCAGCATGCCGAGGAACCCGCAGCGGAAGCCCGAGCCCAGCGCTTCGCTGTTCGTCGGCTCGTAGGTGTAGCTCGCGTCGTTGATGTGCAGCTTGCCGATCGCTTCGCGGAGGTCGTCGAACTGCGTGTCGCCGGACGGGTAGAAGTCGCAGAACACCATCGGCTGCGGCTCCTGGTAACCCGGCAGCGGTTGGTCCGCGGGGTTGCTATCGAGCGTGATCGTGTCGCCGATGTTCACGTCTTCAAGCGTCTTGATCGACGCGACCATGTAGCCGACGTCGCCCGCCTCGAAGGGCTCGTTGACCTGCTGCATCTCCGGGCGGAACTTGCCCAGCTCGGTGACGTGGAAGGTGCGCTTCACGCCCATCATGCGGATGCGGTCGCCCTTCTTCATCGTGCCGTTGATCATCCTGAAGTAGACGATGACGCCGCGGTAGTCGTCGTACTTCGCGTCGAAGATCAGTGCCTGCAGCTTCTCGTTGGGATCGCCCTTGGGCGGATGGAAGCGCTCGCAGATCGCGTCGAGCAGCTCGTTCACGCCCGCGCCGGACTTCGCCGAGGTGAAGATGCAGTCGTCCGCCTCGAGCCCGAGCACCTCTTCGACCTGCAGCGCCCGTTTCTCGGGCTCCGCGCTGGGCAGGTCGATCTTGTTCACCACCGGGATCAACTCGAGGTCGGCTTCAACGGCCTTGTAGAGGTTCGCGACGGTCTGGGCCTCGACCCCCTGCGTCGCGTCCACCACGAGGATCGCACCCTCGCACGCGGCGAGCGCCCGGCTGACCTCGTAGTGGAAGTCTACGTGGCCCGGCGTGTCGATAAAGTTGAGCTCGTAGTTGACGCCGCCGTACTCGTGCTCGACGGAGACGGCCGACGACTTGATCGTAATACCGCGCTCGCGCTCGAGGTCCATGTTGTCGAGGGCCTGCTCCTTTTTCGTCCGCTCGTCCATCGCGCCGGTGCCCATGAGCATCCGGTCGGCCAGGGTGGACTTGCCGTGGTCGATGTGAGCAATGATGCAGAAGTTACGGATGTGCTGCTGGGCGCTCATAAGCGTAAGTAGGCGGGCTTATCAAGTCATAGGCCCACGTTCGGCGAACGTGGGCCTTGGGTTAGAAGATTGTAGCAGGCTTGGACCTGCTGATATGGGGCCTATACTGGGTGGTGCCTGAAGAGCGATGGATTTGTGAACCATGCTTCATCAAGACCAATCAATGAGAAGAGAATCCAGACCCTACAAACGCCTCGGCTTCACGCTTATCGAGCTTCTGGTCGTCGTCTCGCTGATCGCGATGCTGATCGCGATCCTGCTGCCCGCCATCGGCTCCGCGCGGGACTCGTCGCGCGTGCTGCAGTGCACCTCTAACACAAGGCAGATCGCTGTCGCCTGGACGATGTACCTCCAGGAACACGACGAGACCTTCCCGGAGCACCAGAAGAACATGCAGTGGTTCTACGGGGGGCGTGAGCCCGCGCTGGGCATCCCCGCGTTCCAGGCCGACTACCGGCCGCTGAACCCGTACGTCGGGCTCGCCGAGAAAGATTCCGCTGGCCTCGAGTCGTTCCACTGCACCGCCGACCGGGACATCCGCAACGGCAACACCGGTGGCGTAGGGCCGACCCAGGGCCACTCGACTTACGCCTACTTCGGCAACAGCTACATGATGAACACGTCGCTGCTATGGCGTAGAGACGAGAACGGCGAGATCCAGCGGGTTCGCCTGAGCGACGTCCGCCTCCCACCCAGCCAGGTCGCCGCATCAGGCGATGTGCAGTGGTACTACGCCGTGCTCAACACGCACTGGGATGCGCACTTCCATAACAGCCACGACCAGGTCAATCTGTCCTTCCTGGACGGGCACGCGTCCTATGTCCAGATCGAGCGTGGCAACGCGCATACGGCGGGCTACAGCTTCCTCCGTGAGCGTCCTGAAACGCAATAGCAAGGCGCGCCCGACTACATTCACCTAAATGAAAACGACACCCCCAGCAATTTGAGCTAGGGGTGCCGTGGTGCGTGGAAAACGGGTTGGTTCTCAGGCGCGCTTCTCCTTGGCGAACAGGCCGACAGGGTCGTACCTCGCACCAAGTGTTTTGCGGGAGTCGATCGCCATCCAATTGTCGAGGAGGTCGGCGTAGACGCTGCGGAAGTCGACGGTGTGGACCAGGTCACCCTCGTCGAGGTTGTCGAGTGATGGGTAGCTTCCATGCAGGCCGTGCTTGACGGACGGGCCGAAGACAAAGCAAGGCCCGGCGACGCCGTGGTCCGTCCCCGCGGAGGCGTTCTGCCTTAGCCGACGACCGAACTCAGAGAACGCCAGTGAGACCACCCGTCCGTCATGCCCGGTCTTGTGCAGCTCGTCGTAGAAAGCCCGCATCGACTGGGCGAACTGCGTGAGCAGCTGCGTGTGCTTGTTGGCCTGCTGGGCGTGCGTATCGAACCCGCCGAGGTTGACGTAGTAGACGCGGGTCGGCAGCTCGGCCTTGATCATCTTCGCGACCATGGCGAGCTGCTGGGCCAGCGGGTTCGCGGGGAAGCGCGTCTCGGTGCTGCCCTTGACTGCCTGACGCACCTTGCTCGAGGCGACCTGCGCGTCGAGCGTTGTCCGCTGGACAAACGCGAGCGGGTCGGCGGCCTCGGCCTCGGCGACATTCTCATTGATCTGGTTGTAGCCCTTGGACACCGCGTCGTGCACGCCGTGCCCGGCCCACTGGAACGCGTTAGCGCTCTGGAACGCGACGGGCTGGACATGCGCACCGTTGACGGCCATGGGCGTGTTGTTGCCGATCGAGACGCAGGCCATGCCGGCTTGGTCGGGCGCAACGCCGTTACGGTCCAGCGGGTAAGCGGTATCCATCGCCTTGCCGACCCAGCCCTTGCCGCGCATGTCTTTCTCGTTGGTCTTTGCGCTGTGCCAGATGTCCATCGACTTGAAGTGCGAGCGGTTGGGGTTGGGGTAGCCCACACCGTTGATCACGGCAGCGCGGCCCTCACCCATCATGTCGTGCAGCGGCCTAAGCGCGGGGTTGAGCCCAAGGCCATCCGCACCGTCTAGCTTGATCGCGTTGTTGATGCGGATGCCAGGCCGGGCCCGGCCGTAGTTGTCATCGCCAAAGGGCACGACCGTGTTGAGCCCGTCGTTGCCGCCGGACAGCTGCACGACAACAAGTACCCGGTCCTCGGGTACGCCGGCCTTGCTGGTCGTGTACCAGTTAGTATCGGCGTAGGCGTCCGACGTCGAGCCGACGAAGCCCGGCACACTCGCGGCAGCGGAGAGCATCGCCATCCCGCCAAGGAACCGCCGACGGGTAAACGCGGCGTCCAGCAACCTTGGGGTATCGGTACTCAACGGGTGGTAGTGGTTACACATTTTCGGTTCCTTTGGGACTAAGCAGCAAGCCGCTTGCGGCTTAGCAGAGCTGGTACTCCGGCATCGCGGTGATCAGAAGCAGCAGCGCGACGAGCGCATCGGCGGTTACACCCTTGCTGCGTTCCTCCATGAACTTGACCAGGGGCTCGCGGCGTGCCACACCGACGTGGTGACCGAGCATCGCGTCGCAGAGGCGGTCGACGACGACCTTGGCAGGTTCATCTTCGAATTGAGCGATCAGCGGCATCGGGTTGTAGTCCACATCGCTCTTCTTAAACGTCTTACCCGGGGTTGTGCCGGTTAGCAGGTACGCGCAGGTGTTCTGCCTCATGAAGAGTGTCGAGGTGTTAATCCAAGACTTTCCGCCTTCCCAGCCAGCCACACTCGGCGGCTCGAAGAGCTGCTGGCCCATCCCACGCAGGGCCGTCGCAATCGCACGGTCACTACGTAGCGGCGCATGCGTCTGGTGGATCGTACCGATCACGATCTGCACAGGACTCTTGATCTGTTTGCCGACGATGCCCGCGTCATAGAAGTGCCGGCTCTTGAACAGCCTTGTCAAGACCGGCACCAGCTCAAAGTCTTCGTCACGCAGCAGCTTGGCGAGGTCATCCACAACCTGCCGGGTACCACTGTCGAGCAGGTCCCAGTCGTCTGACACATCCGCAACAAAGTGACGGTAGAGCTTAAGAGCGATAAAACGCGAGCAGGCCTCGTGAGCGAGCAGCAGCTCGACGAAGCTGCTACCAGTGAACTTGTCGGTCGAGCCGAGAATTGTTTTATTACTCGTGTCGTGCTGGCGCTCGTTGAAGACGAAATCGTTGTCCTCAATGTGGTAGCCGGTCAGTGCGCGGGCGCCAGCCTTGATGTCATCCTCGGTGTAATGGCCCTCGCCTAGGGTGAAAAGCTCCATCAACTCACGGGAGAGGTTTTCATTGGGGCGCTGCTTACGGTTCTGATCGTTGTTGAGGAACTTGATCATCGCCGGGTCCTGCACAATGCCGCTGGCCAGTTCACGGAACGAGCCGTTTGCGTGCTCGCGCAGAAAGTTGTTCTGCTGCTCCATGAGATAGGCGTCGCGCACATCGCGGTGCCGGGTCGCGAAGTGGCAGTGCCAGAGCATGGTCAGGCGCTCCTCGGTCGGGCGCGGTGTTTGTGCCATACGCTCGACCCACCAGCGCTGCAGTGCCGCGTGCATCCGTCGGTCCTCAGCGTTTGCTGCAACACGCATCCGGCGAAACTTGTCCACCGTCTTCTGATCGCCCTCGCGGCGGGCGGCCAGAAACTCTCGGCGCTCTTCAGCTGTCAGCTTTCGGATGACATCCGGATCCAAGTCCGCGATATCGAGATCGCCCATCGGGATATCGTTGTACTGGACCAGTTGCTGGACGGCTGTGTCCAGCCCTTTACTCTGCCATTCAAAAAGGTCTTGAGGCGTGCCCCCGTAGCCAGCGCGGCTGAGGAGGTGACGTGCCTGTGCTGGACCAAAGTCGGCTTCACGGATCGGGCTGAGCGATGGGTTGATCGGCATACATAGTCTCCGGCCTGCAACGCAGAGGGGATACCAAGACAACGTATCAGGGATGCGGCTATTGCAAAGGCATTCGGAGGGTAGAAGGTTGACACGCGCTAAGTGTTCGTATTATATTTAACCATATGGTTAAATTAAATGAGCCACACCGACCCGCCTTTGACCAAGAGATGGACCGCACCTTCGCGGCACTTGCGGACCCGACCCGGCGGGCGATCCTGTCTCGGATGGCGATGGCAGGCGAGGACGGCGTCCGCGTCACCGAACTCGCAGAACCTTTTATGGGCACGATGTCTCTGCCCGCGGTGAGCAAGCACGTCCGCGTACTCGAGCGTGCGGGCCTGCTCAAGCAGCAACGCGACGGCCGGGTTCGGCGGTGCATGCTCGACGCGGAGCCGCTTCGCCAAGCCGCGGAATGGGTCGCGTTCTACAAGCAATTCTGGTCCGATCGGCTCGATGCGCTAGCGGACTATCTCGGATCAAAACCCTCCAAATAAAGGTAAAAGTATGGCCCGCACCGAACCTGAAAACGCTGTCCGTCTCAACAAACTCGTCCAGGCCTCGCCCCAACAGGTCTACGACACATGGCTCGACGCATCGTCCTACGTCAAGTGGTTCGCCCCGGAGCCCTCCGTCCGCTGCGAGAAGGTCTCGATCGACCCAACCGTCGGCGGGCAGATGCGCGTCGTCATGCAATCCGACAACGGCACACACACCGGCATCGGCACCTTCACCGAACTCGTCCCAGGCAAACGCATCGCTTACACCTGGGGCTGGGTCGAAAACCCGGAGATGGGCGCCGGATCGACCGTCATCATAGACCTCTACGAAGCCAAAAATCCCTACGGGGACGGGCCCGCGGCCGAGATCGTCCTCACCCACACGGGCCTGAACACTCCCGTCGAACGCTCCGAACACACTGGTGGATGGTGGGGCTGTCTTAAAGCCCTGGGCTACTTCGTTCGACGCGTCGACCCACGTGAAGCGATGTACGGCCAGACAACGGCAAGCAATCTATAAACTATGCTCGTCAAACTTTACTTGACAAAAACCAAACAAATGGTAAGCTGCCCCCCTCGTATTCGTGGCCGGCCCTAAACAACCCCTCCGGAGACCCAAGCATGTCAGCCGAAACCGAAAGCGCGATCTGTGAAGACACCATTGCCGTGGGCAAGAAGCTCGTCGAGCTCTGTAACGCGGGCAAAGATGAAGAAGTGCTCGATAACTACTACGACAAGGACATCGTGAGCGAGGAGGTCGCCACGATGCCGGGTACGGGCCTACCGCGCGTGTCCCAAGGCATCGAGGCTGTCCGAGCCAAGTGGCAGTGGTGGTACGACAACAACGAGGTCCACGGCAGCAAGTGCACCGGGCCCTTCCCGCACGGCAACAAGTTCATTGTCATCTTCGAGATGGACACAACCGCCAAAAGCGGCCCCATGGCCGGCCAGCGCATGCAGATGCAAGAGACGGCTCTCTACACCGTCGAGAACGGCAAGATCGTCCACGAGCAGTTCTTCTACGACATGGGCGGGTGCTGAGTCTTCCAATAACAGGCAACGATTTCGAAGACCACGGTTTGAATCCGTGGGTTTTTTCGTTGCACGCCATCGGCGACACTGCTGACAGACCTGCCCAAGGCTGTGCACACTACCCATATCCATGCGCAAGCTCTTGCCCTTGTTTATCCGCCGCGCGGGGCAGCACCCAACAGGGTCGTGCACAATAACACGCCAGTCCCACCAGTCGGGCATAAGACTTGATGAGGCACCGATGTGGATGCTGTAAGATGTTGCAAGCCAGAGCATCTGCTCTGTATTGAAGAAGGAGGTCAGCGAGAGCTGCCCAACCAATTTTCCCCAGAGGAACGTCATGTCCAACCAAATCCGCTTCACCCGCCGTAAATTCCTTCAGGCCACCGCTGCGACTTCGGTCGCGACCATGGGTATCGGCTCGTACAGCCGTGTGTATGGCGCCAACGAACGCGTCAACATCGCCCACGTCGGCACCAGCGGCATCGCCCGAGGCCAGCACGTCGGGCCGTTCAAGAACCTCGGCTTCGGCTGCCCGTGCTACTGCGATGCCGATTCGGGCCGGTTCGGCCCCGCCGCTGGAGCCTACCCCGACGCGAAGGGCTTCACCGACTACCGCGAGATGTACGACAAGCATATGAAGGACATCGATGCGGTTTCCGTCGCGGCGCCCGATCACCACCACTACCCCGCCACCATCATTGCCATGATGGAAGGCAAGCACGCCTACACCCAGAAGCCGCTCACCCACACCATGTGGGAGTCGCGCCAGCTCAAGCTCGCCACCGAGAAGTACCAGGTTGCCACCCAGATGGGCAACCAGATGCACGCCAACGAGGGCAACCGCCGCATCGTTGAGTGGATCCGCTCGGGCAAGCTTGGCACGATTAAAGAGGCCCACATCTGGACCAACCGCCCTGTCTGGCCGCAAGGCAATTCCGCTCCCCGTGCCAGCGCCAACAAGCCCAAGGGGCTGAACTGGGACGCTTGGCTCGGCCCTGCCCCAGCCCGCCCCTTCGTCGACGGCTACCACCCCTTCAAGTGGCGAGGCGCCATGGACTACGGCACCGGCGCGCTCGGCGACATGGGGTGCCACACCACCGACGGCTTCTACTGGGGAATGGAGCCCGGCTACCCCGTCGCCGCCGAGCTGATCGAGGGCGAACCAGTCGGCGGCTTGGAGCAGTTCGACAAGCAGGCCGCGGTCAAGTTCGAATTCGCCGCTAAGGGCGACCGCCCCGCATTCAACTACTTCTGGTACGAGGGCGGCATGAAGCCCAAGAAGCCCGACTTCCTCAAAGGCGGTGGCGACCTGCCCAAGTCCGGCGGGTTCATCATCGGCACCAAGGCCGCCATCCAGTACATGGACGACTACGGCAACAACATCAAGATCCACAGCTACGATGGCTCCGAAATCGCCGAGCCCGAGAAGACCCTTGAGCGTTCGCCTGGTCATCACCAGGAGTTCCTTATGGCCTGCAAGGGCGAGAAGCCCTACGACTACCCCAAGTCCGGCTTCAAGTACGCCGCCATGCTCACCGAATCCGTCCTGCTGGGCACGATCGTCCAGAAGGTCGGCGGCCGCATCGAGTACGACGCCGAGAACATGAAGATCACCAACAACCCCATCGCCGACTCCCTTATCTCCAAGGAGTACCGCGAGGGCTGGGAATTCAAGATGAGTTGATCGATCTCGATATACCCTATCGAAAACACCCGTGTCAGATGACACGGGTGTTTTTTTACTTCTGTGCTTTCTGGTCCGGCTCAAAGAGCTCCAGGATCGCCGAATAAGGCACCGCGTCATAAAACACGATCTTGCGGTCCGGGACGATCTCTGCCTCGCTCACCACCGCGACGACCTGGCCCTTGTCGTTGAAGATCGGCCCGCCGGACGACCCGCCTCCGTAGTGACTCGTCACGCTGATACGGGGCGTGTTCTTGTTCCGCGGGCTGATCAGGAACCGGCCAATATGCCCCCGGCTGTACTCGTAGAACCGGCCCTTGGGGTGCGAGACCACGTGCACATCCTCACCGACGACCGCGGTCCGCGCGATCGGCACCGGGCTGAGCTCATCGTCGCCGACGTCGAGTTGCACCAGCGCCAGGTCGTGTTTGTCGCTGGCCGCGAGCACCTCGACGACCGGGTAGACCTTGCCGTTGCGGGCCATGGCGACAAAGGTGTTGGTCAGCTCGTTGTTGTTCTCCATGACGTGGTGGTTGGTAATCGCCAGCCCGTCTTTGCTGATGACAAATCCCGAAGCGTTGTTGGGGTGCAGCCGGTCGCACTTGCCGCAGAGATACAGCCTGGAGATGACAAGCACGCCGTCGTCTACAGTGTCGTACAGGTTCTCACCGTCTTCGGTGAGCGTGAATTCGGCGGGGGGTGCCGCATCAACGGTGAAGTCTTTCTTCAGCCGTTCCTGAAGGATCGGGTTGTCGATGGTCTTGCCTGCTTCGACCAGCTCGGTGCCCAAGCGCTCAATATCTGCGCGGATCTTGCGGTCGTTGATGTACTCCGGCTCGTCGGCTATCAGCACACCGCCTGAGGCCAACATCGTGAACAGAGCAAAGAAGAGTAGGTAACGCATCACGGCTCCAAATGACAGGGGCACAAGCCAATACAAACAGTCCTATCTTACGTACCTCGGCAACGAATGGTTCAGGCTGCCGCTTCGCATACCGCCGCGAGATCGTCTAGATCCTGATGCAGCATCTTCCGAATCGATCCCTTCATCAGTAAGCCAAGCGGCGAGAGCATCTTTGACCACCAGGTCATCGGCCTGCCCTCGAACGACATCACGACCCTTGTGCCGGCGTCGTTTGGCTCAAACGTGAACGTGCTCTTGTAGTGCGCCCCGCCCGACTCGGCTTCGGTGGTGTACGACCGGTTCGGCTCGACCGCGGTAATCCACATCGTCTCCGTCGCGCGCTTGCCCATCATGATGCGCGTCTCTTCCCAACGCGTGCCGACGCCGAAGGGCTGGTCTGTCAGCACCTCGACCGACTCGATCCCACTGACGCGCTCGGCCGCGTGAGGCAGGTCTGTAAACACGTCATACACCCGCTCGATCGGCGCACTGATCTGCCGTTTAACTTCAAGCTTCATAGCAGCTCCCATGTTGTGGCCAAAGACCCCCTCTCCCCACGGGAGAGGGCTGGGGTGAGGGGCGGCGAAGCCAGAAATGATCATTCCTCAAGCACCAGCGTATCAACCGCCCGCTTGTCTTGTTCACCCCATCCCGATTTCCCAATATAGCCCTTGCCTTCTTCGCCCAGCAAGATGCTGCCGACCCGCGTGACGCCGTCATCATCGGATAAGACCCAAAGCTCGACGCAGGTGCCGTCTCGAAGTGAAAACCAGTGCGCCTCGCCCGGCGAGGCGAGGATCCCAACGCCACATGAGATATCTATCGCGTGCTGATCCAGCAACGCGATGGCTTCTTGCGCTTCCTGGCCGACCTCTATTTTGATCGGTTCATCCGCGCAACCAAACAGCAACAGGCATATCACAGTGATCAAGGCGGCGCAGTTGATGACTTGATGGTATCGCAACTTGGCCTACGGCCACTCCTCACCCCAACCTCTCCATTAGGGAGAAGGGGTGAAGCAGATCGGTTACTCCACGCCTTGCTCGCCCAGCCAACGCTCGGCATCGATCGCGGCCTTGCAACCCATCCCCGCAGCGGTCACCGCCTGGCGGTACACGTGGTCCGCCACATCGCCCGCGGCGAAGACGCCCTCGATCTCGGTCGTCGAGCGGTACGGGTCTTCCAGCAGCAGGTAGCCCGCGTCGTCGGTTGGGAGCTGGTCATTCAGGAAGCCGGTGATCGGGGTGTGCCCGATCGCGAGGAACAGGCCGCCCAGCGGGAGTTCGGATTCTTCCTGGGTCTGGTTGTTGATGAGCTTAACGCCGGTGATCTTGTCGTCGCCGAGCACGTCGGTGACTTCGGTGTTCCAGTGCATCTTGATCTTGGGGTTGTCCAGTGCCCGCTGCTGCATGATCTTGCTCGCACGCATCTGGTCGCGGCGGACGAACATGTGGACGGTGCTGGCAAACTTGGTGAGGTAGGTGGCTTCCTCGACCGCGCTATCGCCCGCGCCGACAACGCCAACCTCGGCGTCTCTGAACATGGGCAGCGCACCATCGCACACGGCACAGGCGCTCACCCCCCCGCCAGACTGTGCCAGGCGCATCTCGTTCTCCAGCCCGAGCCAGTTGGCTTTGGCGCCAGTCGAGATGATGATCGACTCGGCGAGCACCTCGTACCCGCCGTCGCCGACGATATGGAACGGCCGCTTGCTCAGGTCCACGGACTTCACGTTCTGGAAGATGTGGTAGAGCGTTTCGTTGTCCATCTCGTGCATGTCTTTGACGCCCTCGTCGGTGACGACGCGGGTGTCGAAGCGCATGGCCTGGTGGTAGAACATGTGCATCATCTCGGGGCCGGTGATGCCCTTAGGAAAGCCGGGGTAGTTCTCGACGTCGGTGGTAAGCATCAGCTGCCCGCCAGGGACGAGGTCCTTGCCCGCGGCCCGGCCTGGGAAGACGAGCGGGCTGAGCGAGGCGCGGGCGGCATAGATGGCGGCGGTCCAGCCCGCGGGGCCGGAGCCGATGATGACGACTTTTTCGGTAGGCAGGTCTGCGTTAGTCATGGCGTGGGATTGTAGCGGGGTTACCGTGCGTTGCAGGGGTTAGAACAACCTGACGGCGGGATCTATTCCCTTCTCCACAGCAACGGGTATCGGCATGGCGTAGCGGGAGACGCGCAGCGTCCCTTGGTTCGGCGAGACCACTTTATGACTATGTTTGAGATGTTTCGAACGGGACGCTTCGCGTCTCCCGCTACGCCGTGCTGATCAAGTCTGGTCATAAACTGAGTCCGGCCTACTTTAGGTCGTACAAGCTGTTGTCTTCTGATAAGAACCCGGTCCCCTCGGCGACCTCGCCGGTCAGGTCACCGGCCGTGAAGCGGTCTTGCCACGATTCTGCGTGGCCATCGACGTGGGCAATATTGGTGGCTCCCTGATGGCGATAGCCCTGCGTGCCAGCTTCTCGCCCGACAAAGCCGGCGGCGTAATCCTGCGGAACGTTTGGGTCCCCCGCCAAGCTAAGTGGGGCACGCATCGACTTATTCGCCCCACCACCCCATTCACCGTCGCCGAACATCACGGTCGCGGAGGGTGAGAGCACGCTTTCAATGCGGGCAGAAGAGAAAACGGGGGCCGCCGAGTTATTGATGAACCCACCAAGATAGCTGGTGTTGTAGTTATAGCCAGTATGCGGTTCGGGGACGAGCGTGGCCGAAGCCCCCTCGAAAGACGGGCACTGATGCACCATCGGATCGGTCCGGCCGCGCCACATCAAGCCAGGCTTGACCTCGAAGGTGGCCAAGTCGGTCTCAAAGTCCCAGTGAACTGTTCGGGCGGGGAAGTCGCTGTAATCAAATGAAAATGGCAGCGAACCTTTCTCATCGGCGGCATAACTCGTCGCAGCGATCGCGAACTGACGCAGATTGCTGAGGCATTGAATCGACCTGGCGGATTCCCGCGCTGCACTGAGCGCGGGGAGCAGGATCGCGATGAGCAGCGCAATAATACTTATGACCACGAGAAGCTCAATCAGCGTAAACGCAGATCGGATCCCTACTCGACAGCTATTCACATTGGTTTCTGTTGTGTTTGACACGTTCTCTATTCGGCCAAAAATAATGACCTAAGTCTAGGAGCTTCAATTGCTAAACGGTTTGGTTTTCTTATCGACCGATACAGCCGAGATCACTTGATCGACGAAAGTAACGCTGCGTAACTAGTAGTCCACCGAGACAAAGCAGGGCAAATGACGTCGGTTCGGGGACCCCGGTGACAGATATACCCGATTCTTCGAACAGGATGACCTGCTCAGCGCTAAGCGTGTCACCACCAATCAACGCGTTCACAAAACCGAAAATATCGAGGTTGTTTAAGGCGCCATCGCCGTCAAAATCACCAAGCATGTCGGGATCAAGGTCTGGGTTGCTGGTGTTGTACCCGGCACGATCGATCAGGGCGAGCACAAACTCGGGGATGTCGAGGTTATCGAGGCTGCCGTCGCCGTTGAGGTCACCAAGAACGAAAGAACTGGGTGCCACGTCTGCAAAGCCATCGATCTCCGGCGTGGTGGACGACCCCAAAGGGTTGCTGATGCGCACGAACGACACCTCGCTGAGCCCGACCGCGGCGAGATCGATGCCGACACCGCCGCCCGAGCCGTCGTAGAACTCAAGGATGTCGTCAAGGGTGTCTCCGGCCCCAACCGAAAGGGCGGGATCGACGGGCCTGGTGAAGTCCGCCGGGATCGTGCCCACCGCAACACCGCCGCCCGGGCCCAGGCTGGTCAGGTCTCGAGAAGGGTCCGTGTAGCCGTTGGTTGGGAACAGGCCATCCGCGGCGGTGTTCGGAACGGTAAAAAAGTCCGTGCCGTTGGCGCTGACCTCGATGACGCCGCCCTCGGTGAAGGCCCCGCCGGTCGCGGACTGGCTGCTTGGGTTGTAGGTGTAAAACGAATTGCCGAAGACAAGCAGATCGATCCCGAACGGGTTGTCCGCGTCGTCAAACACCGGCTCATCGAATGACACGGTGAGTTGCCCACCCGCACCGATCGAGACGATCTCGTCCGTCCCGAACGCGGCCTGGAACGGCGTGACCGCTCCGCCGAACGTGCTGGTCGGGCTTGTGTCACGCGTGGGCTCGCCTAGTGCAGAGTTCGGATCAGTGAACCCCGCCACTGGGTTTGAGCCTTGGGTATAACTCACCACAAGGTCGGCCCATGGATCGGCAGCCGCATGGACTGGAGCCAAGCTTACGCCGAAGGCGCATAGGCAATACGGCAAGATATTTGTTATCAAAGGGCCGGGCTTGCTTGTCATAGCGCGTGTTTATTGGCGGATTAAAGTGGTGCAGGCATCGCCCAAAAGACGATAAGCCTACGCCACACGTCGTCTATCCTATCACTGCTTTTATCGAGTTCCGCGGCGGCGTCTGAAACCAACCGCCAAGCCCAAGGCCAGCAGGCCCGCGCTCGTCGGCTCGGGCACGGCATAGACGAACACCTCAGATTGATTGAAGTAACTGATAAGTAGTTCGCCGGTCGCTTCGTTGTAAACCCAGCTAGGTGGCTGGGACGCACTGACCGTGGCGGGCGGGCTTGCGAATTGGCGCAGGATATCGGTCGGAGATGATGAATCGATAAGCGGCACGCTGCCAGGATTAGCGAGTCGATCGTCGAACGCGTCGGCGTCGATCAGAGCGGCATAACCAAAATCGCCCGATCCCCCGAAGAAATCGCCGCCACCCACAAAAAAGTTGCCGGCGGCATCAAACCCGAGTGAGCCTGCAGACAGAAGGTCGGCGACTTCAACACCTGCGTTTTGAAAGTCGATAGGCGTTCCGCTCGTGATCGCGGTTTGGATATCGGCGGCCGTAAAGGCCTTTATCAAACCGGTGTTCGGTCTGCCTGGTGCGAAATCGAAGCCGTTGCCGGTGTAGAGGTTGCCCGATGAGTCGAGCGTGATTCCCGCCGAGCCGCCGCCGACGTTGTCAACGATTGTGGTCACCGTGCCGTCGCTCGTGTCCAGAAGCTGAACACCGCTGCCATTGGTCAACGCGATGTTTGTGTTGTCAAGCCAAATGCCGTCAGAGTCGTTCGCACTGAAGACCTGCGTCGAACCAGGTGTTGGTGCGCTGGTGCTAGCGACATATACAGAACCACTGAAGTTAGATCCGATGAGGACACTCGTTCCGTCGGGGGACACGCTTGCAATGGTTGGGCCGAACGTAGGCGACGTAACCACGTAGTCACCGATATCGCTAAACACACCGGTGCCGACGCCCGTTTCAACAGAGATGGTTGGTCCGTTAACGACAAGGATTCGGCCGTCGGGGAGGTCCGTGAACAGGACGTTGTCGTCACTGTCGCCTGTGCCGTTCCAGCTGTCCGGGAGATCGAACGTGCGGTCGAGGAAATACTCGTCGATCGATTGGGCCTGTGTCGTTGATGCGGTGCCGACCGATACGACCAGCAGCGAGCAGGTGAGCGGCGTAGCCTTGCTCAAGGTGAGGGGAAAGAAGCGGTTCAAGATCATCTAGCGTCTCCATGCTCCGGCCCGATTCGCGCGGGACGGCCCTGGGTTGAATCAAAACCTCCCCGCACGACGGTGCGCAGAAAGGGGTGGGCGATCTCACAAGACGCAAAGGGCAGCTCACATCGACCCAGGGTGCCGATGCGAAAGAATGCCCGGCGTCCTTAACGCGAGGACCCGATAGCAAACCAATAAGGAACAATCCCATCGGCGACACCATCGCCGATCGCTGCCGTAGGCCAGTCCATCTCGCGGGACATACGGCGGGTTGATCCTCAGGCAGGTCTTCCGGCTTCGGGGTACCGCCAGATCAGCCTTCCCGACACTGGCCCGTTGCAGGCCCGTCAGTGGCAACATCGATCCGGCACCAGCCCCTTACGGCGGCGCGTCCGCGGGGGAGTCCCGAACCAGGCAAGCCTTCGATCGCATCAGCCTAGGCCGGCATGCGAACACCCGTTCGGTCACCCCACTTCCCTTTTCACCTGTAGAATGATCAGCTAGCCATTCAACAGGCACCTGTGGGTTGTCTGTTGCTAAGCGTAGTGAAGGGTAGAACACTCTGCAATTACACTTTGTAAGTACCGCCAGGTGGCTTAGACGTGTTGGATAGAGCACGCCGACGCCGCGTACAATCAATTTTCCTGTGTATCGCTTAACTTGTCCATCCTGCCAGAGCGTCACCGAGTCGCACTTCGTGCGCAGCGGTGCGGTCGTGCGGTGCGCCGCCTGCGATACCAAGTACCGCATCAAGTCGGCGCACTTCGAGCGCGAGATCAAGACCGGCCCACGCACGCTCGACGAGACCGACACCGTCCTCCGCAGCGACAGCGTGGACATCGACCCGGACGAGGCCGCTCCCGTCTCGATCGACGACGAAGGCAACGTCGTCGGGCTGTCGGGCCTGTCCGAACTGATGCGCTGGTCCGACACGCAGGACTCCAGCCAGGTCACCGGCGTCCCGCAATCCGAGAAGTCCAAACGCAAAGGCAAGGCCGGCACCGATACCGAACTGCCCGTAGCCAAGCCAGTTAGGAAGAGGGGAAAGTCTGCAAAGAAACCGGCGGCCCCCACCAGCCAAGCCGGTACGGGAAAAGCCCGGGCCCAAGCACTCAAACGCAAGAAGCAAAAAAACACCATGATGGCTGTCGGCTCGGCCGTTGGCGCAGTCGCGGTGATCGCGGTAGTGGTGGTTTTGTTCCTTCCCAAAGGCAACCAGACCGCTGAAATGCCATCCGAGACGGATACGCCTGGTACCGAACTGGTCGACAACGAAACACCAGCGCCGGGCAACAACCCGAAGCCCGACGACACGACCTCGCCTGACGCGGAAAAGCCCGACGATGTGCTGGTTTTTTCAGAGAACTACCAGCCCTCGCCGAATCCCGATATCGCGTTTGTCGCGCCGTGGGTGCAGCCGGACGGAAGCCGGCCGCCCGCGGATGTGCCCACTGTGCTGACGCCGGTCACGCGGCTGATCCACGAGGACTGGTACGTCATGACCCCGCCGCGCGGCGCGGCCGATGCGTCCGGCACGAACAACGTCGAGCTCGGCCAGATCACCGCGTCCGCCCTCGACGAGCGGACCACCCTGCTCGCTGGCTCGGTGGCGAACAACACCGAGCGTGCCGTCGAGCAGGGCGAACTGCACATCATGCTGCTGGACAGCACGGGTAACGTCTTCGCCGAGACGTACATCCCGCTCGCCATGGTCCAGCCTGGTGCCGGCCAGCCCATCGCACTAACGATCCCAACGCGTTACTGGCAGCGTTCCCGCGGCGTCCGTGCCGGCGTACAGGTCTCGACCTGGTCCGACCCCGCCGAGCCGTTACAAGGCATCGCGCTCGACCCCGCCGGCCAGGGTGACACCGCCGCGCTCCGCGTCAGCGTCAAGCACGGGGGCGACCGCCCCCTCCGCAGTGTGATGATGATCCTCACCGCGACCGACCCAAATGGCAACGCCGTCGGCAACTACCTGGTGAAGGAGAACAACCTGTACATCGCCAAAGACCAGTGGCTCGACCTGGTCGTCGCGACACCGCTGCCCGAGGGACGACAAGTCGCAGGTTGGTCGGCGATGGTGGTGCCGGAATAAAACGAGATTTCATTGAAGCGCTATGCCGCGACGCGGACCGTCACCGCAGGGCTCTTCGTGTTGCGCACCCAGCGTGACCCACGACCACGGTGGTCGGCGACCGTCGACAACCGACGCAGGTACGCATCCAGCGATTGCTCATCGAACCGCGTGAGGAACTCGGTGCTCGCCGAGTGGTTGCGCTTCTGGATCAGGTCGATGGTCTGCTGCTTGGTCATGGGTGCTCCTACGGGGCTCTTCTTAAACGCTCGTGAGACATCGGCCGGTTTTTTTGTATCGCTGAATCGGTAACTGGATTGGACCTCCGCTTCAGCCGAGGCGGGTGCAACGCGGTTCAGGCCAGTACTTTTTCGGACCCACACCGATGTTGGCATCGCTTATCGGGCCAGCGTGTCTCAACCGGCACCGATAAGCCGACAGAGCGTTTCGGGCGCGATCGCGGTTGGGCTACAATGGCTGATCGCGGGTCACCGACCCCGACCCTGCCAAGCGACCGCACCCTAAGCGAGCCTACATGCCCCCTGTCACGATCCTCAGCCCGTACTCCGGACGGCCGGTCAAAGTCCGTGAGCAGGACCTGGGTCGGGCCCTGCGCGACGAGCAGGGCCGGGTGTTCTACGTCGTCGAGGACCCGGAGCACGGCCGATACGCCGCGCGGACCCGCAAGGGCTCGCCGAAGGACCTGGAACGGTACCGCGAGATCGAGGCGGGCGTCGCCAAGCTCGACAGCGATACAGACCAACCCGCCGCCAATCTGCAGACCCACGACGCGACAGGCAGCAAACGCCGCAACCCGGTCGGCGTGCTGCTGATCGTGGTGGTCCTCGCCGCGGCGGCTGCGTTGGGCTACGTCTACCTCAACCACCCCGGTTGGTTGGGGCTTGAAGGAAGTGAGCCTGCAACACAAGATGACGCCAATACTGACGCGGATGAACCATCAGCAGAGTCGACCTCATTCATTAAGCCGGCAGCGCCGGAGTCGAACGCGACGGCAGCACCGGTACGGGTTGCCCAGCCCGCCGCAAGCGATCCAGTGGTTCATACGGAGATCAATGAACACCCCAAACTGATCGACCCGCCGCTGCCGGATGGCATGGAAGACGATCCTACGCCGGTATACGTATCGATGGCGGACCCACCGGTGCCCGCCGCCAAGGCTGAGCCAGCCAACACGCCAAAGGTCCTGCCGATCACGCTGCCCGCCCCGCGCGCTCGGCAGACCTCTTACGAAGACTTCCGCCACACCGCCTCCGGCCTGCGGTTCAAGATCTCCCACGTGACCGACGGCGTCTCCGCCCGCGCAGGCAACTACGTCACCATCCGCTACACCGCCTCGACCCTCGAGGGCAACCCGCTCATCAACGATGCGAGCCAGTCCTTCATCCTCGCCTCTGGCCAAGCGATCCGCGCGTTCGACGAAGGCCTCGCCGGCATCCGCGAGGGCGAACAGCTCCGTCTCCTTGTCCCGCGTGGGCACTCGGATAAGGGTGCACTGCCCGGCATCGACCGCATCCCGGACGAGCCGTTCCTCCTGGATGTCCAACTCGTTTCCGTCCGGCCGGGCGTCACTTACGTCATCGAATCGCCGGGCAACATCGATAGCCGGGCCACCCTGCCAGGCGATACGATCGACCTGCACTACCTCGCCCGCGTCGAGGGCCGGGACGAAGTCATCGACGCCACGATCCACCGGGGCGAACCCATGCGGATCACCCTCGGCAGCAACGAAGTTATCCCTGGCCTCGAACTAGGTATCACCGGCATGCGTCCCGGCGAGTCCCGCCAGCTCACCATCCCGCCCTACCTCGCCTATGGCAAGCACAGCGTCGCCGGCGGGCTCATTCCTGAAAACGCCGTGCTCAGCTTCCGCGTGACGCTGGTACAGATCGTCGAAGACGACCAATAGCGCGGTGTAGCGGGCGACGCGCAGCGTCCCGTGCGAAGGATCTGGAATCAAAAGCTTGGTTGATCCGCCAAACCGCGGGACGCTGCGCGTCGCCCGCTACACCGTTCTGCTGCATCACAACTGCGGCTTCGCAACTCGCTAAACTGTGTCCATGGTTCGCTTTGTTGCCATCTTCGGGTTGATCGCGATCGTCACACTGCTCGCCGCGTTTACGAGCTTTGACCCCGGGCCCAAAGCCCTGCCCGACGACGCCGACAACCGCGGCACGCTGCGTTTTGCGATCCCCAACGATCCGGGCAACATGGACCCGGGCCGGACCTCCGCCTCGACCGACTTCCGCGTCGTCAAGTGCCTATACGAGCCGCTGCTGGTCATCAAGCAAGGCGGGATCGAGATCGAGCCTGGCACCGCCGAGAAGATGCCCGAGGTCTCCGAGGACGGGCTTACCTACACATTCAAAATCCGTGAAGAGGCGAAGTGGTCGGACGGCGTGCCGGTCACCGCGGACGACTTTGTCTTCGGCTGGCGTCGCGCGATGCTCAAGGAGACCGCTGGCAAGTACGAGACGCTCTTCAACATCATCAAGGGCGTACCCGAGTTCAAGGAGTGGCGTACCGGCCTGGTGGAGTTCTCCGGCCAATACGCCGTGTACGATCCAGACACAGACGAGTCTACCTCTAATGAAGAGGAAGAAGCCGAGCCCAACCTCTCCGAGCACGAACTCTTTAGCAGGTACCCCCAGCTCAAGGTAATCCACGAGGACGACTCGCTCCGTAACAGCGAACGCAAGCAGGCGATCTACGAAGAGCTCTGGCAGATCACGCTCGATGAGTTCGACAAGAACGTCGGCATTAAAGCGCCGGACAAGAGTACATTTATCGTCACGCTCAAGGCACCGACCGCGTACTTCGATGCGCTCTGCGCGTTCCCAACCTTCGCACCCATGCCCAAGCATCATCTTGAGCCGATGGCCAAGATCGACGAGGCAGGCTGGTACATCGAGTTCAACTACTTCGGCGACCCGGACCTGCTCGTCACCAACGGGGCGTACGTTCTCAGCGAATGGCGGCACAAAGTGCGCATGGTCTTCGACCAGAACCCGCACTACTGGAACAAGGACGCGATGGGCAACATCCGCATCGTGCAAGAAACCATCCCCGACGCAAACCTTCAGTTCCTGCGCTATGAAGAAGGCCTGCTCGATTGGATCCCCGACGTCGGCGGGATCAAACAGAAACTCATGGAGCAGAAACGGCAGAACCCCGACCAGTGGAAGCACATCCACAACATCGCCAACGCGGGGACGTACTATTACGAATTCAACTGCCGGCCCGAGCTACCCAACGGCACGCCGAACCCGATGGCTAATCCCTTGGTCCGCCGGGCGATGGGCATGTGCATCGACCGGGAGAAGATCGTCCGAAGCGTGACGGAGATGAACGAGCCGGTCGCGATGCTGATGGTCCCGGACAAGGAGATCGCGGGCTACACCGGGCCGATCGAGGCGGGCCTGGCGTTTGACCCCGAGGCCGCGAAGAAGCTCCTGGCCGAGGCGGGCTACCCGAACGGCGAGGGCTTCCCGCCGATCAAGTTCACGGTCAACAACGACGCCGGCCCGGGCCATGCGAACATCGCCCTGCCCGTCATCAAGTCCTGGGAAGACAACCTGAATATCAAGGTCGACCTCGAGCAGATCGAGTTCAAGGTCCTGCTCGAACGCGCCACCAACGGCAACTACCACGCCCGCCGGGCAGGCTGGTTCGGCGACTACGCCGACCCAACCACCTGGCTGGATATGTACCGGGCCGGCGACTCGAACAACGATGCGGCGTACGGCAACCCGGAATATGACCAGCTCCTAAAAGACGCAGCGCTGGAACTCGATAAAGAAAAGCGCTTCGAGATGCTCGCTAAGGCCGAGGCGATGCTGCTGCAGGACGCGCCGATTGTTCCAATCTTCTTCTACACCACCGTGACGATGTACGACGAAGACAAAGTCGACATTGGGCAGAACGCATGGAACAACCTCCGTCTTGAGTTGGTCGAGGTCAAGCGGGAGGGCTCGAACTAACCATCATGCTCCGACTTGTCCTCTCACGCCTGATCCAGCTGCCCATTATCCTGTTCGTCATCCTGACGGTGTCGTTCGCGATGGCGTGGTGGATGCCGGGTGACCCGTTCAACGCCGAGGGCGCGAAGAAGGTCGACGAAGCGACGCAGCGCGCGATGGAGGCCCGCTACAACATGGCCGACGGCCCGCTCGTGTTCTTCGGCAGCTATGTTGAGGGCATCGTCACTCGGCTGGACTTTGGCGAGTCAACCGCCAGTTCGGGCCGAAAGGTCGCGGACATCATCAAGGACGGCTTCCCCGTCTCCGCGTCGCTCGGGCTCTGCGCGATCGCGGTCGGCCTGCTCATCGGTACAACGGCCGGGGTGCTCGGGGCGCTCAAGCCGAAGTCGGTTCTGGACTCGGGCTCGCTCGCCGTCACACTCATCGGTATCTCTCTGCCGAGCTTTGTCACCGGCGCGATCCTCCTCGCCGTCGGCGCGAGCCTGACCCGGCTGTACTTCCCGGGCTTCACCCTGATCCACTTCCCGCTCGGCGGGTGGTCCGGGCCCAAGAGCATCGTCCTGCCCGCGATCGCGCTCGGCCTCGCGCCCGCGGCGTACATCGCCCGCTTGATCCGGCTGGGTTTGGCCGACATCATGTCCTCCGACTTCGTCCGCACCGCGCGCGCCAAGGGTCTCTCACACAAAGATGCGCTCTTCAAGCACGCGCTGAAGGTCGCCTTCTTGCCCGTGCTCTCGTTCCTCGGCCCCGCCGCGGCGTCGGTGATGACCGGCTCATTCGTCGTCGAAAAGATCTTCAACATCCCCGGCATCGGGCAAGAATTCGTCTACGCCGTCCAGAACAAAGACCAGATGGTCATCCTCGGCGTCGTCCTAGTCTTCGCCACCATGCTGATCGTGTTCAACCTGCTGGTGGATTTGGCTTACGCCTGGGTCGATCCGCGGATTGATCTGTCGTGATTTGTGTTTGAAACCACAGATGTACAAGGATGTACGCAGATCAAGGCATTTTTTACCGCAGAGTCGCGGAGAGCGCGGAGGAAGGCAATAGGATGAATTATTTCGGTATAGGCCTTTCAATCTGTCTCCGTTTCATTGCTCTGAATCTTTTACTGTTTTTCTTGGGTTGTTCAGAGGCCAGTATCGAAGTAGATGACCTTGCATCATTGCCCCAAGCGATATCGAGCCTGCCGGTTGGTATCGTGATCGAACCCGAGCAGTCAGTCGTCGAACCAAAGCAGTACGACGGAACTTCTTTAAGAGGGCTGACCGGCCCAAACACCCATACCTGGGACCGAACGCTGACGGTTTCGGCGTTGGACTCGGATGTTCAGGTCATTGAGTACGGCGTCTTTAGGTGGTACGATGGCCAGTGGATCGACGTCACCGACCAGCAAAAGCCCTATTTTGCTGAAGAGTTCGCCGAGGTGTTTGATTGCGAGGACGCGATCCTCCGCGTTGACAAAAACTACACATCAGAACTCTTTGGAAATATCAGCAACGTACCTCGAGAGATCCCCGTGTTCTACCGCTGGTACTTCATTGGAGAGACTGAAGGTAAACGCGTCCGCGGTGAGGTCACTTTAGCTGACCTGCCAATACAATATTAAAAACAATGCCTTCCTCCGCGCACTCCGCGCCTCTGCGGTTCAATCTGCCTTGTTGCCTTGATCTGTGTTTATCCGTGTGTATCTGCGGTTTCAGGTTTCAACCGGCTTTGTCTTCATCCACCCGCCTAGCTTGTCTTCTTTGCTCTTGAGCGCGAAGACGACTGTTACCACACCGATGATGAACAGGCCGATGCTCAGGAGCTGGCCCTGCGTCACCAGCGGCAGCTGGCCCTGGTCGATGAACTGGCTGTCGGGTCGACGGAAGAACTCGTTGACGACCCGCATGAGCGCGTAGCTGATGCAGAACGCCCCGCCGATGAGCCCGGCCTTCACTGGCTTGCGGAACAGGAACAGCAGGACCGCGAAGACAATCAGGCCCTCGGTCAGCCCGGCGAAGAGCTGGCTGGGGTATCGCGGCGTCAGCTCTTGCGCCAAGTATGCCGTCCACGCCGGGTCGCCCGCTTGGACTTTTTCCAATGTCAGCCGCATCAGCTCGGAGAAGGTCTCAGGGAATTCGCGCTGCGACGCGGCGAAGGTTTGCAGGTCCTCGATCTGCTCGCTGGTCCAAGTCACCTCGATCTCCTGCGGGAACTGCACGGCGAGCGGGAAGTCGCGCGGGCACGCTCTGCCGAACAACTCCCCGTTGATGAAGTTCGCGATACGCCCGCACAGCAGGCCCAACGGCCCACCGAAGGCCATAAGGTCGAAGAGGTGCCGTGTCTTGTGCGGGTCGAGCATCTTCTGACGCCATGCGAAGAACACGCAGCCCGCGATCCCGCCGAGGATCCCGCCGTGGCTGGCCATACCGCCCTGATTGATCTTGAAGACGCCCCACCACGGGAAGCGGTCCGGCGTGAACTCGATGAACAGCGACGGCTGGTAGAACACGACGTAGCCCAGCCTGCCGCCGAGCACGATGCCGATCGCGATGGTGACAACGAGGTCCGCGGCCTGTGTTGGCTTGAGCGGAGAGACGCCGACGGCAAGGATGCGTTTAATCAGGAAGTACCCGATCGCGAATCCAACGAGGTAGGAGAGCCCGTACCAGCGGATTCCGCCGTTGAGCAGTTCGCCGATGAAGCCGCCGAACTGGATCAGGAACGGGTCGAGGTTGTGGAGCCAGGGGCCGGCGAGCAGGAGCATGGCGATAGTTTAAGGCTTCAACCATGCGGTGTAGCGGGCGACGCGTAGCGCCCCGTGGTTCGGGATTAAGGTGATTCGCTGGGGACGCTTCGCGTCACCATCTACACAGTGCTAACGCGTTGTTACTCCCTGCTACCAGGCGGGTTCTTAGGGTCACCAATCAATGTGATCACCTGCCCGTTCTCGCGCCCGCCAACGCCAATATCGAGGAACGTAACCTGCCATGGCTCGCCTTCGGCGGTGCTCTCACACCGGCTGCGGACCGCGGCGCTGCCGATCGGGCCGTTGATCTCGAAGGTCAGGTCGTACGTGCCGTTGCGGTCCTCGTGCTTGCCGACCACGACCGTGCCGGGGTCAAGCGGCAGGCCGACGTACTGCTTGACCGCGGCGCTCGACTCGAGCTTAGCCATCGTGATCTTGAACGCATCGCTGGACTTGATCGATGCGAACCCGATGAACAGCCCCGCGACCGACCCGACCAGCGTCAACGCCAGCAGGATAATGATCGGGATCAGGAACTTCTTCCGTTTTGGGAAGAAGGGCAGCTTCTCGGGGGTTGCGGTGTCGTCCTCGGTCATCACACGATTGTAGGCCCCTCAGCAGCGCACGCAGGCACCCGCCCTGATGCGATCCGGCTAGCTTTTCGTTACTAACCGTTCGCTCGCAGGCCCCTAACCCTTTCTAGGCATTTGTATGCCATGATCTGCCGCACAACGACGGCAAGGTCGCTGTCGGACAAGACTCACTGCCTGACTAAAGGAAGAGACAATGAATCACTTCGGTACGAATCGGACCACCCGGACCCTGCTCACCGCGGGCCTGCTCCTCGCTGGCAACGCTGCCTCGGCGGACTTCGAGCTCGCGCTCATTGGAGAGGTTGATGCGCCCTCGGGAGGGGCGGAAATCGTCGCCTACGACCCGTTCACCAACAAGGTCTTCTCCACTAGCGGCGCGGGGATCGACGTCTTCGATTTCGGCGTCGGCTCGGACATCAGCTTCGATTCGTTCATCGACCTCTCGGGCCTGTTCGGCGGCGACATCGACAGCGTCTCGTCCGTCGCGGTCGACCCCCTCGGCCGGGGCTTCGGCGCAGCCTTAGCGATCCCGGACAACAACACTGCGACGCCCGGCGAGCTGGTCCTCTTTAACACCGGCACCGGGGCCGTCATCAACCGGATCACCGCGGGGTTCAACCCCGACATGGTCACCTTCACGCCCGACGGCGGCAAGATCCTGATCGCCAACGAAGGCGAGGCCAGCACCGACGGTGATGCCGACCCCGACGGCGGCATGGGTATCTTCGATGTCACCGGCAAAACGCTCGCCGAGCTGCCTGGCCTCACCATCGCGGACATGCGGAACTTCAACTTTGCGCCCGCCCTGCTCGACAAACCAGGCGACCTCGCCGGCCTCCGTATCGATCCCCGGAACGCCAGCAACATCGGCATCGACCTCGAACCGGAGTACATCTCCGTCAGCGGCAACAAGGCCTATGTCTCCCTCCAGGAAAACTCCGCCATCGGCGTCTTCGACCTGGGTACCGAGACATGGTCCAACATCTTCAACATCAACGGCAAAGTCCAGACGATCGACGGCTCGGACCGTGACGGCGGCATCAACATCGACGACGATGTCTTCGGCCTGTTCATGCCCGACGCCATCGCGACCTACGAAGCGTGCGGCGTGACCTACTTCGTCACTGCCAACGAGGGCGACGCCCGCGATGGCGTCCCCGGTGAGGAGGCCCGCGTCAAGGACCTCGATTTATCCGACTTCGACCCGACCCTCATCGCCGAGCTCAACGCGATCTACGGCAACTTCCAGAGCGACGAAGCGCTCGGTCGGCTTCAGATCACTACGATCGATGGTGACACCGACGGTGACGGCGATATCGACCGCCTCACCATGTACGGCACCCGCTCGTTCTCGATCTTCAACGGCGAGACCGGCGCCCTTGTCTTCGACTCCGGCAACGACTTCGAGACCATCACCGCAGCAGCCCTGCCGCTCGCGTTCAACAGCGACGACAGCAACGAAGACAACTTCGAAAGCCGATCCGACGCCAAGGGCCCCGAGCCCGAGGGCGTCGTCGTCACCGAGATCGACGGTACCATCCTCGCCGCGATCGGCCTGGAGCGCATCGGTGGCGTCATGCTCTACGACGTGACCGATCCGAACAACCCCGACTTCCTCCAATACATCAACACCGCTGTGTTCACCGACGTTGAAGACGCCTTGGGCACAAAGGCCGCGCCCGAAGGCCTGGCCTTCCTCGAACAAGGCGGCGAAACCTTCCTGGTCGTCTCCTACGAGGCCACCGGCCAGGTCGACGTCTTCCAAGTCGTACCCGAGCCGAGTTCGCTCGCACTGCTCGCGATCGGCGGCGCACTCCTTGCACGCCGCCGACGCGGCTAACCCCAAGCCACCCCACCACGCAGTTGAGCATGACATCCAGCCGCGTTCTTTCACAAGGCCGTCCATCCGGGCGGCCTTGTTGTTTAAATCAGTTGTGAGTCAGCGTGAGTTGATTCCTGAGAGGTGTAGCGATACCTCCAGACAATTCAAGCCGATCCAATACTAATAGTCAGCCCTATCTCACGAAGGGGCGCGAAGTCTTAAATGACATCATCGATCAATCAAAATCACCCAGGACCATGTCGTCCACCGTCTTACCCGCGGGCATCATCGGGTAGACGTGCTCGTGCTTCTCGACCAGGCACTCGAGCACCGCCGGGCCTTCGTGGGCGAGGAATAGCGTCATGACTTCCTTGAGGTCTTCCTTCTTGGTGCAGCGGAAAGCCCTGCAGTGCATCGCCTCGACGAGCTTGCAGAAGTCGGGGTTGTGCATCTCGGTGTGGCTGTAGCGTTCTTCGTAGAACAGGTCCTGCCACTGCTTGACCATGCCCTGGAAGTCGTTGTTCAGGAGGATGGTCTTGGCGGGGATGCCGTACTGCGCCGCGGTGGTCATCTCGATGGCGGTCATGGTGAAGCTGCCGTCGCCGTCGATGTTGATGACGGGAAGCGGGTCGCGTCCGGCCTTCTCGGCTTCGATCATCTCGCCGAGCTGGCCACCGATCGACGCGGGTACGCCATAACCCATCGTGCCCAATCCACCAGAGGTAAACCATCGCTTGGGCGTGGTGTACTGGTAGAACTGCGCCGCCCACATCTGGTGCTGGCCGACGCCGGTGGTGACGATCGCCTCGCCCTGCGTCTGGTTGTATAGCTCTTCGACGACGGCCTGCGGCTTGAGGTGGAACTCTCGCTCATCGTCTTTGTAGCGGAACGGCACCTCGGCCTTCCACTTCGCGATGTCGGTAAACCACTCGTCACGGTCCGCGTGCTCCAGCAGGGGTAGCAGCAACTCGAGGTTCTTCTTCGCGTCGCCCTCGACGGGGATCGTGACGGGCACGGTCTTGTTGATGTTCTCTGGCGCGATCTCGAAGTGGATGAACCCGCCGGTGCCAGCTGCCTCTGCGGCACGCGCGGTAGCGGCGAACTTCGCAGGGTTGCCAGTAATTCGGTCGTCGAAGCGGGCGCCCACGGCGATGATCACATCCGCATCCCGCATCGCCCAGTTGGCATAGGCGCTACCGTGCATGCCGAGCATGTGTAGCGACTTCTCATCCCGCTCGTCGTAGCAGCCCAGCGCCTGCAGCGTCGTGGTCACAGGGATGTTCGCCTTAGCGGCACACTCGCGGAGCAGGTCGCTCGCGCCGGAGTTCACGCAGCCCTGGCCAACGTAGAAGACCGGCTTCTTGGCGTTGTTGATCATCTCAGCAGCGCGTTCGATCTCGGTCGAGGTGCCCAACTCGCGGATGTGAAAGCCGGGGGTGAACGGCTCATCAAAACACTCACCTTTCAGGGTCGCTGCGGTGACGTCCTTAGGCAGGTCTACAAACACCGGGCCGGGCCGACCACTTGTCGCAACCATAAACGCGGTGTTGATCGCACGCGGGATGTCCTCGACGCGCTTGACCAGTGTGTTCCACTTGGTGCAAGGCCGGGTGATGCCGGTCATGTCCGCTTCCTGGAAGGCGTCCGAGCCGATCGCGCCGGTGGCGACCTGGCCGGCGAAGACGATCATCGGCGTGCCGTCCATCAGCGCGTCCTGCATGCCGGTGACGGTGTTGGTCGCGCCCGGGCCGGAGGTCACAAGCACGATGCCGGGCTTGCCGGTCGTGCGTGCGTAGCCCTCGGCCATGTGGCTGGCACCCTGCTCGTGCCGGCTGAGGATGAACTTGAAGATGCCCGACTCGTGGATGGCGTCGAAGACGGGGAGGATCGCCCCGCCGGGGTAGCCGAACATCGTGTCGACCTGGTGCTCGCGCATCATCTCGTGGAAGATCTGCGCACCGGTCATGCCGGCGTACTTGGAGGTCGGCTTGCCATGGCTTGGCTTGTCGACGGCGTGGGCGTTGAGGTTGTAGGTGGAAGTCGCGGTCATGGTATTGCTCTTGAGTCTGGCAGGTCCTTGGATCGTGGATCGCTGCGGGTGGTGTTCTGGTGGTCCTGATTAGGGATCGGCGTGGTCCGGAGTCTGTCTGGAGTACAGGGTGTCCTGGATCGCCGAGCGTTGGATGAGGATGATGGCTTGGGGGCCGCGGGTCGTCCGCTCAGCTAACAACGACCTCGGCCACGATAATTGTGACGAGTAGGTCGGCTGCCGGGATGACGAGGAGGCTGTTCATTTGAGTCAAATAGTATATCGGAGATCGGCGGGCGGGCCAAGACCCCAAAAACGTGAATAATAGCCTTAGAAAGGCCACCACCACTTCTTTTTTGGCTTGTTGATGCGTTTCAAGAGTTCACGAGCCTCTAGCGGGAGGTCACGATCAATCAACTCAGTGAAAATATTTGGCAGGCCTTCTAGTTGTATAAAATTTTCTTTAACCGCCTCTTCAGCTTGGGCATCCAAATCATTCCAATCCGATGCAGTCAGCACAGCAAAACAAGCCGTGTCGGTTCCATGCGAAACAACCATGTAGCGGATCTCATATTCGGGCTGCAGCAACTGGTTGAGAGCAATAACAATTGCATATCGGTTGTCAGTGTTCGGCACCTCGGTTTTGGTCCCGTTATAAGAAACCGTTACTGATTCGCCATCTTCACTCCATTCGGCGGAAAGCGAATCAAGACCAAGGCAGGTGGCGCAGTCATCCACCACTTCTGTTTCGTCTGCACGCCAATCAACAGAGAAAATATTTGGACAATCATGGTCGCCGTAACACAACTGATAAACCCCGGGATTGTCGTGATCGATCAGCAGTTCCTTGATTCCCTTGGCCATCACTGATCTCCGTTAGAAAGGAAGTGCGTTGAAGCAACAGGCTTGGAAAGAACGCCCGACTTAGCTATTCTAACGCGCTTCCCACCACAGACCCTAAACAAGCTAGTCACCATGCCCACCCCAAAAGACCCCAAGAAGATCGTCCTCGCCTACTCCGGCGGGCTGGACACCTCCGTCATCCTTCCCTGGCTCAAGCACCGGTACCCGGGCGTCAAGCTCGTCTGCTTCGCCGCTGAACTCGGCCAGGGCGACGAGCTCAAGGGCATTGAGAAGAAGGCCTACGCCTCCGGCGCCGACGAGGTCGTCGTCAAGGACCTCCGCCAGGAGTTCGCCGAGCAGTACTGCTTCCCCATGGTCCGCGCCCACGCGACGTACGAGCTCGACTACATGCTCGGCACGTCGATTGCCCGGCCGCTCATCGCCAAGCACCAGGTCATGGTCGCCAAGCAGACCAAGGCCGACGCCGTGGGCCACGGCGCGACCGGCAAGGGCAACGACCAGGTCCGCTTCGAGCTGACCTACAAGGCCCTAGCCCCCAAGCTCAAGATCATTTCGCCCTGGAAAGACCAGGCCTTCATCGACGACGGCCTGACCGACCGCGAGACCGCCATCGACTACGCTAAGAAACACAAGATCCCGATCGATCAGACCAAGAAGAAGATCTACAGCCGCGACCGCAACCTCTGGCACATCTCACACGAGGGCGACGAGATCGAGCACACCGATCAAGAGCCCGATTGGAAACGCTGTCTGGTCATGTCCGTGCCGGTCGAGAAAGCGCCCGCGAAGGCTGAGTACGTCACCGTCGACTTTAAGAACGGCAACCCGACGCACGTCAATGGCAAGAAACTCGCCGGCCACACCATCATCGAGAAACTCAACGCCATCGGCGGCAAGCACGCCGTTGGCCAGACCGTGCTCGTCGAGAACCGGCTGGTCGGCATGAAGTCGCGCGGCGTCTACGAGACGCCCGGCGGCGAGATCCTCTACGAAGCCCACAAGGCCCTCGAACAGATCTGCCTCGAACGCGACCTCTACCACACCAAACAACAACTCGCGCTCAAGTACGGCGAGCTCACCTACTACGGCCAGTGGTTCCACCCGCTCCGCGAAGCGCTACAGGCTTTCATGGACGAGTCGAACAAGGTCGTCACCGGCACCGTCAAGCTCAAGCTCTACAAAGGCACCGCGATGGCGGTCGAGGCGTCCAGCCCCAAGTCGCTCTACGACGCCGACCTCGCAAGCTTCGCGATGGATGGCTACGACATCGAGGCCGCCCGCGGATTCATCGACCTGCTCGGCCTGCCCATGCAGGTGCGCGGTGCCCAACAAGGCGTCAGTAAATAAGCCACCTTAACGCGCCTGCCTATTTTATTAGCATCCACAGCCTTAGTGCGGCGATTTTTTCATCAATTCTTTACCGAAACTGCCTAGTAATCCCCGCTTTTATTGACTATTCTGCTGTGCACTGACGGCAGGGAAGCGGTTGGCATCTGCGACTCGAACGTCATTGATCATCGGCGACAGCAATCACGCCGACGACCGACCGCGAGATGCAGGCCTGCTGAACTGCTGCGGTGACTGGCAAGAGAGATGAAAAGACTCACAAGCAGAACACGCATCCCCTTCGCGGTGTCGATGGCACTCATTTGTTGCTATAGCTTCCTGATGGCCGTGGTCCCGCCGTCGGTTGTGGGCCTGCAGCAGTCTGAGCAGGCGGTCGTCGACAGGCTCGACCGCGAAGCATCGGGCGACGTCGTCACGCGGGTCAACGCCCGCGAAATCAAGCGCCCTCAGCCGTAAGCCGAGCCTAAAGCCGCCCTACAATCCATCGATGCCTCACCGAGCGATTCGATCACCGGATCACCGTGATCTGCCGCTGCCCGGCCGGCCGTGGGCGATGTCGATGCGCTGGACCGACCTGCTGTTCATGCACTGGCCGATAGAGCCCGGCGTGATGCGCGAGGCAGTACCAGGCGACTTCGACCTCGACCTCTATGACGGCAAGGCCTGGGTCGGCGTCGTGCCCTTCAAGATGCAGTCAACACGGCCGCGCTTCTGCCCGCCTGTCCCACAAAAGCTGATGAAAGTCAGCCCATCGTCGTTCCCCGAACTCAACGTGCGGACCTACGTCACGATCAACCACAAGGTAAACGGCCTGACCAGACAACTGCCCGGGGTATTCTTCTTCTCGCTTGATGCGGCCAGCAGGCTGTCCGTCCGCATGGCGCGGCTCGGCTTCAACCTGCCCTACTTCGACGCGAAGATGCAGGTCCGGCACGAAGCGGGCAACAGCGGCTGGGTCCACTACCAATCACAGCGCACCCACTACGGCGCAAACCCGGCGCACTTCGCCGCATCCTACCGGCCAAAGCCGAAGAAATCCGTTTACCGCGATCAAGAGGCCGAGGCCCCCGCCGAGCCGCGCATCGCAAGCCAGCCCGGCAGCTTGGAGCACTTCCTCACCGAGCGTTACCGGCTTTTCACGCTCGGCCGAAAAGGCCGGGGCGTCCGCGTCGGCGAGATCGCGCACGAGCCCTGGCCCTTGCAAGAGGCGGAGTGTGATCTGTCGGTGTGTGAGATGACACACGGCCTGGGCTTTGACTTACCAAACCGTGACCCCGTGCTGCACTACGCCAATAAACTCGATGTCGTCGCGTGGCTACCAAAGCGGGCGTGATCGTTCGAGCAACGCATCCTTCAGAGTGATAGTGTCAAGACAATGACCAAATCAACACTGCCTGCTCCTTGCTGATCACCGCCCCACACTCCGGGCATTTACCGGTCGTGTTGCCCTTGAGGTTGTAGCCGCATTCTGGGCATGCAAGCGGATCTCGCTTGCGGCGAACACACGCTCGAAGGAGCACGAGTACCCCAAGACAGCAAAGCATCGCGACAGACCACATCAACGGCTTATTCTCAACCAGAGACTCTGCGGTAAGCGTGTACTCAGGCGACATCAACCAAACAACTGTCGAGAATACGATCCATGCAATCATTAACCAAAATGGAACAAAACGATCACGCGAAGTGATATAGATAGCCCCGAAGAATAGCCAAACTATAAACGGTACAGGGCTTCCTGCTAATTGACCAGCGAACTGGCCAATATCATCTTGCGTCTGCGCCATTGGCTTCTGTGGGTACGGCTGGCCGAAGTAAGGGCCAAAAACGATAAGGCTTTCAAGTTGATTATCTGGATTGAATCCAAGGATAATCTGACTCCCTTCCAAGTAGGCAATCACTTCAGAGAACCGATACCCATTTGGCTTGTCTTCAAAATGGATGTCATCGGGCAGTTCCAATCGATCTATAACAACATCGAAAGGCTGGCCATTCAAGCCCATTCCATAAAGACCATTCCTGAAAGCTTGGAAGTCCCGCTGAAACTGTGATTCCTGTTGCTGATAGATTGCGACATCAGCGCGGTGCTGTACATCCCATGAATACTTAACTGCCAAACACGGAATCACGAAAAGCGGCAGCAGCAACCATGCCAATAACCTGGTGTAGCGAACGCCTCGCCGCTGCTTTCCGGAACGTTTCATCAAGATAAATATACGATCACCGTCTCTCGCCCCGCGTGATGGCGCAGGGGCTGTACAACGGCATTTATCGTGAACCGTACTGTTTCTGGTAGTACTTACGATATTCACCGGACTTGACGCGCTGCCACCACTGCGGGTTGTCGACGTACCACTTCACCGTAGCCTCCAGCGCCTGTGGCCAGGCGCTGCGCGTCGGCTGCCAGCCCAGCACGGTCTTCAGCTTGGTCGCATCGATCGCGTACCGGCGGTCGTGGCCGAGGCGGTCGGTGACACGCTCGATCATGTCCTCGCCCTTGCCCATCAGCTCAAGAATGCTGTGGGTCAGCTCGAGGTTGGAGCGTTCGTTGTTGCCGCCGATGCAGTACTGCTCGCCGGGCGTACCCTTCTCGAGCACGGTGAGCACCGCCTCGTTGTGGTCTTCAACGTGAAGCCAGT
>JBCCYY010000043.1:0-40233 GCA_039188575.1 Planctomycetota bacterium | reverse complement strand
GGGATGAAACGGACGATGGGCAGCACGCTGAACGCGACGAGTGAGCGTGGGCTGATGACCGACGCGATGATGAAGGTGCTGGCCTACGCCATCCGGCGTTAGCCGGGGACGCTGCGGTTGGGGATGGTGTCAACAGAGCAGTGTAGAGCCCATTCGTCCAAGGTGCGCATATCCACTACATGCTTCGAATCTAGGAATTCCGGGAGAGCAAGTCTCGCGGGGCTTCCGGGTAGTGCAACTGGAATAACTTGGAGCGATTCGTCTCGAATCGCTCGTTACAATCCAATCTTAATTTCTGCGTGATGCCACGGTCCGAGGCCGTTCTCACCGACGAATGCCAACACGCATTTGGACGAAGCAATTGCTTGGGGAAGCCGGTCTACCCAATCGTCGCCCCCGCTGAACTCCCAGTTGTCCTTCCACAGGTAGAGCCCGGACCGATCAGCAAGGTGCCGCGCGACTTCCTCTACAACTTGCGCATCCTTGCTGTTGTAACTTACGAACGCATCATAAACATGCGTTAATCCTAGGGCCGGGCCTTGGGGCCAGTTCATTTCTATATCTCTCATGGAGTCAAGGCGTCTAACAGTTCCATTGAGCAAGTGATTTGGCGTGCTCAATTGAAAAACAAAAAATTCTATAAAAGAGGCGCGTTTTCTATGTCTCAATAGTGCGAATTATACATACGGCCTATACACGGCCACACTGCCGGGGACTACAACTCAAACAATTCCAGGGGTTTGACACCGAGGGCTTTGGCGATGTCCGCGATCACAACGAGGCTTGGGTTGCGCTCCCCGCGTTCGATGCCGCCGATGTAGGTCCAGTGCCGTTTGGTTCGCGCGGCCAGTTCTTCTTGAGACCAGCCCCGTTCGAGGCGTAGCTTGCGGACACGGGCACCAAACTTTCTCTGGATCGGCTTCACACCGACATGGCAACATGATATAGTCTTTGAGTCTAGAGACTATAAGTATTATATTCTGTGATTCGATTGCTATTTCGGGAGGCATTTATGGGCAACAAACAACCAACCCAAATCCCCAAAGGCTCGCCTCGCACATCAAGCGACCCGAGCAGCCCGACTGGCCTCATCATCGCGCCCGGCACGCCGGTGGTGGACTGCGCGCACCAGGTGTTCGGGACGGTCGCGGCGGTGACGCCTGGCTTCTGTGTCATGCGGCCCGATGCCGGCGGGAAGCGGCCCGGCTACTACACCTGCCCTTGGGAGCACATCGCGGTGGGCAACGTCCGACCTCTGCCGGCGATGCTGCCACGCAAGGCCGGGGCGAAGGACCGATTGAACTACCTGGCGACGCTGCGGTCGGCGCGAAACGAGGTACTCGCTTCATTGCGTTGCGCGTGAGGCGGATTTGTTTGGGTCCAACCCCTCTCCCGCGGGGAGAGGAGGCAGGGCTGTGCGGGCAAACCCTATGATTCCATCGCTGGATCACAACTCGCCGATACCTCATGCATGCCTGACCTCGACCCCACCAGCGCCCCCGGAATCTGGCCCGACTCGACGACCCCGCTTGCGCTAAACGGCAAACGCCTGCACTTCGTCGGCATCGGCGGCTGCGGGATGTCCGGGCTCGCACGCATGGCGGCGAAGCAAGGCGCGGCCTGTACCGGCACGGATATGAGCGAATCCGACACCGTCGCCACCCTCCGCAACGATGGTATCGCGGTCTCGCTCGATCAGACCGGGGCTGCCCTGCCCGACGAGCTGGACATGCTCGTGATCAGCGCGGCGATCAAGCCGACGCACCCCGAGGTGGTCGAGGCGACGCGTCGCGGGGCCCAGGTCGTCAAGTACGCGCAGCTGCTCGGCCGGCTCATGGTCGGGCGGGTCGGCGTCGCGATCGCGGGCACGCACGGCAAGTCGACCACCACCTCGATCCTCAGCCACATCCTGATCCAGACCGGGCTTGACCCGTCCTTCATCGTCGGGGCGCACTGCGAGCAGATCGGCGGGGGCGTCCGCGTCAGCGCGAAGCAGGGCCCGGACGAGATGCTCATCGCCGAGGCCTGCGAGTACGACCGCAGCTTCCACAACTTCTTCCCGACCCATGCAACGGTCCTCAACGTCGAGGCGGACCACCTGGACCTGTACTCGTCGATCGACGAGATCGTCGAGGCGTTCAAGGTCTTCGCGAAGCGCGTGCCCGCGCACGGCTCGATGCTGATCCACCACGAGTCGCCCCACCGTTTAGAGATATGCTCGGGCATCGACGCCAAGGTCGAGACCGTCGGCTTCATGCCCCAGGCCGACTGGCGTGTCGGCGTCCGGCTGGGCAACGTCCGCCTGCACCACAAGGACAAGCCGGTCTGCGAGTGGGTCAACCCCATGCCGGGAGATCACTTCGCGTACAACGCCGCCGTCGCAGCCATCACCGCGCGACGCCTCGGCGCACCGTGGGACGGCATCGCGAAAGCCGTCGCCTCGTTCGCGGGCCTGGACCGGCGCATGCAGACGCTCGGCCAGCGCTCGATCCCGGGCGGCTCGGTCACCGTGATTGACGACTACGGCCACCACCCCACGGAGATCGACACGACCCTCCGCGCGCTGGCCCAGCACCACGACCCCAAGCGGCTGATCTGCGTCTTCCAGCCGCACCAGCACTCGCGGACCCGTCACCTGATGGAGCAGTTCGCGACCAGTTTCAGCGAGGCCGGCATCGTGATCGTCCCGGAGATCTACTTCGTGCGTGACTCGGAGCAGGAGCGGCACGCCGTCACCGCCGGCCACCTCGTCGAGCGGCTGCGCAAGCAAGGCGTCACCGCGATGCACCTGCACCCGTTCGAGGCGATCGTCGAGCAGCTCGAGCTGATCACCCAGCCAGGCGACCTGGTCGTCACCATGGGCGCGGGCGACGTGTGGAAGATCGGCCGGGCGTACCTGGGTGAGTAGCGATTTTCAAATCAATCGCTGATTATCGCCGGCGGTTAAGCATCAGAATCCGATTCGGTACTTCGGTCTCAGGAATGAGATGATACTCTTCGATCCCGTTGAGGTATAAGCCCGCCGAGGGGCCACCATCGAGATTCAAAACGGTATCAAAACCCTCGACGCCAAGCGTGTGTGCGTGCTTGACCAGTATTGCGGAGAGTTCATAGAGAGTGCATTCCGTTGTGCTGATGAAGACTATTTCTCCGGATATGGATTGCCCAACCGCAGTTCGTTTTGCTGTTTTTAGATCATCTGAGCGTATGCCCATTTTGCCACCCGGATCAACGATGAATGGCCCCGCTTGGATTGCGTTCTGAATATAGCTTTCCGAGCGATATTTTGACCGAGGAATCAACACAAGTTCATGATTATCAGTGATCGCAAGCACGCCTGATAACGCGGGTTGTGGGCTCATCTTTGAGACGGTTTGGCCATCCATCACGACTAGGCCGACGGGTTGAAAGCTGCTATCAAAATAGCTGCCGTTGATCATTGCGACCGCGTGTTGTCCTTGCCCTGTCGCAACAAAATCTGGTCTAAGCACATCCGGGTTCGGTTCACTGAAATCGATTGTGAACCCGATGTTCTTGTCGTGCGATTTAACGGTAAAGATGGTGATGCGATCAGAGTCAGGATGTTCGAACTCGGTAATTGTGAGTTCAACGCCAACTGAAACCTGTAGACGATCAAGTGTTTCGCTTGACCAGCGTGGTATACCCCACTTCCAAAAGCAAAACACAATGACTAAAAGTGTTGCTGTGAGGATACAGGTCAGTCGAACGGGCCGCATGTAGTACAGTTTAATCGAGATAACTGCTTAAGCCGAGGTCTTGACAGGAGTAGCCTGCTATCGCGTCGCGGCCTGCTCCGCTTCTACCGTGGCGGCCCGCTGCCGGCTCGCCGCGATGTACAGCGGGTGTTCGTGGATCGGGGTGCCGCACTCCGGGCACTCATCCCGGTCGAGGCTGCCGCGCAGGTCGTAGTAGCAGTCCATGCAGTGGCCGGAGAGCGCCAGCCTGCGGTCACGCATGCCGCGTTTGATCCAGCGCAGGCCCAGCACGATCAGGCCGAGGATCATCAGGTCGGCAAACAGCGCGATCAATAAAGGCAGGAAGACGTGCGCCGCGATCACGCCGACCGTGATGGGCCAGACGCTGAAGACCGAGAGGAAGACACGGACCAGACGGCGCTGCTCTTCCACGGTCCACTTCTGCTTCACCCGGCTCCGTGGCAGAGTTGAAATCGTGATCGCCATCGCGATCTCGAACGTCACGACACCGAGGAAGATCAGCCCGATCGGTGCGAGGGTGACGAGCAGGGCCGGGTCTTTGACGATGGATAGGATGAGGGGCAACTCACTCACGGCAGCATAATAGCGCGGATAGTTGGCTTGGGCTCCTTCTCCCTCTCAGGGAGAAGGCGGGGGATGAGGGTGGGGCGTTAAACACATAAAGACTTGTTCAATACTTCTCTGTCTGCATAACGCTCGACCCTCACCCCAACCCTCTCCCTGAGAGGGAGAGGGGGCAAGACAGTGGATCACTCAGGATCGCCCAGGTCGACCTGGGACCAGTCGATCTCGTTGCGGGAATGGAGGTACTCGTCCAGCAGGGCCTTGGCCTGTTCGAGGTCGCGCTCGTGGACCAGCACCTTGACCCGGCCCGGGGCCTCGGCGCGGAACCCGGCCGTGAGCAGCCCGGCGGGCTCGGCCTGGATGCCCTCGCGCTTCAGCTCGTCGGCGATCATTGTCGCCTCGACCTCGGTCGCAAAGAACGCGAGCGTCACGATGTTGTCGTCGGCTTCCTGCATGGCCGTATTGTCGCATGGGTTTACGATTGAAACAAGACAATTTGCTCGCCCAAAGACGCCAAGCCGCAAAGCCAAGGCAAGTTGGAACCACAGATGCACACGGATTCACACCGATCAATCGAGAATGAATCTGTGTTCATCGGTGTGCATCTGTGGTTTCTGATTCTGTTGCCTTAGCTTTCCGCCTTTGCGTGAGTTTCTAAGCCGGCTCGTCCAGCCGGTGCTGGCGGATCTTTTTGTAGAGGGTGGTCCGGTTGATGTCGAGCTGCTTGGCGGTCTCGCCGCGGTTCCAGCCGTTGGCCTCGAGCGCGGCCAGCAGGATGCACCGCTCCGGCGCTTTCATCGCCTCGCTCAGCGGCATCGGTTGCCAGCCGGTGCCGGGCGATTGCTCCGCATGCTCGACGGGCTGCTCCACCTCTTGCTGGGACAGGTCGCGCTCCACCATCAACAGATGCCGCTGCTGTGCGCGCTGCACCGCGTCGTAAAGCTCCGCCTCGATAATCGGCTTGAGAAGATAGTCCGCCGCCCCGAGGCGCATCGCCGATACGGCGGAGGCGACCTTGCGGAACGCGCTCATCATGATCGGCACGAGCCTGGGCCGATCCGTTAGCAAACGACGCATCTCGTTGAGCCCGTGCCCAGCGGCGTCCTGGTCGAGCAAGACCACGCCGATGTCGTGAGCTGCTGGCTGGGATCGAAGGCCTTGCAATAAGGTGCTGGCATCCGCGCATGACCGGGCATGGTGGACGGCATAGCCCTGCTTGGTCAGCAGAAGCCGCAGCGCTTCCGCCGCGATCGCGTCGCGGTCGATGATCAGGATGCCTGGGCCTTCGCTCAATGGATCGGTCCTGCCGTTATGCGACCTGTGATGCGGCCTCGCCCTCCAGCGGCTCCTCCGGCGGACGGCCCGGGGGCGGGGTCTCTTCGATCCGGTCCAGCCAGTTCGTCTGCTTCCACAGGCTCTTGGTCGAGGCTTCGATGGGGCTCTTCACGCGGGCCGATGCGATCCCCTCGGACTGGACCTTGCGCAGGCAGCGGTCGGCTAGCTCGGTGATCAGCCCCTCGCCGAACCCCTCGGTGTGAACGATCTCGACCACGTACCGGCCCGGCTCGTTTTCCAGGCAGAGCGCGACCGCGGCGAGCTCGCCCGCCAACTTCACCGTCAGGCTGAGGTGGTGGCGCAGCTGCCCCGGCTCGGGCGCGCAGCCCTGCGTCTTGGCAAAGACGAGCACGTCGGCGGACTCGTGCTTACGGATTTCTCGGAACTGATAGTCCATCTCCTCCGCCGGGGTTGCCGGCCCTCCAGAAGGGATATCGGTCCGATAGGCGGCTGACTTTGCCGACGCGCGCCCATAAAAACCGGCTTATTCGAGCCCCAGGGCCGCCGCATCGCGGTCCGAGAGCAGCCCGCCATCGGACCGCTCCTTGACCGTGCCGTCGCGCTTCCACGACCGCTCGCAGGCGGGCTGGTCGCGGAGGTCGGTGACGACGATTGAATCGCCGCCAAACGCGAACCGGCTGACACCGCAGAGGTCGGCGAGGTCCACGGGATCAAAGCCCAACACATCAACGCCTTCAGGTGCCGGCGCGGTGACGCCGAGGTCGAGCGGGTTATCGACGCCGAGTCCGTTGCGCTGGGTTTCGAGTGTCTTCATGACTTCGTCACGCAGGATCATCACCGCCGGCCAGTCGGCGCTGACCGATACGACCGACTCCACTTCACGCGAACGGAAAGACTCGGTGTGCACGCAGAGTTCGCTCTTATTATCGACGCCGTGCAATGCGCGCCACGCTTCATCGGCGGTATGCGGGCAGATCGGTGCTAGCAGCCGGATCAGCCCCGATGCGATGCGGTAGATCGCTGACTGCGTTCGCCGCCTATATTCGCTTCCAGGGGCATCGCAGTACAGCCGGTCTTTCATGGCGAAGAGGTAGACCGAGCTGAGCGTATCGTTACAGAAGTTAAACAGTAGGCGGCTAAGCGTACGGTAGTGGAAGCCAGCGTAGGCGTCTTCAACTTGGCTCGTGAGTTCGAAGAACTCACCCATCGCCCAGGCATCGATGCTTGCAGCATCGGCGTCCGTGAATTCATACGCATGCTTGCTGGGGTCGAAGCCCTCGAGATTACTGAGCAGGAACCGCAGCGTGTTGCGCACCTTGCGGTACTCTTCGCCGGCCAGCTTGAAGAACTCCAGGTCAACCTTGATATCGTTGTCGGTATTCAGCGAGCAGACCCACCAGCGGGCGACATCCGCGCCGAAGTTTTTCATGAGCTCCTCGACCTTCAGCGCGTTGCCGTCGGACTTGGACATCTTCTTGCCGTGCTTGTCGACCATGAAGCCGTGAGTGAGCACGGTCTTGAAGGGCGACACGCCGTGGATCGCGACAGAGGGCAGCAGCGAGTGTTGGAACCAGCCGCGGTGCTGGTCCGAGCCTTCGAGGTAGAGGTCGGTCGGCGGGGTATCGCCGGACTGCTTGTCGCCCCAGCCCTCGCGCATCACGGCGTTCCACGACGAGCCGGACTCGAACCAGACGTCGAAGGTGTCTTTGCCGCGCACAAGCTGCGACAAATCAGCAGACTTCACCCACTGAGGCGCGTTGGCATCACCCGCTGCGTCGTAGGTTTCCAAGAGCGAATCGGGCGGCGCGACAAACCAAGCGTCGCTGCCATGTTTGCCGAACGCCTCTGCGACAGCTTTGACCGACGCGGTCGTCAGCAGCGGCTCGCCCTCGATACCAGCAGGCGGATAAAACGCGGGGATCGGCAGTCCCCAGCTGCGCTGACGCGAGATGCACCAGTCCGGGCGCGACTCGAGCATGCCACGCAGGCGGTTCTTCCCCCAGTCCGGCAGGAAGTGGATGTTGCTCTCGGCTTCTTTCATCGCGGCACCGCGCAGTGTTGTAAGCCCGCGGCCTTGCGCAGCAACGCCGCGCGGGTCCGACCCCGCAGCGTCGCTTCGCGAAGCCGCGGGCTTGGGCTCAAACTCTTTATCTACTCCCACAAACCACTGCTCCGTCGCGCGGAAGATCACCGGCGTCTTGCCCCGCCAGTCGTGCGGGTAGCTGTGCATGAACCTGTTGGCATGGAACAGGTGACCACTCTCGCGCAGGTGCTCGACGACCTCCTCGTTGGCCTTGAACACGTGCTTACCCTTGAGCCAGTCGGGCACGGTATCGTCGAACGTGCCGTCGGCTCGGACCGGGCAGTAGACATCCAGCCCCTCGCGCAGGCCGGTCTGATAGTCCTCGACGCCGTGGCCCGGCGCGGTGTGGACCAGGCCCGTTCCGTCTTCGAGGGTCACGTACTCGGCGTGGACGACTTTCCCAACACGATCACAGAACGGGTGCTTGTAAGTCACGCCAACGAGTTCTTTGCCTTTGAGCGTGGAGAGCAAGTCTGCTTCTTCAAAGCCTTCTGAGCCTAGTACTTTCCTGGCGAGTTCTTGTGCGATAATAACTTTACGGTCATACAGCTGATAGACGCCGTAGTCATAGCGCTCGTGTGCCGCGACCGCGAGGTTGGCCGGCAGCGTCCAAGGCGTCGTGGTCCAGATCATCACTGCGTCAAATTGATCTTTGCCCGGCGAATCATCGGTCAGATCAAAGCAGACAAACACCGACGTGTCTTCCCGGTCGTAGTACTCCAGCTCCGCCTCAGCGAGCGCGGTCTGGTTCTCGATCGACCAGTGCACCGGCTTGAGGTCGCGGTAGACCAGGCCCTTCTCGACGAGCCCGGCGAAGACCTCGATCACGCCGCGCTCGTACTTGGGCAGCATCGTCAGGTAGGGGTCGTCGTAGTCGGCCATCGTTAGTAGCCGCTGCATCTGACCCTTCTGCAGCTTCACGAACTTCTCGGCGTAGGTCTTGCACTTTCGCCGGATCGCGATCGGCTCCATCTCACGGGCCTTGTCGCCCAGGTCCTGCATGACCTTGTGCTCGATGGGCAGGCCGTGGCAGTCCCAGCCCGGCGTGTACGGGCAGTCTTTGCCGAGCATGTTCTGTGAGCGGACGACGAGGTCCTTAAGGACCTTGTTGAGCAGGTGGCCGAGGTGGATGTCGCCGTTGGCGTAGGGCGGGCCGTCGTGGAAGACGAACGCCTTGGCGTTGTCTGCCTTACGCTTTGCACGAAGCTGACCATACACATCGAGCTTGTCCCAGCGTTTGATCGACGCGGGCTCGTTCTGCACGAGGTTGGCCTTCATCGGGAATGCGGTCTTGGGCAGGTTCAGCGTCTTCTTGTAACGCTTGGGGTCTTTGACGTCTGTTTCACTCATGGTCCGTCACTTCCTTAAGCCCGCGGCTTTGGGGAGCAACGCCGCGCGGGTCCATCTTCTCAAGCAATCAAATCAATCAAACAAAAAACCCCGCCTCTCGGCAGGGTTGCGGGGTTTTTGAAAGTAAAACGCCGGCCCTACCGCTGGTCAGGGTTGCTAATGATAATGGCAATAATCAGCTGGGCGTTTGACATAATCAAACATCATATCGGCTCGAACCCCGGCCCGCATTGAGCGATACCGGGCGGTGTACACCCCCGTTCCGAACCGCTTCGGCCTCCAACGAGGCCAAGCAAGACCGTAAACACGCCGTCACGCTGAAGGGCCGAGCCCACATACCGGTCCAAATCAACAAGCCTCTGCCCCGCGTGATTGGGGCTAAGAACGTGTACGAGACGTACGCACCACAGCCGGGGGCCTACGGACGCCGGATGCGAGAACACGGGGGCTGTTCAGACAAGCAACCGCTTCCGTGCCCGGGGCCCGTAGGCCCCCGGCTATTTCACCCCTCTTATACACGTGCTAAGAACCGTTTCATTTAATCTTCTTCACCTCGGTGCCTTGCAACCGCTTCTGGCCCGGTTGCGATCGCTTGGGCTTCAGCGATCGATCCGCTTCTAACGGCTTGGTCGAGATCGGCGGCTTGAACATGCAGACCATCAGCGCCAACGGGTAGCCCAACTTCTCTTTCATCACGAGAACTCCATAGCTTGTTTGATGTCGGTGTTCGGTGAACCCAACGGGTCGTCACAGAACCCCGCCAACGAAACACGAGACAAACAGGTATAGCCCTAGAAACACTCCGATCCGCCGGCTTGCCATGCGTCTGGCTTGACAGCCGGGCCAAACCCAATCAGTCCGTCAAAACCAATTCGAACTGACGCTCCCAGATCACTTCCTGCTCCGCCCAGGCATTACGCCCGCCCGGGGAACCACCGTTGTTGAATGGCTGGCCGTTCACGTCTTCCATCACGGCCTCAGAGATCGCGAGTAGTTCGACATGCCCGTCGATATAGGCGGTGTTGTAGCTGTCGCCATGGCCATACAGCACGCCTTGCGTTCCCCCCGGCTCCCGGCGGGTCCAGTGGTCGGCAATGATCGCGGTGTCGCTGTTGAAGCGGGCGTCGGAAAGGTCCGCGGGCTCGTCGGCGTTGTCGCCAAACGAAGCGCGGTAGTGGTAGCTGATCCCCACAACGAACAAGCCAGCCATCCCGTCTGTGCCGTTGGCCGGCCAGCCGCCATAGAGCCCTCCCGGGGCAAGCCCTGCGGGGTCCGGGCCGGACGTGTCGTACTGCACGGTCGGGTGCGTCCAAAGCGGGCAGTACAGCGCCCGTGGGTCGCGGTCGTAGCCCTCGATGATCGGGATGGCCAGGCCCATCGGGTCGCCGGTGATTGCGTTGAAGGTCAGGTCGATGCCCGAACCCGGTTGGAGGCTCGGGTTGGCCTCGGGCAGGACCTCGCGGTGGTCCACCGCGTAGGCGTGCAGCATCTGCATCGCCCCGCGCACCTGCGAAGCGCACTGGGCTTGTTGAGCCGATCGGCGGGCGTTGGACAGGGCAGGCAGCAGGATCGCGATCAAGAGCGCGATAATCGAGATCACCACGAGCAGTTCAATCAGGGTGAACGCGTTGGATCGATACGTCTTCATGACGACACCTTTTGGGTATGGATACAAGACAAGTTTTGAAACCCGGGCGGCTCCGTTGAGTGCCGGCCGGGCGAAGGAGGTCGAGCGGTTTAGCTACGCCGGCGGCGGAACAGGCAGGCCCCACCCAGCGCGATCAGCGCCAGGCTTGTGGGCTCGGGCACGGGCGTGTACTCGAGGCTGATATTGTCAAAGGCGACCTGCTCAGGGTTTTCTGCCAGGACAAAGCCGACTTGCACATTGACCGGGCCCCAGTTGTTGGCAGCCGCGAAGTCCAGGTCGGCCTGGGTCACCACGACTTCCCAAGTCCGCTGGGTCCAGACGCCTGCCGCGGTCTGCCCGCCATCAGTCACATCGATTGCGCCGCTGTTCAGTGGGGAATCCCCGTCATCAGGCTCTGAAGCATCATTGAGCCAGAAAAAGAAATCGGGAGCGCCCAAATCATTGCGGTAGGTCGTCCACGCCGAGAGAGCCAAAGTGTCGCCGACAGCTAAGGAAGACCAATCAAGCGAGGTGTCTTGGTGCAAGAGCGCAAAACCAAAGTTCCCACCCAGGATGTATTGCTCGCCGTCTTGCGCACCGGAAATGCCGTTGGCGGCAAAGACCGCCTTGTCGGAGATAAACGATGTGCCACCACCCCCAACCAGGGTCCATGAGTCGGGTTGTTGACCGCTTGGGGTAAAGTCGTTGTCCGGAACATCATCAACTTCGAAGCTGTTGTTCAGGATCGTGATGGGCACGGCGTGAGCTTGGGCCGTGGCCAAAGCCATGCCAGTAGTTGCGGCTGCCATCAATGCGCGGGATATCATTCGTGGGGTCGTTCGGGTCATCAAAAACCTCCTGGTAAAAGTGGTGATCAAGGTGTCGATATGAAAAGGAATGCAGGAAAACGATTCCTGGCAGAATCGGGTTTGAGGCATGATTCCTCCTATGAAATCACTGATGATTGAATTGCCAGACCGGCCACACACCGGTCAGCCCACACACGCCGATCTACGGCGCTTGGTTGTGTTGCTCGAAAACGGATGTTTGCGAGATCAGTTCCCACTGCACCCTTAGTCCGACATTCGAGGCCGACTGCTCATCAGGCCGGTGGTTTCGGATATCAAACTCGATCGTGTTTTCGCCGCGCTCAAGGTGTTCGCCCACCACCAATTCATCCCAGCGATCAAACGCTTCTAAGAATGCTCCGCCGTGGGCCTCAAGCCGATGACCATTGACCCTGACCGCGACGAGTTCGTTATCCGCCATGAAACGGATCACAAGGTGAGCCGTCGCGGGGTCGGCGGAGTTAGGAACAGAAATCGTTGTGCGGAAGGAGTAAGTGATCGAGCCCCCGACGGGTGGTTCTGTATTCGGTAGCCAAGTGATGAACTGTGACGTCGTCGGGTCTTCGGGGATATGCAGGCTGTAGTGTGCATCGCCGCTGACGCTGACCGGGTAGTGCCGATCCAACACCGCGCCATCAATCGCGACAACATGCCAGTTCTGATCCGGCTGGCCTTCACCCAGCCCCTGGCCGGTGCCGGGGAGCTGGATCTTGGTTCTCACAACCGCGGCGAAGCGTTCGCTGTCGTGGTCGATGCTGGCAATCACGCCGCTGTCGGCCACCGCGCGAGCGGACTCGCCGGCGGCCAGTCGGGTTGGCTGCGTGTCGGCGGCAGCGTCTGGTTTGACCGCCTCCACCTCGCCCTCAAACACATGGACCTGTGTTTCCGACGACAAAGTAGCATCGATCCCGAAGCGGGTCCCGAGATCGGTTACATCCATATGCGGCGTCCGGACCAGGAACCCCCTCGCCGACTCGGCCTCGACAATACCGACCAGGCGGCCGGTGTCGACTCGGATGGCGTTGGGGTGATCGAGAAGTTCAAAGGTGCACGGGGCTTCGAGGATCGCGACCGCCCCAAGGTTTGTCGTAATCTCGGCGAAGCCCTCGATCAGACTCAGCCGCTGGCCGGCACGGAGCCCATCCCCGACGCCGGGCAAGACCGCCCCCGAAGAGGCGCGCCACTGCGCATCATGCTCCGCAGTCAACGCCGCGACGATCGGCTTGTGGTGAGAGGCCTCATCAACCGATCGTGGTGTGTCGGGCGTTTCGCCAGGCCAAGCGGGCCCTTCCACAACCGGCTGATCGTCACCGGGCCCCCCGAGCAAGACCGCAGCGAGCACCACACCCAGCAGCACCATCGCGGCGGTGGCCAGGGCCGCGATGGCCTTAGGGGTCAGGCTGTGGCGCAGCACGTAGCTGCCGGCGGTCGCGAGGTCCTGGGCAGAGAGGGCCGGCTTCTCTTCGTGCCAGTCGGCCGCTTGGCCTTCCTGGTTGGTGTTGTTCAGGTCGATCGGCTCGGCCCGCTGTTCCATCTCCAGCAGCAACGCCAGCACGGACGACGCGTCGTCCTCGACCTGCTGGCCAACCATCATCTGCTCGAGCAGCCCGTACTCGGCCAGCACGCGTGCGTGCGCAGCGTCTTCACGCAGCCAGGCTTCGAGCTGCTCAACCAATTCAGGCGATACCTCGTCGGCGAGGAAACGCTGGATCAGGTTGTCCGGGTCCTGCTGGTTCAACGCCTCGACTCCAGGTGCTGGTTGATGCATTTGCGCAAGGCCGTGCGCAGCCGGTGGATCATCACGTCGACCGAGCCCGCGCTGCCGCCGACCTGCTTGGCGATCTCGCCGGAGGTCAGCCGGCGGGCATATTTGAGGTCCAGCACCCGGCGGTGGCGGTCGTTGAGCTTCTCCATGCACTGACGCAAGCCGTCCATCCGGTCGCTAACCTCGTCCTGCAGGCCGGCATACGCCACCGTCAGCGACTCGATGACGTCGGTTGAGAAAACAAGGGGCTGCTGGCCCTGCTTGCGGAAGGCCTCGGCCATGCGCTGGCGGGCGATCCCGATCAGCCAGGCGACAAACGGACGGGACGGGTCGTACCGTTCAAAGTTCGCGGTGGCCTGCCTGGCGACCTCCTGGATGATGTCGTCGGCGAGGTTGTGGTCCCGGATGTGCAGCCGGACAAACCCGCCCAGCGCGTGCTGGGCCTCGAGCCAATACTCCGTAAAGGAGCGTTCCTCGGCCGGTCCGGGTTGGATGCTCTTTTCAGACATGCGGCTTATCCGGCGGGGTCAAGCGAGCCTCGCTCGATAACTCTAATGCGCCGCTGCCGCGATCCTTACACGAAGATTTAACCCTTTTTAATTAACAGCCAGATGGGGCGGGCGGGGACGGAGGCCGCGGGAGCAAGGCCGGTCCCTCGAGCGGGTTCTCAATCGAAGGGCTGCAGGCTTGAGGGATCGATCAAACGCGCTCGGCCCGTAGCAGCTCCATCAATGGCCCGCTGAGTTCGGTAAACGCCTTGGCCGGGATGCTGACGGTGTCCCACTTCGCCGAGCGGTCGCGTATGTGCTCGGCGTAGTCGGCCAGCCGGACCGCGAGCACGGCGTACCAGCGGTCGCCGTATCCGAACACCTCGTGAAACAACGCGTCCGGCGGCTGGGCGTCGCACCAGAACAGGAACGCGAACGCCGGCTCGAAACCGTCGCCGAAGATCTGGGCCCACTTGCTCAGCGACTCGACGTCGTCACGCGTAACCCAGTTCTGAAACGCCCTGCCCGTCTTGCCCGCGTGCTTGCGGCCCTTCACATCGACCAGCAGGTTCGGCCCGTTCTCGCTGTAGACCACGAAGTCGAAGCTCTTGAGCCTGGTCGGAAGCACCTGGCCCCGCCGGTCAGCGGTCAGCGCCCGCTTGGCCTCGTCGACCGCGATGTAGGGGATCGCGTTGGCCCGCAGGTAGTGCTCGAACGCCCGGTCGTAGTGGAACCGCCGATTGGCCATGGGCCGAGTGTAACAGGCGCGGGTGACAGGTTGTGTCAGCATGGGGAACCACGCGGCGTTGCTGCGCAAAGCCGCGGGCTTTGGGGAGCGTAACAGTTTGGTTAAGCCCGCGGCTTCGGCGATAGCCGACGCCGCGTGGGTCATCCCTCCGAATCGTCATCCCGAAACGTCCAGACAAACGCCCCTTCATCAGCATGACGCTTGATGTAGTGGTACGTATTGCGCTGTTGCTCCTCATCCCGGATTAGCTTGAGCCCGCATCCCTTTGCCCAGATCACGCCCGTGAACTGCTGGCTGATGGCTTGTGAAGCCGATTTCTTCGCAATACCGATCTCGTGACGAGCCTGCTTACGATCGCTTGGCAACTCAGCAAGCAGGTGTACATGCATCCCGCCAACAGCGGCAATGATGATGCGGCCGTTACGGTTGAGCATTGTTTGGACTAAACGTTCACAAACAACCTTTCGTACTTGGTTTGTGAATACAACGGGTTCCCCAGAGATCGATTGGCTGTACCCAAGTAGACCGGCGTGTTCACCTTCTGGCGGTGGGTTCTTGTGATCGCCAGATGAATGGATCTTGTGGCCACGTGATCGGAAGCCGCGCGGGTCACCGGGGAGCCAACTGTTGTGTGTGCCGATGGTGGTGTGGAACCAGCGCTTACCCGGATTTGGCATGGGTTGAGTTTACTGAAAGTTGGACCCGCGCGGCATCGGCTACCGCCGAAGCCGTGGGCTTAAACGGGATGCAGTACCCAAGCCCACGGCTTTGCGCAGCAACGCCGCGCGGTTTATGCTTTCAAATATCTCGGAAGCTGGTCGATCGTGACAACCTGCTGCTCACCAGTGGTGAGGTTTTTGAGCGACGCGTTGCCGTTGGTGACCTCGTCATCGAGGATGATTGCGCATCTCGCGCCGCAGCTCTCCGCGTCCTTGAGCAGCTTGCCGACCTTGCGTGTGGCCTTGTAGTTCAATCGCGTGTGCAGGCCCGCGAACCGCAGGGAAGACACAACCCCCGGGAGTGCGGCGTCCCCGGCCTCCGTGACCGCGATCACGTACGCGTCGGGCTTGGCCTGCGTGAGCGAATCGGGCAGCAGGCCCTCGTCTTCGAGCAGGTTGGTCAGCACGACATCGCCCATGCCGAAGCCGACCGCGGGCATAGCCGGGCCGCCGAAGAGTTCGATGAGTCTGTCGTAGCGGCCGCCGCCTCCGAGCGCGCGTTCTTTGCCGGTGGTGACGTGCAACTCGAAGACCGTGCCGGTGTAGTAGGCCAGGCCGCGCACAATGCCGAGGTCGTAGACGCACCAGCCGCTGAGCCCGAAACCCGCGAGGGTTTGATCGATTGCAACGAGGTCTTCGAGCGCGTCGTCGATGCCCGCCGCATCGCGCAGCTTGCCGATCTCGCCCACGGCGTAGGTCTGGCTGCACATCGCATCGAAGCGCCGCACCTGCTCGTCACCGAGGCCGAGGGCCTTGGCTTTCTCCCCGAAGACGTCTGAAGGCAGCTTGTCTTTTGCATCAAGCAGTGTGAACGCGTCATTCATCTTGTCGTCGGGCACACCCAGCGATGTCAAGACCTGGCGCACCACCTCGCGATGGCTGAGCTTGACCTTGACCCGCTCCGGCCCGACGCCCAGCTCGCGCAGCAGGTCGCACGCCACCGCGATGACCTCCGCGTCCGCGATCGGGCCAGCTTCACCGAGCATGTCGATATTCCACTGGTCGAACTCACGAAGCCGGCCCCGTTGCGGCCGCTCGGCCCGGCAGAGGTTGGGCGTGCAGAACCACTTGATCGGCTTGGGCAAGCCGTTGGCTTGGGCCGCGACCATCCGCGCGAGCGTCGGCGTGAACTCCGGCCGGATCGCCAACTCGCGGTCGCCCCGGTCCTTGAAGTGGAACAGCTCGGACACGATGCCGTCGCCGGACTTCACCCGGTAAAGGTCCAGCGATTCGAAGATGGGCCCGTCGATCTCGTCGAAGCCGTGGCGCTCAGACACCCGCCGCCAGGCGTCGTGCAGGTAGCGACGCTTGGCCATCTCGTCGGGGTAGAAATCGCGGGTGCCTTTGGGGGGCTGGAGTTTCATGGTTGATCCGTTATACCCCACGGCGTGCCTCTGAGCAGGCAAGCCGTGGGCTTGGGTTGAGGTTTTAGGGATCAATCACTTCCGGGCCACGATGTAGGCGATCCAGCTCGGGTCGGCGGGGGCCTGGGCCGCCGGGGTGAATTCGCCGGTCTCTTCGCCGTCGTCGTCGGTTTCTTCCCAGTAGACGGTGGCGTCCCTGAAGCCGGCCTCGAGTAGCAGCTCGTTGACCTCCGGGATCGTCCAGAAACGCCAGTCGTAGGTGAAGGCCTTGTCCAACTCGCTGCCGTCCTTGAAGCGGAAGTGGATATGGAACAGCGCGTCCGCGGTGATCGGGTTGAACCGTTTCTGCTCCCAGATGTACTTGAACTTCTTGAAGCCCTTGATATTCGATTCGATCGTTCGGACGTCTTCGTGGTCTTCCTCGTAGCACTCGCTGCCGCCCATCATGTCCATGACCATGATGCCGCCGTCGGCGAGGTTCGCGAGGGCCTGCGCGAAGTACCCGCGCACCGCGTCGCGCGTCTTGAACAGGAAGAACGAGAAGTTCTGCGCGGCGAGCACATCCGCCTTGACCTCGGCGGCGCTGCGTACGTCGTCCTCATACAGCTTGATCCTGCTGCGCTGTTCATCGGAGAGCGCGGGCTGGAGGTTGGCTTTCCCCCACGCCAGGGGTTCGGGGTCAAGGTCGACCCCGTAAGCAACGTTGTCTTCGTGAAGCTTGACCCACTCGCAGCAGACCGCATGCGTACCGCAGAAGTCTTCACGCAGGACCCGCGGCTCACGGCCATGCAGCGTCTTGTAGGTTTTAGTGAAGAACTCCGCCTCGTTCGAAGGCTCTTGGACGGAGAGCCCATAAAGCGCGTAACGGTCGGCACGATCGGCAAGCGTCGGTTCACCGGCCTTCTTCTTCTTTTTAGGCTTGTCTTTGGTTTTGCTAGGCATCCGAAAAGTTTACAGGAAGGGTTCTCGCCCTGTTTGGCTTTGCTAGCGCCTCCGCGGCGGCCGGTCAGGGCTTCGCCCCGGCACCCCAAAGGCAATAACATCTACGCATGCGAATCATTGCAGGCGATCATCGCGGCCGGGCCATCCATGGCCCCGAAGACATGCAGACCACTCGGCCGATCATCGACCGGGTGAAGGAGGCGCTGTTCAACCGCCTGACCTCGCTCGGCCTGCTGCGGCCGGATGGCGAGAACGAGGGGTGGTCGGTCGTTGACGTGTTCTGCGGCACCGGCTCACTCGGGCTTGAGGCGCTGTCGCGTGGCGCGGCGAGATGCACCTTTGTCGATCAGGACCGTACCGCCGTCGGCATGCTTAATGAGAACCTCGACATGCTTGGTCTGCAGGGACGGGCCCAGGTCGTCCAGGCCTCGGCGCTGGCGGGGTACTGGTCCGCGTCGCTACGGCCCGGCTCGGTCCAGGTCGCGTTCATCGACCCGCCCTACGCGATGATGGAGGAGGACGACCCGCGGGCCCGGGTGCTCACGATGGTCGAACAGATCAAGCCCATCATGGAGCCGGGCGGGGTTGTGATGGTCCGCACACCGGTTGTAGTGACGTGTGAAGACATCCCCGGCTATGACGGCCCGGCCACCGCCGACTACGGCGGGATGCGGCTGCATTTCTATCAGACGCCGATGGAAGATGAAGATGAGCAGCCATAAGAAAACCCCCACCGGCTGATGGGGGCTGTTTGATCCGTTTGAGTTCAGCTTAGAACGGGTTGAGGTCTTCGAGCAGCCCGCCCTCTTCTTCGCCTTCGGAGCCTTCTGTTTCTTTGTCCTTGTCCCCGCCGATGATGTTGCCGATCGCGTCGCCGGCCCCGTCGATCAAGCCGCCTCCGCCTTCGAGGATGCCGCCCGCGCCGTCGCCGAGGAACTTGCCGAAGTCGCCGATGGCTTCGAACTGGTTGCCGAGGTCGAGTTCCTTGATGGTCTCGCCGAACTTCACCTCGCCGACGGTATCGAGCAGCGAGCTGCCGAGCCCGAGCACGTGGTCGCCGAGCTGTTCACCCATGTTGGCGGTGACCTGGAACAGGATGTCGGTGATGAGGTCCGCGGTGATCTGCGACATCGGCACGCCGCCTTCACCGAGGTTTTCGAAAACGAGCGGCTCGTCGAACGCGATTTCCAGCGTCCCTTCGACCGGGAGCGCACCAAGCGCGGGGTCTTCGTCGAAGTCGTAGTGCACGGTAATGCGGCTAACAGTGGTCAGCGTGATCCCAAACTTCTTGCCGCCTTCGGTTTCTTCCGGGGGCGGGCCGTCGCCTTGGAACCGCTTGAGCGATTCGAGGATGGCCTCGTAGTTCTTCTTGCCATCCTTGCCAATGAGCGAGAGCTCGATATCGGTGAGTTCGACGTTGGGGATGACGACCTTGTCGGACATGATCGAGCCGGCGGAGACTTCGGCGCCGCCCGTGCCGAGCTTGAGGAAGCTGTCGTGCGTTTCGCGGAAGACCCCATCGGGGTTCTTGATATCGAGGTTGGAGATGGTCGCAGACGCGCCGAAGATCGAGACATCGACCCCGTCGACTTCAACCTCTGTCTGTGTGGCGAAGGCGGCGCCTTCGCGGACCGCGGCGGTCGCGATGTTGTCGATCAGGATGAAGGCCGCGACGGCGGCGATGACCACCAGCAGGACGACGACCACGCCGATACGGAGTAACCATTTCATAAGGCTGATCCTTGTGTTAGAAAGGGCAAGATAGCAGGTCTGCGCCTAGAAAAAATCGACAAATCGTTTTCTCATCGTATGATGAAAGGTGATATGAGCCAAGCACGGGCCGACGGTTTATCGTCCGGGGTGACAGCAGCACGGACGACCAAGAGCCGTGGCGGTGGCCGTTACAGCTTGGCCAAGGGCAGTGCGGAGGATGAGGCATGGATGTACCAGGCACTCGCGCTGGCCGAGCAGGCACACGGGCTGGTCGAGCCGAACCCGATGGTCGGCTGCGTGCTCGTTAAGGACGGCCGCGAGCTCGGCCGGGGGTATCACGAACAGTACGGCGGGCCGCACGCGGAGGTGAACGCACTCAAAGACGCGGAGCGCCGCGGTGAATCGGCCCATGGCGCGACGGCTTACGTCACGCTCGAGCCCTGCAGCCACTTCGGTAAGACGCCGCCTTGTGCCGACAAGCTGGTCGAGGCGCAGGTCGCCCGTGTGGTCGTGCCGATGCTCGACCCCAACCCGCGTGTCGCCGGCCGGGGGGTCGGGCGTCTGCGTGAAGCGGGGATCGAGGTCGTGGTTGGTGTTTGCCAGCAGCAGGCCGAAGCCCTGAACGAGCCGTTCACCAAGCGGATCACCACAGGCCTGCCGTGGGTGATCGTGAAGTGGGCGTCGACGCTTGATGGCAAAATCGCCACGCACACCGGGCACAGCCAGTGGATCAGCTCCGCCGCCTCGCGAAGGCTCGTCCACGACATCCGCGCAAGGGTCGATGCGGTGATGGTCGGGGTCGGCACGGTGCTGGCCGACGACCCGCAGCTCACTGCGCGCGGCGTCGAGATCAGGCGTACGGCAAGGCGCGTGGTGGTCGACCCGGAGCTCAGGACGCCCCCGCTCTCCAGGCTCGCGCTCGGCGCCGAGCCCGGCGACCCGCCGGTAACGATCGGCATCTGTAACGACGTGTACAACGGCCCGAGCCCACGGGTCAAGGACTACGCGGAGAAGGGGGTCTCGTTGATGCCACTGCCCCGCCTGGAGAACCAGTACCTCGAGATCGAGCCGCTCTTGCGTCACCTGGCCGAGGCCCACAACGCGACGAACGTGCTGGTTGAAGGCGGCGCGGCACTGGTTGGTTCGATGCTGGACCAGGGCATGGTCGATCAGGTGCTGGCTTTTGTCGCCCCCAAGATCCTTGGCGACGAGCGCGGCACGCCGGTGGCATCAGGGCGGTTGCGAGACACGATCGACGAATCGATCATGCTTGAGCTCCGCGATGTCCAGCGTATCGAAGACGATGTGCTGTTGGACTACCGGGTAAAGCGAGCGGATTGACCGGCTTATTCAAGAACGGTGTAGCGGGCGACGCGAAGCGTCCCGCGCGAACCGTGATAGATGCTTCATACCGGACGCTGCGCGTCACCCGCTAAGCCGTACTGAGAAAGAAGAGGATCATTCGTCGTTTTCCACCGGCTCGACCATGATCATGCTGCCGTGGACCTCGACGACGCGGACGGTCGTGCCCGCCTCGACGAAGCCGCCGGTGGATGTGACGTCGATGAGCTGGTCGTCGATCTCGATGTTGCCCGCGGGCCGCAGGCCGGTGCGCGTGACGACCCCGGTCATGCCGGGCTTGATGCTGCCCCCGCCGACGACCTCGTCGCCCGAGACGCGCTGGTGCGGGACGGCGACGCCGCCTGCCGCCGCGACCATAGTGGTCTGGCTATCGGTGAGCACGAGCTTGTTGAGCAGCGGCAGCGAGCCGAAGTACTTGGTCATGACAAAGAGCACGGGGATCGTCAGGATGATCGCGCCGACGAACGAGAGCGAGGTGATCATCACCTGCCGGGCGCTGCCCTCCGCGGGCAGGCCGTTGCTCGCGGTCTGGACACCCGAGAGCACGAGCCCGGCGATGAGCATCAGCAGCCCCAGGACCGCGAGCACGCCGAACGTCGTCATCGTGAACATCTCGTAGATCACCAGCGCGATGCCGATCACGATCAGCAGCAGGTGCCAGGTCTGCGCCAGCCCGACCAGGAACGGTGCGCCGATCAGGACCGCGATCGCCGCCAGCCCGACCGCCCCAGGGACGATCAGCCCCGGGCTGAAGTACTCGAGCATGATCCCCACGATCCCGAGCAGCAGCAGCCCCGCGCGGACCATCGGGTGCACGAGGAAACCGACCAGCGATTCGGACCACGTCTCGTTATACCGCTCCACGCTCCCGGCCCCATAGAGCTTCTGCAGGTCGGCCTCGCTCGATACGGTCGCGCGCGAGAGCCCGGCATCCAGCGCCTCGATCTCGTTCATCGTCAGCAGCGTGCTGCCGTTGTGGACCTGCTTGACCAGTTCCCACTGGCCCGACTCGCTCGCGTCGGTCACGGTGACGGTCGGGGCGCCGACCGATTCGAACTCGTCGGGCGAGGTCAGCGCGCTGCTGTTGTTGTTCTGCCCGATGCCCGCGGCGTCGACCGGTGACTTGCCATCGACCATCACGGCGTAGTCGGCCTGGCTGACCAGGCGCACCTCGCCTGTGATCTTGTGCCGGACCTGGTAGACCTCGACACCGAGCACGCACATGGCGTGGAAGATCGCGTAGTCGCTGGTGGTTGAGCCGTTGTAGTTGTCTGCGGCGTTGGCGCGGAACTCGGCGAGCAGGGGCGAGAGCGCCTTGGCCCGCTCGGTTGGCGCGAGGTTCTGACCCGGGACGATCGGGGCGCAGTCGCCGGTCAGCGAGCCGGCCGACATGACCAACTCATCGCAGGCCGAGCCGATGAGGATGCCCGCAGACAGTGCCTGGTTGTCCACCCACGCGACGGTTGGCACGGGGAGCGTTCGGATATAGGAGCTCATGTCCAGCGCGATGATCAGCGCACCGCCCGGGGTATCGAGGTCGAACACAACCAGGTCGGCCCCGTCCTGGATCGCGCGGTCGGTCCGTCGTTTGAGGCTGTCAAGCTGGTTGTCGTAGAAGATCTCGCCGTCGATCTCGATGACCGCGATCTTCCCGCCGGTCGGCACGGACAGGCCGCCAGCAGCGGCGCCCGAACTCGCGGGCACCTTGTCCTGCGGGCCGACAGGTTCGGGCGGAGCGAGTTCTTCGGGCGTGACGGTGACCGGGTCGGGATCGGCTTGGCCGTACACATCGGTGCCGACATCGCCCCATGTCAGAGCAAGGGTGGCGGCAATGACCAGCAACAACGCCCGGCGGATGAAAATAGCCATGTTGTGATTATAGAGCGCCTAGACCGCTGGCTGCTGCATGCTCAGGCAGTGCAGCGCCCCCAGCCCGACCACGAGGTGCTCCGCCCGCACCGGGACGATCGACCGCCCGGGCAGCACCTTCTCCAAGACCCCGCACGCCACGTCGTCCCCGGCCTGGCCAAACGCCGGCACAAACACCGCGTCGTTGGCAATCAAAAAGTTCGCGTAGCTCGCGGGAACCGGGGCCGGCCCGGGCGTCTCCACGCTCGGGAGCCGTGGGAAATCGTAGACAATCGGCTCGGGCGTCGGCAGGCCAAAGATCTGCAGCGCGTGGCCGTCCTGATCCCGCGCCTGCTGCAAAGCCGCCAGGTTCCGCTGGGTCGCCGCGTGATCGGCATGGCCCTCCGGCGCGACCACCACCGCGACGCAGTCCGGCGAGACAAACCGCGCAACATCATCGATGTGCCCATCGGTGTCGTCCCCCGCGATCCCGCCGGGCAGCCAGATGATGTGGCTCGTGCCGAGCGCCTCGTGCAGGGTCTGCTCGATCACTTCCGGGGCCGCCCACGGGTTCCGGTTCGCGTTGAACAGGCACTGCTGCGTGGTCATCACGGTTCCCATGCCGTTGACATCGATGCTGCCGCCTTCCAGCACGAAGTCGTGTACCCAGAGCGGCACGCCGAGCTTGTGTGCCAGGTGCTGCGGGACGACATCGTCCAGCGGGCGTACTGCTTCGTACTTCGCGCCCCATGAATTGAAGTGGAAGTCGTGGCAGGCGAGATGCTTCGTCTGCCCGTTCACCACGAAGATCGGCCCGAAGTCGCGGACCCACGAGTCGTTGGTATCGATCCCGATCGAGCCGGGCGTGCGTACCTCGACATAGGGCCGCATCTGATCGACCCAGTCGGCGTGCTGGGCCTGCGCCGCCTCGAAACACCCGGGCCAGGTCTCTTCGTTGTGCGGCGGGACGACCCAGACACAATCGACCGGCTCGAACTCGGCGGGCATGCGGTAGCCGAGCTGCTTTGCGCTTTGTTTGGGCTGATCGATCGATTCGATTTCGTCGATGGTCGGGTGCGTCTGGAGCATCAGCCCTGCCCCGATCCGAACCTCAGCCAGACCTCGTAGAGGAAGAACAGCGTGACAAAACCCGCCACGATGAAGAACTGGTACGCCCACATCTCCCGCCCCGCGCGCAGGTGCTTCACCCCGCGGAACACCGCGTACGCGATCACGAATGGGAAAAGGAAGAACAGGATGCTCATGTCGGCGCGTCCTCGTCGCTGAGCCGGTCCAGCAGCGGATCATAGGCATCGATCCGCCGATCCCGTAGGAACGGCCAGCCGCGGCGCTGCGTCTCGATCAGGCTAAGGTCCACACGCACCTGCAGGACCTCTTCGGTATCACGCGAGGCCTGTGCGAGGACGCCGCCGTCCGGACCGCAGACAAAGGACGAGCCCCAAAACGTCAGGTCGTTTTCAACACCGATACGGTTGGCGGCGGCGACAAAAACGCCGTTGGCGATCGCGTGGCTCCGCATCATCGTCTGCCAGGCCGCGAGCTGTTGCTCCCGCACATCCGCGGGCTCGCCCTGCTCGGCGTCGTTGTAGTAACCGATCGCGGTGGGGTAGAGCAGCAGGCCCGCACCCTTCAGCGCGGTCAGCCGGGCCGCCTCGGGGAACCACTGGTCCCAGCACACCAGCGTGCCGACGCGCGTCCCGGCGACGCGTAGCGTCGCGGCTGTTTCTGCTGCGATGCCTTGTTCATAGAGCACGTCAAACGTCTGCCAGCCCAGGTCGCCGGGCGTGAAGTAGTACTTCTCGTAAAACCGCGGGTCGTCGGGGATGTGCATCTTGCGGTACAGGCCGATGCGCTCGCCGTCGGGGCCGAAGGTTGCGGTCGTGTTGTGGTAGACACCTGCCGTGCGTTTCTCAAAGAACGAGCCGCTGATCGTGACCTCCAACTCGTCGGCAAGCGCGGCAAGGCGCTTGCTCGTCGGCCCGGGGATCGGCTCGGCCCAATCGAAGCGCGACTCATCTTCGACCTGCGGGAAGTAGTGCCCGGCAAACAACTCCTGCGTCACGATGAGCTGCGCCCCATCGCTCGCGGCCTCACGGATCATCCGCTCACACGTCGCCAGGTTGTCCTCCTTCGAAGCACCCACCGGGCAGGCGTGCTGCAGCAATGCGAGTTGGAGCGTTTGTGTCATCGCCCGGGCATTGTAGAGATTTGAGAACGTGGTTAACGCGGTGTCGGGCTATCATCGCGGCCTTGTTTATGCAGCAGCCGGACGCGCCCCAATCCGAGACGAACCCGCCCAAGCGCAAGCGACGCCTGGGCATCCCCGGCCTGCGCGGCGCGATCCTCGGCTCGGGCGATCCCGCGCCGCCCGCGACGCCCAAGCCCAGCACGATCAATCAGAAACAACTCACCGGCAAGCTCGCCGGCCTGCCGCTGCCCAAGCAGGTGTTTATCCTCGCCCTCTGGCCGCTGCTCGAGCAGGTCATGAACTTCCTGGTCGGCACGGTCGACCTCGCGATCGCGGGGAGGCTGCCCGGCGAGAACACCAGCGGCGACGCCATCGACGCGATCGCCGTCGCCAGCTATTTCGTCTGGCTTATGACGATCCTTCAGGCCGCGGTCGGCGTCGGCGCGTCGGCGATCATCTCACGCGCTATCGGCGCCAGCCACCGACGCCTCGCCAACGCCGGCACGGGGCAGGCGGTGCTGCTCGGCGTCGGCACGGGCATCTTCGCCGCCGCAGCCATCTTCATTGCTGCGCCCTGGATCGCAGCGGGGTTCGGCCTTGAAGGGGCCGCTCAGCAGATGGCATCGGACTACATCCGCATCACCGCGATCGGCATCCCGATGTGCGGCGTGCTCTTCACGGGCGGGGCCGTGCTCCGCGCCGCGGGCGACACGCGCAGCCCCTTCCTCGCGATGCTGCTCGTCAACATCGTCAACGTGATCTGCAGCGTCGGCCTCGGCGGGCTCCGCTACGGCGACAACCAAACCCTCGGCATCGGCCTGGGCGTCAACGGCATCGCCTGGGGCACCGCGGTCGCCTGGGTCGTCGGCGGGCTGGCCATCTGCGTCATCCTCCTCTCCGGCTGGTCCGAACTGCGACTCCGCCCGCACCGTCTCCGCCCGCACTGGCACACCATGCGGCGCATCATCCGCGTCGCACTGCCCAACCTCTACTACCAGCTCGCGTTCTGGGTGATCAACTTCGTGCTGCTGCTCTACATCAGCATGCTCGCGGTCGAGTACGCCTACGGCGCCCACACCATCGCGATGCGCATCCACTCCTTCTCGTTCCTGCCCGGCTACGCGATCTCGATCGCCGCCTCGACGCTGACCGGCCAGTACCTGGGCCTGGGCGACGCTTCTCGCGCGAAGCGGGCGACCTACCTCGCCTTGGCCGGCACGCTCGTGATCATGGCGGTCTGTTCGTTCCTGTTCTACTTCTTCCCTAGCGAACTGGTCGGGCTGCTGAGCCCCGACAACAAGGTGCACCTCGAACTCGCCCCCCCGCTCCTGCAGATCTCCGCGTTTGTGACGCCGCTCTTGGCGGTCAACCTGATCTTGAACGGCGCGATGCAGGGGGCCGGCGACACCCGCAACACCGCGATCATCAACCTCGCCGGGCTGACGGTCTTCCGTCTCGGCGGCGCGTACGTCTACGCCTTCCCGCTCGGCCTAGGGCTCTGGGGCATCTGGCTCGGGATCATGACCGACATCGGTATCCGCGGCATCGTGTTCTGGTTCTACTACCACACCAACCGCTGGGCGAAGGTGGCGGTTTGAAGTGTTTCCGCTGTAACAGGTTTGTTGGCGATATCATCCTTCTCTGCCATGCCTGAACCGGACAAGCCTTTTCAACCCGACGACGATGAAGACGTCGGGGCGATGGCAGCCAGCGCCGGCGGCCGCGTCCCTAAAGAACTGTCCGGCCGGCTGGCGGGCATGCCGTTGGGCAGGCAGATCTTTGTGCTCGCGATCTGGCCGTTCCTGCAACAGCTGCTGAGCTGGCTGGTCTCAACGGTAGACACGATCGTCGCGGGCTATCAGCCGACCGAGGACGCGGCGAACGCGATCGCGGTCGGCGGGTACATCAACTGGTTCATGGGCCTGATGGTGATGGGCATCGGGGCGGGCGGCGCCGCGCTGATCGCAAGAGCGGTCGGCGGCGGGCACAAGCGGCTGGCACACGCCGGGCTCGGTCAGGCCCTGGTGATGGGCGCGGTGGTCGGCGTGATGACCGGCGCGGTCATCATCCTGCTGGCAGATGTCATCGGCAAGGCGGCCGGCCTTGAAGGCGAAGCCCTCTCGATGGCATCGGTCTACCTCCGGCTGGTTGCGGCTTTTGTCCCGGTCGCCGCGGTGCTGTTTGTCTGCGTCCACTGCCTGACCGCGGCCGGTGATACGCGATCGCCTTTCTTCGTCATGCTCATCATGAACGCGATCAACCTGGTCGCCACCGTGCTGCTCGCGGGGATCGAGCTGCGCATCAACGGCACGCTGTATTCCGTCGGCTTGGGGCTCGGCGTCGCGGGCATCGCCTGGGGCACGTGTATCGGCTGGACGGTCGGTGCGCTGCTGATGATCCGCATGGTCACCAAGCGCAACAGCTCGCTCCGCCTGCACCTGCACCGGCTCCGCCCGCACCTGCACACCATGAAGCGGATCTGGCGGGTCGCCTACCCCGCCCTGCTCGACCGCGGCGGGCACTGGGCCGGCAACTGGATCGTCGTCATGATCGTCGGGATCATCGGCGCGGCCAGCGCGATCGGCGACTCCGTCCAGGGCGCGCACATCATCGCGATCCGTATCGAGTCGATCAGCTTCCTGCCCGCGCTCGCCTTCGCCGCCGCCGCCGGCACGCTGACCGGCCAATACCTCGGGGCGAACGACCCCGCGATGGCCCGCAAGGCAGCCCGGCAGTGCTGGCTCATCGGGGCCGGCATCATGGCCGTGCTGGGCCTGGTCTTCATCGCGATCCCCGAACTGCTCGTGCACCTGTACACCGACAAGCAGGTCTTCCTCGACAACACCCCGCAACTCGTCCGCATCTGCGGCTTCGTGCAGTTCTTCTTCGGCAGCGCCCTGGTCCTGCAGGGCGCGATGCGCGGCGCGGGCGACACACGCATGCCCGCGATCCTCTCCAACACACTCACCTGGTTTGTCCGTCTACCCGCCGCGTTTATCCTTGGCGTCGATGAATACGCCCTCTTCGATCAGGTCGTGTTCCAGGGCTTCGGGCTCGGCCTGGTCGGCATCTGGTACGCGCTCTGCGGCGAGCTCTTGCTCCGCGGCGTCGTGTTCATCATCCGCTACCTCCGCGACGGCTGGCTGAAAGTTGAGGTGTAAGCGATGGCACAAACCGGTCACCAAGACATGCCCATACTCATGGGTGTCCTCAACATCACGCCTGATAGCTTCTCCGACGGCGGGCGGTTCAACGAGGTCGACCAGGCCGTCGCGCACGGCCTTCAGATGGCCCGTGAGGGCGCGGCGATCATCGACGTTGGGGGCGAGTCGACCCGCCCGGGCAGCGAGCGTGTCCCCGCTGAAGCGCAGATCCAGCGCGTGATCGAGCCGATCCGACGGCTTCGGGCCGAGCTGAACGGCCAAGGATTCGAGCAGGTCGTGATCAGCATCGATACCACGCTTGCGGCTGTCGGCAGCGCGGCGCTCGACGCCGGGGCGGGGATGCTCAACGACGTCTCGGCCGGGCGCGGAGACAGCGCGATGTTTCGGCTCGCCGCGGACCGCGCGGTGCCGATTGTGCTCATGCACATGCTCGGCCAGCCCGGCACGATGCAGGACGACCCGCGCTACGGCGATGTCGTGCAAGAGGTACTGGGCTTCCTGACCGAGCGGGCCGAGACGGCGGTGCAGGCCGGCGTCCCGCGTGACAAGGTCTGGCTGGACCCGGGTATCGGCTTCGGCAAGACACTCGAACACAACCTGACCCTGCTTGGGGCCTTGCCGGCATTCGTAGCCACGGGCTACCCGGTCCTGCTTGGTGTCAGCCGGAAACGATTCATCGCCGCCTGCTGCAAGGGCTTTGCCAGCCTTTCCTCGCAAGACCGCCTGCCGGGCACCCTGGCGGCGGGCTTGATCGGCGCCCGGTCCGGGGTCGCCGGGCTCAGAATCCATGATGTGGCCGAGCACCGCCAGGCCCTGGCGGTGGAAAAAACCGTGGAACTAAACAGTTACCGAACAAAATAGAAAACTTTTTTCGGTTTCTTTCCGCGAAGCAAACGGTTGAGACAATAAATGTGAACAGCGCTCGTAAGTGGATAACCTATGGGTAAGCCTCTATTTATGGATCTGATACCAGTACAGATCGCACGAACATTACCGGACGCATACAAACACGGTTCATTCGTAATCGCATATATAGCAACAGCTTAAGTCAATGAACGCTCACGCGAGCCTATCTTCAAGCGTGCTGCGCCCCTTTGGCGATAAATGTAGCAGGTAGTAGATACCGCGGGCACCAGCCCCGCTCGCGACAAGACTGTTTAACGCTTTGCAGAACAGAAAGAGACAGTTACCGTGGCCAGTGAGCCACGCGGGAGTACGACGATGAGTGACATCAACCCCATTGCCCGGACACAGCAGCCCACCCTCGACGCGGTCAACAAGCCCGCCCGATCAACCGACGACGCGTCCGCCTCGACGCGCCCGAACGACCGGGTCGAGCTCTCCGACCAGGCGCTCCTGCTCAGCAAGCTCAAGCAGCTGCCCGAGGTGCGCGAGGACCTGGTCAACTCCGTGAAGTCGCAGATCGACGCGGGCAACTACGACACGGACGAGCGTTTCGACACGGCCATCAACGCCCTGCTCGACGACCTGACCGCTTAACCAACCGATCCATGGCTCAACGCATCACGCAACGCGGTCTTCGGGCCGCGTTGTTTTTTGCGCTCACCCCCCGGTCTTCTCCTCTTCGATCCCCGCCAGCCCAAGCGGGTCGCTCGGGACCTCGAACAGGCTCGGCTTCACCTTCGCGCCCGCCGACATCTCGACGCCCGGCGCCTGCAGGTGCCCGTAAAACAAACCCGTCTTGCCCAGCACCAGCGTCTTGCCGCTGATCACCTTCTTCGCCTCGATCGTGCCGTGGCAGACGATCCCGCCGTGCGCTTCGACTAACTCGGCAGTCAGCCGCCCGCCCTTCTTCACCGTCACGCTCCCGCAGGTCTGCAGCTTGATCCGCCCGATCCCGCTCGTCTTCTTGTCGAAGACAAAGTCCTCCAGCCTCAGCTGCTTGCTGCAGGAAGGGCAGGACGTATTCTGCGCGCGACCACCCACCTCAAACCGGTGTTGGCAGTGGTAGCACTGGACCAGGCGTGGGCCTTTGTTCTTGGCCATGCGCGCAGCAAATCAGAAGGAAACAGAATCAACCCGACCACAACGTGTCCGGATGTGCCGGCAAGGTGTCTTTGGTGGGATCGGCTTCCAGCCCGTGGTCAAGGCACAGCCTTGAAGGGAAGCCCGATCGATGACAGGCACGATGCCCGCCCACCGCCGGCAAAACGTCGAACACACAGACACACACGCCCCCGCGCACGAGACCCCGCGCGCAGCACCGCGATTCAGCTCACCGTGCCGGGCCTACTTCTTGCCGTCGTCCTTGCCTTCCTGCGGCTGGGGCGCCGCGGGCGGCTTGGGCGCGTTGCTCGCCGCGTCCGGGCCGACCGCACACATGCCGTAGAAGCTCGCGCCCTCCTGCATGACCATCTTCGCCGCGGTGATATCGCCCTTCACGACCCCGCTGCCGTTGAGCTTGACCGTGTCGCCCGCGCGGACGTTGCCCTCCACCCGGCCGTCCACCGCGACCGCCCCGGCCTGGACGTCCGCCTTGCACAACGCGTTCTGAGAGACCTGCAGCTCCCCCTTCCCGTTGATCGTCCCGTCAAACTTGCCATTGATCTTCGCGATCCGCTCGAAGGTCAGCTTGCCCTCGAAGTGCGAATCCGCCCCAACAACCGTCGTATCACCGTCTGCCATGATTGGCCTCCAACTGGTCGCGCCTCAGGCGCATGAAATAAACCGCACGCCGCCCCACTGGCGACGCGCTCGGCCCAGTGTAGCCGCCCGCCACAACCCCGACCCCGGCCCACAAAACCAGCACCGCGATGCGACCCAGAACGTCCGCAACACACCGCCCCGCAATCCAGAGACCATCACCCCCATCACCTACACCCTAATCGGAATCACTGGCCTCCCGCCTTTTTATCCAGCCCCACCCAGGCCCAATCACCCAACAAAAAAGGCCGCCCCAACTCAATGGGACGGCCAAACCCCCGCCGCGCCCCCGGATGCGCAGCGGGATCAATCAACAAAAACCTCCCTCTACATCGACCCCACAACACCCCCCCGTGCGCACAAACAAACCGCCCGAACCAAACACCCCCGCCAATACCAGGCCCGGCAACACGTTCGGCACCCCCAACACCAAACCCAACCCACGAAACAACCCCGATCCGATGCGCCGCCTGCGCGCACAACCCAGGCCATACGCCCGCCCTCGCAATGACCACCCGCGGGTGCCCGGGGATGAGCGGAGCGAACCCCCGGAACAAGCCACGATGGATGCGCTAAGGACAGCCCGTTCCGGGGGTCGCCAGAACGCGTACGAGAAGCGCCTTAGGTGAGATAGGCGTCCCGCCTGTCGTCACGACGCAGTCGTGAGTCAGATAGACCCGAGCTTCGCTCGAACGGCGGGTGAGACGCCCGCCCCACCTTCTCACACACGTTCTGAGAGAAGGCGGAGGGTGGGTGTAGGGCGTCAAGCCGACCACGGCTTGTGCGGCCACCCCCCGCAACAAACACGCGCGGGTGCCCGGGGATGAGCGGAGCGAACCCCCGGAACAAGCCGTGATTGATGTGCTAAAGACAGCCCGTCGCGGGGGCCGCCAAGAACGCGTACGAGAAAGGCCTCAGGTGGGATAGGCGTCCCGCCTGTCGTCACGACGCAGTCGTGAAAAGCCGATGCCGTGCTGCCGGCTACGTTGTCCAGCGACGCCCGCCCCACCTTCGAGACGCCCAACCCACTTTTCGCACACGTTCTAACCCCCCACCCCGGCCACCCGCCGACCCCTCCCAAAGCCGCGGATGGCATCCGCGGTCTTGCCCCATCCATTGGCCGGCATCCGCGGTTTTAAAAAAGGAATCATCTAAAACCATCGGTAAAAACAGGAATCCCGATACCGCCGATGCCATCGGCGGCTTTTTAAAACGAACCGTCTACAGCCCCGCCCAAAACAGCAACCCCCAATACCGCCGACCCCACCCGCGGCTTCACCCCGCCCCGCGCCGCCGGCGTTCCAGCTCCGCCACCGCGTCCATCAGCAACCCGCGCAGCACCGGCGTCGACGCCGCCCGCAACGCCCGCCGAAGCTCCCCCGGCGGCCGGACCAGCTCCGCATAATCCGGCACCTCCTCCCCCATCAACCCAACCAACAAACGAAACAACACCGCCGTATCGGACAAGCCATCGTCGTCATGCACCCGCTCGTTCATGCCGTTTTAAGCCCGGGAAGCAGTTTTGATAAAGAATGAGCCTTGACCAGTATAGTTGGAAGACAAGATAGCATGCAGCGGCGATCCTGACAACTATGTTGGGCAAAGAACTGCGTGAAGCTCGTCAGGCCCTCGGCCTGAGCCAGGAACAGGTCGGGTTCGACGCCGGCATCTCTCGCAACTACGTCAGCATGCTCGAGAACGATAAATCCTCGCCTACACTTGATGTGCTCTTCTGCCTCTGCGACACACTGAAACTGTCCGCACCACGCCTGATCCAACGCTTAGACCAAGGCCGCAAGCGCAAGCGTAAACGTTCGTCACGCCGCAAGTAATTTGAGCGAAAGAGCCCACGGATGCTCGGCGAAGAACTCAGCAAAGCCCGCCAGGCCAAGGGCCTGAGCCAACAAGACCTCGCCGCCCAGGCCGGCGTCACACGCGAGTACATCAGCAAGCTCGAAAACAACCACGCCTCCCCCACCCTCGACACGCTCCTAAGTGTCTGCAAAGCCCTGGGCATTAAAGCCAGCCAAGTCATTGCAAAAATAGAGTAACCCTTGGGTGGCCGGCGGCTGAGCAAAGCGAAGCCCCGGAACCTCAGATCGTTGACACATCAAGAGCAGTTCGGTCCGGGGCATCACCGCGTTCTGCCCCTGCCACCCGCCGCATCATGAACCCCCGTTGAACCGTGGATGAAACTTACTCTGGGCCATTAAATGTCCCATATCGGGACATATAAGGCTGAAGTCTAATGTCCTGAAATGGGAAAATCAAGACGCCCCCACGCGCAGCACGACCCGTACTACATCCGCCTGCGCGAGCGGCTCAGAGCGATCCGCAACGAAGCCGGCCTGACCCAAGCCCAGCTCGGCAGGGTCTTCGAGAAGCCGCACACCTTTATCCACAAGATCGAGAAGGGCGACCGCCGGATCGACCCCATCGAGTTCAGCCGCTGGTGCAAGGCCTGCGGCACCGACCCCGGCACCACCCTCACCGCCATCATCCGCGGGATGAAGAAGTAGCATCTGCCACCGTCAGAGCAATCCTCGCAGGCTCAGCAGGTGTCATGTGAATCAGGTACATTTAAGGAAAGAATCTAGGTTTTATTGAACTCTGTCTAACATGCGGTACTATTTATCAGTTTTGACACGATGTTTCGCAAGGTATGGCATCCATTAGCTAAAACCGGGTAAGAAAAAGATGCATAAGGCCTAAGAAATGTCAGATGAAAAAATCTTTGCCGAAAAAGAAGACTTGGCAATGGTACTGCTAGGCGACTTCAATCCACCAATACTTGCTCCGCATTGGCTTTTTTCTACAGGCCTGACAAGTAAGTCAGAGGCAGACGAGGCCAAAGTAGACGTTATCCATCCTGAGTTCTCGAATTTTCAATTGAGTTGGGCCGCTATTGCTTGCGACAAGACTAGGCTTCAGATTGAAACTTCAGATATTGCCAAAGAGTTTGAACTTCGTGACATGGTTTTTGGCATCATCACAGTTTTAGAGCACATACCTTTGCGTGCGTTTGGTTTTAACTACTCTGTACATGTAAAGTTCAATGATATTGAAGTATGGCATCGCTTTGGGCATGACTGTACGCCTAAAGCAATATGGAGTGATTATTTGGAAAAACCTGGCATGCGGTCCTTGGTCATAGAAGGTAAGAGGCAAGGAGCTACATCGAAAAGAACTCAAATAAAAGTCGAGCCATCTCCTGAAATTGAAACAGGTGTTCACATACACATTAATGAACACTTTGTGTTAGACAACGAAAAGACTGAGAGCGAAAAGAGAAAAGAGATTGAAACTGCTGGATCTTCTGAGTATCCAGAATTCTTGAAGCACTCTAAGTATGTTGTCCAAAATCTACTAGAAAACTACTTTAAGGAGTAAAGGTTTGGGTACATCCACACCATTGGAAAAGGCTATTGACTCAAGTGCACCAGATCCTCCTCCAATTACTTTTCAGAGTGATGGTGCTGAGTTAAAGCTTTCTACTACAACAGGTGGCAAACCACATCAAGTATTAACCAGTGGATATGGCTATTCATCCGACACAGCCATAAAACTCAATGGCGATAATGGTGCGATTAAAGGCACCCTTAGGCTTCCAAATCTTTGGGATTCAGAACAAAGTAAAGTCAAGACCATGCGTGCGGACCTTGATTCGTTTAAAAGGGTTATTCTACAGCAATGGGAAGCAGTCGTTGATTCCAAAGATGGGGATCAAATGTCGATGAGGCTTTTTGACCTCAAAGACAAATATGCTCCCGTAGAAGTTGTAACCATTTCAGTAGATGAATTACCTCAGGAAGAAGATCGTCGCAATACAACCGTAGGTTCAGTCTTGTACTGGACAATTGGATATGAGCGAAGGCGCGGTGGTCAACGTATGCGATTTACAGAAATTCGACCAAAAAGGCTTCCTAAAATCGATCACACCGCCCAGTTAAAGATCAATATGAAAGCAAGAAAGCTGGCGGAAAAATTTGGTTTAGATGAGGAATAGATTGGCTCAGCCCAAAGAAGATGAAGTCGAAGTTTCACTATTTGGTCCGGGATACGGCGAATGTGCTGTAGTACATCTGTATGCGGGTGAATGGCTTGTTATTGATTCATGTTACGGGGAAGATCGTAAAACACCTGTGGCTCTCAATTATCTGCAGAATATAGGCGTAGACGTAGAGCAAGCCGTAAAATGGGTGATAGCTACACATTGGCATGATGATCATATTAAGGGTTTAGCTCAAGTAGTAAATAAAGCAACTTCTGCTAAATTTGCTTGTTCTACGGCATTAAAGTGCCAGGAGTTCTGTACATTAATTGCGACGATGGACAACTTCAGTTTGGTTGAAGAAAGTTCTGGCATCAATGAACTGTCCGAAATTCTTGAAATTAAGGACCGTGGGCCGGATCAATGGTTATCTGAAAACAGTTGTTTTTTCAGGAAATCATTATCCGATTCAACTATTGAAGGGCATGCACTAAGCCCAGCTGCAGCGACAATTACTAATGGGCACCGTGAAATTGCCTCAATGATTGCTAAACAGAAAAATGGAATCAAACGGCTGCCTTCAACAAATCCGAATCATTTGTCAGTCGTTATTCAACTTGTTTTTCCTAACTTTGCCGTCTTACTTGGTGGTGATTTGCAAAAAGATACCCAGCCAGATCAGGGTTGGAATGCTGTTCTAAAACTAGAGCGACCACAGAATTGGCAATCGGACTGTTACAAAATACCTCACCATGGTTCGCATAATGGGCACGATGATCGCATTTGGAATGAAATGCTTTATCCATCTCCGTTGTCGATGCTAACTCCTTGGGTACGTGGGTCTAAAGACTTGCCGACAAAAGATGATGTCCAAAGAATTAAAGCGAAAACTGATAAATTGTTTACAACAGTTTGGCCACCTAGAGTCTCTGCGAGAAGAAAGATGCCTGCGATTGATCGTGAAATGAAGGCGATTGCCGGGAAGAAACAATCTGCGTTAAGAAATAAACCTGGTCATATACGTGCTAGACGAAAAATCAATGGCGAATCTGAGTGGGAGATTCAGCTGCTCGATGGCGCTCGAGCTTTATAAATATCAGCTAGGTACCACACTGCGTGCCGCAGGCCGCTGTGTGCGGGTTGTTTGTCACAGATCAACGGTGCTTCGCACACAGCGCTCTTCGAGGCGCGGTGTGGCACCCAGCGTGAAGCACAGCACAGGTCTTGGTTTGTTTGACGCCCCACCCTCACCCCTGCGCTCTCCCTGGGAGGGAGAGAGGGGGCCTGGTTTGATCGGGGCACGGAGCGTCAGCGAGTGGTCTCCCGTTTCAGGAACCCCGGGGCCACTCGCTTGCGCTTCGTGCTCTGATCAGGCGGCGGCGTGCTCAGGAACGCCGGCGAATACGTGGGTAAGAACGTGTACGAGAAGTCTGAAATAGCCGGCGGCCTACGGACGCCGGGCGCGAGAACACGGGGGCTGTTCAGACAAGCAACCGCTTCCGTGTCTGGGGCCCGCAGGCCCCCGGCTGTGGTACGTACGTCTTGTACACGTTCTAAGACCGCCGATGCCGTCGGCGGCTTCTTTGTTACGCCCCATGCGCACGCCCGGCGCGCCTGCCTGTACCTGTCGGCATCGCACCGGCGGCCCCGCCAGGCCTAGCGCGTGGATCAACACCGGGTTATCGCGGCGGCACAAAAAAGCGCGCCGCCTGTGCGCACTAGCCCGTCATCGGCCCGCTGGTAGAGCCTTTTCACCTCTTGGAGATCGCTGATGAAGACGTTGCTGCTGTGGTTGTTGATCGCCGGTTTGCTGGTCGCGATGTCGCTCGCCGGCGGGTGCTCGCTCGACGAGGTGATCACGGTCGATGTCCCGCCTAACACGCGGGCCCACTTCCGCGAGACGCTGGAGACGGACGTTCCTGCGAAGATGAGCCTACGGGATGCGCGGATCCTTCGGGGCGAGGGCGACCGCCGGATCGAGGCGTCGGTCAAGGCGCAGCTCGCGGACCACGCCGCGAGCAACGATGCGCTGGACGCCGAGCTGGCTGACGGCGCGTTCATCGAGTCGCTCGTCGGCAGCGCAATCAACACCGGCATCGAGACCGCGTTGCCGGGTTTGGCCGGCGTCCCGGGCGGGGCGATCCTGACGACCCTGCTCGCGGGGCTCGGGATGTGGCTGGTGCCTCGGCCGGGCGAGGCGAAGCGGCAGGCCGAGCAGAACAAGCAGGCCGAGGACAAGGGCTACGACATGGGCCGGAGCGAGGCGGTAGAATTATTAAGGGATGCAAAGCTGTCATCCCGCAAGGAATAATGGCTTCTCTAAGAACGTGTGTGAGAAGTGTCTTTGGTGGGATAGGCTTCCAGCCTGTCGTCAAGGCGGAGCCTTGAATCGTGGTTTTATACATGGTGCTCAATGACAGGCAGGATGCCTGTCCCACCTTCTCACACACGTTCTAAACGATCAAGAATTGGGGACTTCATCTATTAAGCATCCGGAGCATCAACATGCATCAAGCTAAGCAGATTCGTATCGTACTCTTCCAGAGCACCGCGATTGCGTTTTTAGTTCTGATGTCCGGATGCCAAATGGCCGTTGAAACAGGAGCTTGGTATGAAGCTGGAAACAGGCCAAATCAAATAGAGTTTGAGTTTATTGGGGGCGATGCGATGAGGCTTTATAGCCCGCCCGGTGGTAATCCCAAGGTTTATCACTATGAAATATCCAATGGCTACCTCTACCTGTACCCGTTTTTCAATCAAGCATCTCGATCCTACGCCCCATCTCATTCCTATCACATTGAGTTTATTGAAGACGGATCGATGGTATTGCGGTATGTGACGAACAATAGTACGAGTACAAAAAGTTTTTTGAAGGTTGATGGACTCATCGACGAATAATCAATCGACTAGCGACGATTCGTAAACGCCCGCGCATCAAAGCGCGGGTGTTTTTTACTCGTTGAGGCCCCATTTTTAATGATTGATGGCGATCAGTGAGCCAATACGCATAGCAGCGTCGCGGAAGAAAAAACCCACGCCTTCAAGACGTGGGCTTCGCATATTTCGTATTGCGTATTCCCGATTCCCCACTGCCTTAATCAGTACACGATCGCGACGGCGTCTTCGACGGTCTCGACGACCTGGCGGACGTGGAACGGCTTCTTGAGGTAGCCGTCGAAGCCGTTGTGCATGAGGTGCTGGGCCTGGCCGTCGGTCAGCTTGCCGGACATGGCGATGACCTTGGTCAGGGACAGGTCGTTGTTGGAGCGGACGAGCTTGAGGATGTCTTCGCCCTTGACGTCGCCCAGGTGCATATCGAGGAGCATGCAGTGCGGGCGGAACTTCTCGCACTCGATGCCGGCGGCGAAGCCGGAGTTGGCGACCTGCACGTCGTAGCCGGCCTGCTCGGAGAGGACCTTGGTGAGGACGTCGACGACCTCGGAGGCGGTGTCGACGATGAGCACGCGGGTCTTGCCCGACTGCAGCCCGTCGAGCGGGATGTTGTGCTGCTTCATGAAGCGGATGAGGTTGGCCATCGGGATCCGCCGGTCCTTGGAGCCGGGGATGCGGTAGCCCTTGAGCTGGCCGGAGTCGAACCACTTGCTGACGGTGCGGGGCGCAACGTTGCAGATCTTGGCGACCTCGCCGGTCGTGAGAATGTCTTTCTGTCGTCCCATGTGTGCTGCCTCTCTCCGGATCCCTTCAGTCCGCCTTACTCATCAGGCGTCTCCAAAGAAACCATCGGACATCGGCACGGCACGATTAACCGGCACAACAGGAAAAGAACGGCCCTTCCGCACAACATAACCAAAACGGACGGGCACCCATCTCGTCAGCGGGTTTGTAGTCGCGGCCGGTGGGTGCATCGGCCCACGCCGGCGCATGGCAAGAATCGCGCTCAAAGCCCACCTTATCGGAAGCGGTTTTTCAGAACGGCGTAGCGGGCGACGCGGAGCGTCCCGTGCGAACCGTCGCGTATGAATCACACAATGAGCCCGCCGAACCGCGGGACGCTGCGCGTCGCCCGCTACACCGCGGGAACGGCGTCTTACCCAAGCCGGTAGATCAGCAGGATGAACTGGACCAGCGTCAGGAAGATGCACCCGCCGACCAGCGTGATCATGATGAACATGTCTTTGTCCGTGCCCTTGCCGACCTTGATCCGCCAGAACCAGACGAGGACCGCGGCGGACCACGTCACCCCGAGGCCGGCGAGCTGGAGGTAGGCGAGGGTGTCGAGGCCGGGCAGGTCTTGTTTAACCGTTGAAGGTAGCGGTGCTGATCTCGGTCGATGCCTTTGCCGCACTCGGGGCATCGGCCCGTCTCGTTCCAACTCAAATCGTAACCACACTCTAGGCAGAGCTTGGGGTCGAGCGCATCAATAATCGTACGCGGCCTGCGGAGCAGCCCGTACCAGCCCACGGCGATGCCGGCCAGGGCGCCCGTTCCAATCAAGACCCAGAAGACGAGGAGAAAGAGCAAGTCCCAGATAGGGCCGTTGTGATCTCCAAACAGGATGAGGATCAGGCCCGAAAGGATCAGGGCGGTAATCAGCCCGCTCGTCGCGCCAATCAACCCGGCGATGATGGTCAACAGGATGCCAAGGACGACTCTCACCGAAGCATCCTAAGGCAAACGGTTCGGATTGGGGGGTGTTAAGCCAGCACCTTCAGGTCCTTGACCTTCTTGTTCAGCGTGTTGCGGTTGATGCCAAGGAAGTCGGCGGCCCTTAGCTTGACCCCGCCGCAGTAGTTCAGGCTCTCGCGGATGAGCTGGCGCTCGACCTCGCCGACGACCATCTCGTAGACCTGGCCGTCGTAGACCTGCAGCTGCTTGACGGCGTGCTCGGCGAGCTTGCCACAGAGCGCTTCGATCGACTCGTCCGCGACCTCGCCGCGCGTCTGCTCGGCGAACATACGCACCTGCAGCGGCAGCAGCTCGAGCGTCAGTTCCTCGCCATTAGATAAGACCACCGCGCGCTCGATCGCGTTCTCCAGCTCGCGCACGTTGCCAGGCCAGGGGTACCTGAGCAGCGTCGTCATCACGTCCCGGCTGATCTTGTTGACGTCCCGCGCATTCTCTTTGTTGTAGCGCTGCAGGAAGTGGTCGATCAGCGACGGGATATCCTCCCGCCTGGAACGCAAAGGCGGCAGCAGGATCGTCACGACGTTGAGCCGGTAGAACAGGTCCTCGCGGAACGTGCCCGCCCGGACCTCGTTCTCGAGGTTCAGGTTCGTCGCGGCGATCACCCGGCAGTCCACCTTGATCGTGCGGTGGTCGCCGACGCGCTCGAACTCGCGCTCCTGCAGCACGCGCAGCAGCTTGACCTGCAGCTGCGGGTCGAGCGTGCCGACCTCGTCGAGGAAGATCGTCCCGCCGTCGGCGGCTTCGAACCGCCCGACCTTGTCGCGGAGCGCGCCGGTGAACGCGCCCTTCATGTGGCCGAACAATTCGGATTCGAGAAGCTGTGGCGAGAGCGCGCCGCAGTTGACGCGGATCAGCGGCTTCTCTTTGCGCGGGCTGTTGTAGTGGATGGCCTTGGCGATGAGTTCTTTGCCGCAGCCGGTCTCGCCGAGGATCAGGCAGGTCGCGCGCGAGGTGGCGACCTGCGCGATCGTGCCGAGCACGTCGAGCATCGCCGGGCTGGACCCGATGATGTTGTCGAAGGTGTACCGCTTGCGGAGGTCGTCGGTGAGCTGCTGGCGTTCTTCGAGCCAGTGGTCGCGCTCCAGGCGGATCTGCTGGTGGATG
>JBCCYY010000042.1:0-40367 GCA_039188575.1 Planctomycetota bacterium | reverse complement strand
GGCACATGCCTACGCCGTGGCCGAAGCCCCGGCCGCTGATCGTGACGGTGTCGATGGCGATGGTATAGGTCGCGTGGCTGGAGAAGGCGAGTTGGGCACGCTCGACCTTCGGCAGGCTCCCGGCCGGGAAGTTGGTCGCCATACGGAGGTCTTCGACGTTGACCTCAAAGACGCGTCCCGTGTTGTCGGTGACGCGCAGCTGCGTCGGCCGACCGACTTTGTTGGTCTTCGTGGTTTGCACCCCTGCGAGCAGGCCCATCGATGCGATGGGGTGCTTGTTGGCCCGGCCCCACGCGGCGATGCGTTGACTGAGCGTCGCGCGGTCGCGCTTGACCGGGCCCCAGCGGTATTGGCTGGACTGGTTGCCCCACCCGCCATGGATCCGGCCGCGCAGCGGCGAGAGGTCATCCACTTTCTCCGGCCAGGCGGCGATCGCGTCCTGCCCCACCCCCCCGGTGCAGCTCGAATAGAACGCGGGCAGCACCCGGTCTTCATACACCAGCACCTGGCCGCGCGTGTCGGCAACCGCAGTACGCGCTCGGTCGCTGGCTTTCGCCCCGATGTAGGCCTGGCTGGCCTGGCTGGCTTCGAGGTCGAAGTGCGAGGCCCGGCGGATCGGCAGGTTCATCTCCCAGACCGCGTAGCTCCGCGCCGCGATCGCCTGGGCCCGGTACGCATTCAGGTCCCAATTCGGGTAGAGCTCTTTGCTCAGCACGCCCGGCAGGTATGACTCCATACCGACGTGGTTAACCGTATCGATCCGGCCGGTGAATTGCTTGGCTTGATTACGCAGCGCGACCAGTTCGATCCGGCCCGGGTAGGGGGTGCCCTGGGTTCCGGGGGTGTTGTTGATTTTGATGGTCCCGCTGTTGGTACGGGCCTCCAGCGTGGCGAGCCGCCAACGGATGCTCTGACCGCTGGGTTCGGTAAGCACGAAGCCCTGCTGGTCATGCGTGACGCGCAGCGGGGGCTTGAAGGTGTAAGGCCTGGCCTTGCCGATGTCCTTGGTGCCCGGCCCGACGGTGATCGAGCCGGCTGAGGTTAGGGTGATGTCGGGCTGGTCTCGGCCGACGCGGATGCGGAGGTTGGGCTCGCTGTGGACGGTCACGGCGAGCGGGCCGCGTTTGGCAGTCAGGCGGGTCTCGGTCGCGCTGCGGTCGGTCTGGTAGGTCGGCTGTTTGTGTACCCGGTGGCTGCTATGGGTGCTGCTGCCGCTGTGACGGCAGGAACTGACAACGCAGAGCATCGCAAGCAGCAGGATCGGTGTGCATTGGAAGCTTTTCATGTCGGTCTGCCCGGCTGGGGTATAAAAATCCATTTCAACATCGGCAAGGGCGGCCCGCCGCGAGCAATCATCCCACTGTAAACGCAGCCGCACGTACAATCCCGCCATGCACGCGAACCTGCCCCTGCTCAACCAGCACTTCGGCATCGAGGACGTCCTGCACTTCTCAGGCGGCGAAGGCGGGCTTTGGCGCGCCAGCGTCACGACCGAGAACTGCACCGCCGAACTCTACCGCCACGGCGCCCACCTGACCCGCTGGCGGCCTAAAGGCCACGACGAGGTGATCTGGCTCTCACAACGGGCCGACTACCTATACGACCACGCCATCCGCGGCGGCGTGCCGATCTGCTTCCCCTGGTTCGCCGGCAACCAACCCGCAAGCGACCCGGACGGGCCGAGCCACGGCTACGCCCGCATCAAAACCTGGGCGTTCATCGGTGCCGAGCAGCACGACGGCGGCGTCACGCTCTCGCTGCAGACCGAGATCGAGCCCTTTGAACTGCGTTACGATGTCACGCTCAGCGACACGCTAACCATGCGGCTGACCGTGAACAACACCGGCAGCACCGCGGCAGCCTTCGAGTCCGCGCTGCACACCTACTTTGTCATCAGCCAGATCAAGCAGGTGCGGGTTGTCGGCTTGGAGAACGCGGACTACATCGACACCGTCGGCGGAAACGCCAAGCACCTGACCCAGGGCGATGAGCCGATCACCTTTGATCGCGAAACCGACCGAACCTACAGCAGCGATGGGGCCGTAAAGATCATCGACCCGGGCCTGCAGCGGACGATCACGATCGAAAAAGACAACAGTGGCTCGACCGTTGTCTGGAATCCTTGGGTCGAAAAAGCAAACAAGATGGCCGACTTCGGCGATGACGAGTGGCCAGGTATGCTCTGTGTCGAGTCGGGGAACATCGGGCTCAATACGATCACGCTGGAGCCTGAGCAGTCGCACACGATGCATGCGGTGGTCCGGGTTGAGTCCCGTGATTGATCAGAGATAGCCGCGACGCGATGCGTCGCATCGCGGCTATTAAGAATGTGTGATGTCGAATCCAGCGACCACCATCTTGGACGGGAATGATCCCGCTTCGATTGAACAAGCCGCGGCGCTGCTGCGGCATGGCGAACTCGTCGGCATACCGACAGAGACGGTGTATGGCCTGGCTGCCGATGCGCTTAACGAACGAGCGGTCGCGAAGGTGTTTGAAATGAAAGAGCGGCCCAGCTTCGACCCGCTGATTGTCCATGTGCCCGGCATGGATGAAGCGGAGGCTTTAGCATCGTTCAACAAGCTGGCCAAGCGTTTAGCCGAGGCGTTCTGGCCGGGGCCCCTGACGCTGGTTCTCCCGCGAGAATCGAACAAGCAGGGCAAACCGATCGTGCCCGACCTCGTGACATCGGGTTTGGATAGCGTCGGCCTGCGCATGCCGGACCACCCGGTTCCGCAAGCCTTGCTCGAGGCGTGCCAACGCCCGCTTGCCGCCCCGAGCGCAAACCGTTTTGGCTCGATCAGCCCGACACTAGCACAACACGTTGTTGATGAACTGGATGGCAGGGTGCCCGTCGTACTCAACGGCGGGCCTTGCGACCGCGGGGTAGAGTCAACTGTCGTACGAATCAACGATTCCGTCGAGGTGCTCCGGCTCGGCGCGCTGCCGGTGGAGTTAATCGAGGAGGTCGCTGGGCAAGCAGTTGTCGTGCGGGCCGCCAGCAGTTCCCCCGGCATCGAGGCCAAGCCTTCACCCGGGATGGTGGAACGCCACTATGCCCCAGAGACCGAGATGCGGGTGTTTGATAGTACCGCTTCGTTGAGCGCGTTCGAGCCAATCGGAAGATGGGCACTGGTTTGTGTCGGTGCCGTGCCCGACGTGGTAGAGCGCTACGTGGTGCTGCGGAACCTCAGCGAGTCGGGCGACCTGTCCTTCGCCGCCGCAGCCCTGTTCAGCACGCTGCGTGAACTGGATCGCATGGGCTTGGATGGAATCGCCGCCGTTGCGGTACCAAACGAGGGAATCGGCCGGGCGATCAACGACCGTTTAAATCGAGGGAGTGCAGGGTAGAATAGAAGCCTGATGCGACAATCAATTTATTACATCTTTTGGCCAATCAACATGCTCGCATCACTTCTGCTGATCGCCATGGTCTGGGTGTACCGATACACGCTTGGTGTTTTTATGGGTGGGCAGTGCCGGTACCACCCGACGTGTAGCCAGTACATGCTCGATGCGGTGGCGAAATACGGGCCCTGGCGTGGCGGGTACCGCGGGGTCAAGCGGATTCTGCGATGCCACCCCTGGGGCGGGCACGGGCACGACCCGGCTTGAACCTCACGCCGCCTTCTTGCCGACCATGTTCTGTAGCATGACGGCGATCGCCTCGGGGTTGAGCTGAGCCGCCACGATATTGGCCTCTACGATCGCGCGTGGCATGCCGTATACCACGGAGGACGCTTCGTCCTGAGCGACGAGCTTTGCGCCCAATCCGTGAAGCACTTTGGCGCCGGTAAGGCCGTCTTCGCCGATGCCCGTGAGCACAATACCCAAGGTTCGCCTGCCGGTGGTTTCGGCACAGGACTTGAACAGAGCGGAGACCGAGGGCTTGTAAGGTTCGTCCTTCGGCTCATCACTGACCGTCGTAAATAGCTTGCCGGCCTTCTGCGTGACGTGTAGGTGCTGGGCGCCCGGTGCGATATGGATCTGGCCAGGCAAGATCGGTGTTCCATGGTCGGCGTGGACGACCTTCATCGCGCAGACATCATCCAATCGCTTCGACATCGACTGGGTAAAAACCAGCGGCATGTGTTGAGCGACCACGATCGGAAGCGGGAAATCTGCAGGCAACACAGGGAGGATCTTCTCCAATGCCGGCGGGCCACCCGTAGACGAACCGATCGCGAGCATTTGGAAGTCGCGTATGTTGAACTGCGGGATCGCGTGCGAGGGAGTGGGTGGCGAAGCCTTCTTGTTACTCGGCTTGCGTGAACGGGCCAACTCGCGGACACACTTAACTAGGTGGTGCTTGATTTCGAGGATATTCGCAGCGCAGGTCGAGTGCTCTTTCGCAATGACGTCTGCGGCCCCCATGCGCAGGGCTTGTAGCGAGGCGACCGACCCCTCCGTCGTAAGCGACGAGATCATCAAGACCTGCGTTGGGATCTGCCGCATGATATGACGGAGCGCGGTCAGGCCGTCCATCACCGGCATCTCAATGTCCAGCGTGATCACATCCGGCTCGTGCTGCTTGGCGTAATCAATCGCCATCTTCCCGTCGTGGGCGACGGCCACCACTTCGATATCCGGCTCTTCTTCGAGCATCTGACGGATCGCACGACGCATAAACGCCGAGTCGTCGGTGACCAGAACACGCGTTTTTTCGGTGGTTTCAGGCATATCTTACATCTGATAGATCGGCTGGATACCAGGCTCAATTAAGCCTTATGCAGCAGTCCGGAGCTCTGATTCGGTCGATAACAGGACAGGCTTGTCTTCGCCGCGCTGGTATTCCAGCTGCCCGCGTTTATTGGCCGTGATGTGGATTGGGCCCTTGATCTCATTAGTGATGCGGTAGCGGTAGCCGCCGCAAACGATCAAAGCGTTTGGGTGCAGCCTACGGTTGATCTTCACATCGATCTGCCGCAGCATATCGGCCCGCCCTCTAACCCGTTCGAGCGAGGGCTCGGCACGGTCCAGTTGGAGCTGCAGCTTGCCCATTGATCGGCTGATCTCTTCTAAGTTGGCCTGGAGCGTCGGGGCGATCCGTGCGCCGCTGTTGGACGTGATCATCTCCTGTTCATCAAGCAGCTTGCCGCGTTCTTCAACCAGGTGTTCTACGAGCTTGGTGAGCTCCGCGATCAATGGGTCGAGCAGCGGCAGCACGCCGATCTGCAGCTCGGTGATGGGCTGCGCCATAGCACCAAGGTCCATCAGTTCGACACTGCCAGAGACCTGCGTACACCCCCCGATGATCGCGCCGCGCGGGCAATTAATACTGCCTAGCACTGTATTGTTACAATTGATTATTTCGCGTTCGACACAGAGGTCCCCATCGATTTGGGTTTCCACCGCGTCGAGGTACTTGCCATAGAGGTTGCCCTCGACCTTGGCGACGCCTTGCTCCCGGCCTGCAAAGCCGCCCTTGGCGTGCAGGTCCTTCCCTGCAATAAGCGTGGCCGCCTCAATCAGCCCGCGGACCTCGATGTTCTCAGTCGCCTTGACGATAAAACAGTCTTTGACCCCCTGGCGTACGAGAATATTGCCGTGGAAGTCGATGTTCCCCGTATTGAAGTCAACGTTCTCATCGACCTCGATCGTGTCGCTGATATGCGCCGACTCGCGGTCCCGGATCAGCACACCGTCGGCTTTGGCGACCACGTTCTGCTGCTCATCGATCCCGATTGTTTCATCGTGCTTGAGGTCTAAGGGCTTTGCGGTTCGGGTGGCGAGGACCTTGCCCCGGACGTCTCTGCCCTCCGTGCCAGGCACTTCCGGGTGGTATTTACCCAACACATCACCAGACTTGACGACGTTAAAGTTTGAGACGCTGTAGAAACACTTGGCTTCGTCTTTTTCCTCGGAAGCACCATCACGCGGGGCGTCACCCTGTTCTTTCGCTTCTTCTTGCGGTTGTTCGTCTCCACCTCCGGATTTCAATCGCCACTCGATGAAGGCATCAACGCCATGAATAGCAGGGGCCGCCCGGGCAATCACGGCCTCAAATGGGCCGGGTTCGGCCGCCTCAGCCTTGGCCAGGTACGCCTCGATGTTCTGTTGGACGATGGTGTCGGGCGCGACGCCCTCTTGCTTCAGTAGTTTCTGACAGAGCTCAATCGATAGCGTGGCGCGATCGAAGTCCTCCGGCAAAACGAGCGAAGCGCTCAAGCCGTTGTCGGCGATCTCAACCTTGGGTTCGCTCTTCTCGTCCATGGCGGGGCTCGATACCGACCAGTCTGCTACTGATCACCCGTCCACGAATTGATGACGGGTTACCCCCAACTACCGTTTGATCAGGCCGCCGCACAACGCTCAAGTGTTTCCTTGATCCGCTGTGCCATGATGTCAGGCGTAAAGGGTTTGACGACATAGTTATTGACGCCCGCTTTGATCGCCTCAACCACACGGCTCTTCTCGGCTTCGGTCGTCACCATGATGATTGGCGAGGTGCCACCCTGAGCCCGGTACTTCTTCACGAAGGTCAGCCCGTCCATGTTGGGCATGTTCCAGTCGACCAGCAGCAGCTCGGGGTTGAACGTGCCAACCTTGCCCAGCGCGTCGACACCATCGCAAGCCTCTTCAAGAGTGTCATAACCAAGCTTGTTCAGGATCCCCTTCTGGATGTTCCGCATCGTCTTCGAATCGTCGATTAGTAGGACTTTCATCGTTTAGCTCCGGTTGCTCCGCCTGGTCGGCTGGGGCAGCAAGTGTTGTGCCTGTGGCGTTGTTCTATCGTGTTTCAGTCCGTGGCCGATGTGGCGACGGGAAGCAGCATCGAGACCTCGACGTTGAACTCGCCGATATCGCAGGTGCAGGGGATGGCGATCGTGGTCATGCTCTTTCGGCCGTAGACGTTGTGGCCGGAACCCATGATGACCGTTGGCGTCGAGATGCCCACAGTCTTGCCATCGAACTGGGCCTTGGCACCGCCCGAGACCATGTTGACCAGCTCGCCGATCGCGTCGGCGAAGTCATCATCCTCGGCAGGCATCTCCATGCCGGTGAACAGTGTGACGGCCCGCTCGGCGGTCGCCGTCGGGAAACTGAGCACGACGGTGCCTTCGACATCGCCGGTCATACCGATGATGCCGGAGACGTCGTAGGTCGGGGTCGCCTCGCTCTTGATATCGGGTGTGCCGACAGAGACGGGCAGCTGGAGCATGGTCTCAAAGACGTTGGAAATCGAGCTGACAAAGGGTGTGATGTATGCGGGGTCCACGGTTAGCCTCCAGTGTGTCTGGTCATAACGCCCCCTCTAAAGGGGGTATCGGTTCATGCGGCACGCTTCTCAAGCGCTGGTGGGGTTTGTCGGATTAATTGAACGACGTCAAGGATCAGGCTCACCTTGCCGTCCTCACGGATGGTCGCTCCGCTGAACGGGCCGCCCTGGGTGTATGAGTCGTCCAGCGGCTTGATCACGATCTCCTGCTGGCCGATCAGCCGATCGACACAGAGCCCAGCCCGCTGGCCGCCTACGGAGACCACCACGGCGAACTTGCCGCCGTCTTCAGCCGTCGTTTCATTTAGCCGTTCCCGCATGTCGGTGAGCGGGAGCACGGAGTCGCGTAGCCGCATGACGGGCTGGCCCTTAATCGTGGAGACTTCGTCCTCTTCAGGGCGAACGATCTCTTCGATCGACTGCAGCGGGATACTGTAGAGGTGGTCGCCGACGCCGACGATCATGGCGGGCATGATCGCAACCGTCAGCGGGATCAGGATCTCGATGGTCGTACCCTTGTTCTTGGCCGACCTGATATTGATCGTGCCGTTGAGCTTGGCGATGTTGGTACGGACAACGTCCATGCCAACGCCCCGGCCCGATAGGTCACTTACCTGAGCGGCGGTCGAGAAGCCTGCCTCGAAGATGAAGCGGAACACATCCGAATCATCGAGCTTCTCAAGCTGTTCCGGCGTCGTCAGGCCCTTTTCGATGGCTTTGTTGCCGATGACCTCGCGGTCGAGCCCCTTGCCGTCGTCGATGATCGCGACGCGGACGTGGCTGCCCTGGTGGTTGGCTTCGAGCTTAATGTTGCCCTTTGGGTTCTTGCCCTTGGCTTTGCGGTCTTCAGGCATCTCGACGCCGTGGTCTGCGCTGTTACGCAGGATATGGACCAGTGGGTCGGAGAGGTTTTCGAGAACGGTTTTGTCGACCTCGGTTTCTTTACCGACGAGGTTGAGGTCGATCTGCTTGCCGGTCTGCCGGGCGAGGTCACGGATGACGCGCGGGTAGCGGTCGAAGAGCTTTGCGAGCGGCTGCATCCGGGTCCGCATCACGCTGACCTGGAGCTCACCCGTAAGGCGGTCCAGCTCACCCGCGGCGGCATTGAAGGATTCGAGCTTCTCCTGCTCGATGCTCATATCCTCGAGCATGCGCGTCTGTGCGAGCACACGGTTCTTATTCAATACAAGCTGGCCGACGAGGTTGAGCAATGATTCGAGCCGGCCGACCTCGACACGGATCGTCTGCTCGGGCTGCGGCTTGCCGCCTTGTGCTGGTGGTGCTTTTGCCTTGGGCGCATTCTCGGCAGCCTCCGCAGGGGCCACCTGTGCTGATTCAGTCTTATCTTCGGCTTCAGCGGGCTTGGTCTGCTCCGCGGGGGCTGGCGTCGGCTCGGGCGCGGGGGTCTCAACGGCTTCACCAGCCTCGGCTGGCGTTTTGGCCGGTGCGCTGATCACGCCGTCAAGCAGCAGCACCTGGACCGGGTTGTCATCGTGAGCACCACTGATGTCCTCGGCTAGAGCCTCCTGCTTACAGAGCGATCCGATCCGCTCGGTGATGGTCTCCAGCTTCCAGTCCAATGCCCGGCCTTGCTCAAGCCAGGTGGACTGCTCATCAAGCATCCACTTGATCCCACGGATCCGCACGACCAACTCACTGAGGATGTTATGAGGAGCCTCGCTGATAGATTCAGCGATGTTGGCGAGCAGCTTGATCGCACGGTTCAGCGCATCGAGCTCGAAGAACTCGACGGTCTTGTCGAGGTTGTCAGCGATCTCGGTCAGTGCTGTCGCGCCCTCATCTCGCGTGGCGTCGTTGCCCAGCTGCTCGACGACCTCGTCCAGCTGGCCGGCATAGTCCTGCATGTCCGCGACCATAAACTCCAGCAGGTCCTGCTTCTGCGGTGGCAGCAGCAGTGGGAACCCTGGCAAGCTGTCTTCCTGCGATGCCGAAGTTTCTTTGGCTTGCTCGGCGTCCGCCTCATTGCTTTCCTCAGCCCTACCGATCGCTTCTGCCGGCTTGTTACTGATGATCGCTTCGAGCTGTGCGACCAGTTCGGGTGGGGCCTCTTGCGCTTCGAGCCCCGAGCCGAGCTGCTCGATCTGGCTACGCACGATGTCGGCAGACTGCAGCAGGGCGTCCATCACCTCGGTGCTGACCGCGATCTCCCCCTTGCGCAGGCGATTGAGCGCATCTTCCGCCACGTGGGCGAAGTTAATCACGTTATCTAGGCCCAGGAACGATGCGGCGCCCTTGATCGTGTGCAGAGCGCGGAACGAGGCGTTGAGCAGCTCACCCTGCCCCTCCTCATCGACCGACTCTAGCTTGACCAGGTCCGCATCGAGCTGTTCGATCAGCTCGGTCGACTCGGTCAGGAAGTCCTGCATCAGGCTGGCATCAAAATCACTCATGGTTGCCTCTCTTGATCACTATCACCCTGGATCACGCCTTGCGGTAAGCGAAGGCGCTGGGCAGATCGAGCTGTACGAAGCCGGACTTCAGGTTCCGCAGCGACTCGCTGTGGCCGATGTATAGCGTGCCATCGTCGGCCAGTTGGTTATGGAAGGTGTCGATGACCTTGGTCTTCATATCGTCATCGAAATAGATCATGACGTTGCGGCACATGATCATGTCGAAGGTGCCGAAACGTCTCGCCGCAAAGGTATCCTTGAGATTGAGCTTCTCGAAGTGCACCATCGACATAATGTCGTCATTGAGCTGGTAGTGGCGGTCGTCCTGCTTGAAGTACCGCGAGATAATGGCCGGGTTCGTGCTGCGGACCGCATAGTTGTGGTAGCGTCCTGACCTGGCGATGTTCAGCACCTTCTCGGAGATGTCCGTCCCGAGGATCTCGATCCGCCAGTCCGAGAGGCGTACGCCCAGCGAGCGGTAGATCTGGATGGCGAGCGTGTAAGGCTCTTCGCCTGAGGAGCAGGCGGCGGACCAGATGCGCAGGGTCTTCGTGGCCTTGCGTGCCTCCATGAGCTCGGGCAGGATGCGTTCCTCAAAGGTCTGCAGCTGTGGCTCGTTGCGGAAGAAGCTGGTCTCGTTGATCGTGATCCGGTTGAACATCTCCTGAAACTCTTCGGACTGGTACGGGCCGGTCGTCAGGTACATCAGGTACTGGTCGAAGTTCTCGAACTCGAGTTCCTCAAGCCTGCGTGTCAGCCGGCTCTCTAGGACGTATTTTTTGGAATCCTGGAAGTGGATACCCGATCGATCATAGATAATCTTGCGCAGCTTAGTGAACTGTGCCTCGCTCATGTTGATAGTAGTGGGCATCGTGCCTCCGAGTCGTGGGGTGCTTGGTTCTGCCTTGGATCAGGCGGCCTGCGCGGGGGTGTCTCCAGCAGCGCTGTTGGCGGCCAGTTCGAGTTCGCGTTGGCTAAAGAGCTTGTCCAGCGAGAGCAGGATCAGCAGCCCTTCGTCTAGCTTGCCAACGCCCTGTACGTAGTCGCTGTCTGCGCCGCTGGCCATGCTAGGGGCGGGCTCGACGATGTCGCTGCCGATCCGCAGCACACGGTTGACCTTATCGACGGTAAAGCCGATGACGCGTGCCTCGGTCTCGCCCTGTACCTCGACGACGATGATGCGCTCGTCGCCGGTGCTTTCGTTTACTTCGATACCGAAACGCTTCCGCAGGTCCACGACCGGGATCACCTTGCCGCGCAGGTTGATCACGCCTTCCACAAAAGGCGGGCTCTGCGGGACGCGCGTAATATCCATCATGCGGTTGATTTCCTGGACCGCGAGGATCGGGATCGCGTACTCCTCGGCACCGACCACAAAGCTAACCAACTGCAGCAGGTCTTTGTCGGCTTGGGCAGCGGCGCTGTCGTTATCAAATTCAGTTGTAGGTTGCTCAGACATGGTGGGCTCTCGTCGGGTGGGTATCTGCATGCAAAAAGGCCAAGATGCTTTCGACATCCGGCCCCCGTGCGTACATCGACTCAGGACAGTGCGGGCTTTAGGGCTACTCAATCAGGCCTGAGCGATATGGCGTGCGGAACGGATGTGCCATCGAATGCCACTGGCCTGCTGGATGGATAAATCAGTGCGTATCAAATCAGAGAGGCGTCTTATCGGCTTGTCCGACGCAATCCGGTTCTCGGAACCAGCATCAAGCACCAGGACTAATCGTTCAGGTCTTCATACATCAGGTACGCCGTCTGTGTCATGCCAAGCCATTCATAAGTCTGCTGGGCCTGCGCGTTGTCACGCTCGACGTAAAGCCGGTAGCCGCAGACCCCGCCAACCGATTCACCCAGTCTGCGCACCGCCTTATATAGCATCTTGAAGACGCCTCGCCGACGATGCTCCGGGTGTACATAAACGCTCTGGACCCACCAAACCTGCGCGTTACGCCAGTCCGACCACTCGTAGGTGATCAGCAAGCAACCAACCACACCTGCTTCATCCGACTCTGCGACAAGGTACCGGCCATGGCTCGGGTCATTGAAGACCCGCTGGACCCCAGGGCCGAGGGTTTCCAAGCTCAATGTTTTGTTCTCGGTTTCCTGCGCCATCGCCTGGTTGTAGCGGGCGATGATGTCGGCATCGGTGGGCGTAGCGGGGCGGGTTGTGTACATGCACAGACTGTAAGCCCACCATATCTTGACGGCCAATCGCGTGACGGCAGGCCTGAGTCGGTAAACTACCGCCATGCGATACGTGTGCTTGATCTTTGGCCTCCTCCTCTGCACCGCGCAACTCGGCTGCAGTACCGCGCCGGCCGAGCAGCCCCAGCCCGCCCGGCTGACCTTCTCCGAGGACCGCTACCCCGCGGTCTTCGGGGCCGCGGTCGAGACCCTGCGTGCCAACGGCTACCGCATCGACCGCAGCGACTACCGCTTCGGCACGATCACGACCTTCCCCAAAGAGGCCGCGACCTCTGCCGAGTTCTGGGTCGACGACGCGACGACCTACGCCCAGCGCCGCTCCGACACCTACAACGCCCAGCAAAGGACGGTCACCGTCCAGGTCGAGCAGCCCGAGGAGCAAGATGGCTTCTCACTGACGGTCCGAGTCGAGGTCCAACGGCTGCAGCGCCCCGAGCGATACCTGACGCATTCGGCCAGTCCGCAGATCTCTGCCACGTATACCGATGTCCCAATGCACCTCAAGGATCGTGGGATCGATGGGCCCTACGCATACACGATCGAACGCGACCCGCTGCTGGAGCGACGGCTGCTCCAAGCTATCAAGGCAGCCACGCCCGGTCAGTAGTCTTCGGTATGCCCGCTCGTCGGACCCGGCCCGATCCGTTACGATTGGATCGTTGATCCGATCAGCCTCTACACCGGAAACTCCAGATGACCACCGCGACCGCCGAGCGTACCTTCCCCGTCGACCTGTCCTCTTATAAGAACATCGCGCTCGACCCGGTTAACCCGAAGCTGACCGATGAACAGCGTGATGCACTCAAGCACAACATCGAGCTTTGTCGAGATGCGATTACGTTCTTCACCGCTTTTGCAGGTGCTCGTGGTTTGTCTGGGCACTCCGGCGGGCCCTACGACACCGTCCCTGAGGTCTGTATCATCCGCGCGTTCATTGAGAACGCCAAGGCCGGCGGCACACCCGACATCGTCCCGATTTTCTTCGATGAGGCCGGCCACCGCGTGGCCACCCAGTACCTCCTGGCCGTGCTCGAAGGCGCGCTGCCCGTCGAGAAGCTCTTCCACTACCGCGAGTTCAACCAACACCTGCCCGGACACCCCGAACGCGGCTTCACGCCCGGGGTCAAGTTCTCCTCCGGCCGGCTCGGGCACATGTGGCCGTACGTCAACGGCGTCGCCATGGCCAACCCCGATAGGGTCGTGTTTATGCTTGGCAGCGACGGCAGCCAACAGGAAGGCAACGACGCGGAAGCTGCACGACTCGCCGTCGCGCAGAACCTCAACGTCAAGCTGCTGATCGACGACAACGACGTCACCATCGCCGGCCACCCCTCCGACTACCTGCCCGGCTACTCCGTCGCGAAAACGCTCGAAGGGCACGGCCTCGACGTCAGTGCGTGCGAGGCAGAAGACATCGATGTCCTCTACCAGCACATGTGCACCGCGCTGCAGGTCGATGGCCCCGTCGCGCTGATCTGCAAGCGGCTCATGGCCCCCGGCGTACCCGGCATCGAAGGCAGCCCCCACGGCCACGACGTCTTCAAGACCGACGCAGCCATCGAATACTTCGAAGCTAAGGGCAACACCGACGCGATCGAACTCCTCAAGACCGCCCCCAAGGTCAGTAGCGGGCCCAAGTACCCCGGCGTGTCCGATGAGGTCGTCGCCAACCGCGCCGCCTTCGGCAGCGTCATGGTCGAGATCCTCGAAGGCCTCGACGAAAAGACCCGCAAAGAGACCGTCAAGGTCTTCGACTGCGACCTCGAAGGCTCCACCGGCATCGCCGCGATCCGCAAGGCCTTCCCCGATATCTACGTGCTCGGCGGGATCATGGAACGCGGCAACTACTCCGCCGCCGCGGGCTTCGGCATGGAAGAAGGCAAGCAGGGCGTCTTCGCGACCTTCTCCGCCTTCCTCGAGATGTGCGTCTCCGAGATCACCATGGCCCGCCTGAACCAGTCCAACGTGCTGGCCCACTTCAGCCACGCGGGTGTGGATGACATGGCCGACAACACCTGCCACTACGGCGTCAACAACCTCTTCGCCGACGGTGGTATCGAGGAGGCCGACAATAACACCATGGTCTACTTCCCCGGCGACCCCAACCAGTTCGCCGCCTGCGTCAAGAAGGTTTTCCACGACCCCGGCCTGCGCTTCGTCTTCTCCAACCGATCGAAGATTCCCTTCATCCTTAAGGAAGACGGCACCAAGTTCTACGGCGACGACTTCGTCTTCACCCCCGGCACGGACGACCTCGTCCGCGAAGGCGACGGCAGCGGGTACATCGTGTCCTACGGCTCGTGCCTGTACCGCTCGGTCGCCGCGGCAGAAGAACTCAAGAAGGACGGCATCGTCGCCGGCGTCGTCAGCAAGGCTACCCTGAACAAATACGACGACGAGATGATGACCAAACTCGCCAATGCGAAGTGGGTCCTCGTCGCCGAAGAGTTCAATGAGAAGACCGGCCTGGGCTCCCGCTTCGGCAGCGCCCTCCTGAAGGCGGGCTTTGCCGGAAAGTACAACCACATCGGCATCCACCGCGAAGGCCCGACCGGCCTCTGGGAACAGATGGGCTTCCACGGTTTGGATCCTGAAGGCATCGCGAACGCGGTGAAGGCGCTGGCGTAAAGTAATCGCTCCAGCGATGCAATTCAGTCCACCTTGACTTTCATCGCGGTACCTTTGATGTTCTTCATCCCCCAGTTGGCGATGGAGGAGAGCACGGGTTTGAGCGATCGCCCCTTTCGGGTAAGCCGGTACTCGGGGTGTGAGGCTTTTGTCGTGTCCAGCCGCCTCTCGACCAGATTACTCTCAACAAGTCGGTTGAGCCGTGCAGCCAAGATGTTTGTTGCGATGCCTTCAGGTGAATCAGCAAATTCTTTGAAATGACTCTTGCCCGCTAACAGGTCGCGGATCACAATCAGTGTCCACCGATCTCCGATCAGGTCAAGCGTGCAAGCGACCGGGCAGACCGAGCGTTTTTTCGGGTGGCTCATGGTTTGGTTCTCGACGGGTTCTGTTCGCCGAGCAGCTGCTCGGCTTGTTTCCATGTGATGGGCATCTCATCTTTGGGCCAGTTAGCATAGGCATAAATTACAGATCCTCGCGGGATACCCCCGTCTCTGACGGCCGCCCGATGCTCGGGTGAGGCCAGGAAGCTTTCGAGAGCCTCTTGATCAACCCAGGCGGACATTGTCCAGACACGTCTGCCCACCAATTCTTTCCTAAGCGCGTAACCGATCAGGCCCTCCTGCTCTGGCATACTTGCCATGACGGCTTCTAGACGATCAAAGAACGCAGAAGCCGATCCGCTAGTGATTTCGCCTTGGGTGATGGCGATAAAAACTTCTTTTCCCGCCGTGGGTTCGGTGACCCCTTTCGCCGGGTCGTATCCGGGCCCTTGAAACGGGTAGCCTACCCGGCAGCCGCTGACAATCAATGCCACGGTCAGCCCGGCGGAGAGCAACAGCAAGCCATAAAGGTGTTTTTTTGACATGTGATAACCCTAATCTTTTTACTTGTATTATGCAAGTAAAAAGATTAGGGTTTGCGGAAGCTTTCTTAGATTGAATTCACCTGCCCAAGGGAACACAAGATGACAAACCACGATGCCGGGCTTCTAAGCCGTTTCCTGCGATCCCCCCTCACGCTCTGCGCGTCGCTATGCTTCTCGCTGGGAGGTTGTTCATCGGTTGATCCGGCCGGTAGTGAAGCCAATCCCTTAGCTAGTGCGCCTGTCGCGGCGGACCAGATCAACTGGCCGAGGCAATACAACCCCGATGATGCGGCGTTCTTCGTGCACAATCAGATCTTCATCGCTGCTTCGCCTGAGGTCGTCTGGGGTGTTCTTATGGAAGCAGATTCCTGGCCGAGTTGGTATGCCGGCGCTGAGGATGTCCAGGTGCAGAGCGCCGCGGATGGCAGGCTGTACGCCCACGCATCCTTTAAATGGCGGACCATGGGGCTGCGATTTACTTCGGTGGTTAAAGAATTCGAGCCGCCATACCGCCTGTCGTGGGAGTCCAGGCGTTCAGCTATTCAAGGCTATCACGCGTGGCTGCTGATTCCTACTGAAGGCGGGACTCGGCTGGTCACCGATGAGTCACAACACGGGTTCCTCGCCACCATGCAACGGTTATTTCTGAGAAATAAGCTCTACGATCTACATGAAACCTGGCTTGAAGCAATCAAAGCGCGAGCCGAAGAGAGGTGAGGGCTCGGTGAGCTGCGCTAGTAGTTGGCCTCTGAAAATTAGATAGGTTTTCGCGGCCCGAGTCGATGATAAATCGCGAACGAGGGCGCGGTGCTGTCAGAATCATCAAACCACTGGGCATTAGTGACGTCCACGTTCGCCAAGCACGGCTATCCAGGTTTGTTTACACCCAGCCGTGTTACAAAGTGAAGGCCACGCCCGAAGCACCAGTTGGCCCAGACGGGATAAAGCCCCAGCTTTGAGACGTACGCCTCGCGCTCTAGGCCGAGTTCCAGGAAGCCTTCGTCCCACTGCTTCGGTGTCCAGTAGTTGTGTGGCAACTCGACGCCGAAGCGGCGGTTGCCGATGTTGTCCATGAAACGGAGGGTTTTCCGAGCGAGTAGACCCTGCACGAGGTGGTCCTTGATGAGCACGCCCTTGCGCGCGACGCGTGCCGCTTCGCTCAGCAGGATCATCGGGTCCTCGGTATGGTGCAGCACATCAGAGAAGAGGGCGAAGTCGGTCGCGTTGTCTTTGAGTGGGATCGACCGGCCATCGAACTGTTCGATCGGGATCGCGGTGTCGTCACGGACGAGTGTTTCGAGTCCGCGGAAGTTTAGGCCGGGCTTATACTCAAGGATGGCCGCGGCGAGTTCCCCATCGCCCGCACCGATATCGAGGACTTCGCCTTCGTCGGGCAGCAGGTCCGCGAAGTGCTTGGCCAGTACGGTGACCCGGCGTGACTTGACGTAGCCCTCGTGGATGCGTTCGATCGCCATGCGATCACTGTATCGCGCGAAGCGAAGCGGCGTTACAACACAGTAAACCGGCGATGCGATTTAGTGCGGGACTTCTTTGACCGCGTTGCGGTTCCAGGCCGGGACACGGACGGTGATCTGGACCGTATCGCTCTCGATCTTCGCCTGGCAGGAGAGCCGGGAGGTGATGTCGTTGCCGGGGGCCTCTTCGACGCGGTCGAGTTCTTCGTCCTCTGCTTCGTTGAAGGCGTCCTCTCCCTCATCGAGCATGACGTGGCAGGTAGAGCAGGCGCAGACCCCGCCACAGGCGTGCTCGATCGCGATATCGTTCTCGAGCGCGAGTTCGAGCAGGGACTGGCCGAGCGCACCTTTGACTTCAACCGTAGTCTCGGTCTGGTTGAGGGATTCGGGGTCTTCGAGTTCGAAGGTAACCGGGATTGTCTTTGGGCCAAGCTGCTTGCCCGAGGCTTTCATGTGCATAGCGGGGGTCCTGTTCTCTAACAGGCCATTCTAGGCATATTGGGCCGCGGCTTCTTCCAGCTGCTCAAGGCAGTTGTCCGGCGCGACGACCGAGCCGAGCGAAATGGCTTTTCGGCTGCCGTGGTAGTCGCTGCCGCCGGTGGTGAGCAGGTCGAACCGCTCGGCCAGGGCGGTGAGCTGCTTGATATCGTTGGGCTCGTGGTCAGAGTGCTGTGTCTCGATGCCGTCGAGCCCTAGGTCGGCGAGGCGAGCGACTTGGTGCTCCAAGTCCGCATTGGACAGCCCGAGGTGCACCGGGTGCGCGAGCACGGCGACGCCCCCAGCCGAATGGATCGCGGCGATGGCCTTGTCGGCGGTCGGCAACTCGCGGGGCACGTAGGCCGCGCCGCCCTGCCCAAGGTACTGGGCGAAGGCCTCGTGCATCGATTTGACGTAGCCACGCTGGACCATGAGTTGGGCGATGTGTGGTCGGCCGATGGCGTGCTCGCTGATCGCGTCGTTTTCACCCGCCTGTGCGAGCTTAAGCACCTCCTGGTAGTCGAGGCGGACGCCTTGATCGGCGAGCTTCTCGATGATCTGCGGGTTGCGGGTCTCGCGCGCTAGGCGGAGCTTCGTTTCGATGATCATCAGCACTTCGTTGTCGCTACGGACGTGGTAGCCGAGCAGGTGGATCGACCCCATATCGGTTGGCCCGCCGTCCGCGAGGGGCGAGGTCTCTGCGAACGGGTCCGCGACGACGGAAAGCTCGATCCCGGGAATGAATATGACGCCGGCTTTCTTAGCGGCGCTGGCCGCGGCGGCGTGCCCCGCGGTCGTGTCGTGGTCCGTCAGCGCAAAACCATTAAGCCCGGCTTGCTTGGCAAGCCTCGGCAGGTCGGCGGGGTTGTCCGTCCCGTCGGAAGCGGTCGAATGGGTATGCAGGTCCACACGCATAAAACGGTGTAGTCTAGCGTTACAATGATTCGATTGCTCCGGCGATGCGTAGCATCGCGGCTATTCATCATCCGTTTACACAGTTGAGAATAGCCGCGACGCTACGCGTCGCAGGTCCCTGACTACACTACAAGCATGACCACCACCGAAACAACCACCCTCCGTATCGGTCACAGCCCAGACCCCGATGACGCCTTCATGTGGTACCCGCTGGCGAACTTTGTCGGGCCCGATGGAAACCGATACACGCCGAAGATCGACACGAAAGGCTACGAGTTCGTCCACGTGCTCGAGGACATCCAGTCGCTCAATGTCCGCAGCGCGAAGGGCGAGCTGGAGATCACCGCGATCTCGATCCACCAATACCCCTACGTCGCGGACAAGTACGCGCTGACGAGCTGCGGCTCGTCGATGGGCGACGGCTACGGCCCGATGATCATCGCACCCCGCGCGCTAAGCCCGGAGAGCCTCGTCGGCCAGAAGCTCGCGATCCCCGGCGAGCAGACCACGGCATGGCTTTCGACACAGCTCTGGCTTAAGGAGCAGGGCCTGACCAAGGACGATGTGCAGGTCGAGAACGTCATGTTCGACGAGATCATCCCGAAGGTGCAATCTGGCGAGTTCGACGCGGGGCTGATCATCCACGAGGGGCAGATCACCTACCAGAACAGCGGGCTCGAGTTGGTAGTTGACCTGGGCAAGTGGTGGACGCAGTCGCGCGGTTTGCCGCTGCCGTTGGGTGGCAACTGCATTCGGCGGGACCTGGGTGACGCGATGCCGGCGGTCTGCCGGGTGCTGCTGGATTCGATCGAGTATGCGCTGGAGCACCGCGAAGAGGCTGTGCAGTTCGCTCTGAATTGGGCCCGTGACATGGGCGCGGACCTGGCGGACGAGTTCGTCGGCATGTACGTCAACCAGTGGACGCTGGACTACGGCCAACGCGGGCGCCACGCGGTGCAGCAGCTGCTAACCGAGGGCGCCGAGGCGGGGATCGTTCCCGCGGTACCTGGCGGTGCGGTTGACTTTGTGGACCCTGCGTGACGCCTTACTTCTTCGACTGTGCGTTGCGCATCTGCTCGTAGAGTTGCTTCGCCTCTTCAGTAACGGTGAAGTTCTCGGGCAGCCGGATCAGCTTAGCGAGTGCTCGCTTAGCCTTATTCTGCTCGTTGTTCTCGATCAGTGTTTTAATATCATCAAGCTCGGCACTGGCAAGGGCGTCGTATTCTTTTAGCTTCTGTTCGTCGAGCCCCGTAAACAACGGGTAGCTTTTTGTCGTCGTGACATTCTCCTGTTCTTCTTTGATGCTGCGGGTCATCAGACCGATTATTTGGCCAGCCTGCTCATCTTCTTTAGAGATCTTCTCAATCTGGCTGAGCGCCTTAGCAAATTGGCCGCGTTGGGCGAGTTCGTCGGCACTCGCAATGGTCTTGATCGCCTTGCTGGACCAGTCATGGATCTTCATCGCATTAAGCGCACGCGAACTGACATATTTATTGCCATATGCACTTAGAAGAACCTTGTGGTCCGCATAGCCGAGGAGCATGCCATCGGCGTTCAGGTAGTAGGTGTCAGGGCCGTACTTGTCATGTGAGATTGTTTTGGAAGCGATTTGGTAGAGTTGCGTCACCCCAGGGCTGTTGAGGTCTTTACTACCTTCGCCGGTGTAGTAGACCACACGGACCATCTTCTTGTGGGCCGGTGCAGAAGCGGCCAGCTTAAATCGCTTCGCGCAAGCCTTGCAGTTCACCTCGATTCGCCGAATGACAGCTAACGCGATGGGAGCGTCATATTTCTTGGCCTTGAGCAGCGCTTCGTCCGCCTCATCGCCAAAAAGCCAGCCGTCTTGCTGGATGGTATAGCGTCGATCCGCAGGATTGTCTTCGTTCTCTGATTCTGCGGCGGCCGGTAGGGCAAACGCCAGAGCAAGAAGTGCGGTCATGATCCAGTACTTTGGCATCGTTCGTATCCCGAAAGAAGGTGTGGATGAAGTGGGGCCGGCCTGACCAGGCCGCTCGTGATTAATCATTTATCTTATTACATCACATAACAATCACCAATGGCCTTACGATTAATATAAAAACGCGGTTTCACCGAATCGCAGGCGATCGGTCGGCGTACACTTTTGCCATGCGCTACCGCCTGATCGCGATCGACCTGGATGGCACGCTGCTTTGTCCTGATGGCAAGGTCAGTGAAGAGAACCGCGCCGCGCTGCATGATGCGCATGAGGCGGGCGCTATAATCATCCCCTGCACCGGGCGCGGCTGGGGCGAAGCAAAACAGGTGCTGGCATCCGTTCCAGAGTCAGAAGTCGGCGTGTTCAATACTGGCGCGATGGTCTGCGGCCTGCGTGACGGCTCGACGCACCACAGCGAGACGTTTGAGGCTGGCATCGCGGCAGCGGTGGTCGACCTGCTTTGCGAGGGCGACGAGGCGGTGCTGGTCTACACCGACCCCGACGCGACGGGCTACGAGTACGTCGTAACCGGCCAAGGCGAATTAACGACCAATACGGAGTGGTGGTTCGAGCACAACGGCCTGCGCTGGGTGGAGCAGCCGGTGATTGACGAGTCGGTGCTGGAGCATGTCGTGCGTGCCGGGGCGATGGCGGTCCGATCGCGGGCGGATGAAATCGGCGAGCTAGTCGATCTGCGGCTGCCGGGTAAAACGAATTTCCACGCGTTTGAAGCGGTGCAGGAACCGGGCTTCGACGAGCCGATGTTCATCCTCGAGTGTTTTGCCAGCGGCGTGAGCAAGTGGACTGGGATCCAGTACGTCGCCAAGCAGCACGGCATCGCGGAGGACGAGATCGCGGTCATTGGGGACCAGATCAATGATGTGCCCATGTTTGAACATGCAGCCTGTGCGGTTGCGATGGGCAACGCCATCCCTGTCATCAAAGACACGGCCCACTACCACACGCTCAAGAACGATGAGCACGGCGTCGCACACGCGATCGAGAAGATGTTGTCAGGGGCCTGGTGATGCTTATGCTTAGCTCGCCGTCGCCGTGGCAACCGACTTCGCCAGCTTAGCGTAGTCCTTCGCACCGTTGGAGTCGTTGGCATAGGTCAGCACACTCTGGCCAAAACTCGGTGCCTCGGCGAGCTTGATGTTCCGGCGGATCGGCGGCTGGTACACGACCGCGTTGGCCCAGGGCAGTGGGGTGCCACGCGCCTCTTCGAAGAAGCCCTCGACGTCCGCGACGACATCGCTCGCGAGGATGGTGTTCGCTTCGTGCATGCACAGCACGACGCCTGACACGGTGAGCGAGGGGTTGATGCCCTGGCGGATCATATTGATGGTCTCGAAAAGCTTACCCATGCCTTGGAGCGCGAGGAAGTGGGCCTGCATCGGGACGATGATCTCCGCGGCACAGGTCAGGCCGTTGATGGTCAGCAGGCCCAGCGAAGGCGGGCAGTCGATCAGCACGTAATCAAACTGATTGATCAACTCTGCACACTTGTTGCGGAGCAGCGTCTGCGCCAGGCCGGTCTTGATCTGCTCGCCCAGTTCGTTTTCGATACCCGCGAGGTTGGTGTCGGCCGGGAGCACACCGAGCCGGTCACAGCCGTCTACGGTCTGCACGACCTCCGCGGCACTGACATCGCTATCTATCAGCAGGTCGTAGATCGACAGGTCCAGCGATTCGGGATCGATCCCGAGGGAGAGCGTGAGGTGGGCCTGCGGGTCCAAGTCGATCATGAGCACGCGCAGGCCTGACGCTGCGAGCGCAGCGCCAAGGTTGACGGTCGTTGTCGTTTTGCCGACGCCGCCTTTCTGGTTGATCAGCGCGATACGGCGGCTCTCGGGTGGCGCGGGCAGGGCAGCAAGCGTGGGGAGGGTTGGCGTTTCGGGCTCGGCGGGGTCTTCTGCAGGGGGCTCTTCTAGCCCTGCCGCTGAAGCGGCCTCTGCTGATTCGTTGCGTTGCTGCTCGACCCACGCGGGTTCGGGGACCGCGTCTTCATCCATCGTCTCTGTTGGCTCGACCACGATCGGTTCCTGCGGCATGGGCACCGAGCCATAGGGCCCGGCCTGGCTCGCGGCTGTCTCTTCTGTCTGCTCGGTTGTTTCGGCGGGTTGGTCCACGGACGCCTCCATGCGTCAAGATTGGTTTCCTGCATGCGAGTATAGCAAGCCCTCGCCCCACGAAACAGGTTCAATCTGGCGCTCTGGTAAGATTCATACGCTAAACCCAGTCTCATCTGAGAAGGAGTGCCCCACGATGCCACGATCTCTTCAAACGGTCCTGATTGCTTGTTTTCTGCTCGTTCTCGGGTTCGTGCGCGCGGCTGTTCGGGCCGACGAACCGGAGCGGCCGAACATCATCTTCGCCTTCGCCGACGACTGGGGCCGGGAGGCCAGTGCGTACCGCGAGGCCGACCGCCCGACGATCAGCGATGTGGTCGAGACGCCCAACTTCGACACGCTGGCGAAGAACGGCGTGCTGTTCTGGGACGCCCACGTCAGCGCCCCTTCGTGCACGCCGTCACGCACCGCGGTCCTCACCGGCCGGCACTTCTTCCGCAACGGCAGCGGCAGCCAGCTGCACAGCCCGTGGTCGGGCAAGCCCGAGGACGACCCCGTCAAAAAGCTCGAGAGCTACCACACGCTCCTGCAGAAGGCCGGCTACCACACCGGCGTCACCTACAAGACCCACGTCTCGATGCACCTGTTCGGCGGCAAGAACCGCCAGTACAATAAGGCCGGGAGTAAGGTCAATGGTTTTTCCCAGCATGTGATGAAAGGTCAGACGGATGCCGAGCGTGCAAAGCGCAAGCAGCAACTGCTTGATGAGGTCCGCGGAAATATGCGGTCGTTCCTCGACGCAGGCAAAGAGGGGCAGCCATTTTGCTGGTACTTCAGCCCGACGAATGTGCACCGTGTCTGGGTCTGGGAGTCCGCCCAGACGATGTGGGGTCTGAACCCGGATGACCTCAAGGGCAAGGTCCCGCCTTTCATGCCCGACCACAAAGTCATTCGGCAGGACCTGGCCGACTATCTCGGCGAGGTGATGGCGTTTGATGCGCAGCTCGGCGTCCTGATCGACGAGCTCAAGCAGCGCGGCCTTTTTGACAACACGATCATCGTCGTTTCCGGCGACCACGGCGCGCCGGGCTTCCCGCGCGGAAAGACCAACCTCGTCAACTTCGGCACGCAGGTCCCGCTAGCGATCCACTGGCCCAATGGCATCAAGAACCCCGGCCGGGTCGTGAAGAACCCGACCTCGACGGTCGACCTCGCCCCGACGTTCCTTCAGGTCGCGGGGCTTGAAGTCCACGAACAGATGAACGGCAACTCGCTGCTGCCCATCCTCAAGGATGGCGAGGCAACCGGCGTCACCGAGCTAGGCAACAGCTACGTCATCACCGGCCGAGAGCGCCATGTGGGCCGGCCCGAGACACGCGAGGGCATGCTGCCGTACCCCTCTCGCGCGATCCGCACCACGGACTACCTCTATATCAAGAACTTCAAGCCAGACCGCTGGCCGCAGCTGCTGCCGCCGGTGACGCGGGGCCTGCGAACCCACGGCGACTTCGACGGCGGGCCGACGAAAGAGTGGTACGCCAAGATCCAGGACGACCCGAAGTACGCCAAGTACTCGGAGTGGGCCTGGGGCAAGCGGCCGGCCGAGGAGCTGTACGACCTCAAGGCCGACCCGCACCAGATGGTGAACCTGGCCGACAGCGCCGAGCACCAGGGGGTGAAGCAGAAGTTCGCCAAGCAGCTGATGGACGAGCTTGAGAAGTACGAGGACCCGCGCATCATCGGCGAGGGCGACGCGTTCGACCGCGCACCGTACTGGAAGCCAGGGCGGTAAGCCAATCCATCTGATTTCATCCGGGAAGGCGAGGCTCCTGCCGAGCCGAGTTTGAACAGAGCATGAAGCGTTAGCGAGTGGCCCGAGCCGTAGAAGATATGTTGCCACTCGCTAACGCTTTGTGCTCTGACAATCCAGCGGCCCGGCAGGAGCCTCGCCCTCCCGAAGGACTGTTCCAAGCAATCTCTACATGAATCCGCGCCGAACGTCTATTGAGGTCTTTTGATGTGTCGCTTCGTCGGCACGCAACTGTCGGCAGTCTTTGATCGAGTTGAGGCCGGTTGAATCCGATTGATTTGGTAGCCTACCCGGTGATCGAGTTGATGATGTTCATCGAGTATTCGCCGATGGCCGGGAACTATGATGCAAGACGCTTCTGACAAAACAGTCGCTGCCGACTCGGACACTGCAGAGACGGCATCGCGGTCCTCAGTCTTCGAAGTCGCTCATACGATTGGGAAAACGCTCTGGGAGCTGACTGGTAAATCGATTGGTCGGCTCGTCCTGACATTTGTGGCGGTGTACCTCGCGTCGTTCTTGCCAGCGTTGCTGATCATCCTCGGCGCCACCCTCGCGTCGCAGACATACACCCGCACCGGGCTATTCATCCTCGTTGTGCTTTGCATGATCCCGATCGCGACGATCGTGGCCTTCAACCGAGTCATCTATCTCGGCCTGCGCAATATCGTGAAAGAGCTCGGCCTGGGCCAACAGATCGGGGCGGCGTTTGTTGCATACTTGGAGCCCTCGGATCGGATGCGACTGCCGCTGACCGACCTGTCGGACCGACTCAACGTCTTTTCCAAGACGGCACGGAAGGAAGCGAAAGAGGAGTTCCATGGCGTCCGCGGTCTCTTCCTGCGATCTGCCAACGCGTTGGTGTTCTACGCCGCGTGCGCCGTGATCAAGCGGATCGCCAAGGGCTGTATCGTCGATGGCGAAGTCGATCTGGTCCGGCTCGCAACCGCTCTCGGCGAGCGGGCCGACGACATGCTGATCGCCTACTTCAAGAAGATCCTGTGGGATCTCACCCGCGCGGTCATCAGCTTGGCGCTGCTTGTTTTCTGGACCTTGCTCTACGTGACGATCAAGATCATCAGCCTGTTGTCTTAGGCTGCTCGGGCTTGCTCGAAGAGGTGAAGGCGATCGGCAGCTTCACGCTCCGTCGAACACGTTTGAATACCAGCCATGCCACGAGGCTCAGTGGCAGGATCACCACCAGCCAGGGGACAAAGCCGACGACGAACAGCGAGGCGCTTGTGAAGAACGCGCTGACGCCGCCGAGCGAGTCGGACCAGGTCCGGGTGACCTGCGTCGCGAAGCCCGGCTCTTCGGTGGGCTCGGGGATGTAATCCTTGATCTCTTCGATGCTGAGGGTCACGGTCGACAGCGCGGTTAGGTCCTTGAGGACGTTGAGCCGGCCCTGGATACGCTCGATCTCGCCGCGCACGCGGGCGAGTTGCTGCTCGACCTCGAGGATGTCTTTGAGCGAACGCGTACTCTCATCCAGGTGTTTGTGCAGCCGCTCTTCCTCTGCCTTGAGGTTGCGGACCCTTGCTTCGAGATCGACGTACTCGGCGGTGACTTCCTTGCTGTCCTGGCTAAGGCTGCGGACCTGACCCAGGCCCTTGCTGCCGTCCAGGAAGCTGTCGAAGTTCTGTGACGGGATACGCAGGGTCCAGTTGCCGCTTCGAGGCTCGCCCTCGCTGCCGTGGATGTTGGAGCTGGCGATGAACCCGCCGTGCTTCTTGGCGAGGCTGCTAACGGCTTTGGACACGCCTTCGAACTCGTCAACGACGAGCCGGATGTTCGCGTTGAAGATGATCTTGCGCTGCTGCGCCGCGGTGGGGAGCTCGGCGATAGTTCCCCGGCTCTCGGTTTCTGCGGGCAGGCTCAAGGAGGGGACAGCCGAGGCGACTTGGGTATAGTCATACGAATCCGCCGTATCCGCTGTCGTCTCTTCGGCCAAGCCCCAGTTCGCTTCTTCCTCCGCCCCGCAGGCGACGAGAGTGATCAGGGCAAACGAGATCAAAAGCATCAGGACGGTCCGCATGGCATCGCTCCGGCATGGGGTCGGGGGGTCTGCCGGTATAGACGCGCTGCGCGGAAATAGGTTCAATCGGTTTACGGGGAGGGCTGAGTCGCGACCCGCCGAACCGCTGGCAGCACAAGCGATTGGAGCTGGGCGATCATGGCCTGCCAGTTTGCCGCGGACCGTCGAAGGTGACGCCGGCCCTGCGCGGTGAGTTCATAAACCCGGCGTGGTCGGCCGCGGTGGGTGGCTTCCCGTGAGATGATCCACGACTCGGACGCCAATCGGTGCAGCAGCGGGTAAAGCGAGCCGGCCGGCAGGGTCTGGCCCAGAGTGTGCTGGAGCTGCCGCTGGATCGCGTAGCCGTGGGTTGGGCCGTCTGCCAGCACCGAGAGAACGAGCACATCGATCGAGGCGCGGAACAGGTCTCTGCGGGTGTCAGGTGGGCTTTTAGGCATCAGAATAATATATCGAATACCGATATATTGGGCTTGCATGCCTGCTCTAGCGGACTACACTCTGCCTCCCAGCTGTGATGCAACCAGTTTGTATCAGCAAGCCTGAAACCTCAGCCCTTAACTCCTCGATCCAAGGAAATCCATGGCCAACGGCACCATCTCCCAAGTCATCGGCTCGACCTTCGACGCCCAGTTCCCCGAAGACAGCCTCCCCGAAATCTACAACGCGCTCGACATCAGCTACAAGGTCGGCGACGACACCGTCAGCCTCGTCGGCGAAGTCCAGCAGCACCTCGGCGGTGGGCAGGTCCGAGCCGTCGCGCTCGGCTCGACCGACGGGCTGACCCGCGGGACCGAGGTCACCGACACCGGCGCACCCGTTTCCGTCCCGGTGGGTGAGCAGGTGCTCGGCCGGGTTTTCAACCTGTTGGGCAACCCCATCGATGAGAAGGGCGATGTCCAGACCGAAACCCGCATGCCCATCCACCGCAAGCCCCCGGCCTTCGCCCAACTCTCGCCTAAGACCGAGATTCTCGAGACCGGGATCAAGGTCGTCGACCTGCTCTGCCCGTTTGTTCGTGGTGGCAAGATCGGCCTGTTCGGCGGGGCGGGTGTCGGCAAGACCGTCATCATCCAGGAGATGATCGCCCGTGTCGCGAAGAACTTTGGCGGCTACTCCGTGTTCTGCGGCGTCGGCGAGCGAACCCGTGAAGGCAACGACCTCTGGGGCGAGATGGCGGAGTCGGAGTACACCGATGCTGACGGCAACACCGCGTATGTCCTCGACAAAGTCGCGATGGTCTTCGGCCAGATGAACGAACCGCCCGGTGCTCGTCTGCGTGTCGCGCTATCCGGACTGACGATGGCGGAGAACTTCCGCGACGAGTCGGGTAAGGAAACACTGATCTTCGTCGACAACGTCTTCCGCTTTACCCAGGCGGGTTCGGAAGTGTCCGCGCTGCTGGGTCGGATGCCCTCGGCGGTCGGTTACCAGCCGACGCTGTCGACCGAGATGGGCGAACTGCAGGAGCGGATCACATCGACCGAGAAGGGCGCGATTACCTCCGTCCAGGCGATCTACGTCCCGGCGGACGACCTGACCGACCCCGCGCCCGCGACGGCGTTCAGCCACCTGGACGCCTTCGTCGTCCTCGCCCGTGGCATCGCCGAGAAGGGCATCTTCCCCGCGATCGACCCGCTCGCCTCGACCTCGACGATCCTCGACCCCGGCGTCCTGGGCGAACGGCACTACGCCTGCGCCCGCCAGGTCCAGTCGATCCTCCAGCGGTACAAGTCGCTGCAGGACATCATCGCGATCCTGGGTGTCGACGAACTGGCGGAAGAAGACAAGCTGATCGTCAGCCGGGCCCGCAAGATCGAACGCTTCCTGAGTCAGCCGTTCCACGTCGCGGAGGTGTTCACCGGCTTCCCCGGTGTCGACTCGACGCTGGAAGAGACGATCGACTCGTTCGAGCGGCTCTGTTCGGGTGAAGGCGACGACCTGCCCGAGTCGGCGTTCATGTACGTCGGCACGCTGGACGACGCCCGCGCGAAGGCCGAGAAGATGGCCGCGGATGCTTAAGCCGCAACCTTCTCGATAGATCGCAACCACTTAAAAGCCCACGCCGAGACGGTGTGGGCTTTTTGCGTGGTATCTTGAAGCTATGAAGCACTACCCCCTCATCGCTTTGCTGGCCTTATCCCTCTCTGCATGCCAGTCTCAGGAGCAAACCATACTTGTTTCGGAGCAAGAGCAAGAGGCCGAATTCCCCGCCCAGATGGTGAGTGAGTCGACTCGGTCTGCAGCGACCGCTCTGATCGCGTCTCTATCCGACGAACAGCAGAAACTCGTTTTATATGAGATTAAGGCCTCGCTGCGCAAGGACTGGCACTTCATACCCCGGGAACGCCAGGGCCTGATGCTCGGCGATATGACCGCCCAGCAAAAAAAGCTCGTCCATCAATTGATGCAGACCGCGCTCTCGGAAAGCGGGTATCTCAAGGCAACCGACATCATCTGGCTCGAGACGATTCTCTACGAGTTAAGCAACCAGGCGCCGTTCCGTGACCCCGGGAAATACGCGCTGCAGATCTTTGGCGATCCGGCGGATAAACAATCTGCGTGGGGCTGGAGGTTGGAAGGGCATCACCTTTCGCTCAACCTGACTTATACGCCAGAGGACATCCGTATGACACCCTTGTTCCTAGGGACCAACCCGGCGGTAGTACAAGAGGGTCCTTTGGCCGGCAAAAGGGTACTGGCCGATGTGCACACTCTCGCGGTCGAATTGGCGGAGTCGATGAACGATGCACAATTAAAACAGATGATGCTCAAAAAGAAGCCGCGGGACATCATTACAGGCCCAGGGCGCGAGCGCGACTTAGGTGAACCAGCGGGAATCCGTGTTCGTGATCTCAAGAACGATCAGAAGCTCAAGCTGTTATACCTGATTGGTCTGCATCAAGGCACGTTTGAACCGATCCACTTCCATGAACTGGGTCAGCGGTATCGGCGTCTACCCAAAAATGAGCAAGCCGATTACAAGTGGCATGAAGACTATTCCTTTGCCTGGGCCGGTCCAATCGATGCTGACAAACCTTTTTACTACCGCATTCATGGTAAAACCCTTGTGATCGAATACTCCTGTCAAGGCAGGAATCACGTGCACGCGGTCATGCACGACCTGACCGACCCGCTGCAGGAAGACCTGCTCAAGCAACACTATGACAACCATGAGCACGAATGAGTAGTTCGTGCACAGCGCTTTGCATTTTCATGCGAGCGGCTATAGTAGAGCGATATCGAACAGGGCCAAGGATGGCGTTTTCATTCACTGCAAGCATGGAGGCTGCACATGGCGATCAACATTCGTGAGCGGATCGGCGGGGTATTCCGGAAGAACAAGAGCGAAGTCGCAAGGCGGGACGAGAACAGCCGGGAGGCCGTCGTCAACGAGCTGCGCCAGGGCTACAACCAGCTCGTCGAGACGATGCACGCGGTCCGCGGGCACATGGAAGACCAGTCCCGCCGATCGGACCGCGTGATGCAGGTCATCGAGACGCTGCCCGAGGTGCTCAAGACGATCCCCGAGACGGCCCGGCAGCAGAACGAGACCCTGATCGGCCTGGCGAAGAGCCTCGAGGCGCAGAATCAATCGACCGCTGAGCTCACCGATGCGCTCAGCGGGCTTGCCCAGGCGACCAAGCAGCAGGAGCAGGCCCTGGCCGGCATGCACGACCGGCTGAACAACACGCTGGCCCGCGGGGAGCAGTCGCAGCAGGCGATGGTCAGCGGGATCGACCAGATGTCGCAGGCGATCACCGGTGTGACGCAAGATCAGAAAGACGGCCGGGCCGCGATCGCCCAGGTCGCCGAGCAGACCCGAAGGCAGCAGAAGCAGATGGTCGCGATGAACGGCGTGAGCTGGGCGTTGGCGGTCCTTGCCTTGGGTGTCGCCAGCTGGGTCGCGGTGACCCTGATCCAGCACGGCTCCACGCCGATTGCCGGCCGGGATCAGCCGGACCCGACCGCTGTCGCAAGCCCGGCCCCCGAGACGAACGAGGCCCAAGGCGAAGTCGCTGAACTCCCCGTCGAGGCCGAACCGACTGATGATGCCATCGAGGCAAACGAAGGGCCGGCACCCGGGCAGGACGCCGAGGAACTGCCCGCCGAAGAAGAGCTGGTCACGGAAGAGCCCGCCGCAGAGAAACCCGTGACCCTGCCGACCCCGGACCCCCTTGAGCTTGGCGAGGCGCCGGCGAACAACTGGTCCGACTCGCTCGGCGTCGCATCGATCGGTTCGTTTGCCAAGCCGACCAACGACTAGGGCGTCCCGGCCCTTCGCCGCGTCCTGGAGCATCCTGCATCATTTGTGGCATCGCTGCCTTGGCTCCCTCTCCCTCCCAGGGAGAGGGTCGGGGTGAGGGTGCAGCGTTGTATTGACAAAGAAATACGTGAAAAGCCATGGTTCGCTTGAGGCCCCACCCTCATCCCCCGCCTTCTCCCTGGGAGGGAGAAGGAGCCCGAGCCGTGCCACAAATAACGCCACTCGCTCTAGTCCCTGCCGTACGCCAGACGTTCTCTCCCGTCCGAGGGCGCGGCCGCGTCGCCCAAGGGCGCCAAGCCAAGCGTGGCACACTTGAAACCGTGCGCAAAAGATGTGTGTCGTGCGCACCAACCCAGTGATTCAGGGGTTTTGTACTCCATCCGGGTGACCGGAAGGTCGCCAAAGAAGGCCCGACCGGCCAAGGACGCCAAGCCCTTGGTCACCTTGGACGCCTTCCCCAAACAAGGCACCCGGCGGGCTTGAACCCGCAGCGCCCCTCCGCGGAGCCGGGCTGAAGCCCGGCCTACCGGCTTGAGTGAAACAGAGCACGAAGCGTCAGCAATCGAAGAGGCCCTACTCGATCACGATCGTCTTCGGGTCGAAGTCGGCAACTGGCGGCTGCGGGTTCATCGCTTCGAGCCGATCAACCAGCACCTTGGTGACCAGCAGGTTGCGGAACCACCGCCGCTCTGCGGGCACGACGTACCACGGCGCGTGCTCCTGGCTGGTCTGCTGCATGACCTCGCTATATCGGTCCTGATACATGCCCCAACGGGCGCGTTCTTCGAGGTCGGCGACGTTGAATTTCCAGTGCTTGTCCGGCCGATCCAGACGACGCTGTAGGCGTTCTTTCTGGTATTCCTTGCTGATGTGCAGGAAGAACTTCACGATGACGGTGCCCTCATCGGTCAGCATCCGCTCGAGGTCGTTGATGTGACCGACACGCTTGGACCAGACCGGCTCGGGCACGAGGTTTTTGACTGCGACGGTGACCGCGTCTTCGTAGTGGCTGCGGTTGAAGACGCCGATGTAGCCACGCTTGGGGACATAGTGGTGCACACGCCAGAGGTAGTCGTGGGCGAGTTCTTCGTCGTTGGGCTTCTTAAAACTCTTGACCTTGCAGCCCGCGGGGTCGACCGGGCCGAACACCGCCTTGAGCGTCGAGTCCTTGCCGCCCGCGTCCATCGCCTGCATCACCACGAGCAAGGACCGCTTCTGCTCGGCGTAGAGGTTTTCTTGCAGCTCGACCAGCCGCTGACTCAGCGTATGGAACGCGTCCTTGCCGGCGTGTTTGTCGAACCCGCCGTCCTCGCGTGTCACGCGGTCTCGGAGGTGGAACGGCTCCCCGGGCGCGACCCGGAAGGGCATCGTGTCGAAATGGATGTGCGTTGCTTGTTTTGTTGTTTGACCCATCTGCATTTTGTAATCGATCGGCCGACTGCCTGCTCGGCGTGCAGCGGTTCTCACCTGATCACTTCGTGAGCATGACCGATTTGATGTGTGATTCAGGAGAACGCTGTTTTCTCGAATTGATCATGAGTTATTGAGCTCTAATCGAACATATTGCTTAACTGGCGCGGTTGTTTTTGAAAATAGTGTTGACTTCCGCCTTTGTGGCATGGGCTTTGTCTACTGTTCCGCGAATAGGCCAAGATGTTCAGGCCACGGGGGCCCACGGTTTAGCCCCGCCCACCCAAGCGACCTAGCTTCAAGAACCACGGACGGACTCCATGAAGTACGGACTCCTCATAGATATGGACGGGGTGATCTACAAGAGCAGCCAGCTCATCCCAGGTGCTGATCGATTTATCCAGTCGCTGCACGAGCACGGCGTACCGTTCCTGTTCCTGACCAATAACTCGCAGCGGACCCGTCGGGACATCGCCGCGAAGCTGATGACCATGGGCATCCAGGCAGGGCCCGAGCACATCTTCACGTGTGCCATGGCGACGGCTCGATTCCTCGCCTCGCAGAAGCCAGGCGGTACGGCGTACGTCCTCGGCGAGACCGGTCTCACCACCGCGCTGCACACCAACGGCTTCGCGATCGTCGACAAAAACCCTGACTACGTCGTCGTCGGCGAAGGACGCACCTACACCTTCGAGATGCTCGAACACGCGACCAACCTCGTGCTCGGTGGAGCGAAGCTCGTCGCCACGAATATGGATCCGAGCTGCCCGACCAGCAGCGGCACCCGGCCCGGCTGCGGCGCGGTCGTCAAGCTCATCGAAGAGGCGACCGGCAAGCGGGCGTTCTCTGTCGGCAAGCCCAGCGCGATCATGATGCGGGCCGCCCGCAAGGAACTCGGCCTGGACGCCGACAACACCTTCATGATCGGCGACACCATGTCCACCGACGTGCTCGGTGGGGTCCAGCTTGGCTACCACACCATCCTTGTCCTCTCCGGCGGCACCCGCCGTGAAGACCTGCTCAGCTACTCCTACCGGCCCGAGACCATCGTGGACTCGATCGCCGACCTCAGCCCCGAGCGGCTGAAACAACTCATGCTCGGCGCCGGCTCGTCCACACGCGCCTTGATCCCCGCGATCAGCGCCTAGCGCGACAACAACTCTGATTCCTCCTGCCCTGGCGGTCGTTTTCGAAGCGACCGTCAGGGTTTTTTCTTGGGCCTGGTGGGATGGGCGTCCCGCCCGTCATTCACAGTATCCTGTGCTTATGTCTCAGGATCGCACACGCCTGGTCGCGGGCTGCATGACCGGCACATCACTCGACGGCCTCGACGTCGCGCTGGTGAAGATCACCGCAACAGGCCTGGAGATGAAGGCCGAGCTGCTCGGCCACCACGCGCTGCCGCTATCCGACGACCTGCGCAGCACGCTGATGTCGCTCGCATCGGGCGAGGCGAACGAGCCGATCGTCTACATGCGAGCGGCCCGTGCATTGGGCGAGCTCCATGCTGACGGGCTCGAACAGCTGATCGCGTCTTGCCCCCTCTCCCTTGAGGGAGAGGGCCGGGGTGAGGGTGAGGCGCAAAGCACACAGTCAACCAACGATAAGCACAACGCCCTGAAACTCGACTTCGTCACCGCCCACGGCCAAACCATCTGGCACGCGCCACGCGACCCCCGGAAGGCTGATTCAAGCACAACCGATCCAAAGAGCTGGCAACTATTCGACCCTTGGCCGATCGTCAAGCGACTCAGTGTGCCTGTTTGCTACGATCTTCGGCAAGCAGACCTGATTGCCGGTGGTGAAGGCGCACCACTGACACCGATTGCGGACTGGGTGATGTATCGCAATTCCTCTGATTTCGTGATTAACCTTGGCGGAGTCATGAATTACACCCGGCTTTTTGAGAGTGTTCATGAAACCGTGGGTGGAGATGTGTCTCCTTGTAACTTGCTGCTAGATGGTCTCTGTCAAAAGCTATTCAATCACAGATTTGATTCCCACGGAGTACTTGCGGGAAATGGCAGGCTTGATCATGACGTTCGTTTAGCCATCTACAAAGCTACTGAGGGAGTCAAGCAAAATGGATCGCTAGGTCGAGAACAGTACTCTCATCAATGGGTCGAGAAGATCGTTTCGTATCTATCAAATCAAGCAGACCCGCATGATGTTCTATTCACCGCTTGTGAATATGTCGCTTCTGCTTGCAAGACTGTGACATCCCCTAGATGGGATAGTCGACCCCGACGCATGGTAGTCGCCGGTGGTGGCGCAAAGAACGCTGAACTCATCAGACAAATCAAAGTGCTAACTGACGGTCCTGTGATGCTTTCTGACGATCTTGGCATCCCCTGCGAAGCACGCGAGGCGATGGGGTTCGCCGTGCTCGGGGCGCTTTCGCAGGACGGCGTCCCGATCTCGCTGCCCCAGGTGACGGGGGCGACCAACCCGGGCGTCGCAGGGGTCTGGGCAGGGGTGTGATGGGTTAGCGCCCGCCCGAGAGGGCGGGGATCCGTCGTGATGTAACTCGGCCCCGCCCTTGCGGGCGGGCGCTAAACGGTACACTCCGGTGATGTCGGATCAGGCTCCCAACGATCGCGGCCACCTCGCCACCGAGCAGCGCCTCGCCGCCGCCGCCGCGATCGATGCGTTGTCGGTCGAGGCGACGCTCCGGCTGATCAATACGCAGGACATGGAGGTGCCGCTCGCTATCCGCAAGGCGATCCCGCAGATCTCGAAGGTGGTCGACACCGTCGTTAGCGGGATGAAGCAGGGCGGCCGGCTGATCTACTGCGGCGCGGGGACGTCCGGCCGGCTGGGTGTGCTCGACGCGAGTGAGTGCCCGCCAACGTTCTGCTCGGACCCGGATCAGGTCGTCGGCCTGATCGCGGGGGGCGACACCGCGCTTCGCAACGCGGTCGAAGGCGCAGAAGACCAGCGCGACGGCGCGGTGCCTGCCTTGGAGAAGCTCAAGCTAAACGAGCACGACACGCTCATCGGCATCGCCGCCGGCGGGACCACGCCCTACGTCTGGGGCGCGATCGACTACGCCCACAGCCAGGGCGCGAAGACCTCGCTCATGACCTGCGTGCCGATCAAGACGCTCATGGCCCGGCCACGCGCACCGGTCGTCAAGCCCAACGAACCGGTCAGCGTCCCGCCCCGGCCCGAACTGCCCGCGCCGGTCTATCAGCCGATCGAGCTGCTCGTCGGCCCGGAGGTGTTGACCGGTTCGACGCGCCTCAAGGCCGGCACCGCGACCAAGCTCGCGCTCAATATGATCACGACCACCGCGATGCTCCAGCTCGGCAAGGCCTGGGGCAACCTCATGGTCGACCTCAACGCGACCAACGCCAAGCTGCTCGACCGCTCGATCCGTATCGTCTCCAGTCAGGCAAAAATGACACGCGAAGACGCGGCTGAGGTGCTGACGAAAGCAGACGGCCGGGTCAAGCCCGCGCTGGTGATGGCCTTACGCGGCATCGATCTCGAAGAAGCCAATCGCCTGCTCGATCAGCACGACGGCAAGCTGCGCCCGATCCTCGGTCCGCCAAGGTGAGATCAGCGCGGTGTAGCGGGAGACGCGGAGCGTCCCGCGATGGTGCATTGTCAGCGTGACAAGTTTTCAACGACCCGCACGGGACGCTCCGCGTCTCCCGCTACACCGTGCTATCGCGATATGATGAAGTGATGACCACCAACACTACCACGCCAATCATCCCTTGCCAGATCAAACGCCTCGACGGCAACACCGACTCGCCGCTACCCGCATACCAGTCCGAGCACGCCGCGGGGATGGATGTGCACGCGTTTCTGTGCGAAGACGCCACGATCGAGCCGGGCGAGATCGTGATAATCCCGACGGGCTTTGCGATCGCGGTGCCCGAGGGCTACGAGGCGCAGCTGCGTCCGCGCTCGGGCCTGGCGTGCAAGTTCGGCGTGACGCTGCCGAACTGCACCGGCACGATCGACGCCGACTACCGCGGCGAGGTCAAGGTCGCGCTGATCAATCTTCGCGAAGAGCCCTTCACCGTTGAGCCGGGCATGCGGATCTGCCAGATGATCATCAAGGAGGTGCCCAAGTGTGTCTGGCAAGAGGTGGATGAGCTGAGTGAAACGGTCCGCGGTGCGGGCGGGTTCGGGCACACGGGGCACTGAGGCGATGAGGATTATTTCTGCCGAAGCGGTTCACGAGGCGTTGTCGTACCCGGCGTTGGTTGATGCGTTGCAGCAGGCTTACGCCAGTTCGTTCAGTATGCCGCCACGCAACGTTTACCTATTGGATAAAGAGCCGAACAACCACGACGCGTTCGCGGTATTGCCGTCATGGAACGACGACTTCATCAGCGTGAAGTCGTTTACCTACTTCCCCGACAACCCCCGGCCGGACTACGCTTCGCTGTACTCCAAGATCATGCTCTTCGACCGCAAGCACGGCGAGCCGCTCGCGCTCGTCGACGGCACAAGCGTCACCTTCTGGCGCACGGCGGGGATCAGCGGCCTCGCGTCGCGGCTCCTTTCGCGCGAAGACTCGAAGACACTCTTGTTGCTGGGCACGGGCAACCTGGCCCCCTACATCATCAAGGCCCAGCTCAGCGTCCGGCCGATCGAACGTGTCATGCTCTGGGGCCGGACGCCGGGCAAGGCCCAAGCGATCGCCGACGAGCTTTCCGCGGAGGTGATCGACGTGGTCTTTGAATCGGTCAACGACCGCCGGGACGCCTGCGCCGAGGCCGACATCATCGTCAGCGTGACGGGTTCGCACGAGCCGCTCGTACTCGGCGACTGGGTTACGCCAGGCACGCACACCGATTTCATCGGCAACCACCACGCCAACAAACGCGAGTGCGATACGGCGCTGGTCGTGAAGTCGAAGGTCTACGCCGACAGCTACGTGAACTGCTTCAAGGAAGCGGGCGAGGTGCTGATGCCCATCGAAGAAGGCGCGATCACGAAAGATCACGTCGTCGGCGAGCTAACCGAGATGTGCAGCGGGGCGGTGAAGCTACGCGAATCGGACGAAGAGATCACGCTCTTCAAATCGATCGGGATGGCGATGAGCGACCTGGTTGGGGCCGGTGCGGCGTACCGCGCGACTATTTCTTGAAGTCGATGAAGTCTTTACTGGTCTTCGTGATGATCAAGTGGTTATATTCTTCAGTCTGTGCTGAATAGAATTGATCTAGCCCCGGGTGATACAGAAACAGGTCATCGATTCGATATTGAGCAAAAGCACTTATTAACAAGTCAGGCTTGAAGTCTGAAACTCCGATCCAGCCAGGAACTTTGGGCTGTTCTAATCCATCGCCTTGGATCAGTATGAAATCATCTTTGTAAAATGCGAGATTTCGAGTCATCTCGATGACCGTCTGTTCAAGACTCTTAATTTTCTTGGCTTCGATGTCATATCTGGTTAGCCAAGAGATGACTTTCGCTACTGGGAATTTTTGATCCAAGCCTTTGTGAACATCGGTTAACGTACCTATCGATTCAATTGTTAAGATTTCTCGCATCACCCATCAAACGCCTCAAAGTGCGCATTCTGGATCGGCGTGACGACCTCGATGATGTCGTGCAGGATCGTCGCCGGGCTGCCGATCGAGTCGATGTTGATGATGTCTTCATCGGGGTAGTGTTCCAGCACCGGCTCGGTCTCGCGCTTGTAGACCTCCCAGCGGTTGCGGATCACCGATTCGTCCGCATCGTCGATGCGGTTCTCCTTCAACGCACGACGGCGCAGGCGTTCGAACATGGCGTTCTCGTCTTTGCAGGTCAGGTGGATGACCTTGTAGACGTGGATGTGCTCGTCCATGAGGTGGGCCTGCTCGACGGTGCGCGGGATGCCGTCGAGGATGAGCAGGTCGTCGTGGGGCTTGTAGATGCCGAGGGTGACGCGGGCGGCGATATTCTTGGCCCACATCTTGACGGTGATCTCGTCGGGCACGAGTTCGCCGCGCGAGGAGTGCTCGTAGAAGACCTTGCCCAGGTCGGAGGCGATATCGATGTTGCGGAAGACCTCGCCACAGGACATATGGAAGAAGCCGGGGATCCGGCCGAGGATGTTGCCCTGTGTGCCCTTGCCGGCCCCGGGGGCGCCGAAGAGGAGGATGGTCTTATAACGGTTGTCGTCGGGCATGGCGTTGTGTCTCTGCGGGCTATAGGGGGCGATGGGGGATTTTAATCTTCGGCAAATCGACTGCACGGCTTGTCTTGACCGATTTGACTGCTTAGAATGATTCCAAACGCGAATTTACGATTTGATCCCTCCTGGCGGCCTGTCAGAGGGGAAATTGAGGATAATATCCGCTATGAGCCTAACACTGCCTATCTATCTTGACCACAACGCCACCACGCCCATGGACCCGCGCGTGCTGGACGCCATGATGCCGTATTTCACCGAGAAGTTCGGCAACGCCGCGAGTCGGAACCACCGCTACGGCTGGGAGGGCGAGGAGGGCGTCGACTACGCCCGCGAGCAGGTCGCCAACCTCATCGGCTGTACCGCGAAGGAGGTCGTCTGGACGTCTGGCTCGACCGAGTCCAACAACCTCGCCATCAAGGGCGTCGCCGACATGTACGGCAAGAAGGGCAACCACATCATCACCGCGGTGCACGAGCACAAGGCGACGCTCGACCCGGTGAAGCGTCTGCAGAAGCAGGGCTTCGATGTGACCTGGCTCGAGCCGAACTCGGACGGCATCATCACAGCGGAAGCGGTCGAAGCGGCGGTCCGCCCGGACACCGTCCTTGTAACAATCATGTGGGCCAACAACGAGCTGGGCACGATCAACGAGATCCCCGAGATCGGCCGGATGCTCAAGCAGAAGTTCAGCGAGAAGGACAAGCCGATCTTCCATACGGACGCGACGCAGTGGGTGGGCAAGATGCCGACCGATGTCGAGCGTGACGGCGTGGACCTGCTCAGCGCATCGGCTCACAAGATGTATGGCCCCAAGGGCGTCGGCTTCCTGTATGTGCGTCGCCGCCGCCCGCGTGTCCGTCTGACCCCGATCATGGATGGTGGCGGCCACGAGCGCGGCATGCGTTCAGGCACGCTGAACGTCACCGGCATCGTCGGGATGGGCGTGGCCTGCGAGATCGCGGGCAAGGAGATGGACGCCGAGCAGCAGCGCCTGCTCAAGATGCGGACCCGCCTGGAAGAGGGGATCCTCTCGAAGCTGCCTATGGCGGTTGTCAACGGCCACCCGACCAAGCGCCTGCCCGGCACCACGAACATCAGTTTCCCCTACGTCGAAGGCGAATCGCTGATGATGGCGATCAAGGAGATCGCGGTGTCGTCGGGCTCGGCCTGCACCAGCGCTTCGCTTGAGCCGAGCTACGTGCTCAAGGCCCTTGGCCTGGGCGATGAGATCGCGCACAGCTCGATCCGCTTCGGGCTCGGCCGGTTTACGACCGAGGAAGAGATCGACTACACGATCGAGAAGGTCGTGAAGAACGTGCAGCACCTGCTGGACATGAGCCCGCTTTGGGAGATGGTCCAGGAAGGTATCGATTTAGACAGCATCGAGTGGGGTGCCCACTAAAACCGGACAATTCGCCCGAGGATGCTTTAGCACCCGGGCTACAATCAACCGATAGATCAAAGACAAGGAGCCAGCCATGGCCTACAGCGAAAAAGTGATCGACCATTACGAGAACCCCCGCAACATCGGCACGATGGACAAGGCCGACCCGGACGTTGGCACCGGCATCGTCGGCGCGCCTGAGTGTGGCGATGTCATGCGGCTGCAGATCAAGGTCAACCCCGAGACCGGCGTCATCGAAGACGCCAAGTTCAAGACCTTCGGCTGCGGCAGCGCGATCGCCTCATCCTCCCTCGCGACCGAATGGCTCAAGGGGAAGAGCCTGCACGACGCCGACGAGATCAAGAACACCGATATCGTTCAGGAGCTGGCACTGCCGCCGGTGAAGATCCACTGCTCGGTCCTCGCCGAGGACGCGATCAAGCACGCCCTGGAGGACTACCTTGAGAAGCACGGCAAGACGATGGAGTCCCTCCATGAGCACGACCACGAGCATGAGCACGCCCACGAAGACGCCCAGGCGTAAATGCCTTGGTGGGATAGGCTTCCAGCCTGTCGTCAAGGCGAAGCCTTGAATCGTGCGACTATTAAACATCACAGGCAAGATGCCTGTCCCACCATACAGGCGTAAGCCAGTCCCGCTCCGAGCGTCCTGTATAATGGGGTAAACACAGAACAAGGAATACCCATGGCAATTGAACTAAGCGAAACCGCCGCCCGCGAGATCAAGACCATCGTCGACCAGCAGGAGCTCGACGCAGAAAACGTCCGCCTCCGCGTCGGTGTCAAGGGAGGCGGATGCTCCGGCTTCTCCTACCTGCTCGACCTGACCGAGACCCAGCGTGACACGGATGAGGAGTTCGAGCAGCACGGCATCAAGATCGTCTGCGACCCCAAGAGCTACCTCTACCTCAACGGCACCTCGATCGACTTCAAAGACGAAGTCATGGGCCGGGGCTTCGTGTTCAACAACCCGAACGCAAACAGCTCGTGCGGCTGCGGCTCAAGCTTTAGTGCTTGATTGCAGACATCTTTCATTTTAATCACAATGACGCTCCTTCTTGGAGCGTTTTT
>JBCCYY010000041.1:0-40443 GCA_039188575.1 Planctomycetota bacterium | reverse complement strand
GGGGGTTTTGGTGTAGCGGGTGACGCTACGGGCCCCGTAAAACCCACATAACACCTTGCGCCCGGCCGGCTTCGCGACCCCCGCTACACCGTTTTAATTGGTCTTCGCCTCGATCCGCCAGGCCACCGCGTAGTCCCATGCCATCGCGGTGTCATCGTTCTGCCGGGCGATGCGTAGCGTGTACTGGCCAGGCTCGAGCGCAGGTAAGTGGATCAACTCGACGTTGTCGACCTTGCTGGTGCTCGCGGCGATAAGGGTCTCCGTGCCGTCGGCGTCGGTCCTGATCAAGCCGAGGTTCAGGTTGGGGACAAAGGTCGAGAGGTTCCAGATCTCGCGCTGCTCGCCGGTCTCGCGGATGACGACGTTCGCCTTGCCGCCTCGGACCCTGCGGTGCCAGACGAGGGCGATACCAGCCTGGCCCTGCGCAACATCGACGGTGAACGCATATGTGCGGACCTTGCCTGGGTCGATCGTGGCGAACGACCAGCCGTAGCGCTGGTCCGTTTCTTGATCGGGCGCGACGTGGCCGCCATCAAGGATGACCAACGAGCGGTCGATCTCCACGACCCCTGCGCCGAGTTTGCGGTCCAGCGGCTCGCCTTCAAGCTGCGTCCAGCGGTCCGGCCGACGGGCCCCGGCGAAGAGCACGGCCTTGATCACTTCGCTCTTAGCGGCGTCCTTGTTCTTCGCGTCCGCCTCGGCGAGGCGGTCGGCGTACTCAAGCAACGCCGCGCATACGCCAGTAACCACTCCGGTCGTCCAGCTGGTGAGCTGGCCGGGAGCGACGATCTCAGGCTTGCTTCGGCCCTCACCTTCGGTCTTGGTCAACGCGTCCGAGCTGTCGCTGCCGGGGGTGCCGACGCTGATCGTGTTGTACGCGCTGGCGAGCAGGTCGGGGATCTGGCCGGCTTTGTTATCGACGCCAACAACGACCAGGATGTCGTTCGTGTCGATCGCGTAGTCGACCCTGCGGAGGATCAGTGGCGCGTTGGGCGCGTTGGGCGCGATCCAGGAGTGGTTGAAGACGCGGGCGGGGTGGTCGCTGCGTGGGTCTTCGTTGCTGTCGGCGTTGAGGTAGCCCTTGCCCATCCAGTGGTTGACCGCCCAGGCATGGATCGCGCGGACGCCTTGGCCGGCCCCGTTAGGGCCCGCGATGTGCTTAGCCACCTCGGTGGCGTGGCCGGACACTTTCTCGGACTTGCCCGACTCCGGGACGAAGCCCGTGCCGGGCAGGGTCCGGTCGTTGGTGTTGCCGATATAGCCCGATTGGGGATTACCCTCGACCTGCCCCAACGCGATGCCGCGCCCGGTCGGCATGTCGGCTTGCAGGCGTGCCTTGGCGTGCTTCCAGCCGAGCCAGCCTTTCACACTCTTAGGCCGTACCGACTCGTCCCGGGGCGGGATCGGCTCGGTCAGACTGGTCCCGGCGTCGGCCTTCGCGGCTGACAACCCACCCGTGATATCAACGAGCAGCAGAGACCCAACGGTTAGCGCCATCGCGGCCAGGCCGATCCCAAATCGTTTTTCAGTTCGCGTCACCATCGGTCTATCGGTCCTTTCGATGAACAGCGCATCGTAGGCGGCACACCCGGAAAAACAAAGCTGCTCAACAAAAGGACGCCAGCTAAGGGAACATCCGCACGCTCGCAGGCGTCATGATGCATAGAAACAACTGCAAAACAACCGATTGAACCCACAGAACACGAAACGTCCTGTAAGATAGGACGTATCAAGCGATCAAGGATGATCCGAACCGAACCAGGGAGCCACCATCGATGAACCGAGCCACCCTCTCTACCGCCCTCGCCGCTGTGCTGATGGCCTTCGCCTGCCTGCCTACCGCGGCACAAGAGGCGCCGTTTATCGGCGTCGTGACCGAAGACAAGGTCGAGGTCCGCTCCGGCGCAGGCCGGGCGTATTACGTCGTCGGCGAACTCAAAGAAGGCGATATGGTCCGCGTCGAGAAGGTCCTCTTCAACCAGACCTGGTACCAGATCCGCACGACGCCGGGCATCAACAGCTACGTGTCCAAGGTCTTCGTCAACGCCCAAGGCGACGGCGAGACCGGCACCATCAATACCGACCGCACCGAGTTCAAGGCCGCTTCGCTCCGTGGCCCCGGCGAGAGCTACCGGGTCCAGGGCACGCTCTCCAAGGACGACATCGTCACGATCCTCAGTGAAGAAGGCAACTTCTACAAGATCGCCCCGCCCGAGGACGCCTTCGTGTTCATCCCCGCCGGCACGCTACGCAAGGCGACCGCCGCCGACCTCGAAGCCGCAGGCGATGAAGACACCGACAAACCACACAAGACGACCGAGCCTGACACCGCAGACCAACCCGATGAAGCGACCGAGCCAGTGGAGCCCGTCGAGCCTGTGACACCGGTTAAGCCCGTTACCCCGGTGCAGCCCGTGGAACCCGCGACCCCCGGCACGACCCAGACCCCGGAGACGCCCGGCGCCACAGAGACGCCTGCGACGCCCGGCACAACCCAAGAGCCGGTCATCCCCGCCCCGCCGTCCACCGAGGGCTGGCCGAAGGCACCTGACGTCGAGGTCGAGACGCCGGCCCGTAGTGACGCGCTGAAGGAGCTGGAGATGAAGGTGCTGCCTTACTTCAGCCTGCCGATCGAGAAGCAGCCGCTGGACAAGATGGCCGCCGCGTACCAGAACATCCAGGCCTATGACCTGCCCAACATCGATGAACAGATCGTCGAGGTCCGCCTGCGTTTGATCGAGCGCCGGCAGCAGATCGTCTCCACGATGGAGCGGGCCAAGGATGCACAGGAGGCCACTCAGGCCAAGACCGTGATCACAAAGAAAGAAGACCTCGAACCCTTGCCCGACCGCTTCACCGCCGTCGGCACACTCATGCCTTCGACCGTCTATGACGGCGGGTCCCTGCCGCTGCTCTACCGCGTTGTCGACGCGTCCCCCGCAGCCCGGACACTGGCCTACGTCGCACCAAGCGACGAGATTAATGTCGGTTCGATGCTCAACCAGCTCGTCGGCGTCGTCGGCGAGACCAAGTACGACCGCGCTCTGAAGCTCAACATTATTGAGATCCAACGCGTGGTGCTGCTAGAACCTGAAGCAGAAGACGCCGCTGAAGAAGAGGCGGAACAACCTGAAACAGAAGAGCCAGTCGAAGAGTAAGAAACCAGCACCGTGTCATGGAGGACGCCAAGGTCTACCAAGCCCAAGTACGCGTGCCTCTTTGCACGACTCGCTGCAGGCGGCGGTGTGACCTGCCGGGCCCTCGCCAACAGGCAAGGCAATACCGCGCAGATCTTTCAGAAAGATCAACTAATTCATAGGTGTAAGCGCGTCGGCCAAGGGGGCCAAGAGCGCCAAGCAAAGCGTGGCACACTTGAAACCATGCGCAAAAAACACATGCTGTGCGCACCAACCCAGTAATTCAAGGATTTTTGTACCCCATCCGAGTGATCGGAAGGCCCCGGGCCCCGCCGAACCGGTCAAGGCTGCCAGGCCCTTGGCAGCCTTGGACACACCACCACACACAGGACCGTCGGCTAAACGAACCGGCACGCCTCTACGCGAAGCCGAGCCAAAGCCCGCCCTACGGGCATCGCAGCGGACTGCCAGAGCATCTTGCATATTGAGTGACCGGTGGGACAGGCTTCCAGCCTGTCATTCACAGGCAAGATGCCTGTGCCACCAAGGCCAGAAAAGATGCAATGCGCTCTAGATTCGCCGACGGCGCACGATCAGCAGACCGCTTATCGCAAGCAGCGCCAGCGAGCCCGGCTCGGGCACGCTGACGTCTAGCCCTGCGTCCCCACTGAGTACGGCATCGAAAGCTTCGGCCAGCGCCGCAGGCCCTACGTTCAATGCGCTGGTAAAGCCGAAGATATCGAGGTTGTTTAGCACGCCGTCGCCTGAGAAGTCACCGACAACGTCCGGGTCGATGTCCGTGTAGAGCGTCTCGTAGCCCGGCCGATCGATCAGGGCCATGACGAAGGGGTCGATGTCGTCGTCGCTTAAGAAGCCGTCGCCGTTCATATCCCCGAGGATGAGTTCGAGGATGTCCGGCGCGATGACCGCGCCGCTGACAAACAGGGCGTAGTCCTGGCTGCCGCCTGTGAGCGAGCCGAAGTGGTCGATGTGCAGGGTCAGCTCGGTGTCCACCGCGACCGAATCGATAAAGACCTGCGTGAAGTTGTCGACGCGGTTATGCGCATCCTGGGTCGCGTCGTTGTTCGGGTTCTCCGGGTCGAGCACCCACGACCAGTAGGTGTTGCCAAGGTCATCGGTGATCCAGATATCCAGGTCGTTGACGAGCTTGGAGGCCCGGTTATCGACCACGAACGAGCCGGACGGGGCGGCGGGGTCGAGCCAGCTCAGCGAGGCCTTGAAGTCGCCTCCGGTCGTAAGGAAGTCGAGCGTGAGGGTATCGCCGTTCAGCAGCGTGTCTTCCCAGATATGGCGGTCACGGGTGGCCTCGGGCTCATCGATCGATTCGGTGATGTGGCCGACGGCTTCGACGGCGTTGATCATGCCGTATCCGGTCGCGTAATCGGGGCCGATGCCGTAGCGGGTCGCATCGGTCGCGGTGTGCATGAGCAGGCCTTTTTGGGTCGCCGAGTCCGGGGTAAACCCACCGTTCTCGTTGCGCCAGTGCTCGAGGATCAGTGCAGCGGTGCCGGCCGCGTTGGGCGCGGACATCGAGGTGCCCGACTTGCGTGTATAGTCTGTGTCGTTGCCATCCGAAGCGGAGTCCAAGCTGTTGCCGTTGGCAACGAGGTCGACGCCAAGCCCGCCATCATCGGTCGGCCCGTAAGAACTGAAGCTGGTTGTCCGGATGCTGTTCTTGAAATTCTCGTGCGGGTCGGAGGTGAAGTCGAGCGTCGCGCCGATAACGACGTTGTTCTTCGCGACCGCGTCGCCGCTGAGGCTGTCGAACCCGCCGGGATCGAAGCCATGCCCGGATACCGAGTAGTCGCTCGTCGAGACGAGGTAGTACCGGCCGCCCAGGTCCTCGCCGATGATGGTGTTATTCGCGATAAACGACGAGCTGAACTGCGTGACGAATTTGCCGTCCCCCTGCACGTCGTTGTAGACATCATCCGAGTCGTTCCGGGAGTTGCCCGCGGAGAAGAAGCTCAAGAGCTTGGGGCGTGCGATCAGCGTCAAGTCCATCGACCGCGCGTTGCTGTCGTATCGGCCGTAGCCCGGGTCCTCATCGGTCGTATCCCAGTCGTAGTCCCAGGTGTCGTAAGTCAGTGAGACCGTACCGCCGTTGCCATCGCTTACGTTCCAAGTGCGGAGGTCCCAGGGCGTTCGGTTAAAGCCGTAGGAATGGTTAGAGATGTCGATCTGGGTCTCTTCGCGCATCTCGCTCGTATCGGCTGATGAACTGAACGAGACCATCTGGACACCCGGTGCCATGCCCCAGGTCGATCGCCTGCCAGGCAGGTGGGCCCCGCCGATCGTGCCGGCGACGTGGGTCGCGTGGTCCGCGAACGACCCTGAGCCGGTGCCGCCCTCTGGCGTGTCGCCGAAGGTCACCCGGCTCGGCCCGTCCCACTGGCCGGTGACGGGGTTGAACGAGCGGAACGCCTCGTGCGTGTTGCGGACCTCAAAGTTGCCGTTATCGAACGCTTCCCAGACCCCGACGGTCACACCCGCGCCGGTGAGGTCCAGCCCGAGCCCGCCGCCGGACCAGAGCTGCTCGGCGTTTGTCGAGTCCGACGCCTCTTCGTTCGCGAGTGCAGGCAGGCCGATGAACAGCGCCGCTGTGGTAAACAGGGCCGCCCGCGCACGCAAACCCCTATCGATGGCCCCGCATCGCGACACGCACTGGATCATGTGTTCACTCCTGTTCGAACATGGCTTGGCAGCTACAAATCGCCACGAAGTAGGATATCAGCAAGCCCACCCAATACCCAGCCGCATTTTGAATCAAACAGTGTTTCATACGGAAAATGAGTGCAGGCCAAGCCTCTATCGGACTTGACTTTCATTGGCGTTCGAGACACCGCTATGGACCGCCGCGATCTGCCAGGGCTGCGACGGGATGCCAGCAGTTTTAAGGCTCGTCAGAGAGCTTGGCCTGCGCGATCCCGAGGGAAAAGAACGCCCTGGCGTGCTCGTTCTCAAACTGCTTCTGAAAGGCTTTGATCAGGTTGTCTTTGTTCTGCTTTGCCAGCTCTCTGCCGAGGTGCATCGTGTCGTAAGCCCACGGCGTCTCCCCCTCGTTCACAAGCGTTGTGTACGCCTTGGTCACCATCGCTGATGCCTGATCCATATTCTCGCCCGCGCGGCGGAGCATGGTCGCGGCGTGGATGTAAGCGGGTACACGCCAGTAGGTATCCTCCAAAGCAAGGGCTTTACACATGCGCTCGGCTTGCTCCGCGTCGGTCGTCAGGTGGATCGCGGTGTAGAGTTCTGGCAGGAAGTTATCGAGGTCGGGGTAGTACAGCACGTCCCAGAGCTCTTCCTCCGGCTTGTCCGCATACTTCGCACGCTCCTTATGGTGGTGCTGTACGGCCTTGTTCATCAGCATCACCGATTCGGACACCAGTTCCCTGGCGGTGTCCTCGTTGCCTGCCGACCACTCCATCTGAGCCAGCACCGCGAGAACACCACCACGCTCGCAGTCATCGTGCCAAGCAAACCGAGCAAACTTCCGAGCGTTGGCGAGATCTTTGTTGTCGCGACACATCCGCATCAGGTGCCAGGACAGCACGCTGCTCGCGTAGATGTAGTCGTACTCTTTTGCGTCGGCGAGGTCCGCGTCTTGGGCTGGCTTGAGCAGCGCGAACGCCTCGTCGCAGGCCTGCTGGTAGGCGGCAGGATCCCCAAGAGCGAAGTGCGCCTCTGCAACGATCTGCTTGGTGAAAGCCTGGTTGGATGGATCCTCGGGCAGCTCCAGCTGCAGTTCCTTGCCCAAGGCAAGCGCGGGGCCGGGCAGGAAGGTTCTCGGCCAAAGGTCCTCGCTCTCCTCGGCGAGGATGATCAACTCGACCGTGCCGGTAAGCACTTTCAGGGCTTCTTCGGCGAGCGCTTGCTCCTCGATGGCCGCGTAGTAGATAGCCAGGCGATAAACCAGCTCGGGCAGGTCATAGATCTGTTCATCGTCGGCTGGATCGCGGTCCGGCGTTTTTACCCAGGCCTTGGCGTGAGTGATGCTCTGATCAAGCCAGTACTTGGCAGTCTTTTGCTCTTCAGCGATAGACGGCGCGGCAAAACAGACAGTGGCCAGGACGAAGAGGAGGAAGGAATGACATCGCATGTGACGCTCCCGAAATACGGGGTTACGGGCAAGCAGGAGCCAGAGTGTATCGAATGGCGGTTCTGGCGACCCGCAAGGTGACACATCTCGGGCTGAGTCCGCGATTTATCATCCGAGATCACGGATAAACCAGCCCCGCTATTGCGCCGATGAATCCTGTAGGTCAAACAAATCCACGCCCGATGGAGTCAAACCTTGTCTCAGAACCCCGATAACAGGCCCATCCGCATCGGCGAGATCCTGGTCGAACAGGGTGTCCTCTCCGAGCAGCAGGTCTTCGAAATCGTCCAGGCGCAGAAGAAGCTGCACCTGCCTTTCGGCGTGCTCGCCGAGCGCATGTTCGAGGTCACGCTCGAGTCGATCGAGAACGCGTGGATCGAGCAGTACCACCGGTTCACCGGCACCATCGATCTCAACGAACAGACCTTCGACGACCGGGCCCTCAGGATGATCAACCGCCGACAGGCCTGGCAGTTCGAGTGCCTGCCCGTGAACTTCGAGCCGACCGGCGAGCTGCTCATGGCCGCATCACGCCGCCGCTTGGCACGCGCTGTGACCTTCGCAACCAACCGCCTCGACAAGGTGGTGTACTTCCGCGTCGCCGAGTCGGAGCAGATCCAGGCTTTCCTGAAAGAGCACTTCCCGATGCCCGAGATCAGCGAAGAGCTCCTTGAAAAAGCACGGGACATGAAGAAGCAGGCCGGCTGATTCTCGCACTAACACATACGGAACCCGCGGAAGGGCTTGTGAGCCCGGCGGAACAACGAGACGGGCCCGGCCAAGCCGCTACAAGCGACACGGCCGGGCCCGCCGTTTGTTTGATTTAAGGAATCGTGGCTTACCAGCCGGCAGAAGCCGATCAATTCAATTCGAAAAGCAACACTTGAGATGGTTCGACGCCTTTAACGGTGATCTGGCCAGCCGAATTAATCACCGCGGCATCACCAGTCTGCAACGTGTGCCCCGCCAGCTCGACCCTGCCAGTAGCGACATGAACATAGGCCGCATGGCCCTCGGCAAATCGGTAGTCAACAGAAGCGTCTGCTTCGACATCCGCGACCAGGACAGCAGCATCCTGATGAATCGGCAGGGCTCCATCCGCCTGATGGGCTTCAAAGCCCGAGGCGATCGGGGCGAAACGGTTGTGCCGGGCCTGTGCACCGATGGTCCGCTGGTCGTATCTCGGCTCGATGTCCCGGCTCTTGGGCGTGATCCAGACCTGCAGGAAGTGCGCCTCGTCGGTCGTGCTGCCGTTGAACTCGCTGTGCCGGATGCCGCTGCCTGCGGACATCACCTGGACCTCGCCGGGGGTCAACAGCCTGCTGTTTTCAAGCGAGTCGCCGTGCCTCAGTGAGCCGTCGAGGACCCATGAGATAATCTCCATGTTGTCGTGCCCGTGCTCGCCAAAGCCTGCGCCGGGTGCAACACGGTCGTCGTTGATCACGCGTAGCGAGCGGTAGCCCAGCCGGTTCGGGTCGTAGTACTGGCCGAATGAGAATGAATGGGCGCTGTCGAGCCAGCCGATACGGGTTTGGCCGCGTTCTTCAGCCCGGCGGATCTCGATGTTGGGGGTCGTGGTGTTCATCTTGAAACTCCTTTAGCGTTAGCCGCCGCGCCTATCGCGGCGCGTCAGACCGTCTGAACACCGCAATAAGCGCGGCGGCTAACGGCGATCAAATCATCTGTTAACTCGTGGCGTAGTAAAACCGCTCGTGGACAATCTTCCCTTCCTGCCACTTCTGGACAACGACCTGCTCGACGTGGATGTCTTGATCATCGACGGTGGTCCAGTCCATCACGTTTTCATAGATCGCCACGCCGTCACCAACTGCCACGGCGGGGGCCTCGAAGTTCTTGAAAGCCTTGACAGAGTCAACAAACTTCTGCTCACGCTCAAGGTTTGCGGCCAGGCCAACCGTCTCGCCATAGGCGGGCTCGGTCATGACGACGTCCTCGGCGTAAAACTCCTTCATGGCATCCATGATGCGGCCGTTGCGGATGTAATCGAGCAGTTCGTGGATACGGACGTTCTTGTCGGTCATGGTGGGTTCCTTTCGGGTGGGGGTTGGGGTATAACCAGTCGATTCTTTTATTTGTTCCAACAAGTTTTAGTATAAAAAAGATCAGCCACTGCCCTGCCTGGCCCGCTCAAGCAGCGTGTTAAGTTGCTTAAGCTCATTTCGGGACAGGTGGCCAAGAGTTTGTTCGTGAAGGTCCAGCAACGGGCGGTCGAGCCTGCGCAGCAGATTCAGGCCCTGGGTCGTAATCCGGGCTAGCACCACGCGGCGGTCTGCTTCGCCCCGGATACGGTCGACCAGACCGGCCCTGACCAAGCGATCGATCAGGCGGGTCACATCCGGCACCCGGGTCACCAGCCGACCTCCGATCTCGCCGCATGGCAAAGCATCCCGTCCGTTCTCGGGGTGCCGCCGCACACCCCTGAGCACCCGGAGGATGTTGTAGGTCGCCTCACTGAGCCCATGCGACTTGAAGAAGTGGGTAAAGGCCGCGGTAAGCTCGGCGTGGGTGTACGCCAGGTTCAAGTACGCCTGCTGCTCGGGCGAATCGAAGCCGTGCTTCTTCTTGAGGTCATCTTTGAGGGTCGCTGATGTCATGGCCCGATTATACGTTTAAACTTTATTTGTGTCAACATATAAATGAGAGGGCGTGGAAGCCTTCTATCTATCAAATATCGAATGGTCAGCCCTCTGATTCGAGCGTGACCGTGAAGGTTCGGCCGTCGGGCAGCCGGGTCTGACCGGACCACACGCCCTCGGCCGCGGGGGTGAGGTCGATTGGCTTCGAGAGGTGCTCGGGGGGGATACTTGATAACTCGGGCTTATCGAACGACCGCAACGCAGAGCCCTGGTTGATGCGGATGCCTAATTCGCCGGGAGTCGGCGATAGCGCTACCGCCTCCACGCTCAGCGACAATTCAAGGCCCTCGGCCTGGAATTCAATCAAACCTAGCTCGACACGCGTGCCAGCAGCGGGTTCATCCGATGCCGCCTGGGGATCGGCATCTTGGAAGGGGCCCAGCGTGGCGACGAGCTTGTAGGTACCCCGAGCACGCTCGAATGCCGCCGCGAAGATCTTGCCGCGCTGCTGCTCCCAAGCCTTCTCTACCTGCTGCTGCGTTCGAGCCTCCATAAACGCAACCGTCTGCGCGAAGGCCTGCTGCTGCTGCAAATCGCCACCCGCCGCTAAAACAAGGGCTGCCGCGGCCGCCGCCGCAAGGCTGGGTTCACTCGAACCGGCCGCCTGCAACAATGTGCCCTCGCCCATGCTGAGTGCCCTCTCTGCCCAGTCTTGGTCGTTGGGCAAGACGCCCTGCTCGGTGACAAAAGCATTGAACCAGCCCAGCGTCGAGCCGTTATCGCCGATCAGCCCGGACATCAATGGCGGCTCCTGCTCGATCGTCTTGTACATGACCGCAAGCATCTCCAGTTGGTCCAATACTTCAAGATCGGTCACAGATTCTCGGTACCGGTCCGGCGAAGCGGTGTAGGCATCGACCGCCGCAAGCGCCGTCTTCTGCACCAAGTCGGGATCGGTCAACAACTTGACCAGGCGGTCATTCGCTGGCTTGGCCAACACACTGTCCTGCTGATTCGTGAGGAAAGCCACCACGCTCGCCGGCATCTTCTCCCGCTCGCCCGCCATCGCCAGGATCGAGTCGAACAACGACAGAGCCGGGCCAGCAAACGGCTCCTCCCCTTCCGCTACAGGCTGCTCTCCATCGGTTTTGGGCAGCGCGATGTGGAACTTGCCCAGCACCGCCCACGTGGCGGCGGACTGCACATCGTCACCGCTTTCGAACAGGCCCAGCAATGCGTGGTCCGCCCGGCGGATGGGGATCGTGCCGTGCAGCACGAGTGCGCCGGTTTCTGGCGCGGGTGCCGCATCATCTGTTTCTTGCACCCGGCGTTCATTTGGATCGATCAGCTTGAGCTGCGACTCGTAGAGCACGGAAAGCGTCTGATTGACTACCTCTCGGTCCGTGCTGCCCAGCAGCTTGCGGTCCAACCATCCTGCGGCGACCGCATTGGTCGGCGCGGCTTTGACGACCGCGTCGACGACGCCGGCCACCTCATCGCTCTCGACGCCCGACAGATCGATCGACTGAACCATGACATCGATCATGGCCTGGTCGAGTCGCAGGCCGCCCCTGCTCTGGTCCGGTTCCAACGCATCGAGCACCTTCTCAACAATACGGGGTGCCGCCGGGCCCTCCGGATCCGCGATCGTCTCGTTCACCCGGCCGATCAACGCCTGGGCCTGAGCGGGGTCATCCGCCTGCATCGAAAAAAGCTTGCCCAACGAGGCGAAGCTGAGCATCTTGCGTTCCTCGCCAAGAACCGCCTCACCCGCCACACCGAGGAGCTCCGCGCTGGCGAGCGTGGTCGTAGAGACCGTAGCGACGCCGTAGAGCGCGATCCGCCGTGTTGCGACATCCTTGGACTGGAGCAGCTGGCTGAGGACCTTGTACCCGGGGCCATCAACCTCTACGTTCGATGCCAGGTTGCTGCGCTGCGTCGCGATCGCGATCGAACGGGCATCGAGCGGGTGGGCCTCGATCATGGTGATCACACGGCCGGCCAAATCCTCGCCACCCTCCTCATTGAATAGGTTCCTGCCCCGTGAGAGATTGTCCAAGAGTTCTTTCTTTTCCGGATCGATGGCCCAGGGCATCGGCGCAGGGCCTTCAAACGAAAGCGAGTCGCCCTGGTTCACCTCCATCGCGGCATACAGGACGCTTGGCCTGGCCTCGCGGAACGTCTCGGGCAGCTCGCGTAGGCCGTTGCGCAGTTCGCGATACGCGTTCTGCTTCTCCCGCTCCTCTTCCTGCTGGTCGCGTTTGCGCTGGGCAAACTCGCGCGAGTCCTCGCCCTGATTGCGCGTCAAACGCTCGGCACGCTCGGGCTGCGCTTCCCTCAGCTGCTGGGGGTCGATCTTGTAGGCGTAAGGGTTTTGCTCGCTGGCACGCTGCAACTCGGCGGCTTGAAAACTGCGAGCCATCGACCACTGCACCGAACCATCAGGGTGCAGCAGGATGTCACGGGCCAATCGCGGCGCACTGTCCGGCACGGCTTTGTCCTCATCTGGGTCGCCACCCTGATCAAAATCCCCTGCTTGCGCCTCGTCGTCTCGATCAAAAAGCATGGCCTGCAGCGCATCGGGCGCCGCACGGATAACCTGATTCAGATCGACCACCGACCGATCGGTCTGATCGGGCTTGGGGATCACAAAGCCGATGAATCGGGCCGCGCGAACCGAGTACGGAAAACGCGACAGGCTGTTAGCCCGATGGATGTTGTCCACGGTGAACGGGATCAGGAGGATCTCTTTGCCCGAGCTGGGGTAAAACCGCCAGACGGGGTCTTGTGAGGAGTTGCGAGCGCTATCGAACAGCAGACGATCCAGATCGATCTCGATCTCCATCGGGCCGAGGTCTTCCTGCTCCTGCTCCTGCTCCTGCTCCTGAGGGACAGGCGGGGGTGATCCATCCTGAGCAAGAGCCGGTGCGATAGCAAGGGCAAAAAGAGATAGAAACGCCCACAAAGTCATCGAGGGGCGTTGGATGAGGGCACGCAACTGCATGTTGGCTCCTTTTCGATCGAGTAGGCCGCATTCTAACGCCATAGCCTGCGAATCCAACCTCGTTGTGAACCTGCCCAATTCCCGCACAGTATTCGCGCAACGCTTGAAGTGTTGTTCTTTTTTTAGGCATTGCATAGATGGCCTGATTATTTTCTAGACTTTTTTCGGAAAAATTCAATCTTCTTTAGAGTCCATAAATTACTGAAATTCATTCACTTATGGATTTGATACTGCTAGGCAGGCTTCGTGGTTCCGGAAATATGGGTTGTATCAATACTGGTTGGCATGCCCATTGAATAGATCTTTACGTCTCGCAAGAAAATCTTCGAGCGGGCTGGCCTCGATTGACGCCACCCCTTTCCAAGATTGAAGCAGGCCACCCCCACGGCGGTCGTGGGGGCGATAGGTGGGCGTCCTAAGGGGCGCCCATCTTTTTCCTTTTTTAAGTGATTCACTCGAGCGACCGGGGTTGGACGCCGGGCCATGGAGGCCGACCGGCACGGGACAAGGGCTTGGATGCCCGCAGGGGACCTCTCTGACAGATCCATGCTGATCGCATCTGACTTTTGACCTGAAGAACAGCCGACGAGCGGGCGCGTGCCCGTGTCTTTTGCGTTGGTTGGGTAACAAGACGGGCCGGCCGTGGGGTGGCGAGCCGGACGGCCTGTTTCGCAAACGCTCGCCAGACAGGAGCACTCGTATGCCAGGATTTAGTAACGGGATCGGACGATCCCTGCTCATGCTGCTGATGGGGCTGACGCTACTCGCGTCGTTTGCCGCCCCAACGACGGCCTGGGCGCAAGATGAGCCCGCGCCGGAGACGGAGGAGGTTGCAACGGAAGAGGCAGCCGAAGAGGCACCGCCTGAGCCCACAGCCGAACAAGTCAAAGCGCTTGAAGAAGCCAAGGCTGCGGCAGCGGAAGCGGGCGACTACGACGTCGATTACGCGAATGCCGAAGAAGGCGATTTCAGTATCGCCATCATCGACACCCCAAAGTTCACGATCGACAACTTGTGGATTCTGATCGCGGGTTGCTTTGTGTTCATCATGCACCTTGGCTTCGCCATGCTTGAAGCCGGCCTCACGCGTGCGAAGAACACCGTGAACATCCTCTTCAAGAACTCGATGATCATCTGTATCGGGTTCCTGATGTATGGCATTATGGGCTTCAACCTTCACTACCCGCTCAACGACGGCAACATCATCCCTGACTGGTTCGGCTTTGCCGGATTCGGGTTCCTAGCGTCTGGCAGCTCGGTTCTGAATGACCCGGCCTTTGCGACCGCCAGCGGCTACGAGTTGGATATGACTGGCTATGCCGACTTCTTCTTCCAGGCGATGTTCTGTGCCACCGGCGCAACCATCATCTCAGGCGCTGTGGCTGGTCGTATCAAGCTGCTGCCTTTCCTGATCTTCACCGCTTACTTCACGGGCTTCGTCTATTGCCTTGTTGGCTCGTGGCACTGGGGCGCACTTTTCCTCAGCCGGATGGAAACCCCCTTCTACGACTTCGCTGGCTCCACCGTCGTCCACTCTGTGGGTGGCTGGGGTGCCTTGGTCGGTGCGATCATCCTCGGCCCGAGACTCGGCAAGTACGGTAAAGATGGCTCGATCAACCCGATCCCGGGCCACGCGATGCCGCTGGCGACTATCGGTGTCTTCCTGCTGTGGTTCGGCTGGTTTGGCTTTAACGGTGGCTCGGTCCTAAACGCTGACGCCGGCCTTGTCTCTATGGTGTTATGCACCACGACATTCGCCGCAGCGGCGGGTGGTGTGGCGGCTGGTGCCGTGTCCTGGATCATCGGCGGCAAGCCCGACCTGTCTATGGCACTCAACGGCATCCTGGCCGGCCTCGTGGGCATCACCGCAGGTGCCGACCAGATGGCAATGTGGCACGCTGTGCTCATTGGTGCCGTTGCAGGTGTCTTGGTCTACTTCTCGGTCATCGGCCTTGACAAGCTCAAGATCGACGACCCGGTTGGTGCTGTATCAGTCCACCTGACTTGTGGTATCTGGGGCACGCTGGTTGTGGGTATCCTCGGCGACTCGGCCGGTGGTGCTCAGCTGGTTTCGCAGATCATCGGCATCGTTGTGTGCGGCGTTGCGACCGTGATCCTTGCGGCGATCGGTTTCCTTGCACTCAAGTTCACGATCGGCCTCCGCGTCAGCGAAGCCGAAGAACTCGAAGGTCTGGACCTGGGCGAGCACGATATGGCGGCCTACCCGGACTTCCAGCAGACGTTTATCAAGAGCTACCACGCGGGCGAGATGTAATCTCCGCCTCGATGCATGCTTTGTCCCGGCACTTGTTGCCGGGTGATCGGCCGGTTTACCATACGGCCCGTTTCGAAACCTTTTAAACACTACAAACCAAGGGAATACCACCCATGCATATGATCGAAGCAGTCATCAAGCCTTCCGCCCTGGATGCGGTCAAGGCAAAGCTCTTCGAGGTCGGCATCGTTGGATGTACGGCACTCGAGGTCAAGGGCTTTGGCCGACAGAAGGGACACACCGAGCGGTACCGTGGCGGACGGATGGACGTGGGCTTTGTGCCCAAGATCCTCCTGAAGGTCGCGGTCAAGAGCGACGACGTCGACAAAGCCGTCTCCGCCATCACCGGCGCCGCGAATACCGGCAACGTCGGCGACGGCAAGGTCTTTGTCTACGGCCTGCAAAGCGTCACCCGTGTCCGCACCGGTGAGAAGGACAACGACGCGCTGTAAGAAGTTTGTCAGCGTGCCGAGTCCGGCTGTCCGCGGGCTCGTACAACCAAAGGCATCGTGTCGGTCCTCACCCGACACAACGCTACCACCCCAGGCCGGCCGTCGCGTTTCGTGGCGGTCGGCCGCTTTTTATTGGTGCCACGACCACGGCCCCGATAACACCTGGCCGCCTCAGCGGGGCATTCGAAGTGCCGATGTTCAGGGAGTATCCTTGGACTTCTCATGGCCGACCCGAGCCCCGACAACCCGAAGCCGATGCGGCCGCTGATCGTTGACCTCGACGGCACGCTGGTCGCGACAGACACGCTGCACGAGCTGCTCCTGGAGGTCGCGGGCCGGCACCCGCTGGACCTGCCACGGGCCCTGCTTGGACTGACGCGCGGCCGAGCGGGTTTCAAGGCGACACTGGCCAAGCTCGCTCAGCTCGACCCGGCGGTGCTGCCCTACCGCGAAGAGGTGTTGACGCTGATCAGGGAAGCGAAGGGTCAGGGCCGGCCTATCGTCCTCGCCAGCGCCAGCCACGCGGGCACGGTTGAGTCTGTAGCGGAGCACCTCGGCCTATTCGACGCGGTCATCTCAACCAGCGGGCAATCCAACCGCAAGGGCAAGCAGAAACTCGAATCCATCCGCGATCTGATTACCGAGCGGCGGTGGGACGCGCGGTTCGACTACGTGGGTGACGATGTCGCGGACCTGCCGATCTGGGCGGAGTGCCAAACGGCCTACCTGGTCCAGGCCCACTCGTGGGTCCGCAACCGCGTCAGGCCGTACCGGGAGATGGTCGAACTGGTCCCCAGCTCGACGAGCAGCACGCTGTACGAGTTGCTCGTGGCATCAAGGCCGTACCAGTGGAGCAAGAACCTGCTGCTTGCTGTGCCTTTGATCGCTTCGCAGAATACCGAGAACCTGGGCTTGTGCTGGTCCCTGCTCTTCGCGTTTATCGCCTTTAGCCTGTGCGCCTCGTCGGTTTACCTGATCAACGACCTGCTGGACCTGCGGTCCGACCGACTGCACCCGACCAAGCGTAACCGCCCGATCGCCGCGGGTAGGTTGGCACCGAAGCACGCGGTCTTTGGCCTGATCGGCCTGCTGGCGGCATCCTTTGCGTTGTCTGCGACGACGCTGCCGGCCTTGTTTACTCAGATCCTCGCTTCCTACTTCGTCGTGACGACCGTGTACTCGCTGCACATCAAGGGCAAGGTGATGCTGGATGTGGTCTGGCTCGCCTCGCTGTACACCCTGCGCATCATCGCCGGCGGCGCGGCGGTGGGGATCCTGCCTTCGGAGTGGCTGCTGGGCTTCACGCTCTTCATCTTCCTGTCGCTGGCGTTTGTGAAGCGCTACTGCGAGCTGAGGCTGATGCTGAAGACCGGCAAAGAGAAGGCTACCGGCCGGGGCTACCACACCGACGACCTGCAGATCGTCCAGACCATGGGTGTCGGCAGCGGCTACCTCGCGGTTGTGATCTTTGCGGTGTATATCAACTCCGACACAGTGAAAGAGATCTACACCACCCCCAAGGTGCTCTGGTTGGCCTGCCCGTTGCTGCTGTACTGGATGTCTCGGGTATGGCTGCTCGCCCAGCGCGGCAGCCTGCGGGGCGATCCACTCCTCTTTGCGCTCTCCGACCGCATCTCGTACTTCTGCATCGCCCTCATGGCCCTCGTTATGTGGCTGGCCCAGCACTGACGGGCGTGCACCCGCTATTCAGATCGAGAGACGCTTAAACAGCCACTCGGGGATCGCGCGGATCACAGCCATAATGACCCGCCACTTCCGAGGGGTGTAGACCGTGTCTTTACGTCTTTCGATCGCCTTAACGATCCGCTCCGCTACCTGTTTGGGGTCGGCCATCTTGTCGTAACCGTCCAGGCCCTGCGTCATCGCGGTTTTGACCGGGCCAGGCTTGACCGTGACAACATGTACGCCGCTGCCGTGCAGCCGTCCGCGCAGCCCGTCCGCGTAAGCGGTTAGCGCGGCCTTGGTCGCGCCGTAGCAGTAATTGCTGCCGCGACCGCGGTCACCCGCCACCGAAGAGACGACCGCGATGACACCGCCCTGGTGCCCTTCAGGATCGTGGAGGTGATCCGCCAGCCGCTCCAACACCAGCGTGTAAGAGGTGTAATTGACTTCGATCATTCGGCGGTGGGCTTCAGGATCTTTTCGCGCGGCGTCGTTGCTCAGCATCATGCCATGGCATAAGACCGCGGTGTGAAGACTGGGAAGACCATCCAGCACGGCCTCAAGCGTCTCGGGGTGGACTGCATCAAACCGACGGACCTCGGCCTGAACCTCATACCGCGTCCTCAGGTCGACCGCGTCCTGCTCAAGCGCATCCGCATCACGGCCCGCGAGGATGAGCTTACCCACCCCGCGACTGGCATAGGCCTGCGCGACCGCTCGGCCGATCCCCGATGTCGCGCCGAGGATCAAGATATCTTCATGGCCGGTGTGACTCGTGCTCATGCCTGCTCCGTGATACCAAGCCGCCGCGACTGATCTGATCCAAGCACCCCATCGGGATCGAGCACTCGTCGCACCCGCTGGAATTCCTCAAGCCTCGGGTACATCTGTTTGAATGTCTGAGCCGACATGCTACCGTCCTTGGCGAGGTACACACGCCCGCCGTGATCGAGCACCAGCCGATCCAACTCCATAAGCAAGTCCGCGATCCCCGACGTGCGTGGCAGGTCCACCGCAAGCGTTAAGCCTTTCATCGGGAAACCCAGAAGACCGGCTTCGTGCCCACCCATCTGTTTGAGCACCGCGAGAAAGCTCGATGAACGCTCGACAACCAAGCGCTCAATCAAAGCGCGGACCCCATCCGCACCATCCGCCTCGGGGAAGACGGGCTGGTACTGAACAAAACCCCGCTTGCCGTAGATCCGGTTCCAGTGATGCACCGCGTCGAGAGGATAGAAATAGGTATTCACATCCTCCCGCGACCGCCCACTGCGGTGTGCTCTGAAATAGGCGGCGTTAAACGCGCGGACAGCTAATGGATTAAGCGCGAACCCCGGGAGATCAAACGGCACTGTCTTCGATCGCTTGCGTGGGACCTCGATCGGTCCAGCGCCCTCGGCGTGACCGCCTTGTAGGACCACGCCCCGGCCAAGTTTTTCACCTCTGGCCAGGCAGTCGATCCAGGCGACCGAATAAAGCGAATCCTCATCGCTCTTCGCGAAGTGCTCAAGCATCTGATCGAGGTTGTTGACGCGCGTGGTGACGACATCCATCATCGCAGACGTCACGGGACGCAAGCGGATCGTCGCGGTCAGGATGAAACCGGTGAGCCCCATCCCGCCCAGTGTCGCCCAGAAAACATCGCTGTTCTCCTCGCGCGAACATTCGAGCAACTTGCCGGCGGGTGTCAGCAGTGTAAACGACTCGACACAGCTGTTGAACGAGCCGTCGATGTGGTGGTTCTTACCGTGAACATCCGCCGCGATCGCCCCGCCGATGGTTACGAACTTGGTGCCCGGCGTGACCATCGGGAAAAAGCCCCGCGGTAGTAGCACCTTGATGAGGTCTGCGTAGCTGATACCGGCCTCGACCGTGACCTTCCCTGCACCAGGATCGAAGTCGACAAAGCGGTTCAGGCCGGTCATGTCCATCACGTGCTTGGACTGATTTGTCGCGGGGTCGCCGTAGCTGCGGCCCAGCCCGCGCGCGATCCAGACGGTATCGGCATGCGATCGCTGCAGCGTGCTGACCACCGCCAGGCGATCCGGGCGAGATACCGAACACGCCACACGCGGGTAGTTCCCCCATCCTGAGAGCATTGTTTCACACGGCGTCATGGCTGATTGTTCGGGATCGTCATTGAATGAGAAACAGCACGATTTTCATCATTTATCGGCAGTTTCCACGTCCAAATGATCAGAGCGACCGCCGCGATCAGTAAGCACCACGACTGTACCTGGAGCACCAGGTTCTGCCAAAACCACGAGAAATGTAGCGCGTCGGGCACGACCCCCCGAAGGTGCAGCAGGTAGATGACCGACTGCAACGGGATTGTCAATGGCAACATTGCCACGCCCGTCGTGAGTAACCAGGGGTCTGTTCGGCTACGAAGCCATTGATTCATCAGCAGCACGAATAGGGGCAGGAGGAACATCGCGTCGTAGTAGCGGTGGTAGATGGGCATCAACAGCAGAAGGCCCACACCAGACACGGAGAGCAGTGTGTGACGATCCAGGCCGAGGCGCACGAGCTTGATCAACGCGATACCAGCAAACAAGGTGACCAGCAGCAGAGCCCCGAGGTTCACCATCGGTGTGGGTAAAACAAGGTGAACCAAAGGCCTGAGATCGATCATCTGATAGCGGAGTTCCCCGTCGGGTGAGGAGTCGAGCATAATGCCGTGCTCTTGCTCGAACGCGATGTTGCCTGAGAGTTGGCTTGCCCAGTCCGGTACGGTGTGCATCAGACGGCCTATCCCGATCCCGCTCACAACCGCGATCACCCCAACGCCAATCGCTACCACCAACCACTCACGGCGTAAACCCGCAAGCAATAAGAAACCCAGGCCTAGCTGCGGCTTCACCAGGCAGGCGAGGCCGATCAAAACCCCAGCCAGCAAGGGCTTGCCGCGGTCCAACAGGGCCAACCCCGCGAACGCGCAACCGGCACACACAAGCGACAGCTGCCCGAGCGAGAAGGTCGTCCCGGTCGCGCCAAACCCAACGACGAGTAATAACGCAACAAGCCAGCGTGTCTGAATCAGACCGAACCGCATCCAGTTGACCAATGCCCAGACCACCGCGGCACCAGCAACAAGATTGAGCAGCATCCAAACCAGCTTGGCGGTGGCCCAGCTGAGCAAACCAAGCGGCGACAGCAGAGCGATGGTCGACGGCGGGTAGAAGCTGCCGAAGTCAACCGCCTCGGGCTCGGCATAACCGGCCCGACGCATCACCTCGGCACACTGCTTCCCATCGTACGGGCTGCCGCCCTCCACCCAGAGCACCCCGGCGGAATAGAGGTGCGCGAGGTCAGAACTCTTCGCCAGCGCACGGACCGGGCCTCGCATTACAAACACCGCGCCGAAGACGAGCAGCAGGACAATCAGTATCCAGGTGTGTCGGCGACTTGACTTTGCCATAGAAAGAGTTCAATCCGAAGGCCCGCGTCGGGCACCATACCCACGGGGTACAAGACTATACCCCGCCGGGGAGGGGCCCTGCGACGCAGATTTGCTACCATCCAATGCCAACACAACTTCTGGCTGCGCGTCAGTGAGAGCAACTTTGAGCTTGCAACAAAAAATCGATGAAAAGACCGCGGTCGTCGGCATTCTTGGCCTCGGTTATATCGGGCTGCCGCTGATGCGGGCGTTCTGGGAAGCGGGCTTTCCCGTGCTGGGCTATGACGTCGATGAATCCAAAATCGATGAACTCTTGCGGGGCAACAACTACCTCAAGCACTTAGGCGAAGACCTCGTCTCCACGATGGCTGCTGGCCCAGCCGGCCGCTTTCATGCCACCGCTGACCCCGGAGAATTGACCAAGGCCGATGCCCTGATCGTCTGTGTCCCAACGCCGCTGGGTCAACACCTGGACCCAGACCTCAGCTACATCGAGACGACCACGCAACGTATCGCCGACAGTCTCCGACCGGGCCAGCTGATTTCACTTGAGTCGACCACCTACCCGGGGACGACGGCCAAGGTGATGCTCCCCATGCTCGAGGCAACAGGGATGAAGCTCGGGCAGGATTTCTACCTCGCCTACTCGCCTGAGCGCGAGGACCCCGGCCGGAAATCGCACAACACCAAATCGATCCCGAAGCTGGTCGGTGGGGTCGACGGAGCCTCGGGCCGGCTCGCCACGGCGCTGTATCGCCACGCGATCGCCGAGGTCATCCCGGTGGGCTCGGCCGAGGTCGCCGAGTCTGCCAAGCTCTTAGAGAATATCTACCGCGCGGTAAATATCGCGCTGGTCAACGAGATGAAGACGATCCTGACGCCGATGAACATCGATGTATGGGAGGTCATCGACGCGGCATCGACCAAACCGTTTGGCTTCCAGGCGTTCTACCCCGGGCCCGGGCTTGGCGGGCACTGCATCCCCATCGACCCCTTCTATCTCACATGGAAGGCCAAAGAGGTCGGCCAGCCGACGCGTTTCATTGAATTAGCAGGCGAGATCAATCACGCGATGCCCCGGTACGTGATCGAGCGCACGATGCTCGCGCTCAATGACCACGGCAAAGCCGTGAAGGGGGCCAAGGTGCTCGTGCTCGGGCTGGCCTACAAACCCGATGTCGATGACGTGCGCGAGAGCCCGAGCTTCGAGCTGATCGAGCAGTTGGTCCGTCTCGGCGCAGATGTGGATTACAACGACCCGCACGTGGCAAGCACGCACAAGATGCGGAAGTACGACCTGAAGATGACGAGCGTAGAGCTCTCTGCCGAAGCACTGACGGGCTACGACTGCGTCCTGATCGCGACGAATCACTCGGCCTACGACTGGGCCATGATCGCCGAGCATGCCAGCCTCGTCGTGGATACCCGCGGGGCGATGCGCGCTCTCGACGGGGAATACACCCACATCATCAATGCCTAGCGAACCGATGACGCAGACCGATCAAACCAACCCCAGCGCTGTTGAAAAGCATGTCGTCTTGCTCGGAGCGGGCGGGCACGCTCACGTCCTGCTGAGTCTGCTGAGCATGCAGAAGCGCGGCGTGCTCGCGGTCTACGACGACAATCAGTCACTGCATGGGAAACAGTTCGGCCCTACCGGGTTGACTATCTCCGGCGGGCTTAACCAAGTCGAACAACACAATGCGAGCGAGATCGAACTCGTGAACGCGATCGGGTCGGCACACCGGCCCGCCGCCCGGCAAACGGTCTACAAGCGGGCGATCGCGCTCGGTTATTGCTTCGCAAGCCTTCGCCACGAACAGGCCACTGTCGCGTGCGAGGCGGTGTTAGAGCCGGGCTGCCAGATTATGGCGGGTGTGACGATTCAAGCAGGCGCAAAGATTCGTGCGAATGCGCTCATCAACACCCGCGCCATAATCGACCACGACTCCATCATTGGTGAACACACCCATGTCGCGCCAGGGGTGACGATTTGCGGGGGCGTCAACGTCGGTGCCGGTTGCCACATCGGCGCGGGATCAACCGTTATTCAAGGTGTCACAATCGGGTCGGGCGTTATCGTTGGCGCCGGAGCGACGGTATTGTGTGATGTGCCCAACGGGCAAGCTGTCGTGGGTACCCCGGCGAAGCCGATCGGCAACTAAATGAGGCCATGTATAGCCATACAAACGGTAGAAACCCTACAAGAGGTGCCGCAGTGGCCTCGTCCAATATTCGCCCCAGTTGTTAGAGATCAATAGGCCAAACCACTCAATTGGGTTTATCCTTTAGCACTGATATGACTTCGACGCACACAATACCCCAGAGCCAGGGTTCGGAGAGCCACGCAGGCCAGGGGGTTGCTGCGGATCAATCATCCCCGCCTGGTATTGCGCTGCAGGAGGACGCCCAACACAAGCCACTCCGCCCACGACCGCACGTCTCGGTTGTGATCCTGACGCTCAATGAAGAAATCAATATCCGCGCTGCGATCGACTCATGTGACTGGTGTGATGATGTCCACGTGCTGGACTCTGGCTCGACCGATCGGACCCAAGAGATCGCCAGAGAACTCGATGTAGCTGTGCATTACAACGCTTTTACATCATTCGGAGAGCAACGGAACTGGGCGATTGACAATATCCCGACCAAGCACCCGTGGATCTTCCATCTCGATGCGGACGAGCGTTTTACAGACAGTCTTGTCGACGCGATGGCAGATCTCTTGAACAGCGACCCAGAAGAGGCCGGTTTCCATATCCCTTCGAAGACGATGTTCATGGGCAGGTGGCTCAAGCGATCAGCGGGCTACCCCACCTATCAAATGAGGTTGTTCCACAAAGAGCGTATGCGCTTTATCGACTACGGGCACGGCCAGCGCGAAGAGGAATACACCAAGATCGGTGTGCTTGACGTGCCCTACCTCCACTACAGCTTCAGCAAGGGGATCTATGATTGGCTCGACAAGCACAACCGTTACTCCACTCTGGAGGCGTTGCAGGTCATCCAAGGCAAAGAGTACGACTGGAAGTTCGCGGACTTATTCTTTGGTAAGAAAATCCATCGATGGCGTGCATGGAAGGAACTGATCTACCACCTACCGATGCGCTCTAAGCTGCGTTGGTTTGGCATTTTGTTCATCAATGGCGGGATACTCGAGGGGAAACCGGCCAGGACTTACGCCAACCTCATGGCGATCTATGAGAACATGATCTCGACCAAGCTCCGCGTCTTGCGCAACCAGATCGAGATGGGCGCCGACAGCATCCCGCCTACGCTCAGGGAGCCTTCCCGACACTTCGGTCCCAAGGAGGTTCAGCTGATTCGCGAACCGTGGATGCAAAAGATGCCCGCGGGCGACACCCACGAAGACCGTCACGTCCCTCACCAGCCCGATGCCCCACCCACTTCCCGTGACACCGGTGAGTCCATGCAGGAATACAACCTCGATCACCTCCCGCAGATGCAGCCCGAATCAAGCCCATGGTCGTTTAAGGGCAAAGTCGCCCGGGCGATCTGGATGACCATCGGTAGCAAGCTCTTCCGCTTTAGCTTCCATAACTGGTACCGCTACCGGCGCATCCTCTTGAGGCTCTTTGGCGCGAAAATTGGTAAGAACGTCGTCATTAGGCCTTCGGCCCATATCGAGATCCCCTGGACCCTACACATCGATGATAACGCCTCTATCGGAGACAAGGCCATCATCTACAGCCTCGGTATGATCCACATTGGAAAGCGTGCCATCATTAGCCAATACGCCCATCTCTGTGCAGGCACGCACGACTATACCGACCACACCTTCAAGCTGCTGCGTACGCCGATCACGATCGGTGACGACTGCTGGGTTGGAACCGACGCCTTTATCGGCCCAGGCGTCACCATCGGCACACTCTCGGTTGTCGGTGCGCGGTCAAGCGTCTACAAGAACGTACCCCCTGGTAAAGTCGCCGTCGGTAACCCGGCGAAGATCATCAAAGACAGAGAGTTGAAGTAGCCCATCATGGCTGACACAAAACGACTCGACCGACCGATCGTGATCCTGGGGGCCGCACGCTCGGGCACAACCATCCTCAGCAGAGTCCTGGGGCAGCACCGAGATGTGGCACACCTTATCGAGCCCCGGATGACCTGGCGTTACGGCAATGATCGCAAGTCCGATATGCTAAGCCCCGAAGACGCCACCCCAAGAATCATCGCGCATATCCGCCAGCGGTTTGGCGACTATGTTGAAAAATCTGGCAAACCACGGCTGGTTGAGAAGACACCGAGCAACTCCATCCGTCCTGCTTTTGTCGGTCGTGTGCTGCCCGAGGCCCGCTACATCCACATCATCCGCAACGGGTACGATGCGTGCCTTGCGACCGAAGACTTCTGGGACAAACACACCACGGGCGTCAGAAACGTAGCGAAAGGCCGGTTGATGCAACGCATCAAGGAACTGGGCCCGCTGCGTGTGCCGTACTACCTGCCGGAGTTTGCCAGGCGGATCGCACCTGGCCCGATGAAGCGGCTGCTGGGCCCAAACCAGTGGGGGCCACGCCTGCCCGGCATGTCGGCAATGCTACGCGATATAGGCCCGCTTGCAGTTTCATGCCTGCAGTGGCGTACGTGCGTCGAGCTAAGCTGCCACTTCGGACGGGGGCTGCCGGTGGACCGTTACTTCGAGATGAAACTCGAAGATATGAGCGCGGGGCTCATCCATAAACTCCTGGCATTCTGTGAATTGGATCGTGATGAGCAGGTTGATACATTCATTGACGAGACCTTCCAGATCGACCGTGTGTCTGCACGGAGGAGTAAGGCGTCGCAGGAAAAGATCGAACAGGCCCGGCTGTGGATCGAGCCCACCATCGAATGGCTTGGATACAACGCCTGAAAACTGGCAGGCAGCCGGCATGCAGGCTAGGCTGCCTTGTGAAGGGAACGACGCGTGTCGATCAAGCTGCGAATCTTTATTGTCGGTTGCCCAAGATCGGGTACCACGCTGCTGCAGAAGCACCTTGCCGCCCACAAAGAAGTGCATTCTTTCCCTGAATCACACTTTTTCACAATCAACAATCAGAACCAATTTTTGAGATATAGCGGTATCCACTCCAGAAGAAAACTTGTTGCTTATCGCCAGTTTTTAGAAGCCGTTGGCGTGTCATACAAGTCATTCCCTTTCCCTGTGTATGCAAATTTTCGGGGCTTATCTACAAGATTTTTTGTTCGTGTGCTTGATTCATTGTGTATGAAGGCAGAGAAAAGAATCTGGCTAGAAAAAACGCCGGACCATCTCTACGCGATCAGGCGGATCACACGCGCTGCGGCATCCTGCAAGTTTATCCATCTCATTCGTGACGGTAAAGACGTCGCCGCTTCTATCAGGGAAGTGACCCAGAAGTACCCCGATAGCTGGCGTGGACAAATCAGTGCCGTTGATTGCGTCAATAAATGGAATAATGCGTTAACTGAGACAAGAAAGTGGATTGGTGACAAGAATCATTTGGTCGTCCGCTATGAAAGCTTCACTAAGAACCCCAAAGAGAACCTCAAAGCGATCTGCCAGTTCCTCGGTATCGATTATGGTCAAGAGATGCTCAAGCCAGAGGTTGACAAAAACACCCATCTTGTGGTGTCTGGCGAAAAATGGAAAGCTGATTCCATGTCCAATACCATCATTCAAGACAGGGCTTCCAAATTTGATACTGTGTTTACGGAAGCGGAGCAGCGGTTAGTTACCAGCAATCTCTATAACATCGCAGAGATACTTGACGATCGGCTGCTTCAAGCCGAATCAATCAAAACCAAGACGGACAGATGGCCGTTATGAGGCAATCTACAAGACTCATCATTAATACTGGGGTGACTTTCGGGCGTATGGCCCTCACTATTGTAATCGGCCTTTTAGTAACGCGGCTCCTGATCAAAACGCTTGGCATTTCAGACTTCGGCCTGCTGATGACGCTTGGTGCGGCAGTCGGTTTGATGGGTGTCATCCGCGAGGCGCTGGCGGGCAGCGGTGAGCGCTATATGGCTCACGCAATCGGCCGTGATAGCGAAGATGACATACAACAACTATTTGCATCAAGTTTGATCTTGCACCTTGTACTAGCGGGTGTCATCCTGATAGTCGGACTGCTGCTGATGCCAATCATCCTCAGCGTAGCCAACGTTCCAGATGATCGAGAGACTGCAGCCATTTATGTCCTTGGCGCAAGCATCGGTAGCGTCGTTATCACGATTTCCACTGCGCCCTACATGTCCATTATTGCCGCCAATCAGGAGATACCGGCCCGGACAGCTTTCGAGTTAGCCAATCGGGTTTTCATCCTTATCATCACCCTGATCCTGCCATTTCTTTCAACGGACCAATTGGCTAGCTACTCCTGGATGACACTATTTGCCGCGTTATTACTCCAAACCTGTATGGTCATTTTCTGTTCTAAGCGCTATCCTGCATGCAGGAGAGGTTTAAATGGTTGGCGGATGTCACTGATTCGTGAGCTATTGTCTTTTGGTGGGTTGATGGCCTTTGGCTCTATGACAAAGCGGATGAGGATACAGGGAACAATGTTTCTGCTCAATGTGCTTTATAGCACAACGATTAATGCGGCCTACGCCATCGCGGTCCAAGCCTCCAGCTATCAAATGCAACTCTCCAACGCAATCTTGACCGCTATTAAGCCCGCGATGGCCACGATGCACGGCAGGCATGGTCAGTCCCAGAGTGTGATTCATTTGGTCTGTATCGCAAATAAATTTCCATTTTTTCTTACGCTTTTCATGTTCATACCCGTCGTCTGGGAAACCGAAGCACTGCTCAAGCTGTGGTTGGGGGAGTACCCAGAGTGGACGCCATTGTTTGTGAGGCTCAGCATAGCCACTGCGCTATCGGCTACGATCAGTCAAGGCTATTACGTTTTTATGTCTTCGCGCGGCGAACTACGTGGCATCACACTGATTGGCCTATTCTTCCAACTCAGCTCCGTCGCCATTGGGTGGGTTGGAGCGGTCGTCGCCGATTGGCCACCCGAAGGATTTCTCTGGGCAGCATTTATCACTACTGCTCTTTGGAGTGTTCTCCGAGTCGGCTACGTCAGTTATGTCTCAAAGCTATCGATTATGGACTACCTGCGATATACTGCGCTACCCATTACAATCGTTTCCTTCGTCGCAATTGCTACAAGCAGTTCTCTGTATTTTTCTGTGCCAGAAGGCATGCTCAGGGTGGCCTTATTAGGAACGATACCGGCCATCTGCATATGCTTCGTCTGCTGGACAGTGGGTTTGACTGGTATCGAGCGTGAACATATTAAGCGCGTTTTAAATAAGTCGATTGGAATGATCAGACAAAAAATCCAAAATAATACGAAATCTTAAATGGATCATGATGATGCCTAGAATCCTATATATATCTAATAGCCTTCCTGTCCCACCAACCAATGGTGGCAAACAGCGAACAAATCTTCTGATACGTTCACTTCAACGAATCGCAGATGTCGATGTGATTGGTATTACTGCATCCAAGGTACCTAAAGGAGAGGTAGAAGAGCTCCGGACAGATTTCGGTTTAATTGATCTGATCAAACCATCGATCCATAGTGACCTGCAGCCTTGGCGTACTGTACGGCCACTGGCACCAAAACTTGTTCAACGCCTGGCTCACAACTTAGGGAACCGTAAGCTGGACTACCGCACCAGTCCTAGGATCAATGAGGCAATCCTGAAACTGACCAATGACCGGGCATATGATCTAGCGGTGGGCAGGTACCTCCTAGCTACCACGCAATCAGGCGTGATCGACCGCATCCCGACTATCCTTGATGTCGACGACCTTGACACCCAGGTTTATGCCACAAGGTTGAATGCGCCGGGTGAATCAAAGTTTGAGCGTTGGGTCGTCAAACGGCACCTCACGCAGCTCGAAGAGATTATCCCTCTACGCCTAGCAAAGATAAAGCATCTCTGGATGGCCAGTGCAAAGGATTTACCGTTGGTAAGCAGCCATCCAGAGGTCTCTGTCTTACCCAACATCCCCTTTGCCTTTGCGGATCGCGTGCCAAAGGCTCAGCCGCCTGCTCAAGGTGGTCGATTAGCCATCATCGTCGGCAGTATGAACCATCCACCCAATTTCCGGGGTGTTGATCGTCTGGTTGAATTGGTTTGGCCTAAAGTCCGGCAAGCCTGCCCGGATGCCTTGCTACGTATTATTGGAACAAAGACGTCGGATGACCAAAAACGTCGTTGGGGCGCTTCGCCGGGTGTTGAAGTTGCCGGTTTTGTGCCTGACTTGTCTGATGCCTATCGCGAAGCGAGCTTCACGGTCTGCCCGATTTATGAAGGCGGTGGCACGAAGATCAAAGTACTGGAGTCGTTGGCCTACAACCGGGCCTGCGTGACAACCGAGCACTCGCTTCATGGGTATGAGCACGTACTTAAAGATAAAGAGTCACTACGTGTTGTACGTACAGATGAAGAAATGGTTCAAGCGGTTCTTGAGTTGTTTGAACAGCCGAGCTTTGCGGCCACAATGGCCGAGCATGGGAGGAAGCTAGTAATGGATCACTTTTCTTTCAATCGATTTGCCGGAGTGGTACAAGAAACCGTAGAGAAAGTCTTGAGTAAGAAAGATTCTAGCGGGTTACGCGCTGGCGAATGAAGTTACAGTGGATGGGTGTCATAGGCCCACTGAGTAGACACCGATCAAATAACGGGTTGTAGCGAAACCTGGCTACGTCATATGCTTTTGATATGCCTTAGCCAGTGCCATCGCTGACTGCTCCCAAGTCAGGTTCTCGACAACGTGTTTGCATAGTGCCTCACCGCCTGGCTCATTCCACGCCTTCATTAGTCCGCTCCGGATCGATTCAACATCATACGGATCCACCAGATAGCCGTGCTCACCAAAATAGTCCGGTGGGCCCCCGCACTTGGTAATCACCACGCCCGCGCCGTGTACAGACGCCTCTAGGGCTACAAGCCCCGTCCCTTCATTGATACTTGGCAAACAGAAGACCCGGCAGCCTGCGTATAGCGACTCAAGCACATCGCGATCCAGAAAGCCCAGCAACGTGATGTTGCCATACTGCTTGGATAAGGCCTTGATCCGATCCAGAATAGGGCCCGGCACGGCGGTACCGGCTATCACCAAAGGCTTACCCGTTGGGCCGATCGCCTCGATCATTCGCACCACATTTTTCCGCTGCTGCGTATGAGCACTGACGTGCAGGATGTACTCATCCGGCAGTTCCAATGTTCTTCGGGCGAGTTTATCTGTCGTTGAAGGCGGCGGGGTCACTCCGTTTAGCACGATCTCTACCTTATTGGGATCAATACCCAAGCCTTGGACGATTCGATCGCGCTCATGCGATGATCGCACGACGACCAGATCCGCGCTCTGCGCCTGATCCTGAAAAACACCAGGGACTGTAAAGAACTTGCCTGTCAGATTCCCTAGGCGTGCAGCCAGCCGATACCGTCGATTACTCTCATTGGTGTCAATAATCGGCGCGAAGACCGAGAGCTTCGCGCGGTGTTTGATGCTCTTATCAATCCAAAAATGTGCGAATCCTCCCTGGAAGTACTGGATCACATCAAGTGGTTCGCCTGTGAATGGCTCCCAGGGGTTCATCAGTAGGACCTCATATCCTCGTTTACGTAGCGCCTCAGCCTGACAAAGCGCCTGGACACGAACACCCTGCCCACCACCGGAAAGTGCATAGTTTGCGGGCAGGATAAAACCGATACGCATACATTCACCTTTCAATCAGTTGATGGAATTGTGGCAGGGTCTTCGTATCGTTGTAGGACTTCTCAAACGCATCGCGCGCGTTCGTTCGTAAGGCCAGTTGTCGCTCGGGGTCCGAAACGATCGTGCGGATAAAACCCACGAGTTCAGCCACCTCGCCATGCCGAATACTTAAGCCACAATCGTACTGCGATACCGCCTGGTCAACATTCGATCCCTTCGGACCAACGTAGAGGATCGGCAGGCCTGCGGCAAGATTCGCATGTACTTTGCTAGGGCTCATCACACCGAGCATATCATCGCGTAGTGTGATCAGGGCACAGCCACCGGCTGCCATGGCCATAGGCACTTGCTCCCAGGGCAAATAAGGTCGGGTAATAACATGCTCCAGACCGCGCGCTTGCGCCTGCTCAGCGGCTTCGGTCTGCCGCTTCCCGCCACCAATAAATAAGAAAGTAACCGCCTCTTTTTTAAGCTGCTCAGCAGCGTCCAATACCGTCTCGAACCCGTGCCCAAAACCCATATTGCCCATATAAAGAACGACAAACCGATCTTCCAGTTTTAGCTCTTCAATGCCGCCCCAGCGATCGACCTTCGCATCTCTAGGGTAGTTCTCAAGTTTTTCCCAGTTCGGGATTACTGTCACGGGAAGCGGACGCCCCGCCGCCTTGCGTTTGGCGTGGTAGTGTTCGAGAAGGTCTGCCATCGCATGATCGAGGCAGATGAGGTGGTCCAGCCGATTGAACAGACGACGATTAAGCCAGTACATCAACTTGACCGGCATGCCACCCGTTTTTAATGCACCGGCACGCTCGGCGACCTCGGGGTAGCAATCCATATTCCACAGCATCACACGACACTTCCGGCGTAAGAGCTTATGCGCAACAGCAGCCCAAGCGATATAAGGCGGAGTGGTAAGTACGATGACAACGTCCTGCCGACGTAGCGTCAGCATCCGCAGGAATGTGAGCACATAGAAGACTACATAATCGATGCACCGCTTGATGGTGGACGCCTTGCCTAACATCGGCGTCCAGATCCTGCAGACACGTAGGTTGTCCCGCTCATCGGCACCGCCGTCCTGAGATTGCTTGATGTAGCCGCCGCGCGACGCGACGACCGTTACCTCGTGGCCCAGTTCGGCAAAGTACTCCGCGACACCCGCGGTCAGTTGTCCAGTCGGGGCGACATCGGGCTTATAGAACTGGTTGATGAAGGTAATGCGCATCAACATCAGGCCCACCTAGCCGTAGACCACCTCGCGGATCTCGTCACGGTTCGCTTCAAACCACTGGATCGTACGCTTCAGGCCTTCCTCAAAACCGACGTGCGCCTCCCAACCCATCAGATCCTTGGCACGGCTGGTATCCAAGCAGCGCCGCGGCTGACCGTCGGGCTTCGTCGCGTCCCAACGCAACACACCTTCGAAGCCGCAGAGCCTAGCGATCAGCTCGACAAGGCTTTTAATCTTGATCTCACTACCCGTGCCGAGATTGATCGGTATTGGTTCATCTATTTTTTCAGCAGCCGTGATAATGCCCTCGGCCGCATCATTAACATAAAGGAACTCCCTCGACGCGCTGCCCGTGCCCCAGCAGTCGATGTGCCCCGCCCCGCTGTCTCGGGCCTCGATACACTTCCGGATAAGTGCGGGGATCACATGGCTGGTGTGAAGATCAAAATTATCTTTCGGGCCATATAGATTGACCGGCACGACAACGGACGACTTCATGCCGTACTCGCGGTAATAACCATCGAGTAATACGAAAAGCGCTTTCTTGGCAACGCCATACGGGGCGTTGGTTTCCTCGGGGTAGCCGTCCCAGAGTGACTCTTCGTTGAAAGGAATCGGCGCGAACTTGGGGTAAGCACAGACGGTTCCGGTCTGAACGAACTTCTGAATACCGCGTGCACGTCCTTGCTCGATCAGGTTCATGCCCATGGATAGGTTGGCAAAGCAAAACCGGCCGGGATGGTCGCGGTTGGCACCGATGCCGCCTACCTCCGCCGCGAGGTGGATGACCACGTCGGGCTCGGCATCGTCGTAAAGCCGTACAACGTCTGCCTCAATAGTAAGGTCGTAGTCCTTGCGGCGGGGGATAAAAAATTGGTCTTCGCTGACTCCACGTTCACGCAGCTTCGAACAGACCGCCTGGCCCAAAAAGCCCGCACCGCCAGTGACAACAATTCGTTTGTCTTCTAACGAAAGGATCATATGACACTTCTCATTCTGCCTCTTTGACTAGTACCCCTGCTTCTTCGAGAGAAGCATACAGTGCCTCAGCTAAAGCCTCTTGGCCCGAAGCATTAGGATGAATTTGATCTCTATAGACTGTTCTGCCCTGCTGGATATACCTTTCAAGATACGGCGCGAAGTCTAAACGGTCGATATCTAGCCGATCGGCAGCATCAACAATCGCATCGTAGGCTGGCCCGTAGCCCATTTGGACCTCGTCCCGTGTGGGGTGCAACAGTATTACAAATGGGGTCTGCGAGTCTTTCACCAATTTGATGAGAGCCTCTAAATCACTAATCGCAGGGAATTCATCTTCTTCATCGTGAGATGGCTTTTTACCCTGGTCCTTCTCATGCCCTCCACCCGAGGGCAAATAACGCGGCAGATAGCGAGAAATAGCCTCCTGCAATGCAAAAAAGGGTGTCTGATCAGGAAAAGAAGAAGACACGCCAACCCTGGGAGTAAAAGTCGGCACGTCCGTCGCATCCTGGCTCGAGATAACGAGCACAACAGCATCTGCGTCGAATAAACCATATTTCTCAATGTAAGCCAACAAATTGGCTGGCCCCCAACTACCGGTCGAAATATTACCCACTTGAACAATACCATCGAGTTCTTGGCTCAACCTTGCCTTGAGAATCTCAGTTGCCAGTTCATCCTGATCAGTCAGGCTTCCCCCATTGATCACGCTATCCCCCAAAACAAGCACCCGCAAAAACTCGTGGTCAGGTTTCTGTTTCGGGAATGGATCGCTTCGCATCGAAAAGGCGTTGTACTGAATCCGATTGCCAAATCGCATCACACTCTGAGAAGGCTGATACAAGTATTCGATTTCAGAGTCTGCCATAAACAAAGGCGGATCTCCTAGACCTAAGTAGTAACGGGCGAATAACTCTCCTGATACAAGGGTAATAATCAGGGCAACAAACAAACCGATGGGCCACTTCTTCCATCGCGCCTTATTCAGTGAAGATTCGCTAGTCATCGTTCATACAAGGTTGAATGATCATTAGTACCAGACAGAAACATGGTGATCAGTGACGAACCCCCTCGGGCAGATTAATACTGTGGCCCGCATCGGCGAGTACCTTTTCACGCGCTGCCAAGCCCATGTCCGCATCGACCATCATCTCGACTAATTCCTTAAAGCCGACACGGGGTACCCAGCCGAGTTTCTCCTTGGCCTTCGTCGGGTCACCCCAGAGGAGGTCTACCTCGGCCGGGCGGTAGTAACGTGAATCGATCTCAACATAATTGTTATAGTCTAAATCGACCCGGCCAAATGCGTGTTCGCAAAACTCACGGACGGTTTGCGTGGTGCCGGTCGCAACGACGTAGTCATCCGGTGTGTCTTGCTGCAGCATCAACCACATCTGCTCAACGTAATCGCCGGCGAAGCCCCAGTCGCGCTTGGCGTCCAGATTGCCAAGGAAGAGTTTGTCCTGTAAGCCATGCTTGATCCGTCCAACGGCACGAGTGATCTTACGAGTCACGAAGGTCTCTCCGCGACGGGGGGATTCGTGATTGAACAGAATGCCGCAACTGGCGTGCATACCGTAAGACTCCCGGTAGTTGACGGTGAGCCAATGGGCGTAGAGTTTAGCGCAGCCGTATGGGGACCGCGGATGGAATGGGGTCCTCTCGGATTGTGGCGCGGTTTCGGGCATGCCGCCGAACATCTCGGAGGTCGAGGCCTGGTAGTAGCGGATCTCCTTGCCAGTTGCATCTTGGGTCTCTCGAACCGCTTCGAGTAGTTTTGCCGCTCCGACGCCGGTTGCGTCCCCTGTATAGATTGGCTGTTCGAATGAAACCTTGACATGCGACTGTGCGCCAACATTGTAAACCTCGTCAGGAACGATGCGTGCGACCAATCGCGCCAAGCAATTCGCATCGGTCAGGTCACCGTAATGTAGATGCAGCCGCTTACCCGCCTCGTGTGGGTCTTGATAGATATGGTCAATTCGTTCCGTCGAAAAAGTCGAGGATCGGCGGATGATGCCATGCACCTCGTAGCCCTTGGCGAGTAGGAACTCAGCGAGGTAAGAGCCATCCTGACCGGTAATACCGGTAATTAATGCGGTGTTGCTCATAGTCAATATCTTATCGGATCGCTTATCTCACAGTAATACCGAAGTGGATTTCTAATCGGTGGATCGGTTAATTTATCCACTAGGATTGCCCTATTTTGCTTAATCGGAACACCTTATGCTTATAAGACCCGTTCCGCTATCCAACCTTGCGCACCGACTCGAGATAGACCTGCTTGTATTGCTCAGTTATCACTGCCGGGTCCAGCCACTGCTTAATATGAGTTCGGCCGCGCTGACCAAGTTCTTCTCGCTGAACTGATGTCATCGCTACCACAGAAGCGATTGCCTGAGCAACCGAAAGCGAATCATTCTCGCTGATAATCGCGCCGCCTTGTTCAAGTTCTTGCCAAATATCAGTTCCACGTGTCGCAACCACCGGAGTGCCGCAGAGCAATGCTTCTGGGAAAACCAGACCGAAATTCTCTTGGCTGGTAGGTAAAACAAATACATCCGAGGCCGCATACAAAGATAGCTTCAATGTGCCTTGCGTCATCCCTAGCCAATGTACCTCATCAGCGATCCCCAGTTCCCGCGCCATCCCCTTGAGCTTTTCAACATATGCCACTTCTCCCGGGCCAGCGACCGCAACTTGAAAGGAGATACCTTTGTGCTTCAACTCTACGCAAGCACTGAACAACCGCTCCAACCCCTTCTTGACATGGATCCTGCTAAGAAACAGTATCTGAAGGCCCGGCTGCTGTAAATGTGGAAACCGCTGTTGTGCTTTGTCCGGCGTTGGCTGCGGATCATAAAGGTCCAAGTCAACAAGAATAGGCAGAACACATGTCTGTGCCCGAGGACACCATTTCATTGCTTGGTTACGCTCGCTTTCAGCAGTGCAATGTACACGGGAGGCTTGCTCAAGCAGGTTCTTGCCGAAAAACTTCAGATAGAGCCTTTTTTTAATCGCACTCTGTGACATCGACCAGTCATCAAGCATGCCATGAAGGGTGATGAAATAGGCCTTTCCCAAATCAACCGCTACAGACGCAATGATTGGATTCAAAAGTGCCCACGGCGTATGCAGGTGAATAACATCATGCCGATCAATAAGCTCTTTGATCGTGCGCAGCTGATCCGAAGTGGCATACAGCGGTGCATATTTCGCTTTCGGTAACTCAGCGACTTCGACCCGCCCGCCCGGTTTCAGCCATGACGCCGGGCAATCCTGCGGATTATGTGTTGCGAGTGTTACACAAACACCCGCATCGCTGATGTGCCGAATCGTATCGAGCACCATCCGTACGACACCCCCTGTCTCGATCCGGATTTCCGGCAAGTAGTGCAGACAACGCAGAGGGTTTTCAGAGGGAGGGTTCATAGGGTATGGTCTTGTTCAATTAAACGAACATTACGATCGAATATCATACTTCACACCCACACCCACACCCACACCCACACCCACACCCACACCCAACGAGACAGCATAGTATGCTGCCGGTTAGTGAATAATGCAATGAAGGCCTTTGATACCGCTCAGATGAGTGAGCAGAGCGACAACATACGTGTTGCGATCCAACAGCCGGTTCTACCCGCGTATCGGGCACCAGTATTTCGCGCCTTGTCAGAACGGCCCGGTATCGATCTCAAACTCTACTACGGTGACCGCGCCAATAGCCCCTCAAATGTTGAAGCGATCGGCTTTGAAGCAGAGATGGTTCATCTTAGTGAGCGTCGTCTCGTTAAACATCCCATCATTTGGCATAAACCACAATGGCAATGCGCTTCGAAAAAAACCTGTGATGCGCTAATACTAACATGGGACCTGCATTACTTGAGTCTCGTACCAGGCTTAGTACGAGCTCGTGCCAATGGTGTACGCACCATACTCTGGGGCCACGGCTATTCTAAGAACGAATCGGCTTTGCGGAGTTGGCCCCGCAACCGTGTAGCAGCACTTGCAGACGCCCTGTTGTTCTATAACGAACCAACAGCAAAGCATTTTATCGATAGTGGCTGGGACCCCAAGCGGATCTACACCGCAAGCAATACGATTGATCAAAACCCGATCCAGGAAGCAAGAAACTACTGGCTGGATCGCCCCGAAGACTTGAACCAGTTCAAGCAAGAGAACAAGCTTGATCAGGGACATGTCATTATATTTGTATCGAGGTTGGACCCTGAAAACCGTCTTGACTTACTTATCCAATCGCTGCCCGCTTTATGCAAGCAATTTGCTGCCCTGCAGACAATCGTTATCGGAAAGGGTGATGAAGAAAGACGGCGACTATCCGATATTGCTGAATTACTCGGCGTTAGTCAATCTATCCGGTTCCTTGGCCCGATCTATAACGAGCAAGAACTCGCACCCTGGATGATCAGTGCCGATCTCTTTTGTTATCCCGCTAATATTGGCCTGTCAATTCTGCATGCCTTCGGTTACGGCCTGCCGGTCATCACCTCGGATAAGACTTCGTCACAAAACCCAGAAATTGTTTCACTACAAAATTATGTCAACGGCTTAACTTATGAAGACAATAAATCGGATATGTTAACGCAGGCCATCAGCCAAGTACTCGGGGATGCTGCGTTTCGATCGAAGCTTTCGCAGCACGCTTACAAGACCGCGACAGAAGTCTTCTCTATTAAAAATATGGTTGATGGTATGGAGGCCGCGATACGTGGCAGCGTATCACCAATCCCTTAGATCGTGATTTAGACGATTGCGTAAGTGATCTACATCTTCCTTATAGTACGCCTTCAAAGCTTCTTGTACGTCATCTTCGATGACTGGCTTTGCGCTACGAAATAGCCTAGCAAGGACTTGGCGATCAAATCCTGTAATAAGGCCCCTCAAAATACCGGTTCCCGGTCGAGGGTACAGGCGTGAATAGTCAGGTGAAATTTTGTAAACCAAAGGCTTTAAAAAGCGATTGATTCTCAATCGACTGTAAGAGTATGATGCCGACATCGGGCGGTCGTCTGTGCGCTTGGGAACAATCGCTTCGTCGATGCCAAGAAAGCGATAAAGATCTTGTACTGATGATTCGGGATGATTTATTACATCATCAAACACAATAATTTTTGTCTGTTCCTCACTAAAATACTCGGCATATCGTGCAACATGCTGATCATAAAGACCATAAGTAAGGATCGTTGATGATAGTGGATACTGCGTATCCAACTTATGAGACAGAATCATGCGCAGGCCTTCATTGACAGGGAGTAAAGGGATATGGCCTGCTCTGAGAAAATGGAAATAAGCGGAGATCGCGCGTGATACAGGGTTTCGTAACACCGCAATGATTTTTATATGAGGAAAATGTCTTGAAATCCGAGCAGGGACTTCAGGCTCGCCGAGGTAGTTAGGGCGCTTAATCCCACGGATTTGATTTGGTTTTGCAGCACGAACTATTTCCTCCAAGACACAGAGCCTATCAGGCGAGTAGTCAGGGCCCTGAAAGAAAGGTGTTTCACCATTTGGCATGTAAATATCAGGATGGTCTTGCAGGCACTGCATAATAAAAGTTGATCCCGCTTTCTGGGCACCAATCACGACAAAATCCAGGGTATTTTCCATTTAAATGCCTGTTTGATTATGATCAGCAGCGATTTGTGCCGATGAACACAGCGTTACCACTCACCGAAAATACCTGCAATGCTACCATAACCGCATGAGTCGGATTCAACTCTATTTTAGTGTGTTGCCCTGGTGGATGTGGCTGATCGCCCTCTTTGCTTGCTTGGCGTTTTTGATCTGCTTTTTCGCCTTGACACCCCGCAATGCGAGGATTTCAGTTGCACTTGCGGTCATGATCGTTTGGATCGAACTCGGACGCTGGATTTCACTCGGGCTTGTTCAGGCTTTTGCAAAAACAACCTACATACTGCCCGTCATCTTTGTGGGGTGCCTGGCGCTGATTTCAAATTCGCCCAAGCGGCGAACGAGCCCGCTTGTTTTAATGATTCCTATTGCAGGTATCATTGCCCTTATCTGGATTATCCCCCGCTCTACACAAATCGACCTGATACTTCACCTCATGCAGATCGTGACTTGTTTTTCTGCAATTTTTGTTGCAAAACTCTGCTGGTCTGAAGAACAGACTCGTCGAATCCTGATGGGCCTGATCATCGGATATACCATTACACTGCTCATCCCCTTTTCCCAATTGTTGATTAATCCTGGATCTGCTTTTGCGATTGGGCTCAATCGTTTCGCGCCATTTAAGTCAAACCCGAACCAGATTGGCCCCATCTTTATCATTAGTTGCGTTTTTGGTGTGTATCTATTCCTAGCAAGTGAAAAGCCGAAGATGCGCTTTTGGGGCATCGGATTGTTAGCGGCTTCTGTCAGCATGGGTTTGTTGACTGGAAGCAGGACGGTGGTTTATATCCAGGCGATGATACTCATACCTGCTGCTTTTAAGATAATTAAAAGGCCTGTACTTGCTGTGACGGGTGTATTTCTCATCGTCGTCTTAGTAGTCGTCCTGATTATTCAATCCGCTCAATCAGTACAGCAAACCAGATTGACAAATCTACAAACCGCTCGATTTGAGTTGCAATACAACTATCTTAAAAACATCATGAAAAATCCTTTGATTGGATTCGGTACTATGACTGCAGGCGAAGCATCCGATGAATGGGTCTACGGCTCACACGCACACAACTCATACCTGCAGTCCGCGACATTTGCAGGTATACCATACACATTGATTCTGATGACCCCATCTGCGATTGCTCTTTTCGCCGGGCTCAGGCTTTGGCAAATTCGAAGAATATATCCTGACTTATCAAACCGCTATTTCTTCGCATCGGTTTTGCTACTAGGCTTATTGCTTGTTGGCTTAACGACATCGCTTTTATATTACCCAACATTTTCGGCATCATTCATGCACACATGGCTTGTAGCCTGGCTTATCTCTAGCTGGCAGTCCAATCGGCGTAACGAGCCGATCGAGTTGTCAAACCATACTTACTGATCATATTATGGCAACGATACACACAATAATGGTCCCGGCGTATTCAGATATGCGCTAATTTCCTATCATATTTATCTGCATAAATAGGCCGTTCGATACTATCGAGATTTACGTGACCTGCCCCATGTTTCATACCAACGCTTATGTTAAGCCAAGAGTGTGTTTGGTCCTGACCCATCCTTAGCTGACCTGCCCCCACGTTTCATACCAACGTCTATGTTAAGCCAAGGATGTGTCCCTTGGGTAGAAGAGCCTGATGAGCGTAGCGGAATCAGGCTCTTCTACGAGCCATGCTTCTGATGCCAGTGGTCGATAGCTCAGCGAACTGTGCGGCCTGACCGTGTTGTACTGCACACGCCAGCGTTCGATTAGCACCTTCGCCTCGTGCAACGTATCGAACACCTCATGCTCCAACAGCTCGTCCGACAGCTTCCCGTTGAAGCTCTCGATGTAGCCATTCTCCCAAGGGCTTCCGGGGGTAATAAACAATGTCTTGACACCGACCTGCTTGAGCCAGTCACGCACAGCCTTCGCGGTAAACTCGCTGCCGTTGTCTGAGCGGATGTGATCAGGAACACCACGTGTGGCCATCAGCCACGACAGGCGTTCGAGTACGTCGTCGTGATTCAGCTTCCTTGCCACATCGATCGATAATGTAATCCCCCCTCAAAACTGACCAACTTAAAAGTGGAGGCTCCGTTACGATTTCTTTAACCCAGGAGCCTTTTGATGCGGACCAGTAAATTCAGCGAATCACAGATTGTTTCGATCCTCAAGCAGCAGGAAGCGGGCGT
>JBCCYY010000040.1:0-40526 GCA_039188575.1 Planctomycetota bacterium | reverse complement strand
TGTCTTTGAACTTGAAGACGACGACGTGGCGGTAGACGCCGGCGGGTTCGGACATGGTGGGGCACTCCGTGCAGCCGCAGTCGGTGGTGGCCGTGCAGGCGGTGAGGGTGAGCGTGACGAGCAGGGCGGTGGCGGCCAGTAAGCGCATGTGTCTGATCCTTATCGCGGGCATACCACGGGTTGTGTAGCGGGTGACGCGCAGCGTCCCTTTCGAAAAAACTATCAGTATTTGCACGGGACGCTGCGCTTCACCCGCTATACCGCGGGGATGGAGCGCTTAATCAAACCACTCGTCATCGGGATCGAAGCGGGGGATCGGCATGTTGAGGATCGTCATGTTGCCAACGGCTCGGTGCCGGCAGCCGGGGCGGATGAGGATCGATGAGCCCGGCTTGACGGGGACCTGCTCGCCGTCGAGTTCCATGACGCCCTCGCCTTCGAGGATGTAGTAGATCTCGGTGAGCTTCTTGTGGTAGTGGGTCTTCGCCTCTTTATCGATGACGACGCGGTGCAGCGATGCGGGGGCGTCGGCGGTGTCGGCGAAGGCGCGTCGTGTCGTGCCGCAGGGGCACTCGGTGGGTGGGAGGTTGTCGAGGTGCACGACTTCGAAGCCGGCATCGGACTGGGTTGTATGTTCGGGCATTTAGGACACCTCTTTGCTTTGGAACAGGGCGGTGCCCAGGCCGAGCACGGCGGTGATGTAGGCGGCGGTGTAGGCGGAGACGGTGCCGAGGTAGCTGAAGCTGAGGTTGCCCTCGGTGTCGTGGACGAGCGAGTTGCCCTGGGCGATCGCGTCCGCGGGCCAGTGGAACTGGAAGTTAGGCGCGACGACGTAGACCGCCTTCGCCAGGAGGTAGGCGGCCTTGCGCGGCCCGGGGATCTCGCTTTCGAGTACCGCGCGGACGCTTTCGAACAGCCCGGCCCCGGCCTCGATGCCGGTCGCGGTGTTGACCAGTTGGTTGAGCCCGCCCGACGTCAGGCCAAGCGGGATGACCACCCCCAGGCAGGCGACCAGCGTGACGACCTGGCTGAAGCGTGTCGACAGCGCGACGGCGAAGGCGGTCAGGATGAGCAGGCCCTGGATGAGGAAGACCCCGCCGATTGCGACCTGGCCGATCCGGCCCTCGTCGGCGTTGAAGTCGGTCATCGGGCTTTGGAACTGCCACTCCTTGCTGACGAGCATCACCATGAGGCACGCGCCGGTCAGCATCAGCATCAGCGCGTAGATGAACGTCGAGGTGAAGACTTTTTTGTAGAGGAAGTTTGCCGCCGCGGCGAGGGCCAGCGCGCCAAAAACCGATGAGACGCCGAACAGGATCACCGGCCAGTCGATCCGGTCGGAGGCGTTCTGCAGCACGCGGTGCCGGAGCGTAAGGATGAACACGAGCATCAGCAGGTAGCCCGCGACGACGATCGCGCCGCTAACACCGATGTACTTGCCAAGGATAAAGATTGGGCGGGGCACGGGCTTGCTGACGATCGTCAGGGCGGTCTTGTCGGTGAGTTCCTGGTGGACGGCCCCGGTCGCGGTGAACGCCGCGAGGAACACGCCGACCATGAACACCGTGCCCAGACCCATGTCGACCAGCATCTTGTTGTCGCCCTCGCCCGGCACCATCGAGTAGCCCGACAGCGATGGGTTGAGCACCATCAGCAGCGTGCCGAGCAGGAGCAGCACGACAAAGATCGGCTGGCGGATCGCTTCGACAAAGGTAACGCGGGTGATGGAGAAGAGCTGCGTGAACATGGACCCCATATCATACGTCTCAGGGTACGAATCGGCTTGCGAATCGACGCCAACCCCGTCAGGATTTACGCTGAGTCGAGACAAACTGATTTCCGGTCGACCATCTCAAACCAAAGGAAAGCCCATGAACCTGCTGACCCTCCTCGTGCCCATGGCAATGGTCTTCGCTCAGACCGAGCCCACGGTGCTGATCGACCAGTCTTTTACCCTCCACGAGCCCGGTGGGGAGGAGCGTATCGGCAGCTATGCGCTCTACGCCGAGGAGGCCGCCGACACCATCAAGATTACCGAATCGGTCGCGTTAAAGATTGATGGCGAAATGTTTGATCTCACCTCACTGGTCAGCTACGCCAAAGATGAGGGCGGGGGCTGGGCATTCCGATCCGCGGAGGGCACAACGGGTGTCGATGGGAATGCCTTCATGGAAGTTGATGTCGAGCCCAACGGCAACGAATGGGCGGTTAAAGCTGTGCTGCTGCGCAACCATCGTGGCGAAGTATTGGATCAGCCTAAGACTATAAAGCGCAGCATCACCGTGCCCGATGGCCCGGTCCTCTTCTCCTCCGCCCGCGCGGTAATGGGCCCGAGGCTGCAGCCCGAACCAGGCGAGCAGGCGGTCGTCTGGGTCGAGTTCCCCGACGACCTGGATGAGCCTATCGAGGTGAAAGAAGGCTTCTCACTGGTCCGAGGCGAGACGGACGAACAAGGCGGCTTCACGATCATGGTCCGCAGCGAGCACCAGGAGATCGGCCCGGTTCCATTGGATCAAGATGGCAAGATCAAGCCCTACAAACTCTGGTGCGAAGTCGAGATGCGCAAGAAGTGACGATGGTCATGCTGAGTTGCCTGCTTCTGCATCCGCGGCTTGGACTCGGACCTTCTCCCGTGTCACCATCAGGGTCACCGCGTTGGCGAATGAAAATACACGCGTGCCACCGGCCGAGTCTTGCGATGCGGCGACCGCGGGCAGCAGGGCGTTGCGTGTGGCCTTGCCCGCCGGCGTGCCCAAGTCGATCAGTGCCTGACGCAGCAACTCCGCCAGAACCGCGCGGCTCATTCCGCGGGCAGTCTCGCGCGGGATCACCATCGACACGCCTGTGCGCTCGGTGGATGTGACTTGTGCTTCAACGTTCTGCCGAAGCACCTCGTAAAGCTCGCCGATGTGCTCGGCCAAGTCGCCGGCCTTCTGCGGTGCATCGTGTTGCAGCGCTTTGAGCACCGGCAATACATCGTGGCGCAGGCGGGCCCGCGTGCGGTCGGTGTCCAGGTTTGTTGTGTCTTCGCGGTAGTTTTGGCCGAGCTGACCGAGCAGGGCGTTGATGTCGTCCCTGCCGACATTGAGCATCGGCCGTATCACAAAAAGGGGACAACTCCCTATTTGACTCCCTCCTTGGCTTTGGGCCAGTGGTTTATGCCACGCGATCCCACGCAGGCCCGCGACGCTTGCCCCGCGCAGCACTCGCATCAGCAGGGTCTCGAGCTGGTCGTCCGCGTGGTGTGCGGTGGCGATGAAGCCGGCATCATGCTCCGCCGCGATTTTGGCGAGCGCCTTGTAACGCAGATCACGCGCATTGGCCTCGAGGTTCCCTGGCATCTCGCCGGGGCGGATATCCCTTCTTGCATAAACCAGGCCAAGCCGCTCGGCCAAGGCGGCAACGAAGTCTGCATCCTCCTCCGCCTCGTCCCGCAGGTGGTGCTGAACGTGACCCACGATCAGCCGAAGACGCCACTTGCGGCGACCGGCAAGGACCGAGAGCACCCGCAATAGCGCGACCGAGTCCGCGCCGCCGCTGCAGCCCACGATGATCGCCGTGCCCGGCGAGACCGCGCAGCGCTGGCGGAGCGCCCGCGCGACCGAGCGGACCATCGGGTGGTAGTGGTGGGCGGGTGGGCGGTGCACGGGGCGATTGTACAACCGGGTTTGCTCTGGCCCCGTTGCCGGTAGAATCAGGCGATGGCCGAGCAAGCACATGACGATTCACCAGCCCGTGTGGTGGAGTTGGCCGTCAACCTGGACGACGTCACCGGCGAGCAGGCCGGAGCCGTGATCGACCGACTCATGCAGGCCGGCGCACTCGACGCCTGGGTGACGCCCATCACGATGAAGAAGGGCCGGCCGGGCGTGATGCTCAGCGTCCTCGCCGAAGAGGCAAAGCGCGAAGCTCTGGCTAAACAGCTTCTCGAAGACACCGGCAGCTTCGGCGTCCGCGTCCGCGCGTGGGACCGGCTCGTCCTCGACCGCGCCTGGCACGAGCGCGAGACCCGGCTTGGTAAGGTCCAGCTCAAGGCGGGCTCTCTCGATGGTCAGCCGATCACGGTCAAGCCCGAGTTCGACGATGTGCTTGCCCTCGCAGCGTCGTCCGATGTGCCGATCAACGAAGCCCAGCGTGCCGCAAACGCCGCGGCCGACGCACTGCTCGCCGAATTGAAGCAGGGGGCCGACCATGGCTGAGCAGTGGCAGTACGGCATCGCGGCGGTGGGGATCCTCTTCATCATCATGGCGATGTTCTCGCTCGGCAGAGGCCGCCAGCGCTCCGCCGCGAGCCGGGACACCGGGCGCGACCACCTCGAGCGCGCTAGAGAGAAGCAAGGTGTTCGCGACGAGCTCGAGGCCCTGATGGTCGATATCAACCGCATGGCACGCGACCTCGGCGGCCAGCTCGACGCCAAGATCATCCGCATCGAAAAGGCCACACAGGAAGCCGAGGAACGCATCTCCCAGCTCCAGGCCCTGCGCGACGAGCTCAGCGACCCGTACGCGCTCAAGCAGCCGAGCCCAGATCAGCTGCTCACCCCTCAGGCCAGCGCCGATACGACCGACCCGCTCACCCGTCAGGTCTACGCGCTCGCGGACGAGGGCAAGGGCCCACAGGACATCGCCCAGCAGCTGGACGAGCACGTCGGCAAGATCGAGCTGATCCTCGCGCTGCGGTCGGGTAACTAGCTTTGAATCTCAAATGATTCGAAGCCCACGCCGTTACGGCGTGGGCTTCTTTACGTGAACCCTTTACAATAGCGCTTCATCTTTACGGAGCCTCCCCATGCAGATCACCGGCGCCTACACCGCCCTCATCACGCCCTTCAACGCAGACGGCTCTGCCGTGGATTACGACCGGCTTAAGGCCAACGTCACCTACCAGATCGACCAGGGCATCGATGGCGTCGTCCCCGTCGGCACCACGGGCGAGTCGCCCACGGTCTCGCACGATGAGCACAACAAGATCATCACCGCCGTGGTCGAGGCTGCGGGGGGCAAGGTGCAGGTCATCGCCGGCACGGGCAGCAACAATACCGCCGAGGCGTTGGCGACGACCAAGCATGCAAAGGACGTCGGAGCGGACGCTGCGCTGATGGTCAACCCCTACTACAACAAGCCGACACAGGAGGGCCTGTACCGGCACTTCATGACGATTGCCGACCAGGTCGGGCTGCCGATCGTGCTCTACAACATCCCCGGCCGAACCAACGTGACCATGTCCCCCGACACCGTCGCCCGCCTCTACCAGCACGACATGATCGTCGCGATCAAGGAGGCGACCGGTAGCCTCGACATGGCCAGCGAAATCGCAAGCCGCTGCGACATCCCGATCATCTCAGGCGATGACTCGCTTACCCTGCCACTCATATCCATCGGTGGCAAGGGCGTGATCTCTGTGCTGAGCAACCTGCTCCCCGCGAAGGTCAAGGCCCTCGTCAAGGCGGGCTTGTCAAATAACCTTCTCGCCGCCCGGGCCCTGCACCACGAACTCTTCCACCTGTGCAAGGGTTTGTTGACGCTGAGCACCAACCCGATCCCGATCAAGGCCGCGATGAAGATGACCGGCGTCGATACCGGCGCGGTCCGCCTACCCCTGACCGAACTCGACGACGGCCAAGCCGCCCAACTCGAAGCCCTGCTCAAGCAAACCGGCGTGCTCGAAGGTGCGAGGGTTTAATGTTTCTCAATTTTTAGGGGAATGATTGAGAGGCAACCCTGCACAACTCATTCATAGCTTGCTCTTGACAGCATATTTCTTGTTTTGGGCAGCAATGATTCTGGTCGCGCTGACATCTGCAGCCACAGGCATTGTGGTTCGTACGTCGAAAGAAGGCAATCGATCTAAAACCCTTTTACTTTTCCTAGTTCCTTCCGCTGTTTCGGTGGGGCTGTTATTCGCTGTATTGATTCCTAAGGGTATCAATCTCATGGGCAATCAATCGGGATTACTGGGGTTCCCAGAGGAATTAATATCGTTGGAGCTTTTGCTTTTTAGTGTCTTTGGAATAGTTGCTGGCCTCGCATGTAGCGTACTTCTGGCGAAGTCAAAATCTCAGTTTTTAAAAGTTTCTTCGCTTTTGCTTAATGGGGTTTGTATCTTCGTTTCTGCTGTACTGATTGTGAAAGCCTTTTTAGGAATCTAGTTTGCCGACGGGTGGCCGGGGTGGAGGCTTGCCGACCCCCCGGAACGGGTCTTCTGGAACACATTAATGCCACCTTGTTCCGGGGGATCGCTTCGCTCATCCCTGGGCACCCGCGCAAAACATCTCGTTCTGAATCGTTATGCGTCGCTCGCGCGGGACGCTTCGCGTCTCCCGCTACACCGTGCTGTCGGAGCGTTGATTAGGCATAGAAGCTCTTGATCGTCTCCACCACGTGGCCGAGTTGTTCTTCGCTCAGCTCGGGGTAGATCGGGATCGAGAGGACCTCGCTGGCGGCCTGCTCGGCGATCGGGAAGTCTCCCGCCTTGTAGCCGAGGTAGCTGAAGCACTTTTGCTCGTGCATGCAGAGCGGGTAATAGATCGCGCTGCCGATACCGGCCTCGCCGAGGTAGGCCTGCAGTTCGTCGCGCTGCTCGACGCGGAGGGTGTACTGGTTGTAGATCGACTCGTTGTTGTCAAGGATGACCGGGGTCTTGACCTGTTCGACACCGGCGAGGTGCTCGTCGTAGAAGGCGGCGTTCTTGCGTCGGCCTTCGTGCCAGCTGTCGAGGTGCTTGAGCTTGACGGAGAGGTACGCGGCCTGCAGGGTGTCGATACGGAAGTTGCCGCCGACCTCGTCGTGGTAGTAGCGCTGCTTGCCGCCGTGCATGCGGAGCATCTTCAGGCGCTCGTAGGTCTCTTCGTCCTGGCAGGTGACCAGCCCGCCGTCGCCCGCGCCGCCGAGGTTCTTGGAGGGAAAAAAGCTGAAGCAGCCGCAGTGGCCGAGCGATCCGGCCGGGGCGTCGTTTTGTTTCGCGCCGATAGACTGCGCGGCGTCTTCGATGACCCTGAGGTCGTGCTTCTCCGCGACATCTAGGACAGTGTCCATGTCCGCCATCTGGCCGAATAGGTGCACGGGCGCGATCGCGCGGGTCTTTTCGTTGACGGCTTCTTCGAGCTGCTCGGCGTCGAAGTTAAAGGTGTCCGGGTCGATATCCACGAAGACGGGCTTGGCCCCGTGGCGGTGGATCGAGCCGACGGTCGCGAAGAAGGTAAACGGGCTGGTGATCACCTCGTCGCCGGGCTGGATCTCGAGCGCCATCATGGAAAGGATCAGCGCATCGGTGCCGGACGAGCAGCCGACCGCGTACCGGGTCTGGCAGTACTTAGACGCCTCACACTCAAACTCGCCGACCTCCGGCCCGTTGATCATGTATTGCCCGTCGAGCACGCGCTCGACCACCGGCAGGATCTCGCTCTTCAGCGCGGCGTACTGGCCCTTGAGATCGAGCAGCGGGACGGTCAGCTTGGTCGGCGGGGTCTTGCTCGGCGTGGTCTTGATGGTGGTCACGGTGCACTCCTTGCCATACGTCTTAACACACCAAAGTAGGGCGGGGCAGCGACGGCGTCAATACAAACTCGATGGACCTCCAACAGCTACACCGCATGGATGGGGTTCACTTGTTCGCGTACTTCTCTCGGTGTGCGCGGATGACTTCGACGGGGTCTTCGCCTTCGGGGACGAAGATCAGCGCGGTCCCGTTGACGCAGTGCCGCATGCCGGTGGGCGTGCCGATGCCGTCGTTGAAGATGTGGCCGAGGTGGCTGCCGCAGCGTGAGCACCGCATCTCGGTGCGGACCATCCCAAAGGACTCGTCGCGGTGCTCGGTGATCGCGCCGGGGGCGACCGCCTGGTAGAAGCTCGGCCAGCCGCAGCCGGAGTGGAACTTGTGCTGCACGTCGTAGAGGTATTGCCCGCAGCCGGCACAGTGGAACGCGCCCTTGACGTCGAGGTCGTGGTCGTGGTACCGGCCGGTGAAGGCACGCTCGGTCCCCGCTCGGCGGAGCACATAGAACTCTTCTTCACTAAGGATCGACTTCCACTGCTCATCGGTCAGCTCGACCTTTTCATCCGGCGCGGCGTCGAGCCCGTCAAACGGGCGGTCCGAGGTCGGCTCGGTCGGGCTGTCGCTTGGGGCTTTCGGCTCGGGCTGGTTCATGGCGGGGTCGATCTGAGCGGTCTGCTCGTTGTAGGGCGCGGTCTCGTTGGCGCAGCCGACGGCGGAAAGAGCGACTGCACATAGACACAGTAGGGCGGTGATTGGCTTCATAACTAGATAACCTCAACCGGAACGGTGTTGTTCCATACTCGATGATAGGCTTGGTCCAGAACGGTTTAGCAGGTGACGCGAAGCGTCCCGAGCGAAGCATTTATCACGAGTCGAGAACGGGACGCTTCGCGTCACCTGCTAAACCGTTCTAAATGAGGTTTTTATCTACTAGGATCCGGTCTGTAGACCTTGGTCCCAAGCGCCCAGACTTTTTCGGTGAAATCGCCGCCGAGGCTGTCGGCGTCGAGCTTGTCGCGGGCGGCGGCGTCGAGCGACATATTCATCTTCGCGTCGAGGTTATCGAGGTTGCTTATGAAGATCGCCTCGGGGGTCGCGGGGAGTTTGAGCGCGCCGAACTCGGGCACGCCGTGGTGGCTGAGGATGATGTGCTCGAGCACCATGCGCAGCTCCCCAGAGATGGCGACCGCTGCATCGCCGAGCTCTTCATCTTCGCAGGCCTTGCACTTCTCGTTGAGCATGACGACGCCGCGGCCGATGTGCCCGACGAGTTGTCCGTCCGTCGAGTAGCCGAAGCCTTCGAGCCAAGTCAACTCGGTACACTTGCCCAGGTCGTGCAGGAACAGGCCCATGAGCACGATGTCGCGTGAGAGGTGCTCGTAGTGCCCGACCATCTTGTCGGCCAGCTGCATGAGCGAAAGCGTGTGTTCCAGCAGCCCGCCGAGGTACGCGTGGTGCAGGGTCTGCGCGGCGGGGGCCTGGCAGAACTGCTGCATCAGGTCGCCGTCCTCGAGGTAACGGTCGACCAAACATTTCAGTGCCGGGCTCTCGATGGACTGCAGCAGACGCAGGACCTGCGCGAACATCTCGTCGACGTCGTGCTTCGTTGCCGGCAGCAACTCCATCAGCTCGCGCTCGGTCGGGTGGTGCGCGCGGATGTTGTGGACGATGATCTGCATCTCCCCCTGGTACGGCTGGGTCTGGCCCTCGAGGTAGACAAAGCCATCGGTCGGCAGGGACTGGTATAGCTCTTCGGTGGCGGACCACATCCTCCCAGGGGTGCGCCCGGTCTTGTCGCCGATGAGCATCTTGAGGTAGGGCTTGCCTGCTTTGGTTTTGCCTAGCTGCAGGTTTTGGACATTGAAGACGCCGGCGAGGTTTTGCGCGGCTTGGAGTTTGTCGATGGTGATACGCGGTGCGTCGGCGGCGGTCATGGTGTTTCCTCGGATCGGTGGGGTGTCATCGTAGCAACCGAGCAAGCCACGGGTATTAGCCGGCCCACTTGTTGGGCCGCCTAACAAATCAGTGGGGAGTATGAAAAAACCGGCGGGTCGAGCCCGCCGGCTAGCTGAGCAAATCATTGTGCTGGTTTATCTTACTTCGCGATGCGGTACCGTTCCTCGGGGTCGTGCAGGAAGTAGTAGTCGTAGGGCGAGAGTGGGGGCAGCTCGTAGAACGTGTTGCCATTGCCGTCCGTGACTTCCTTGTAGACCGGCGGGCTGTTGAATAGCTCGTACTGCGTGAAGGCACGCGGTAATGTGCTTGCTTCGGCCTGCTCGGGGGTGTCGGCCTCGAATAAGAACATCGGCATCAGCCGGGAGGTCGGTGCCGTGACCAGCGCGGTCTCACGGATCTCGGAGACCACGTTGTTGACCCACTTCAGCTCCTTGGCCTTGTCCGCGAACTCGGCCCAGTCGCCGTCGCTGTTGTTCTCGTACATCAGCTCTGTGAACTTGTCATAGTCGATGCCCATCTTCTCGGCGACGGGGTCGGCCAGCCGCTTGGCCCACTCGAAGCCTTCTTCCAGCGACTCTTTCTGCTGGGTCAGGTTGCCGCGCATTCCCGACGACATCTGGTGGTGCAGGATGATCGCGTTGGGGTAGGCGTAGGACTCTTCCGCAAGGGTCGTGATCACCGCGGCCATGGATGCGGCGTAGGACTTCACGACGACGTGCACCGGGGCCTTGCTGTTCTGCATGGCGGTGACGATGCGGTAGCCTTCCATCACCGAGCCGCCGGGGTTGGAATCGAAGACGATGAAGATCGGGGCTTTTTCGTCGAGGTTGTTGTAATAGTGGATGCGTTCGGTGACATAGTCGGCCGAGCCGCGCGAGATGCCGCCGTTAAGCGGGATGCGGCGGTCGCTGATGGTGAGTACGCCGTCCTTGAGCGGCTGGGTGGGGTACTGCATCTGGTCCTTGTCGACGGATGCGGCGCTGCGCTGGGCCTGCATCAGACCGAGCTCGGCCTGGAGCGAGGCGGCCTGTGCGGCGAGTTTCTGGTTCGCCGCGGTCAGCTCTGCGGTCTCTTTCTGGGCTTTGAGCCCGTCGATCTGGATCTGGGTCTGCATCATCTGCATCTGTTGCTGCATCGCCTGCATCTCGCGACCCATCTCTGCCAGGCGGAGCTGTGAAAGGAAGTCGGCCTGCTGTTTCTCAAGCTTCGCCTTGGTGTGGGCGTCCTGCTGCTTGGCTTGGAGCAGCGCGATCTCGGCCTCGATCTTCTGCTTCTCTTCCTTGAGCGGGGCGAGCTCGGCGGACAGCCTGGCGGCACGCATCTTCGCCTCGTGCTGCAGCTTCTTGAGCTCCTTCTCATCTGCCTCCATCGCGAGCTCTTCAGGGGTCTTCTCCTTCTTCTCGGTTTTCTCTGCCCCCGCGGTTTCGGCCGCTTCCGTGGTCTCTTCGACCTGCTCAACGATTGGGGCCTCGGCGGCCTCGGCGTTGACCACCTCGGTCTGGGCACAAGCGGTCAGCGGCAGCCCGAGCGCGGCGACCAGGGCAGCGGCGGGGAACAGGCGGGACAATCCGGTCGGGGATGGCGTCATAGCGGGGGGTCCTTAAATGAAGGGCAACAAATGAGATTTCCACGGTTCGCGATGTGCGAGACATCAATACGACCGAGTTGGCCACAGGGTTTGCGATTCTAGGCGGGGATCCGTGTTGGCGTCAGACGGGCTCAGGCGATCGGCTCGATAACCATCGGGCTGATGCTCGCGGGCTTGGTCTCGACCTTCTCGAAGGTGATCCCGCCCCGCTTGGCCAGGAAGATCCCGATCGCGATCGCGCAGCAGAAGATCACGCCCAGCGCGATCGCGCCGGTGAGGCTGCCGGTGGAGGCCTCGCTTCGGCCGCCGAGCGGGTGCCGGGCCTTGCGGATCTTGCTTGTGGCGGAGGTGCCGTTGACGATCGCCATCATCGAGGTGACCGCCCCGACCGCGAGGACGCCGATCGTGATGATGCCGAGCGTGACCAGCAGGCCCTGGTCCGAAGCGTTGGTCATCGCGATGATCATCAGGACCAGACCCGCCGCGGCGAGGACGCACGACGTGATGCCCATGCCCATGGCGGCCTTCGCGCCCTTGGCCATGCGGTATCGGCCGCGCGGCTCGTCGTCGTCCCGGTCATCGCGCTGGCGTGATCGCGAGCTGCTGCGGGATGAGCTCCGTGGTGCCGGGTCGAAATCGGCGCCGCTTGCCGCGCTGGCCAGTGCCTCGAGCCCGTCCTCTTCTTCCTGCTCGACCGCCTCCATCGAGACCGTTGAGCCGGTGGGCTCGGGCAGCTCGACCTCGGCCTCACTAGGGACGATGACAAACAACCGTTTACAGGTTTTGCACCGCGCCTGCTTGCCGAGCATCTTGTCGGGCAGTTCGTACTGTGCGCCGCAGTGGTTGCAGATGGAGATCAAGGCAGGCTCCGTAAGCAGGTCCGGGGAACGCTATAGCATAGGACATTATCATCGCCGCTCAAGCCAAGCCAGCTGCTCGAGGTTGCCGCCCTTGGCCCCGCGGATCGGGCTGTCGCACCAGCCTAGTACGTTTAGATCAAGCGATGGATCGATCGCGATCGCGTCGAGCACCCGCCGGGTGATCGTGTGCGACGCGTCCTGTGTCAGCGGCTCGGGCTTGGGCTGCTTCCTGCCCTTGCGCGTCGGCGTGTCGCGCGGCTCCTCGTAGTGCGGTTTGATCAGGGTGATGATTTTGCCCGATGGGCTTAGCCAACTTAACGCGGCGGTGAGGGCCTTGGCCTGCCTGGTCCAGCCCAGGTCGATCGTGACGAGATCGACAGGCTCTTCCGGCTCGGCATGCAGCGCGTTGCTCCGCTCCATCACGACGACGCGTGGGTCTTGCCGCAGCGTGTAATCCAGCACGCCGTAGCCCGTATCGACCGCGTAGACCTTTGCTGCGCCGCGGTGCAGCAGGCAGGACACGAACCCGCCGGTCGAGCAGCCCAGGTCCGCGCAGGCCTTGCCCGCGACATCGATGCCAGACTCGGCCAGCGCCGCGTCCAGCTTGAGCCCGCCGCGCGACGCGAAGGGATGGTCGACCCTAGTGTATGAGCCGGGGGGTTGTACGTGGTCTTCATCCACGAACCCATGATAAAGCCGCTCGATCCTGATCGGCGGGTTGTCAGCCCTGCAACCCCTTCGTCCACCGTTTATCCTGTAACGTCATCTCACCCGCCACGGGACCCAAGGCCTGCACCATGAGCGAAACGAACAAAGTCGAACAGGACCGCGCTGCCCTCGCATCCGTCGAGGGCAGGGGCTTCTTCGCCAAGCTCGGCGTCTTTACCAAGCTCTCCGGCCCGGGCTGGCTGCAGTCCGCGATCACCCTCGGCGGCGGTTCGCTCGCGGGATCGCTCTACATCGGCGTCATCGGCGGCTACGACATGCTCTGGCTCCAGCCCATGATGATGATCCTCGGCATCGTCATGCTCTCCGCCATCGCCTACGTCACCCTGTCCACTGGTGAAAGACCTTTCCATGCGATCAACAAACATATCAACCCCGTCCTCGGCTGGGGCTGGCTCTTCGCCGCGATGATCGCCAACCTTGTCTGGGCGATGCCGCAGTTCTCGCTGGGCACCGCGGCGATGCAGCAGAACCTCGGGCTCAACTTCTCCAACGAGGTCTGTGTCGCGATCCTCTTCATAATCGCAGCGGTCGTGATCTGGTTCTACGACGCGGGTGGCTGGGGCATCAAGCTGTTTGAAATCCTGCTCAAGATCCTCGTCGCGTTCATCGTGCTCGCGTTCTTCGCTGTCGTCATCGCCCTTGCAACGCGTGGTCAGCTCAACGGCGGCGCGGTCTTTGCTGGTTTCATCCCCGATTTCTCCCTGCTCTCGAAACCCGCCGCAGAGCTTCGGCCCTTCATCGAAGCGTCATCGAATCCTGACTACTGGACCGGGGAGGTGGTCAGCATCCAAAGGAATACGATGATCGCCGCGGCTGCAACCGCCGTCGGTATCAACATGACCTTCTTGCTGCCCTACTCCATGCTCCGCAAGGGCTGGGACAAGACCTTCCGCGGCCTCGCGACGTTCGACCTCTCGACCGGCCTGTTCATCCCGTTCCTGCTTGCGACGAGCTGCGTGGTGATCGCGGCGGCCAGCCAGTTCCACGCTCAGGCGCCTGCGATCGAGGCCGACACCACATACGTCGAAATGGAAAATGGAGCAAAGGGTAACCTTACCAAGATGGTTGAAGTTCAAGATACTGAAGCCTTCTCCGCACTGAAGGCTTCACAGAGAGAACACGACAAGAAGATTGAAGCGGAAGAGAAAAGCCTGTTTTGGGAAAAACAGTTACAGCAATCTGAGATCGATAAATTAAAGAAGGAAGACCCCACTCTTGGCCTTGGTGCAGGTCCGCTAGACAAGCACATCGACGCCAACTCCAACCTCGCCGATAAGCAGCTCTCGGTCATGGTCATCAAGCGGGATGCGGGCGCACTCGCTGGCTCACTCGAACAGGTCTTCGGCAACAAGACCGTCTCGCAATATATCTTCGGCCTCGGCGTCGTCGGCATGGCGATCTCCACCATCATCATCCTCATGCTCATCAACGGCTTCACCTTCACCGAAGCGCTCGGCGTCAAGAATTCCGGCGTCATGCACCGCGTCGGGTCCTACCTGCCCGCCTTCACCGGGGCCTTCGGCTTCCTTTTCCTCTGGGGCGCGATCCCCGAGGCGAAGTTCTGGCTCGCCGTGCCCACCAGCCGGATCGGTATGATCCTGCTGCCCGTCGCCTACCTCACCTTCTTCCTGATGATGAACAATAAACGGCTCATGGGTGACAACATGCTGCAGGGCGGCAAGAGGCTCATTGTTAACACCATCATGGTCGCCGCGATTCTTGTCTCCGGCTACGGCTGCGCGATCTCGCTCTGGGAAACCAACATGCCCATCCCCGGCATGAAAGATGGCGGAGCGCTGCCGCATACCGTCCGGCCGTACCTGATGACCGTCGTCGGCGTCTTTATCGGCCTGGCGATCATCGTGCAGATCATCCGCCTGGCCAAGCCTAACGGGCCTAGTACCGCGTAAGCCCAATGTTCCGGAGGCCCGATGAAACCGACACTGATCAGCGTCTTTACACTCGTCATGCTGGCATCGACGGTCGCGATCGCGGACAACCGGCCGGTCAAGCTCAGCGAGATCCAGGACCTGCATCGCGAGGGTGTTCAGGCCCACGACATCCTGCTGAAGATGAACGAGCGCGGCGTCGGCTTCGCGCTGACCTCATCCGCCCAGCGCAAGCTCAGGTCGTGGGGCTTCACCAACGTGGACATCGAGCACGTCCGCGGGATCATTGCTGGGAAGAAATACGCCCCGCCACAGGATGTGCCCAGAGGCGAGGCTGGCGATGACAATAATACGGCCAACGGTGAAGATCACTTCCCCATCGGGCACGGCCACCACGACGACTATGCCCAGATCATGGACAAGGTCCTCTCGCGTAGCATCACCACGGGTAAGCTCGGCTACCGGACGCAGAAGACCGACCGGGCCATGCTGCATTGCTCGGCTCGTATGTCGCGCGAGGTGATGCCGCTTCTCAAGAACATCGAGAAGACGCTCGTCGCAGAGTTCCCGGCAGCGCTGGCGAACGCGACCCAGCCTAAGACGACGCTCTTGTTTATTGCGGACAACGACCGCGACTTCAAGCGGTTCTTCGGTGTTCTTATGCAGTCCTACGACAAGCAGTGGCCCGGCTACGCCAAGGGCATCCGCATCACGGACGAGACTTTCTGGGTCCTGGGCAACGCGATCCTCATCAACGGCGACGCCTGGCGCGACAAAGAAAAACGTCAGCGGATTATGGCGTTTGGCTACGGCTACATGGTCATCAGCCAGATCGGCGACTACCGCTGCCCCGAAGGCCTCGCCACCGGGTTCGGCAACGCGCTCGAAACACGCGTCGCCGGCTCGCCCTGGGTGACACTCCTGCCCGAGAGCGGCGAGGAAGACAACGAGATCGCCAACTGGGCCGCGTTTATCAGAGACCAGCTCGCTGCCAACAGGCTCGACACGATCGAAGAGGTCTGCCTCTACTCGGTCCCGCGCATGCACCACCGCCATTACGCCACGGCGTGGTCGCTTACAGAGGACCTCGTGAAGGACCCGATGGCGTTCTATCGTTTCGTGGACGAAACCGCGTCTGATGTGGATACCCCGCACCCGAAGTTGCTCGCTGAGACGTGTGACACCGAGCTCAAAGTGATGCACGAGCGCTGGACGAAAACGATCGGCGGGAACTGATCGATCCGTGTAGCGGGTGCCGATATCTGTAGCCTCTGATATGGGTGAAGCTCGATTTGGCCTTATTGATGTCCTGTTCAATGAATCCGGAGGTAGATCTCGTCACAGCCGACGCATGTTGCCAAGTCGTAGCCGTTGCGAGTGAGATACCGGAACAGTGCCGGGGAGCCCGAGCCGTTCTCGACACCGATGGACCGGATCAGCGTTTTTTTCAGATCGATGCTCTTCAGGATCGCTAACTCACAGCCTTCTGTGTCGATCGACAGGTAGTCGATCGGCTTCAAGTCAAGCAGATCCTGTATGGACTGAAACGTGATGGCTTGGATGGGGATGGTGCGTTGGGCCCCGCCATGGCGTTGAATCTCGCGATCAATCCGTTCTTGATGAGAAGCTGAAAAAAACTGCTTAATCCCTGAAAGCATGTTGGCGTAGCCATCCACCTCGACAAAATCGACCACACCATTCTGGTCAAGGATGCATGCATTAATCAGTGGGCACCTGCGGTTGTCCTGCAACAGCTCGAATACTTTCGGATGCGGTTCAATACAGACCCCTTCCCAGCCCATCTGCTCAAAGAGAAGCGTGTTCGAGAGCGTCACGCCATCGTTCGCGCCGATATCAACATAGACCCCATGACCAGGCTTACCCAGAAGTTCATACACAACTTGGTCTTGCCCGTACTGACTCTGTGCGCTCTCACGGATGTGGCGCTTGCGCTGCTTGTGCTTCAGAAACCAATAGAGCCAGGTCTGTGTCCAACCCAATGAAGCTGACCTCGTTCGTTCAATGAAGGCGGTTGCCTCGATAATACCATCACGCTTTCGCCGCTCTCGCCTCACGCTTGCGCATCGCCTCGCGCAGGATCCGCTTGCGCATGCGCAAAAACTTGGGCGTGCACTCGACCAGCTCGTCCTCCTCGATGTACTCGAGCATCGCCTCCAGCGACAGTTCGCGGGCCGGTTTGACGCGGGTCGCGTCATCGCTGCCCGCCGCACGGACATTTGTGTGCTTCTTGTTAATCACGACGTTGACGGTGATGTCGTTGTCCTTGTTGTGCTCGCCGACGATCTGGCCCTCGTAGACCTGGTCGCCGGGCTTGACGAAGAAGACGCCGCGGTCGTACAAGCGGTCCAGCGAGTAGGCGGTGACCTGTCCCGGGTCGCTCGCGACCATGACGCCTTGCGGCCGGGTCGGGACGTCGCCACGCATCGGCTCGTAGCGGAGCAGGTTGTGGTGCATCACCGCCCGGCCCTGTGTCGCGGTAAGCATGCGCGTTCGCAAACCGATCAGCCCGCGCGCGGGGATCGTGAACTCCATGTGGATATAGTCGCCCGCCCCTGCCTTGGGGTCCATGCTGACGATCTCGGCCTTGCGGTTCATCACCAACGCCATCACGTCGTTCTGGCACTCGCTCGGGCAGTCGACCACGAGCTGTTCGATCGGCTCGCAGAGCTTGCCCGCGTGGTCTTCGCCTTCATCGGGCCGACGCAGGATGACCTCGGGCTTGCCGACCTGCACCTCGTAGCCCTCGCGACGCATCGTCTCGAGCAAGACACCCAGGTGCATCAGGCCCCGGCCAGACACCTTGAACGCCTCGCCACCCTCATCACGCGCGACCTTCAGCGCCACGTTGGATTGCAACTCACGCTCGAGCCGGTCGTAGACCTGCCGGCTGGTCACGTAGTCGCCGTCTTGCCCACAGAAGGGCGAGTCGTTGACCTTAAAGCTCATCGTCAGTGTCGGCTCGTCGATCTTCACCGCCGCGAGCGCCTCGGGCCGGTCCGGGCAGGCGATCGTGTCGCCGATGTCGATCGGGTCCAGCCCGGTGACGGCGCAGATATCACCCGCCGCGACCTCGTTCGCCTCAACCCGTGTCAGCCCGTCGAAGTGCTCGAGCTTGACGACGCGTTGTAGCGAGCCCTCACCCGCGCGGTTGATGACGGTGACCTTCTGCCCCGCGGTGATCCGGCCCGCCGTGACACGCCCGACGGCGATCCGCCCGACGTACTCGCTGTACACGATCGTCGTGACCTGCATCTGCAGCGGCGCCGCCTGCCGCGACTCGAACCCCGCCGCCGCGCCCCGGCTGCTCCCCTCCGCGTAAGGCGGCGGCACGTGCGCCAGGATCGCGTCGTACAGGTCAAAGAGGTTGTCCGGCTGATCATCCGCCCCAACCTTTGCTTCGTCGCTCGTCGCCCAGCCCTCTTTCGCGCTGGCGTACACGACGGGGAAGTCTAACGCATCATCAGGCGCATCTAGCGAGCCCAGCAGGTCGAAGACCTCGTTGACGACGTCGTCCGGCCGGGCGTTAGGCTTGTCGATCTTGTTGACCACAACCACCGGCTTGAGCCCGATCGCCAACGCCTTCTCCAGCACGAACCGCGTCTGCGGCATCGGCCCCTCGAACGAATCGACCACCAGCAGGCAGCCGTCCGCCATGTTGAGGACGCGCTCGACCTCCCCGCCGAAGTCCGCGTGGCCCGGCGTGTCGATCAGGTTGATCCGGTAGTCGGCCCCGTCGGTGTGCCGATACGTGATCGCGCAGTTCTTGGCCGTGATCGTGATGCCGCGCTCGCGCTCCAGGTCCCCGGTGTCCATGATCAGGTTGTGCTGCCCGCCGGCCAGCTTGTTCAGGTCCTCGGTGCGGAACATGCCCGACTGGTAGAGCAGCTGGTCGGTGAGCGTCGTCTTGCCGTGGTCGACGTGGGCAATGACAGCAACGTTGCGGAGCGGCGAATCGGGCATGGTGGGCTCGGGGGTCAGCGCGAGGTCAGCACGGGGTAGGGCGGGGCCAAGCGGAGGATTGTACTAGACCTTGCTAAAGCCTACCGGGCTTCATCAAACACCAGCACTTCAATTGTGCCTTCTGCTTGAGTAATTGCAATACGACGATTTTCAGGGTCTTTGGCGATTCGAGGGGCCGGAGGGATTTGTCGTGAAATGCTGCGGTTATGTTTTCCTGTCGTAATGTGTGGCCAAGACTGAACCACGCGACCAGAACTTAACTCGAAGAGTTTTGGGTATTCATAGAGACCAAGTACATAGTCCGCACCAACTGGCATCATGTCTCCTACAATCGCTTCCGTGACAACAGAGCTCAATTGCTGGCCCGTTTCACAGTCGAATATCATCACCTTCATCGGCGCGTCTGGGTACTCATCTTCTTCCTCTTCCGTCTTTGCGTAGCGCAATTCTTTGAGTTTGGGATCGTTTGATTCTTTTGCGTCAGCGATTCGCTGATCTAATGCAAAAACGGCATAGCGATTGTCATCTAAGAATGACGCCCAGAGGTCGTAATCCAGATCGCAGAAGCCATTATTCCAACCGATTTCATCGAGTTTGGTCGGGTTATTCAGGCAATCTCTCAAGTTTGAAACCGCAACAACATCCGCAGGATGCCAAACCCACCCGGCGCTCATGACGAAACTAGATCCTGGACTAATCGCTAGCCGGCCATGAAATACGTCTTTAGGCGCCCTTTCGGATAATTCACTGATACATTGACCAGTTTCTAAATCCTCAATATCTAACTGACAATACTCTTTAGGGCAGTGCAATAGTGCTTCGCCACCGTCTGGTCTTACGAAGAAAGCTCCAGGGAATGCATAGGCACTTGCGTGGTAAAAACTTCGGTTGATCTCACGAACGATATTGCCCTGATCTAACAAAATCCCTTTGGTACCGAGTGTCTCAAAGAGTAATGCCCAGCGACCCGATGCCGATGCGATGGCATTATCAAAGCGATATGCATAATTGATGCGGCGTGGTTCAACATTACCGTCCAGGTGGTAGATGACTTGTCCGCCGACCCAATCAACAAGTTCTTGATCTCGCCAAACGAGCGACTTAGGGGATTGGCCATGCTCACTTTTTAACTTGTATTCCCGGACATTCATCATGTGTGAATCATAACGAATCGTCCTATTCGTCGCGCCGCTTCATCTCCGCTAAACTACCCCGCTCAACCTGCACAAAACCCACCCAGATCAGGGAGAAACGCGATATGACTACTCCACTTACAGGCAACGCCGTCATCGGACAGTCCGGCGGACCGACCGCAGTCATCAACCAGTCCGTCGTCGGCGTCGTCGAAGGCCTGCACGCCTCGGACCACTTCGACGGCAAGATCTTCGGCGCACGCCACGCCGTCGATGGCATGATGTCCGGCGACTTCATCGACCTCACCGGCTGGCCCCAGGACCGGCTCGACCGGCTGGCGATGACCCCGTCGTCTGGGCTCGGCTCGTCCCGGCACAAGCCCAAGGAGGCCGACGTTAAGGCCATGACCAAGTGGTTCGAAGACCACAACATCCGCTACTTCTTCTACATCGGCGGCAACGACAGCTCCGACACCTGCCGGATCGTGAGCGAGGTCGCCCAGGCCGACAACTACGAGATGCACGCGTTCCACATCCCCAAGACCGTGGACAACGACCTCGTTCTCAACGACCACACCCCCGGCTGGGGCTCCGCCGCCAAGTTCGTCGCGCAGGCGTTCATGGGTGACGACCTGGACAACCAGGCCCTGCCCGGCATCAAGATCAACGTCGTCATGGGTCGGCACGCCGGCTTCCTCACCGCCGCGTCCGTGCTCGGCCGTCGCCCGGGCACGAACGATGGCCCGCACCTGGTCTACGTCCCCGAGGCAAACTTCGACGCCGACCAGTTCTGCAAGGACGTCGCCAGCGTCTACGACCGCATCGGCCGGTGCGTTGTGGCGGTCAGCGAAGGCATCCACGACGCCGACGGCACCGCCATGGCCGCGAAGCTCGCCGAGATGCAGGGCCACCGCGTCGAACGCGACGCCCACGGCAACGTCCAGCTCTCCGGCAGCGGCGCGCTGGCCGACTTCCTCGCCCAGGCCATCAAGGACTACATGGGACGACGCACCCGCGTCCGTGCCGACACCTACGGCTACCTGCAGCGCTCCTTCGCCGGCGTCGTCAGCGAGAACGACGCGATCGAAGCCCGCGCTGCCGGATACAAGGCCGCCGAGCTCGCGACGCAGGGCATCCGCTCCGGCTCGATCGCGATCCAGCGCGTGCCCAGCGACGACTACACCATCGAGTACAACCGCATCGAACTAACCGACGTCGCCGCCAAGACCCGCCACCTCCCCGAGGAGTGGATCGTTAACGGTAACGACATCAGCCAGGCCTTCATCGACTACGCCGCCCCCATCATCGGCGACCTGCCTATCGTCGAACGCGTCGACGGCTGGTAAGCTCGTCGATCACATCCAAAACGACACACCATTTTTATGCGCGTGCGTAATGGCTCATTGATCGCCCCGCATCAAGGGGCGAGAGGCCCTCGCGTACAACCGGCACACCGCCGCGCACAGAATCCGAAGCCGCCATTGGCAATGGCGGTCTCGTCGATCGATCACAAAACACACCCTGAGACCGCCGACACCGTCGACGGCTTTGTTCCCTCCCCTCATATACACCCCAACGCCCATCCCCGCGCGCACAACCCCAACCCAGCACCCCTCCCCGCAGCGCGGGCAAGGCACCCACCACACAACGACGCCTCGGCAAACCACAACCCCTTCCACCAAGTGTGCGAACGACCATGAGTGCCAGCGAACCCAAAAACATCCCCGCATGATTAATCAAAGACAACGCGTATCGTGTGGCCGGCACTCTTCCACCCCGCCCACCCGAAAGATGACAAAATCGAGAAACCCCGCCCGATGCCGTAAGCACCGGGCGAGTGAAGGAGAACCAAGCATGATCAGCGGCGTCGGCGAATCAGGGCCAACCCGCCCAGCCCCAGCAGCGCCAGCGAACCGGGCTCGGGGACGACCGAGAAATTGCTGATCACGACGCCGTCGTCGCCACCGAAGTAGATGCTGGCGCGTTCGCCGCTGGTCCACTGTGCGAGCTGTGAGCTGACGTCGGCAACGATGGGAAAGCCGTCTAGCGTGCCATCGCTATTAACGTCTAAGGTATAAGTCAGTGTCGCGGCATCGGCGTCATAGTCCATGATGACCGTGTGTGAGTCGGTTCCGTAAGGGATGTTTCCGGGGTCCGCGGGCGGAAACGGGTTAGGGCCGTCTACCGTGGCAAGGAATACCTGTAAACTGTTACCGCCACTGCCAATTGCTAGCACGGCGGTCGTGTTATCGTTGTCATTGTCGGGGTCTATATCGGGCAAACCAAAGACCAGCGGCTCACCCGTTCCGAGACCAAAAAAGATGGCTTGGGTCGCGGTATTACTAGCAGTGAAAGTGATTTCAGCGGTAAAGTCTGCGAGGTGATAGTCTTCGTCTACTGTTCGAATGTAATTTCTGCCGCTGTCACCGCTACTCGATAGGCCGAAGGTGGCGCCTGCGGTGCCAAATTCAACTCTTGAACCCGGGGTTAGACCCGCTTCGAAACCGGCCGCATTAAGGTTCGTGTTCGTGCTGCCGTCGTCGGTGGAATCATCGAGGCCGCCATCATTAGCGGTCCCACCGATCGCGGTCAGGTCGTTCGAGAAGAAAGTTGCTGCTTGTGCCGGGCCACTTACGGATACGCTTGTGGCAGCGACTAAGCATAGTGTTAATGGAGCGAATTTATACACTTTAGTTCTCCAGTTGAAATTGTTCCCTGCTTTCAGAGGGAGGGTAATGATTGATCTGGGCCGCCGATCATCGGCACCCCAGCCTGAACTGCCCGGCGAGTTCCGGGTCCTGCTTTGCTGTCGATTCTTCTTTCCGCCTTTATCTCCTTTCTTAGCTCTAGTTGATTGATTGGCTTAAGCACTTCATATCACATCCTCCATATTCAGAAGAACGCATTAATCTACCGTCGCGGTATTCCATGATCCATACCGCTCAAAGCGTGGGTTTGGCCCCCATTCACCGTTAGGGAATCTGAATTCCCAGTCGGTCGTCGCGACCGCGCCACCGTCGATGCCGTGAACGCTGCCATCTACTCCAACAAAATGCCCCTGGCCATTGGCGTGGATGCTTGAAGACTTATCACGAACACCGTGGGCCGAGTCGAGCCAGCGCCGATTCATCGCGAAATTAACATCTTCTTCAATGATGATCGGGGTCACTTCCGATTCCCCCTTAAGGCGAGCCTCGTTGTGGATCAGATCAATCTTCGCGCCCGCGAAGGTTGATAGCATCGCGTAATCGAAGTGCCCGTTGCCGAAGTCAACCATGTCGTCACCGAAGTTCGGCTCGCCGGCAGGCAGCGATGGGCACAAATAAAACTCACGGGCCTGCATGTATTCGTACAGCTCCCCTTCGGTCGGGGCGTTCTCCTAGATGGTCCTCAAATCGGTACCACGGGAGAGCCAGCCGGCGGCGCCCGGCGACCGCACTGCGTTACCGTTATTGATCGAAACCCCCGGAAGGACGCCGTTATTGTCAACAGCAAAAGCGTTCAGGCCGATCCCCATCTGACGGAGATTCGACCGGCACTGCGTTGCTCTGGCGGATTCTTGAGCCTTGCCCAGCGCGGGCAATAGAATCGCGATAAGTAACGCGATAATCGAAATAACGACTAGCAGTTCGATCAGTGTGAAAGCGCGATGCATGGGAGTTGCTCCAAGAAAGGGTGTACTGAACAAAGCGAAGGGTGGTGCACGCCCATCGGAGTGCACCACCTCTTGAAGGAGAAATCAACAATCAGTTGCGTCGTCGACGAAGCACGCACAGCCCACCTAGGCCCAACAACGCGAGGGATCCAGGCTCGGGCACGACCTGATAGCCCAAGCCGATGTACACGCTGCGTTCATCGCCCGATCCGCTATCGACCTGATTTGTTAGGCCTGCATCGATAGAGATCTCAGTTCCAGTCACCGTACCGACCTGTATGGCGTAGGCTTGGAAGACGCCTGTGCCACCTGAATCGGACTCTCCGACTTTAATCTGACCGTTAGCGGTCTCGCTGGTAAAGAGATAGTCAACCAGGGGATCGCCGGAGAGGGCGGCGGCGATGCCAGCGCCATTCGTGAGCGTTGAATCCGAAAGGAAGACGACAAAAACGTTATAGGTATTCAAATCCAGACCGCTGACCGAGGTGGTCACATCAAGCTCAGAGTTATCGGCAGCGCCGTTACCAAAGCTGCTGTAGACACCGGTAAAGTCATTGGGTACGCCTCCCCAGTTGTTGGAGTCACGATACTTCCAGGTGCTCGCGTCCTGAAAAGTGGCTTGCGACGTCGTGGTCGTGCCGCCGGTGTTGCCCGGGTCGGCAAACACTGTGTTGCCCGCAACGCCATTAACATCAAAAGGGTCGGCCTCGACAACAATAAGATCATTACCTCCGTTGAAGTCGAGGAAGGTCAAAGTATCCGCAACGGCATAGTCAGTAGAAATCAAGGCGGCGGTAACGAGAGAAGGGAGTATCAAAAGTGGTCGCATATCGCGTCCTCCGAGTGTTAGGCGTTTCCGAATGAAACGCGGATCAAAAAGTGCTCAATAGAGATCGAGCGAGAAAAGTCATGGATCAACAAGGGCATCGGAACCCAGCATGTAGTGAAGCTCAATGGTTTGCGCGTCTAGTGGTCGGCGATAAACCGCAAACTCATCCAGGCTCCCATGGAAGTTGCGGGTATCCCCTTCTCTATTGCCCGGCGTGATAAAAAGACCAAGTAACAAATGCGACGGGTCGGCGATCGCGCGGCCGGAAGTCCCCTCAGCGACCAACGCTCCATCAACAAACAGCGAGAGCCGGTCCCCATTTTTCACGCAGACCAGGTGCATCCAGGTACCGAGTGGATACATTTTGCTGTAAAGCTGCTGGCCATCGATTTCAGGCGACGTGTCGCGATGAACCCAGCGGACCGTTCGGGCGACCCCACCACGATCATTACCCCCAAGCAACGCATCAATCACTTCGAGGTGGATGATGCCATCACCCGCAAGCATGCAAAAAACCATCCCTCGGTGATAGTCTTCCACACGGACCCAGCACTCGATGGTGTAGCTATCCGAACCTATGAGCTCTGAGATCGGCTCATCTGTCTTGATCATCGAATCGACAGCTCGGTCGAAGTAGGCATAAGACCCGCCAACCCCGCCGTCTTGCTGCTCGACAGCCTCGGCAACACCGTCGTGACGATGACCGGCGGTACCACTATTCACAACAGAACCCGCGGCCCAGTCCTGCATCCCCCAATAGATCAGGGGTTTACTCTCGAGGATGACCTGGGCATAACGCCTCGATGCCACATCACCGGGTTGAAGCGAACGCAGGTAGGACAGGTCAACACTGCCGTCGGAGAACTGACCCGAGGCGAGCGTGCCCGCCGGGCCGGCAGCGGCATACTGGCCCCGTGACAAGCGGACCGGTGCGGTGCTCCCGGAGGCGCCTGGGGGCTTAGTGGGGTAAACCTCGACCTCCCCGTCAAATACCACGGTTTCGACACGGTTTGGCCCCACTGTAACGCCGAACTCGGTACCCAGGTCAACGACATCCATGTGCGGCGTGCGGACGACAAAGCCCTTGGATGATGGGGTTTCGCAGATGCCGACGAGTTTGCCGCTGTGTAGATAGATCGCGTTAGGGTTATCGAGAAACTCGATCGTGGCAGGGGCTTCGATCAGAGCAATAGCGCCGCGTGTTGTCGTGACTTCGGCGAAGCCTTGGGTCAAGGTCAGGCGTTGACCGGCTCGCAGGGGCGACCCGGGTGCTGAAGCACCCCCCGCCGAGTCGGCGGACCACACCGCGTCGTACTCGGCGGTCAGGGTGGCGACGATGGGATCGCTCGGCGGAATCGGTGATCGGTCTTCCGGGCCGACACGGCCCGGCTCACTGGGGGTGTTGTCGGGTTGTTTTGCGATCGGGTCCGGTGTCCCGTCCCTGCCGGTAAATACGATCACGAGTGTCACTGCCAACGCGAGCATGGCCGCGAGTGGGCCCCAGACGATCGGGCGTTTGCCGAGGTGCCAGAGCACCTCCGCTACCTCTTTGACGCTCGGGGTGTCTTCGCCGCTCCTTCTGGGTGCTTTCTTGGGCCTGGTCTTTGCAGGCTGCTCCACCAACAGCGCTTCCGCCCGTTGCTCGGCGTCGCGCAGCTCGGACATCAGCACGAACCAATCGCCCTGGTCGGCGGCGTGTTCCTCATCCAGCAACGCACGCATATGTTCCTCAAGCTCGGCGTGCTGCGCGATCGCTGAAAGTAGCCCGGGCTCGGCGTGCAGGCGCTGGTTCAACTCGACGGCCTGCTCGTCGGTAAGCAGGTCTTCGGCGTATCGCGCGAGCAGCTCCGCGTCCCTTGCCGAGAGTTTGATGGGCGGCGTAGCGTCGCTCATGCTTCACCCCCTGCTGAGGAGGCGATCCGCTTGCGGATGCAGTTGGCCAGGGTCTGGCGGACGCGCATGAGGAGCATCGAGACCGCGCCTTCGGTCTTGCCGAGGTGCTCGGCCATCTGCTGGACGCCGACGCGCTTGAAGTAGCGGTCCTCGAGCAGGGCCTTGCGCTCGTCGGGCAGGCGTTTCATGCAGTCGTGCAGGGCGGCCTTGCGGGCGGCGGCGCCCTCGGCCTGGTCGGCGTGGACCTCGGTGAGCCGGTCGAGCAGGCCGTCGTCGAAGACGAGCCGGTCACGCTTGCGGGTGCGGAGGTACTTGAGCACCTGGTTGTGCGCGATGCCGAGGGCCCAAGGCAGGAACGGGCGGTCGGCGTCGAAGGTGTCGACCTGCATCGAGATGGCGGAGGCGACTTCCTGGGCGATGTCTTCGACGTGGTGGCGGTCGCGCACGACGCTGGCGATGTACGCGGAGACGCTGGGCTGGTGCTTCATCCAGAGCGCCATGACCCGCCTCATGTTGTCGGTGTTGTCCTTTACCATGCGCTGCGGTCCTGCAGAGGCGAGAAGACGCCTCTAATAGGTATTACCCGCGCATGGGGTATCTCACGAAAAAAATGACAAAAAGTGAGAGGTGGCCCGGCTTGTTGGTTCTGAGGTCTTACGGGTTCGGGAACAGCATAAAGCGTCTGCCGTTGGCCTGGACGGGGGTCCACGCGTCCGAGTTCATGCCCTGTTCGACGGTGACCGATCGTGACTCGGCCGAGCCGTCGTCATTGGCGTAGTTGTACCGGACGACGCCGCTGACCGCGATGAGGCCGTGGCGTGGGTCGCGGATGACCTGCGAGGGCGTGCCGGGCTTGGGGGCGTGGTTCGTGGTGATGCCGGCGAAGGGTGCCCGGCCGTCGCCGAACTCGCCGGTCGGGGCGTTGGGGTAGGCGGCGGGGACCCATGCGTTGTCACCCGAGCCGGTGTCGGAGATAAGGATGTTGCTTTCGTAGCGGCCGCCGTTGGCGAGCTCGATGACGTAGGGGTCCCCCATCTTGCGTCGGCCGCCGGGGTTGTAGAGGTTACCGTTGACGTTGCCGAGCTTGTCGGCGGGGGTCTCGTTGAGCCCGGCGTGGAAGGCGTAGGTGGTCCATCGGTCGTTGTTGTCGTTGCCGTTGCGGACGGACTTGCCGCGCTGCTGGTCGCCGTACCACTCGCCTTGATAGAGCGGGCAGACCCAGACGGGGATCTCGTCGGACATGTACTCGCCGATGATCTCGTCGAGGTTGCCATCGACGTTGCGGTCGATCCACATGCGTGCGGCCCAGCGGGCCCACATCCACTCGCCCGCGTTGGTGTTGTCGATCCCTCGGTCGGGGTAGAGGTCTTTGTTGTCGGTCGTGTAGGCGTGCGTCGCGATCACCCACTGCCGCTGGCGGTTGAGGCAGAGGATGTTGGTCGATTCGTACTTCACGCTGCTGAGCGTGGGCAGCAGGATCGCGATCAAGAGCGCGATAATGGAGATCACGACGAGCAGTTCGATGAGGGTGAACCCTTTACGCATAGCGGACCATCCAAGAGTCGGGCAGCAAGAAAGGCCTAGCAGAAGGTGATGTGTCTCCTTCAAGCGGCAGATTTGGTGCTTTGATTATAGCATTAGTCGTCAGAGATAGACTTATATTTGGAAGTTTTTTTTATAAAATGGCCATATTGTTCACCTCACCCGGTCGGTTGGGATGATCCACCGGCTGGCGTTGCGGAAAAGCTGGTTGGCGCTGTTACCGACGTCATCGGTCTTAATATTGCCGTACAGCTCGACGCTGCCGTCCTCATAGAGGAAGTTGGCGTTGCCGCCCTGGTTGTAGCGGTAGCCCGTGCCGTCGCCGTTTGGCGAGGCGTTGAAGTAGTAGTCGCCGCCGGTCGGCGGGTGGTTGCCCTGGAAGTCGGTCAGGGACTGGCCCGGTGGGATGCCGAAGGAGTTGCCCCGCCGGATCTGGTCGCTGGCCATCACGAAGTACCGGCTGTCCTGGGTGATGCCCCGCCGTCGATCCGTGTGCCAGGGCCCATGCCCTCGCCGATCTTGGTCATCGGCACGCGTGAGGCCTGCACCCCGCCTGGCCCGTTGGTCATGCCCCAGTAGAAGCCGTAGGGGATGATCGTCGCGTTGGTCGATTTGCTGTAGACATCGGTGTCCCAGTCGGACGCGACGTGCGGGCAGAGGAACGTCTCGTTGAGGTCGTTGAAGTAGTCGGCGACCATGTCGACGTAGTCCCACTTGTCCTTGCTGCGGATCGACCAGGGCTTGGCGTCGAGGCGGTAGAGCCTGCCATCGATCGGGCTGACGAAGTTGGTCGCCCCCGGGAGCATCTTGTGCGGGTAGAACCCGTCGTTGTCGGAGGTATACGCGGTGACCCCGATCCCGATCTGCTTGAGGTTCGAGGCGCATAGCGTCGTCCGCGTCGCGTACTTCATATTCGACAGCACCGGGAGCAGGATCGCGATCAACAGCGCGATGATCGATACGACGACGAGTCGCTCGATAAGCGTGAAGGCTTTCTTCATAGTCATATCCCTTGATACATCTTTAGACAAAGACCATGCTTCCAGACGCTACGGGTTGACCTTGTCGTAGCTGTCGACGTCGTTCCAGTGGCCGACCAGCACGGTGCCGGAGTGGACGAACGGGCGGAAGCGGATCGCGTCATTGGAGCGGACGAACTGGGTCGAGCCGTCGTTCGCGGTCACGTTGCCGCCTTCCGAGGCGGTCTGTTCCGGGAAGGTGTCCTTGCCGTTGGGGCCCTGCCCGTCTTTCACTTCGATCATGCCCCTTGGCCCATGCGGGTACGTCGCCGCACGCTCCGGCCCGATACCACGGAACGTGCCGCGCTCGAGGATGCACGCGACCATCGGCAGGTCCCCCGGGTCGTCCATCGAACTGGGCGACCACCAGTTGCGCGCCGGGTCGCCCGGCTTGGGCGTGGTCGTGCCGATGCCCGCCTGGTCGTGGCCGGCGAGGTTATAAAACGCGGTGCGGAACCACTCCGCGTTCGAGCCACGCGGGTCGGTCAGCGCCGTGCCATTGTTGGGCGTCGCATCGATGAACCCGACGCCACGGTTGGGGCAGGTGAAGTTATTGAGCGTGATCCCCGCGTCGATCATGTCGATAAAAACGTGCCGGTTCAGGAACGACGCGTGCGTATACCCCGCGGCTAGGCCGGGGCCCTGCACCTCCGCATAATTCTTGCGTGTCGTGTCAGCGTACGAGTAGTTCCCCGTCCCGAGTGTCCTGCTGACCAAGCGGTACCTGTTCTTATTGTCCACGCTCAGCGTCATCTGCCCCTGCGCAACGCTCCGCGTGTTCGCCGCGCATTGCAGACGACGCGACGCCTCCTTGCTACGGGACAACACCGGCAGCAGGATCGCGATCAACAGCGCGATGATCGAGATCACAACCAGGAGTTCAATGAGTGTGAAGGCTTTCCGCATATCAAGTCCCTGTCGTTAGAGCTAAAAAAGGCGCCGTGCCCCCTTCGAAACACGACACCCCTTAAAGGAGAATCAATCGTTAGCCATAGGCCCATGCCCTTCGCCGCCTCCGTATCAGCAAGCCGCCGAGCCCCGCAGCCATGAGCGCAAGCGAGCCCGGCTCCGGCACAACCTCGAGGTAGGCCGCCGCGTACGCCTCGCCCAAGGCGATCTGCCCGGCCGCGTTGAAGTGGAGCGCGCCCGTGCCAAAGGAATCCGTCTCGATCAGGTATGTGTTGGCGTCGGCGGCCGCCACGGCCGACTGAGCACCGCGGATCACGCCGAGCGCCGCGGGGTCGTTGTTGTTCACCGACGTCTGGTTGATCGACAACTGGCTCAGGAAAAAGGGCAGGTCAGCGCCGTACCGCGAACGCACATCCGTGATAAACGCGGTCAGGTTCGCCTGGTACCGAGCAGACTTGCCTTCCAGGCCATCACTCTCGCCCTGCGTCCAGAGCATCGCGGTGATCTCATAGCTGTCGCCGTTCGCGATGATCGCGGCGATCGCGTCATCAACCGTCTCGCGGAAGTCGCGATACACGTTGCCGGTCGCCGCGTCCCAGTCATCGGCCAAAGAGGTCCCGCCCTGCGCGTGCTTCACCAAGCCAAGGCTGGTTTGTGGCAGCGCATCGGCCACGGTCCGTCCGAAGGTCACCTCCGGTCCGAAGGCCCCGCCGCTGCCCGTGCCCGGCCGCAGCGTCGTCTCGACCGCGTTGCCCTGGCCGTTCTGGCGGTAGAAAAAGAACACATCGTCCTGCGGCTGCTGAAGGTTGATCGGGCTGGTCGGCAGCCCGCTGGGCGATGCTTCCGAACCACCCATGTTCGATTGCCCGCCAAGCAGGACCAGTTCGTAGTGCGTCTGTGCATTGGCGTATCCCGACACCAGCACAGAGACTGCCGCGACCGCTGAGCCGAACCATCGTGATAAGGTTTGGTACGCCATCTTCAAGGTTCTTCTCTCCAGAGGTGATCAAACAAAAACACCTGCCCAGGCTTCCGCTTGAGTAGGTGTAGGAGAACAACATCAGCCGCGCCGCCGCCGGGCGATGAGCAGACCGCCGAGCCCGAGCAGCGCGAGCGAACCTGGCTCGGGCACCGCCTCGAACTGCACCTCGGCGAGGCCGGCGAGGTCATTGATCCCGCCATGCTCGGACTTGATGACGAACAACACCTCGCGCACGTTGGTGCTGCCCGTGAGCCCGGCGACGCTGACGGACTGCGACAAGCCACTGGGCAGGGCCTGCGCGAAGACGAAGTCGCCGAGCGATGTCTGCGCGCCGCCAACGCTCGTTGTGGTCAGGATCTCAAGATCCTTCACACCGAAAATCGGGTTGCCGCTGAAGTTCCAATAGAGGATGTTCTCCAGGTCGAAGTTGCCGCCGAGATCGAACGTCACCGTCTCGGTAATCGGGTTGGGTGTCGCGTCGGGGTCGACCGAATCGAAGTCGGACGCCCACTGCGTGCCGCTGGCGTCGGTGGTATGCACGCCGAATGCGTCGAGCCCAGTGCCATCGACGATCGAGCTGATCGGCCGAGGCTGCACGGTCAGTTCCGTCTGTGACGTCGCGGTGACACCCGTGATGATCTCCGCGTCGGCAGTGTTGGTCATGCCCGCCGACAGCGCAGCAAGCAGGCCCAGGGTTGTCATCGATTTACTGGCTTTCATTCCAAGTCTCCTATGAGGTCTTCGATCAAAACACGATCCAACAGCGGATCAATCAGGAAAAGCGCCGCACCCCTCTCGGAGCACGGCACCACTTGAAGGAGAAATCAATTCTGACGCCGGCGACGCAGCACGCACAAGCCGCCCGCAGTGAGTAAGACCAGTGAGCCGGGCTCGGGGACACCCGAGACCAGGACGTTGTCGATGATGGTTCCAGAGTTATTGGCAGTACTGCCTCCGGTTCCACGGATTCGCAGGGCGGCGGTGTCTGTGAACGTGACCTGTGCATCGGTGACCGTGAACTGTTGGGCCAACAGGAGGGTGGTGCCGGTTCCCGTCGATGGGGAGGTATCGATGGTGCCGAAGGCGAAGGCATCCGAAAAATCGCCGAGGGCGGAATATTCGATAGCGAGCGTATTGCCGTTGGTATTGCCGCGGTAGTCCATCTGCAGGGTTAGGCTGGTGATGCCGTCGGATGCGAGCGTCAGCGCGGTGTCAGGGTCGTTTAGACGAATCTGTGGGGACGCTTTCCGGACGCGGACGCTGGTGCTGCCAGCACCGCTCAGGCTAAAACCCACGAGTGCTACGGTGTCAGCCGTTTGACCATTGCTGTTCACGTTTTCCCAGTCGGTCGCGTCCGTACCCACAAGGGTGCCTGCCGCCGCCTCGAAGTCATCGGAGCTGTAGATAATCGGTGCGGCCTGTGCCGAGTCGATAGCAATCGTTGCGGCAGCAAGCGCGGCTGTAAACAAAGAAGCAGTGGTTACGAAACGGTTCATATCAAATCTCCTATGGATGGTGGAAGGTTAAAATCACTTGATTGGTTCTTGGCTATAGGCCGATTAAAGGGTTTCAGTTATTAGCTTGTTCGGGGTTGGCCCGGACGACGATACGTATCATGTCGGGGTTGCCCGCGCGGTTGAATTCAAAGTTCAGTGTTCTGCGATTGTTGCTGAGGCGTACCTTGTCGGTGCCGCCGGCGTTTGGTGTGCCGGGCAGCTCAAGCAGGTTCCCGGAGTCAGCGGCGACCTTGACCACGTCGTGGTTGGCCTCTGTCGTCTCCACGAAGCTGACCCAGTGTTCGCCGTCGACGATGACGCCCAGCACCTCGTTCTCAAAGGTTACGGCGCCGACGTGCTGGGTTAGGCCGGTCTTGGTCGATCGGTTCGCGATGAGGATGTATGAGCGGATGGCGGTGCCTGCCGGGACAGTCGATGCTTGAGGAGTGTCGGTGTTCCCAGGCTTAACAAGCATGTCTCCAACTCGTGAAGCGGTCAGCACAAGATCTTCCGCCGCGACGAGCCGTGCCTCCTCGAAGAGGTAAGCGGCCTGACTGGTTGCATCGAGCTCCCGCAAAATAGATATGTTTTCGCGCCGGGCCAATTCGACGTCGCCGGAGATGCGGGCGATTTGCTTATCGGCGTCATATTTGGCCAGCTGGGTCAACTGATCCAGTCCGGCCAGATGCGCCTGGGGTAGCCCGGGCTCGTTGGTTTCTAGGCCGAAACGGTCCACCTTCGTGGCGTCGCCAGCCTTTAGCACGCGTTGCTTGATCGCCCCGGGAGCGCTCTGGTTGCTTGGCTCAACCATCACGCTGCCCTTGAAGACTTGGACTGTGCTCGCCCCGTCTGCATCAACGATGATGCCGAATCGCGTGCCAATATCCGTCACATCCAAGTGCGGGGTTCGGACGAAGAAGCCTTTGGAGGTTGGCGTCTCACAGATACCCGCAATACTTCCTCTAATCAGCCGCATCGCGTTGGGGTTGTCGATCATCTCGATGGTGGCGGGCGCTTGAAGGATGGCGATCGCGCCCCGGGCGGTGGTGATCTCGGCGGTGCCCTGAGTGAGGTTAAGCCGGTCGCCAGCGACAAGCTTGTCACCGGGACGGCGGTCCCACACCGCACCGCGCTCGGCGGTCAGCGTGGCGACACCCGATGTGATAGCTGGCGTGATGGCTGGGTTGGCTTCAGGTTCGTCTGGCACGATTAGGCTTGGCTGGCCGGTGTTGCCGGGTTGTTCCGCGACGCGTTCAGGCTGCTCGCTGCCACCAGTGAGCACGATCACCAGCGTCACAGTCAGCACGACCGCCGCGGCGACCGCGCCCCACACCGCCGGCTGCCGGACCACAAACCGCCAGGCCCCCGCAAGCTGCCACGCCTCCTTGTCCCGCGCCTCTTTCAGCCGGATCACCTCCGGCTGGGCAACGACCGCGACCTCGGCCTCCTGCTCCTGCTCAAGCAACTCCGCGAGCAGGTCGTGATCGACCGTGCCAGCGGGCTGGGTGGTTCCATCGGGTTGTTCCTGGCCGACGCCCCGGCTCTCCAGGATCGACGCGACCGACATGTACTCGACATACAGCCGCTTGGCCTCGTCGCTGGACTGGAGCAGCCCGTCCAGCCGGGCCGCGTCCTCGGGCCTCAGCGCCTCGTCGCGCACCTTGCCGCACAGCAGCAGTAGCTCCGCGTGTTTCGTCGGCTTGCCGCTCATGCCCGCACACCCACGCCGCGTTCACGCTGTTTGATGCAGAGCAAGAGCTGGGCGTAGATCCGGTTGAGTGATCGGCTGATCGTCGATTCGCTCACATCCATCCCACGCGCGACGCTCCGGTTCGTCGCACCCGTCTCGTAACGCTTGGAGACCAGGTTGCGGTCGCCGTTGGCGAGCTTGCCGAGACAGCTTTCCAGCGACTCCTGCAGCTCGTCCGCCTGCTCCGAGGCGGTAAACGCGATGCTCTCGAGCTGTTGCAGCGTCTCGTCGCTCAGCCGGTTGGGCCGTTTCTTCTGGCTCTCGAAGTACTGCAGCACGCGGTTGCGCGCGACGCCCAGCAGCCAGGCGTCAAACGGCCGGTCACGGTCGTAACCCTCGAACCGCTCCCACCCGATCGTCGCCACGTCCTGCATGAGGTCGTCCACATCCCCGGGGTTGTAGACCAGCGAGCGGATGTAAGCACGCAGGCGGGGCTGCGTCGCGATCAGCCGGCGGGCGTACTCGGCCGGGTTGTTGGAAGCGGGGTCCATAGGCTCCTTCGGGTCCGATTGATCCGTTTCGTCATATTCAATTCCGGGAACGGACGTGAAGTTTGCATCTTTTTTGATTCGGCCCACTAAATAGTCACTTCGGGTAGGGCGGAGGATTCGGCAGACCGATAGCTGTCGAGCGACGCCTCGACGGACGGCTCAGAGCGCTTATCCATCGAGGCGTTGCTCGACGGCTGCATCCCGCATCGATGTACTTACAAAAAAAACCCAGGCCCGAAGGCCTGGGTCACTTTTTGTGGTCGGGTGGTTGGATTACGCCGCGTCGGCGGGCTCAAAACCGTCGCAGCCCGAGACGACGGACACCTTCAGGTGGATATCCTCATTCTTACCGCACTCGTCGACGTAGTCGATTGGCGCCTGCTTGGTGGTGCGGATCTGGATGAGCTTTTCATCAGCGGGGTGGTGCTCGCCGAAGTGGGCACACACGCCACATTGGCCGGTTTGGATCAGTTGCATATTGGACTCCTTTCAGGAGGGTTGAAAACAAAAAAGGGCGGACAGGCCCCTGCCTATCCACCCGTATCTTCGTCCGATTTTTGCCGAAGTCCAGACCGGATATCCGGTTTTTGAAAATCGATAATGTGTTGCAGTTTTCGTTGTTTTTGTTGCAAATGCGTTGCAAGTGCATTGCAAAAATTGCAGGCTCAAAACACCCCTCAGCTGCCCCGGCCCAAGACAAACAGACCCGGTCCGGCGAGCATCAGCAGCACCCCGCCGACCATCATCAGCATGGTCGTCCCGGTGCCGCGCGGCTTGCGGTTGTGCTCGATCAGGTAGATGTTGTTGGTATCAAGCGATGGGTACAGCTTTTTGAGCTCGCGGAATTCTTCGCCGTCCAGCTTCTCGATCTCGTTCATGACCAGGCCGGTCACCTCGGTCTCCTGCAGGAAGTTGTTGACCTTGCCTTCGCTGGTCAGTTCCTTGGAGCGGATCACGATCTTGATGTCGGTGGGGTAGGCCAAGTCCATGGCCGCAGAGAAGTCCGGGTTATTGGGGTTGCGTTCCTCGGCCTCGGCGACCAGCGCATCGATCTTGGCGACATAGGGGTCGTCCATGGCGACCGCGGGGATCCAGACCTTCTCGTAAACGGTCGGCTTGTCTTCGTAGTAGTACGCCGAGTAGGAGTCGAGGATGTAGGCATCGGTGATGGTAACGTGTGCGTTTTCGCCAGGGCCGTTGGCGGCGAGCTCGGCCGCGGTCATCTTCTGGGGCTCGGTCTCCGACGCCGAGGCCAGCTTGTGCTGGTTGAAGCCGTAGAACGTGAGGATGGCGCCGCCGACGAGGAGCGCGATGGCAAAGCGGATCATGGAGTAGCTCCGATTCGAGACTGCCTGGGGCAGTGGGTGAGGAAATGGGGCCGGCTGACGTTCGGCCACCCCCGTCTGAATATCATTCGATGAACTGCCATCTTAAACGACGGTTGACCGACCGGGCAAGCAGTCCCAGCAAACCCCGGCCCGGGATCAGCAGGCTCGGCGTCTGCCTGCGGTACGCGAGGTAGCCCGGGTCTTCCGACAGCACGCGTTCCTCGGCCTGGGCCCGGACACAGACCAGCACCACCGCCGCGGCCAGCAGCACGAAGCCCGGCCAGCGCCCTGATGTCAAAGCGCAGCCCAGGAGCATTATCAGCTCGCCCGCGTACGCCGGGTGCCGTACCCAGCGGTAGGGCCCTCTTGTCACGACCCCGCGCCTCGCCGGCAGCACCGCGAAGCACCGCCCGAGCCAGACAAAGGACCACGACGCCAGCGCTACGCCCGACAGGAACACCGCCTGCGCCCACGCCGACCAGCCGATCGAGGGCGGGGCGATCTTGAGCGCCAGGCCCGCCACGACCAACGCGGGCAGCGCCTGCAGGACGTCACGGACCCCGCCGACCGACCGCGCGGGCTGCCGAACGATAAACAACAGCCCCACCAGCAGGTTCAACCAGGCGATCCCCCAGCGCACCGGCGAGCTCAGAGCCGATTCGTCTGTCGCGAGCATGCCAAGCACCGCCCACGAGCACACCGATAGCCCGAACGCCCAGTTAAACGAACGCTCTGAGACCCTCAGCGAACGCCAACGGCTTGCCGTCACGCTCAGTAAATCCAGAACGACCAATCAAACAGCCAGGAGCAAAGATTGATCAACCCCAGGATCGCGATGAAACCCAGGAACCCGATTACGCCACCACCACCACCACCACCATCAGCCATTGGAAACCCTCATTTCCGGAAAAAGAGACAGACCGAACCGATTTTAATCAAGTCCCCGACAATCGCAACACCGATCTTGGAATTTGACGCTGGCGGCACCCGGCCCGCTAGTTGCTCTCCAGCAGCTCGCCGATCTCTTGCAGATTCAGCGGGCGGTCGATCTCCTTGAGCATCCGCGACCGATCGACTGAGCCCGGCTTGGTCAGCCACTCCATCCGGGTGTCCCGGCGGTGGGCCGACTGCCGGTACGACACCTCGCCGTTGGCGATCTCGATCGACTGCCAGCCGGCCTTGGTGTGGAACACGCCCTTGAGCCGGAGCACCTCGTTGTCGTCGATGCCCTTGTGGCAGATCCGCATCAGGTTGACCAGCAGGACCTCCTCATCGAAGCGCCGCTTGGCGTCGAGGATGAACCCGCCGGGTTGGACCGTTGGGTCGTGGCTGTGGTCGTGATCGTGGTGGTGTTCGTGTTCGTGGCCGTGCGAGTGGTCATGATGGTGGTGATGCCCATCACCATGGCTGTGGTCGTGATGATCGTGCGCGTGGTCATGGCCGTCGTGTTCGCGCGTGTCCAGGCTCAGCTCGAACACCTCCGCAGGCAACACCCCGTGCGACGTGGTGACGACACGCAGCTTAGGCGGGTCGAGCTTGTTCGCCCACTGCTCGGCACGCCCGATCTTGTCGGCCTTGGCCTGGTCGCACCGGTTAAAAACCAGCACGTCCGCGGCCTCGCAGAACTGGTGGTAGTACGCCATCCGCTCGAAGGTCTCTTCATCGAAGTCGCCGATGTTAAGCATCACGATCGCGGGCTTGACGCCGATGTTGAGCTCCGACTGGTTCGCCCGCAGCACGTCGATCACCTGCGACGGCGTGGCCATGCCGCTGGGCTCGATGATCAGCCGATCGAGCTGCTGCTCCGTAAGCAGCCGCCGGATGCTGCCGGGCAGCTCGGTCAGCATCGTGCAACAGATACACCCGCCTGGCACGTTGAGCACCTTGGTCTCCGGCGCCTCGGCGGCGAGCGTCGTGCCATCCAACCCGACCGGGCCGAAGTCATTAACGAGCACGCCGACACGCTGTTTGGCCGCGTGCTCGCGGAGGTAGCTGAGGATCGCGGTCGTCTTGCCCACACCCAGCGGGCCGGCAACGATGTGGCAGGGGATCGGCGGGTGGTATTTGGTCAAAGTGTCTCCTGTCTTACGATCAAAGCTGATCACATCACCAGCCGGCCGCCCCACGCGAGGATCAAGGCGAACACTACCGCGAACCCCGCCTGCCGCAGAAGAATCTTAGATGTCGGCTTCCACCCCATCTCTTTGCCGATCGTCAGCGCGGTGACCAGGCAAGGCAGCAGCACGCCCGCGAGGTACACCGCCGTCAGCGACTGCGCCGCGGTCATCGGGAACGACAGGCCGTCGTCCGTCGCCAGCAGGAAGATGCCGTCCTTGCGCACGGACGAGAGGATGACGGCCAGCGCCGAGTCGGCGGGCAGGCCGAACAGCGCCATCACCGGGCCCAGCACGCGGGACGCGAGTTCGAGCACACCGAACTGAGCCAGCAGCGACGCGACGACACAGATGAGGATGAAGATCGGCATCGCCTGGAAGAGGAACTGCCGGACGGTCCCGGACGCTTCGCGCCAGAGCGCGGAAAACGTCGGCCATTGCATGAACGGCCGGCTGGGCGTCATCAATACGTTCAACGAACTGCGTGCCTTCTTTCCCGAGGTCAGCCGGAGGTAGACCAGCGTCGTTAGCAGGAGGTAGCCCAGGAAGACCACCGTCAGCAGCGCGGCGGAGGTTCCTGTCGCGAGCGCGACCGCCGCCAACACCGCCAGCGTCGCGGGCAGTTGGTAGCTGCACGCCGAGCCGAATGCGATCGCCGAGATCGTCGGCCCGCGTGAGCAGCCCGAACACGACCGCGTGCTGATCACCGCCGGGACGTTGCAGCCAAAGCCCATCATGACGCGCACGATGTCGCGCCCGCTCAGGCCGAACGGCCGAACCAGCGGGTGCAGCGCGACGTTCATCCGCTCGATCAGCCCGCTTGCTTTGTACGCGCCGAGGATCAGCGCGAACAGCAGCACCGTCGGCAGCGCCCAAACCAACAAGAACGGCCCCATGTTAAGCAGGCCGTAGCCGAACTCGCCCTGCTCCGCGGTGAGCACGACGCTCGCCCAGCCAGGCCAGCTGGTGTTCACGGTTTCGATGGCCGGCTCGAACCAGCCCGCGACGATCGGGTGCAGGAGGTCCGCGACCGTGTTCGCGCCGTAGATCGTCGCCAACGCCGGCAGCAACAACAGCAAGACCGCGAGCATCGGCCCGGCGATGCGGTGCTCCAGCCAGCCCGGCTTCGGCTCGATCCGCCAACCCGCGCGGGCGGTCAGCGCTTCCTTATGAAACCGCGTGGGGGCTTGCAGCGCCTCATCAATCCGTTGCTTGTCCCGGCCTGATAGCCGGCGGGCGTCGATCGCGACGAACGCGACACCCGCGTCCGCGGACAGCCGCTCGATCGCTTCCTGCGAAGCCTCGCCCGGCTGGACCTTGTCCCAGTACGTCACGACCACCGCGCCGCGCTTGCCCGCGACCAACGGCAGCATGTCGCTCAGGTCCTGGTCCAAACTTGTCGCCTGCACCACCAGCAGCACGAACTCATCCGCCTCGAGCGCATCCAGCGCCAGCCGCGTCGTCTCCGTGTCCGAGCTGCGCAGGATGCCCGGCGTGTCGATGTACTCGGTGTCCCCCGACGTGTATCGCTCGACCACCACGGTCGACCCACGGAAGTTCGCTTCCCCCGCTGACCGGCCTGTCAGCGACGACACCAACTGCGACTTACCGACGCTCTCCTTGCCGACGACAAGGACGGTGCGCGTTTCTGATGGTGAGGCGATGGCTGGGCTCATGGGGATTCAAACACTGGACGGTTGTCACGGTTTGCCGCTACGTCGGCTGATTAGAGCTGGGTCGGGTTCGGCGCGTCGCCATACACCGCCTTAGGGTCGAAGACCTTCTCGGTCTCGGTGAACCCGTGCAACCCGCCTGCCTCGTCCCCATAGGGCACCGCGCGGTAGAAGCACGAGCGGTACCCGACGTGGCAGCTTGCCCCGCCCTGCACATCGACGCGCAGCCAGACGCAGTCCTGGTCATCATCGATACGGATCTCCTTGACGAGCTGCACCAGGCCGCTCGTCGCGCCCTTGTGCCAGAGGCACTTGCGGCTTCGGCTCCAGTACACCGCCTCGCCGAGCTTGATCGTCTGCGTCAGGGCCTCGGCGTTCATGTAGGCGTGCATCAGCACCTCGCCGGAGTCGAAGTCTGTCGTCACCACGGGGATCAGTCCGTTCTCATCGAACTTCGGGGCAAGGTCGTTGCCCTCCTCTACCTGTTCGACGCTGGTTCTTTCTGAAAATGCAAGCTCGGTCATCGGTTGTCTCTGGGGTATTCCCTGCGGGGTGCTGTCAGCCGAACCCATCGGCCGACGAAACGTGTCAAACCTAGCCCCGGATACTTGTGCTATCCGAATTCAGCGGGTCAGTCGCGACGCCGCGGCATCATTTTATGATAATCGAATCTCATTCACTCGGACTAGGCATGTACCAGGAAGACAAGACGTTTGACCCGGTTCACCGATCCCGATCGCCAAGCAGCGGCTGCGCCGGATGGCCAAAATGGGCCCGCGGCAGTAAGATACGTCGCTGAAATACCGCAGTGTCGGCTAAAATCGATAGCAGTTGGTTACAACCCTCAGCCAAACATCCACCCACGCACGGGGCGTAGCTCAGCTTGGTAGAGCGCCTGCTTTGGGAGCAGGAAGTCGTCAGTTCAAATCTGGCCGCCCCGATTGATAGAGCCCGTTTTTTCATAAAAGTTCCTGATTTGCTGCACGACTTAAGCATCGGTATAAATCGTTTGTAGCAAGATGACTGTGTATCGCGCTATTTACCAGTTCTCTATTCGACCGTCGGTCAGCTAAACATAATTCCCCTATGAAGCCGGGTCCGTCAAGGGTGTTGGGTAGCGTTTCGGCATAATGGTCCAATCTCCTATTCGAGCTCTCACGCGTATGTCTTGTGCGTGGGCCCACTTCACGGTTGCGTCCAGTCCCAGTCTCAAG
>JBCCYY010000039.1:0-40559 GCA_039188575.1 Planctomycetota bacterium | reverse complement strand
GTCGTAGTCGGCGTAGGCATCGTTTGCGGCGGTGTAGTAGTCGTCTCGCATCGAAGTCTCGCTCCCGCCTGTCGCCCAGAAGGGCCGGTCGTGACGGATCATTATTGTACCCGTTTAGGTTTAAGGTCTGGATCCTTTGTACGGATAAAGTCCGCACACTGTTGGCCCAAGGACGATGTGACAGTCACATGCCTTTCATCCCTATCGGTTGGCCAATACCCGAGGTTAACAGCCCTGCGGGCCGTGAGAGCGTGGTAAATCGGTTTATGGCGGTTATCGGCCTCCGGGAAACACTCTTAAGACGACGTCGAGGCCAAGTGGTACTGGTGCACCGGTACAGACGCCCAGGTCAGCAGTTTCAATACGCCGGCGATGAGCAGGAAGGCCAGCAGGAGCGTCGCCCACTCAGAAAAGGCCCGGATCAGGTCCGTGGCGATAAGCGGTGGCCTGCCGTTGTAGAGCCACAGCGTGCCACCCAGCAGCAATGCGCTGCAAAGCAACGCGATGAAGGGCGCAATCAGCAGCAGCATACTACGAGCCATGGTCCGCATCGGTGAGCCGAACACAAAGCCGTAGCTGATCAGCATCAGGGAAAGGATCGTGGGCAGGCCCTTGCAGACACTATCGATAGGGATCGCGGTCCCGCTGGTCTCGCCACCTACCACGATCCGGCCTGTCCCCGGCGAAGTAATCACCTCGACCGTCACCCCGAAAAGCCCGTAAAGTACGGCGATCGACTCTGCCTCGAAAAGCTGGATCGGCTTGGCAATCAGGACGGCCAGCGTCACTGGGACTGGCACCAGAAGCGGTAGGATCAGCCAGGCCGGGAGGAAGGGTCGGATGATGGATTTGCCGGAGCACATCAGGAAAGCCCCGACGACGATCATCAGGGCACCAAGGTACCAGGGTGTTTTCAAGCTATAGACGTAGTAGGCAACCAGGTAGAGGTGGATCCCGGAGACCAGGATGACCAGACCGAGGCCGGGGCCGCCGGGTTTCACAAACCGGAAGCGTGCCCTGCGGACCCAGACCAACCAGGCGATGACCGGCAGGACGAGAATGCTGGACCGGGCGTACTCGTTGCGGATGACCACCTGGGACATCGCAGCCCAAGCGGGCCAGGTCGCCGCGATCGCAAGACCCACAAACGCGAATAGGCACAGCCCGTGTTGGGGCCGCCAGCCGTTACGTGCGAGGGTTTTGGCTGCCTGGTTAAAGTACGTCATCTCAACTGTTCGGAGAGGAGTGTCAATCTACAGCGGGATTCCGCCGGTTCCTGAAACCACCTGATCGACCACACGTGTGTCACGCCCGACGACTGAGCCGGGACAGACGACGCTGCGCACGAGTACTGCGCCGCTTTCGATTTTCGCGCCGGCCAAGACGACCGAGTCGTGCACCACGACGCCCCGGCCCACCGTCGCGCCGGGCTCGATGATGCCGAAGGTCGGTCGCCACTGTTCTTCAAAAGGCTGGTCCAGATCACAACGCCCCGAGGCGTAGCGGTGGAAAGCACGCAGTGCACCGAGGTAACTCTGCAGCGTCCGGACCGACATCGCAACGGGCGACGCAAAACGCGCAACGCGCACCTGGTGGTCACAGGCCATCTCGGGTAGCGCCTGCTCGTTGAGGTCGCAGAACCCAACTGGGTTGATCGACCGCATGCAGCCGCAGCGAAACAGCATCAGCCCGCTCGGCACGCCATCGGGGTCGATACCCAGCGTGAAATCACCGCCCGCGTTGTAGAGGTCCATCGCGATACGGATCAAGGGCTCGAACAGGATCTGGCCCGCGCTGGTTACCAACAGGTGGTCGTCGTCGTTGTAAGAACGCGCGATGTCACTGAGCAGGCCCGCGGTCCCGCGGAACGAGGAGGGGTCGTACTCGATGCTCATGAGCACCGGGCCGAAACGCTCGGTCCTCGGGGTCAGCCCGCTGTTTCGGCTGATGAGCACCCGGACGGGCAACTGCTCCATGCCAAGCGTCTCAGCGAGTGTGATGAGCTGCTCTCGCCAGCAATCAAGCACGGTCCGGTTGGCACCCACCGGGAGCGATGGCGACGCGCGGCCCGTCGTCTTGCGGAGCGTATTCGTGCGGACGTCGCCGGCAAGCAGAACAACGGCGCGCAGATCGGACAGCGGCCGAGTGGGCACGGCCGCGGCCTCGCGCTCCAGCCTATGTTCGGCGATCTGCCAGTTCATATCGTTCCCAGACCTTTCTCTTCCATCTCTCATCGGGTGCAGGCCGTCCTGATGCGCAACCATTCTAGGGTTTATTGCTGACAAAACAACGGCTGGCGTACACTTCCGAATCTGCCGATAATCTCGCCTCTTTGCCTGTTTTATCCAGTATGACACGGATCAATGGCTCGAGGATCACGCCGATCTGCTCGACGACAGCCAGCCTCTCGCCCTGCTCCCACCTGCCATCGAACACGAATTGGACCTGTGCCGCGCCGTAGTAGCGATCCATGACGGTCCCGCCCAGGCGGCGGATGCCCCGCATGGATGTGGTGAAGCCGTCCTCGGGAACAACAATGAGGTTGACGACGCCGATCGACTCGACGCCCTCTTTCAGAACACGATCGAATCGATAGTCCATCGACACCGCGTTGAGTTGGCCGAGTTGCAGATCGATCTGCTCGCGCCCCCTGCTGGTCCAACCAGAGGACGGATAGCAGTTCGGCGGGTAGTGGCCTTCCATGTCGCGCGCGTCTGCGCACTGAACGACCAGGAAGGCGAACGAACGGCCGGTGGATCGCTCCTCAAACCGACGGCTGATCAGCACGTTCGGTCTGAGCAAAGCGACCGCGGCTTCAGGCAGTTCCTTATCGACCGAAGTCCAACCGCCGATCTGTCTGGGCAACTCATCCGCCACCAAACGGACCCGTTCGTGATAGCCGTCTGTCTCGGAGCCATCGGGCAGGGTTTGACCGATCGCGTAAGCCGAGCCCAGCACAGCCATGACCGCAACGATTGATATGGGGCGCTGCCACTGCGGGCCTGGCGATTCGGTTTGTTCCGAGTGCTGCCTGAACCATGGCAGCCAACGCTTCTTGAAAGGCCTGGGCCTGCTGAGCTTCTGCTCCGGCTCGATCGGCAGCATGAGCCAGCGCATCAGCACCAGGATGCCGATCAATACGAAGTACGACGCAATCACCATGACCCAGCCGAGCCAGTTGTGCAGCTGATAAGCGAAATCTTCTGAAAAGAAGCCGAAAGCCAGCACGGTCGGGACGAGGCGGATGATGTTGAGAAGGATCGCCATCGGTGCGGCGATGAGGACCAGGGCCACCTGTACCCAGGGCCTGATCTTCTCTGAAAATACGAAGGCGAAGACGACAAGGATCAGCATCGACACCATGCGCATGCCGTTACAGGCCTCGGCGACACCGACGGGGTAGTCGTTGATAATCAGCAGGTTGCCGTTACGGACGAGTTCAAAGCCCAGCGCGACAATGACGATTTCCGTCGCCTGCGCGGAGGCGTTCTGGAGGAACAGTGCCAACGGGTGACGGATCACCCCGGGCAGCGGCATCAGGAAGACCAGTACAAGAAAGGCCGGCCAGAGCCTGCGGACAATGTGTAGACCGTTGATACAGACAAAGGCACCAAACAATGTGACGATCGCGCCGAAGTGCCAGACCACCTGCATCGCTTTGATGTTGCCGAAGAACCAGAGACCAACGCCAGCCAGGGCGATCACCGCGCCCCAGAGCGACGCGTCCATCTTGATCCTCTTGAGTTCACCGCGGCGGACCCAGGCAATACGCGCGAATACAAGCGGCACGAGGAGGATGTGACTGGCTTCCTCGTCCTTGCTGACGATGCGGGCGATGTCCATCCATGCATCACGGCACGCGAATACCGCTAAAAGCAGCAGTACAGATGTCAGAATAATTCGATTACGCAGCACCCCATCACCACCCGCGGTGGTGTCGGGCAGCTGCTGAGATGTGATCGTCGTCTGGCTCATCACTCGCAAACCGGAATGGGTCCATCACATCACGCGCAGCGGCGCGATTCTGCAGCCTCAACCTGCCCACCAGTTGGGTGGCCTAGCAGTCGGTTGTAAAAATCGATGAGGACCGCCTGGCTCGTATCCCAGCTCAGCCCGCTCTGCACGCGGTGCTTACCGAACGCGCTCATCTGTTCACGCTTCGCCGGGTCGGCAAGCAGATCGATGAACGCCTGGCCCATCGCCTGCTCATCGTTGTCGGGGATATACACCGCCGCATCCTTCGCGCTGAAACGGCTTTCCTTCAGATCAAAACTGACGATCGGCAGGCCCATCGCCATGTACTCGATGATCTTGTTCATCGTGCACAGGTTGTTGAGCGGGTCGTTCGGATCGGGCGCGATGCCGAAGTCTGCGGTCGAGAGGTAGCGCCGCAGATCGAGGTCTGACACTCGGCCGGTAAATCTGACGAGTTCGTCTTCAAATAGGCCGAGCGATTCCGCTTCTTTCTGTAACTCGTCGAACGCGTCGCCCTTGCCGACAAAAGTAAAGCTAGTGTCGGTCAGGCCATGATCGAATGCATAGCGCACCGCGCGCAGCGCGTAGTCCACGCCGTCCTGCTTGCCCATCACGCCGAGGTAGACGCCCATATGCTTCCGCCCGCGCTTGAGTTCGTGCTCGGGCTCGACCGGCTGGAACAGGTCCAGCTTCGGCCCGCTGCGCACCACGACGACGTCCTCATCGCGCTTACCGCCGCGCCCCATCGCGACTTCCTTGTAGCTCTCGTTCGTTGCGATCACCGCGTCTGCGGCCTGGAACTGCTTCTTCTCAAGCCAGCGCAGGCCCTTCCACATGATGTCCTGACGCTTGAACTTGGACTCGTACAGCTCCGGGCACAGGTCGTGGTGGTCGAACACGAATTTGACGCCATGCTTCTTGTATTTGCGTGCGATCCACCAAAACGTGTCCGGCGGGTTGCAGGTCTGGATGACATCAAACGGGTCTTCCTTCCAGATCTGCTTGACACGCTTGCCGACCTCGCGAAGGCAGTAGGCGAATTCCTTGATGTAGTAGAGCTTGCCGGGCTGCTCCTCATACATCGGGAAGCGATAAACGTGGATACCGTCGATCACCTTGTCTGGTACTTCGTCGTCCGGCGGGCAAGGCGAGATGACGCTGACCTTGTAGCCGGCCTGCGTCAGCGCGGTGGATTCCATCCAGACCCGCCGATCAAACGGCACGGGCAGGTTCTCGACGAGGATGACGATGTGTCCCTTGCGATCGGCCAACTCGGCCTCCCTTTCGGTAGGACAGGCGTCCTGCCTGTCTTCCATACTCAACAGGCAAGCCGCCTGTTCCATGATTTACCAATAAAGCCCTTCGTAACTCCCCGTGATATCCTCGGGGCCGCACATGCCAACGAGGTCGAAAACCGTCTGGTCTTCCTTAATCGCGGCAATCAACGGCGTGTACACCTCGTGCTTGTGGCCGAACACTACCGTTTCACCATGCTTAAGCGCGACTTCTGCCGACACCAGCGCCCGCTTGAGGTGCGGGAGGTGCTGCTCGATATAGCGCTTATTCGAGCCGAACAGCGAGGCGTACTCGACGTTGGGGTCGTAAATCGCCAGGTCGTAGCCCTTGCCGATAAGGATCTCGGCCAGGGTAATGAGCGGGCTCTCACGCAGGTCGTCGGTGCCTTCCTTGAAGCTCACACCCATCATCGCGATCTGACGCGAACCCTTCGCCATGATGCGCTCGGCGGCACGCTCGATCTGCTCGCGGTTGCTCTTGAGCATCGAGTCGAACATCGTCACCGGCGTGTTGTTCGATCGGCCAACCGAGCTGAACGCACGCAGGTCCTTGGGCAGGCACGATCCGCCGAACGCGAAGCCAGGCTTCATGTACTTGCCGCTGATGTTCAGCTTCGTGTCCTGACAGACGATTTCCATCACCTCGCGGCTGTCCACATCGGCGGCCTTGCAGACCGTACCGATCTCGTTGGCGAAGGTGATTTTCGTCGCGTGGAACAGGTTGCAGGCGTACTTGATCGACTCGGCTGCGGGGATCGTGCAGCGGATCTCTTCGCCGCCCGACTCGCTGTAGAGTTCGCAGACCTGCCGGAACACGTTCTCGTCATCCGTGCCGACAACCGTGTAGGGCGGCGCATAGAAATCTTTGATCGAGGTGCCTTCGCGTAGAAACTCTGGGTTCATCGCCAGGCCGAACTTCTCGCAGACCGGCCCGCCTGCGTGTTCTTCGAGGATGGGCTTCAGGATTTTCAGCGTGGTGCCAGGCACGACGGTCGAGCGGATCACAACCGTGTGCTTGGTATCTTTGCTGGCGATCGCCTGGCCGATCTCTTCGCAGACCTTGGTGACATACATCAGCCCGAGGCTGCCGTTGGGGGCGGAAGGTGTACCGACACAGACCAGGGAAAGGTCGGTCTGCTCGATAGCTTCCGCGCAGGAATCGGTGACGGTGAGACGGCCAGACTCTACCGCTTCGCGCATGAGGTCTTCGACGCCATCCTCGAGGATGGGTGCCTTGCCCTGTCGGATGAAGTCGAGCTTGCGCGTGTCGGGGTCGACACCGACAACGGTGTGGCCATTGCGCGCGAGGCAGCCGGCGGTCACCGCCCCGACATAGCCTATCCCAAAGATCGATACCTTCATGTCAATGCCTTGCTTGTGCGGATTCATCCCTCTGCAGCCTGGGCGCGGGATGACTCGTCCCGCTCCCACTGATAGCCATCCAGGCGGTTGAGCTGCTTCCTTGCACGCCACCTCGTGAGCCCGTTAACCAGCAGATACACGAAAGCCGCCGGCCAGAGCCCCGGTTTTCGTTTTATATCGAACCTTTTCGCCCCCGACTCCTCCCGTGGTGACGCTTGGAGTTGCGGGAATTTGCGATTGAGCTCGAGCCGGCCCAACCGGCTGCGGGTTTTGACCTTGATCAGGTCCGAGAACCTGTGCGGCGCGTGGATCGTGAAGGTCAAACCCTCGGGGTTGATCCGATCGGCTGCGCTGAAGTGCCTGCGGACATACTCGTCGTCAGCGATGATCTCGGGGAACGTGCCGAACCTCGCTCGGCCGGCCTGCGAGACCGCGTAAAACCCCCCGCCGATCAGGCCCTGGCGGTGGTAAGGCTGCTCGAGCCAGACCCGGTAGAACGCACGGACGGGCCAGCTGCTCCGGCTGAAGTCCACCTTCATCTTCGGGGCCGCCGCGAGCGCATCGTCTGTCTGCAGAACCGCCGCGACTGCCTCAATGGTATCCAGATCGACCACCACATCCGCGTCCAGATAAATCCGTGGGAAGCCAGTAGCGTTCGAATCGCCAAGGTTCAACGCCGCGATCTTCGACGCGGTCTGCGTCTCGACCACCTTGATGGGTTCGCCAAACCGGCGAGCAAGCTCAGCGGTTTTGTCCTTGCAGCCGTTGCAGGCGACAATGATCTCAATTCCGCCCTGCACAGGCCGCGCGGTCAGTGTCTCAAGGCAGCGCTCGATCACATCGGCTTCGTTGTAGGCGGGGATCACGATACTGATCATGTCGCGTCCGGGGTTGGGTCCGCGGTGGGCGCCAGGTCTGCAAGCGCGTCTTCGGCGGGCTTGAGCATCTGATCGAGCTCACCGGCCAAGGCCTCGGGCGTCTTCTCCCACCAGCGCGACGCGAGCACGCGCTGCTGCGTTGGCTCGTCGTATCGGTACCGCAAGAGCTTGCCCGGCACACCGCCCACGATCGCGAAGTCCGGCACATCCTTGGTTACGATCGCTCCCGCACCGATCACCGCGCCGACCCCGATCCGCTGGCAGCCTGGCAGGACCACCGCGTTTCGACCCAGCCAGACATCGTGCTCGATCCGGAGCAAGCCGGGCTCCAATTCTTCCGCTGGTACGACGCCGCAGCGGGCGTCATAGAAATAGGGGTGGGTCGAGACCCGGTCTAAGGGGTGGTTCTGGGTATAGACCGCGACGTTGGGTCCGACCGAGACGTAGCGGCCGACCGAGACGGACGGAGGCCAATAGCCGGGCATCGAACACGGGCCGTAGCTGTGCGCACCGAGGTGGACGTACCAGTCTTTGGAGAGGAAGTCCCGCAGCGTTGCGGAGCGCATGTCACCGCCTTCGAGTCTCGCGGCTAATGCGCACCAGAAGCGGGCCAGCTTGCTGCGCCTTGGGCCCTGCGTCACGCGGTAGCCCAGCCGGATCAGGCCGGCCAGCGCATGGTGACGCAGCTCCACGGGCTCGGCTTCGGGCGTTAGCCAGGCGGGGTTCGCGTCTTTCGGGACTGGTCGGTTCGGGCTCATGCCGTGCTGGACTCCTCCGTCACGGTCGATCTATCTGGCGTGTCCCATCCCCCGACCCATTGGCTTGGCTGAAAAACGATCGGCGCGTGGCGTTGCCGAAGTTGAGCCGAGCGTTCTTTGCCAATGAGCGGCGCACCGATAAGCCCGATCGCAAAGCGGGAGGCGCTGTAGAGCCAGCGGCCGATGCTATCGAAGAAGATGTATACCGGCCCGTGGTGCTTGCGTGTGAAGTGCATCGCACCGCGGGTCAGTGCAAGCATGCGCTTCGGGCTCTTGGACGAACCGCTGCCAACCAGATGCACAATGCTAGACTTGGGCGTGATCAGCACACGGAGGCCCGACTGCTGAACACGGCGACAAAGATCGGTCTCTTCACAGTACATAAAGAAACTCTCGTCAAACCCGCCAAGCTCGTCCCACAAGGCCTTCGGCATCATCATAAAAGCGCCCGACAGCGAATGCACCTGCGTGCCTTCACTGCGATCAGTTTCAACACTTGGCTTGGCACATGCACCCAAACCAATCGTCAGCAGGAACATCGTGAAGAGGCTCGGCTTGAGCTGTTGGCAGCCGGGGTCGATCGCTCCGTTGGCAAGGCGGGTGACGCCGCCCCACGCGCCTCCCTCGGGGTTGCTCTGCGCGAAGCGGTATAGCTCACCGATCGCGTTGTCTTTGATGAGCGTGTCGGGGTTGAGCAGCAGCAGGTACTCACCGTGTGCATGCCGGGCCAGGAAATTATTGCCCCGCCCGAAGCCGAGGTTCTCTTGGTTGTCGACAACCCGGACCTGTGGGTACTGCTCCCGGATGGCCTGCTCCGAACCGTCGTCGGAGCAGTCGACAAAGAGCACCTCGAACGTCGGGCCTTGCGTGTGCTGATAAAGCCCGTCCAGGCAGTCCAGTACGAGGTTCCTGGTGTTGTAGCCAACAATCAGCACACTGATCTGCGGGCGCGCCTCAACCGGGGCAGGCTCGCCAGATGGGCGAGGTCTCGAGTCGGCATCTGACTGTTGCGGTGTCATCGCTTGCACTTCGCCCTATTCCGTTACGCTGCGTCGATCTCTGTCTATATCGATCTAAAACAGACCCCGTATCCATCAAAAACCAGCGACTGCCCCGGTCACCCAGGGCGTTACACTTCGGCATGGGGATTTAAAGACGCCGGCCCGGCATTCATCTCGACCAGGTGTTCGACCTGCTTCGCATAAACGGCGGGTTCGATATTTAGGTTGGATTGGATCAGCACTGCGCAGACCCTCGGGTCCAGTTCACGGCCGAAGAACCGATCGATATCCTCTTGGGTCTGCATGTCGTGGTGCCAGGAGCAGTGGCACAGGTCGTCCTGCGTGTAGTGGTGGCCTTCGCCCTTGAGTACGTGCTCAACATAGATGCCGTAGAGCATGTACTCCGAGAGCTGGAGCATGTTGGCCATGACCTTGAACCAGTGCTTGCCCGCTGTCTCGGTGATGTGATCGAGCATGCCGCGGACGGTGTCGCAGTGCCAGGTGATCAGCTGACCGATGTAGTCCGCGCCGTACCAGTCCAATGGCTTTAGTCCCATGAGCTGGCCGGTGTCCTGGTGCCAGCGTCTGTGCGACGCGGTCGGTGCCGGGCCGGGGACGCGGTGCATGCGGAGCTTGCCGTCGTGCCACACCTGATCGGCCGTGAACGGCCGGATGAAGGCCAGGTCTGAGTCTGCAAACATGATCGCGTCGGTCGTCACGGCGTTGATGGTCGAGAGCTTCGTGAGTTGCTGGAGGATCCATCCACGCACCGGGATGGAGCACAACGTGAGCCACCACTTGCGTTGAAAAGGAAGCTGTACCGCGAACTTTGGCAGGATCGATTCGACGGTCTCGATCCGGGTCCGTTCGTTCGCTAGCGGCGCAAAAGCGGCTCGGTCGCGACGCGGTACAACGAGGATATGCTCGATCTCAGGGTCCACAAAACGCTTGACACTGGCGCAGAGTGTCTTGCACCGCTTGAGGTCCGGGCGATAAGAAGGCGTCACGATGGCCAGATCTTTGCGGAACATAAGGCGTTTCAAATAATCTTGGACAGTCAACCGGCGTTCTTCAGCGGAGTAGGCCTTCTGTCTTCCCGAGGGACCCCCCGGCGTTTCGCCTGTGCTTGTTGCCGTTCGAGCTGATCGAGCTGCAGAGCTTCTTTCCGGCAGAGCTGGCTCGCCCCGACCGCGACACCGAGCAGGATCCAATACAGATAGCCAGGCGTCGAGAAGATCGCGACACTCAACTGCGTGAGTGAGATCCCGATGAGGCTGAACATGATGGCCCGTGTCAGCCGGACAAAGGGCGTGTCGCGGTTCGCCCAGACGGCCTTGCCGCCGTAGAGTAAGACGCAGGCGAACACCCCGATCCAGAGAAAGAGCCCGATGCGTCCGTAGAACAGCAGGAACAGCAGGAAGTTGTTGTCGATCGAACGGCCGAAGCCGACGAACTGGTCCGGGATATCCAGCCCGTAGCCCATCCACCAGTGCCCGGGCATTACTTGAAAGACGCGCTCGAACAGCCGCCAGCGGTAGTACCAGGCCTCCGGGCTGGTCAGGTGCAGCTGCATCATCAGGATCCGGAGCAGCGGCCGACCGGTCGCGAACTCGAGGATGAAGTACCCGCCGATCGCGACGGCGAAGGTCAGCGGCCAGCGTATCGACGTACGCATCTTCATCTTGTAATCCCACGCCACGAGCATCAAGGAGACCGCGGCCGGGCCCCATGCGCCTGTCGAGAGGGAAAGGAAGCAGCCGATGAGCAGACAGAACAGTCTGAGGAGCGGTCTTTTGCCCACCGCACGGAGCTTCTCGATATGCGACACCGCAACGATCGGGATAAAGATCGCGCAGACCAGGCCGAACATGATGGCGTGCGTCGTCCAGCCGTGGGCGCGCGTCAGGCCGAGCCGCATCTCGTGGTGAGGCCAGTACGGGATGCCCCACAGGATGTTGTGCGGGTTGAATCTTGCGATGGACTCAAGGATCGCGATGACACTGAAGACCGCGACCAGCGTGACGACGAGCGTGAACGCCTTCTTCATCCGCCGAACGTCTTGAGCGAGGTAGCGCCCGGCCATGTAGGGGATCACTCCGATCAGGATGCTGCGCCCTGTTGATTCGATCGCGCGGCCAAGCGGAGCGGACATGGCGTTCGACAAAAACCAACTGGTGAACATGGCCAGGATCACCAGCTCGGGCCAGGCCCAGCGGATCCTTCCTTGAAGCAGCAGGAACGGGAACAGCAGCATCGCGACCGCAAACGCAGGCGTGATCTTCAACACACCGACGTGCACCGCGATCGGGTCGGGGATAAAGAGGGTCACAATCAACAGCATGACGAGCCACATCAGGGCCCCGTCACGCGACGCGGCTTGACCGGGGATCCGCCGATTGGATAGCTCCGCAGAGGGTGTCACCAGCCTGGGCAATCGCGGACGCCTTCGGGGAAGACGCATGCGCTCACGACCGGGTGGGTCGAGTGTTGTCGTATTGTCAGCGCCCTCAATCATGGGGTGGTTTATCAACTAGCGCGTATGCGGCATCATCCGCCAATCAATGGGCTTGCAGTTTGGCCTGCCTGGCCAGATCAACCCTGCTCACCTAGTCAAGACTAGCGTGTATCGATCAATTTTAGCGGATATATCGCGGTTTCAACATCGCTCGCCACGGCATCAAACGAGTCCCACGTGGCCAACACCAAAAGGGCTCGTATGTCCTCGTAGGCTTATCTTCGGACACAATCCCTCCCCACTACAGGTGCACCGCCTTCATGGTGGCATAACCCGCATTTTACGCGTTGATCCACTGAAATCGGCGGCGAGAGATAGCAAAACATTGTGATAGACCATAAGACGCAACGCAGCACGCTGCACTTTCTAAGTTATCGGACTCGGCCGCTTTACAGATGCGTGAGTTGGCTTCATAGCATGTAGCCACAAAAACAACCGCCGAACTGATAGATGCTTGGCGGTTGAAATTGGTTGGCTTAGTTTTGCTCGCAGCAATCAAGCATTGCTTAGGTTGCGTCTGCGTCGCGTAAGCAGCATCGTCGCCCCGCCCGCGGCGAGGAGCGCCAGGCTGCCTGGCTCGGGGATGCCGGAGGCGTTGATCGCGTTGGCCCAGACCTGCGCGTTAATCGCGGCACCGAGGTTCGAGGGGTGCAGACCATCGGGGAGTAGCGCGGTGTTGTAGTTGGCATCCCGCGTTTGCGACACTAATTGCACAGTACCGTCGTATTCGCCATTGTCATATTCGCCTTCATCAAAATCGAAACTAGGATTATAAATCCAATCAACGAAGTCATCATCGATACCGGCATCACCTTCATCCTCGGGGTTGATCGCGGCGAGAAGATCGCTCAGATTGCCACCGTAGAACTCATCGGCCAACGCTTGTGTATCGAGTTCAGAGATCGCGATTGAAAAGAGATCAACGAACGTGTATCTCCCCTGGAGGTCTTCCAATTCACCGCCGGGCACAGCTTCAGACTCGACTAAGTCTCTCACACGCGAGTTGTAATCCCCTACTGTATTGGGTTGGAGTTGAGTAATAAACCTCGCCGAATTTGCGTTGTCTTTACCGTCTGCCCTGGGGTTAATCAGTGCGATAAAGAGATGGGCATCATCTGCAAAATAATCCGTATCGGTAAGTCTTTCAACAAGACCAGTTCGGCTATCACCCTTGAGCAACGTTTCAAACTCACTCACCGCACTTTGAATCGTGGATTCCAAATCTGCGGCATTATCGCCAGTGTCCACAATGAATGAGTCGCGGAAGATACTGTTGATACCGATATGTAAGAGAACCGCGTCAGGCTTTGTGACGCTGGGATCAAAAAGTGCATCCGTTGAAGAATTGCCCGGCGCGATGTTATCCACCGCGGTCAGGATCGATGGGGTCCCTCCATTGAATGGATTGACGTTGGTCGCTTGGGCGCCGGGCTCACCGAAGCCTTGGTTATCCGTAAATCCAGAACCGACATCGATACCAGTACCCTCCGAGCGGTTGCCGACGAAATCGAAGTCTGGCGACAGCAGCATATCCAGATAGAAGCGGTAGCCACCCAGATTATTGTCCGGGCTGGCATCGAACGGCCCGTATGTGTTGCCGACGCCTGTGTCGGTGCCGACACCCGCAGTGATCGAGTCACCAACAGGGAGCAATTCGATAGGAGTTGTGCTTGCCCATGCCGAGAATCCGGCCGAAGCCATCACGCCAGCGATCAAAGCGCTTGTAGAAGAGGAACAAACTGATCTCATCTCTCGTCTCCGTCATCCTGAAGCCGGGTTTACCGGAACTTAAATAACCCAATGACGCTAATCGGATAGCGCTTCACGTCCAATAATACAGTGATCGGTTAAAGATTGCCACTGATTTAGAGGTTGGCGAGCGTCAACCTGAAAAATAGCACTTATGAGCTACTAGTACCTGCTCTTGGGGCCTAAGGGCTGTTTTGAACCACTCAAATCAGCGCCGATAGAAGATTTAAGACCCCGCCTTTTGAAGCACTCGCTCGAGCTTGGCGATCTGACCGGCCGAGTCGAAGTGCTCCCTCATGCGCTGATGCCCTGCCTGGCCCATCTCCTGCCGCTTTTCGGGCTGGTCGACCAGGTCCAGCATGGCGGACGCCATCCGCTGGATATCCCGTTCCTCGACCAGGAAGCCGGTCTCCCCGTCCACCACCTGATCCGGGATGCCGCCCGACCGCGTCACCACGACAGGCAGCCCCATCGAAGCGGCCTCTGCGATCGAGACCCCAAAACCCTCGCACCAGCCTGAATCATGCGTCAGGGAGTGTTGCAGGAAGACGTCTGACTCCTGGAATGCCTCCACCACGCGATCCGGCGGCAGCGCGCCCATGAAACGCACCGCCTGGTCAATGCCCAGCTCCGAGGCCAGCCGCTTCATGGCGTCCAACTGATCGCCCTCCCCGATCACCTTGAACCGCGTGTTGCCGTGTTCGGCGTGCACCTGCGCAAAAGCGCGGAGCGCCTGCTCGATTCCTTTCCACGGGACGATTCGAGAGACCTGGATGAAACACACCTCTTCCCGAGCTAGCCGGGGCTCCGGATGGAACTGGTCAGTCGGCACACCGCAGGGGATCAGGCTCAGCCGGCTGTCTTGTACACCCAGTCCATGGAGCAACCTTGCCTGATGCGAGCCGACGACGACCACTTGATCGAATCGCCTGGCTTCATGGGCGAGGGTCCAGCGGTACCAGCGGTTTGACAGCTTAGAGGACAGGTCCGCACCATGGAAGTGTGCCGTGACAGGGATGCCGAGCTTCTTTGCGACCGGAAGGATGCGCATCGCGACATGACCGAAGTGGCACAACACCACGTCTGGCCGTACGCGGATGAGCAACTCCTTAATCGCCTCTTCCTCTTTTACGGAACCGCGGACAAAGTTACGGCTTGTTGCATGCTTCGCACGCTTCAGCCAACGTCCGAGCCCACCCTCAAGAGGCAGGTCGAAAGGCAGGGCCTCAACCGGCTTGTCTGTGAACCGCTGTGGCTCGTAGCCGGCCTGCTGCCAGCACACGACCGACAGGTCGTGCCCGAGATTCGCGAAACCCTCGATCTGTCGGAGGATCCAGACTTCGCTGGAGATACCCAGTGTCGGGCAGGCAATCAGAATCCGCATCGGGCGCGAGCCTCCACACCGAAATCACAAGGTACGGCTAGGCCCGCACCAACGCGCGCGCCTCGCGGACCAGCCTGTTGGGAGCACTCTTCAGTCTTTTCAGCAGGCGTTTTAAGCCTGTCTTCTGCTTAAAGATCTCGATTTGCTCGCTGCCGCTGGCACCGTACATCGTCGCATTGACCGGGCAGAGCGCAGGCTTACCGGTGAGCTCGTAGATTTCTCTAGCCGAGCGCGGGCAGCTCTCAATAAACAGCCGTGCTTCCTTCTGCGACTTGAAGAAGTCGGCCTTGAATTTCCAGTGCGCGCCGTTCTTCGCACGCTCGGCAGGCGTCGCGGCGTCCATCATGACCAGTTCTTGGTACGGGACGTTGTGCTTGGCCAACCAGCGCTCGGTCTGCTCGCGGTACTTCTCAAGCCTACTGGTGACGAGCCAACGCACCTCGTGGGTTGGGAGGAACAGCGGCGTCGCGTTCTCGAGGAAGTCGAGGTAGCCCGGCCCGTCATCGTCCTGCTCCTTCGGGCAGTCGTGACAGAGGATGCCGTCGATATCGACACAAGCACGCTTCAGCTCTGGCGTGTACAGGCAGGACCACTGGAAGGTCATCGGCCTCGGGATCATCTCCATCACGAAGTCGGCCAAGTGCGGGTTCTCAGGGAAGCTGTAAACACACCCAAAGACAGCCCGATCGATGAGGCCGGCCTCTTCGACGCGTTGGCGTGCTTTATTGATCTCCGTGCCCCAGGAGATGCAGTCATCAAAGATGAGGATCTTGCGGGCCGACCCTATGATATCGCCGTTGAAATTCGCGACAACGCGTTTGCCCTTGCTAAGCATGCGTCCTTCAATGAGGCCGTCGAGGTCTGTGATCGGTTTGTTGAGGTAGAGCGCGAGCATGTTTGCGGCGAGGAGCCCGCTGCGCGGGATGCCAACGACCAGATCAATATCCTGCGGAATCATCGTCAGATTCCGCAAAATCGTCATATTCATATCGCTTATGCTTCGGAAAAACATAGCTGCCTCACTCGATCCCCGCGTGGCTCCAATGATGTCACCTCAACTTACTTACTTTAGCCATATCGGCTGGAATCCGCCTCGGCTTTTTCTAGGAACCCCAGAATATCAGGCATTAATGAGGCGTGCTCTGCCAGCCAGGCCTCGTCACGGTCCCACCACCGGCTGGCCTGCAGGCGATCGGCAATCTGCCGATCAAACCGCTCCCGGATCACCTTCGCAGGCACGCCAGCGACAATCTGATAAGGCGTGATGTCTTTCGTTACGACTGCACCCGCCCCGACGATTGCCCCGTCCCCGATTGTCACGCCCCGCTTTACGAAGACACTCGCACCAAGCCAGACGTCGTTGCCGATCGTCGTCGGGATGTTGGCCGAGGGGTCATCGGATTCCTCGACAAAGCGGTACCCAAACCGGTTTGACCGGAGGTAAAACGCCGGGTGCGTCGACACACGGTCAAAGGGGTGGCTCAGCGGTCCAATGATGCAAAACGGCGCGATCGAGCAGAACTTACCGATGGTCGTTCCGCTGATCCGGCAGTTGGGCTCGACATAGCTGTAATCGCCGAGTGATGAATCACGGATCTGCACCGGGCCAGACAGCCGGCAATGATGGCCGAATGTCGATCCGGCGAGATCGTAATCCGCATCCATGTCCGCCAAGCGCAGGCTATGCGTTTGGATAAGCTCTCGATTCGCCTTGCGTCGCCGCAGGGTGCTTGGGATACATGCTTTTAGGGTGCTTCGGATCATTGATCACTTCCTGATCATTGAAATGGATCAAGATGAATTACTTCCGGCGCAGTGTCTGCTTCAGGCTCATCAGGTCCTGGCGAAGCTGCTTCGATACCAAGACGGCGAGCACGGTAATGGCACCGCCGGCGAGAAGCGGGCCAAGGATTCGTAGCCAGATCGCCTGATCATCCAGCGCGTAGCGTGCTGGTCCGGCCGAGATGAGTATCAAGAATGCGAAGGTGAGTGGGCGTCGCAGTACCTTCCCTACATCGGTAAGACGGACAGGCGTGCCATGGTAAGCGTACACCAGCGCGGGAATCAGTAGCGTGATACCACAGATCGCCGCCCCAACCGCGACACCGAAGCCACCCCAGCTCAAGCCGATCGCGAAGGCGGCGATCGCACACGAGCTCTGGACGATCGACCACTTGAACATCCGCCCGGTCCGGTTGTAGGCGATCATGACCCAACCCGTCGAGTTCTGCACGGTCTGAACAAAGGTAAGAACCGAGAGCGCCCGGAAGATGGGCACGGATTCGGTCCACTGGCTGCCCAGCAGGACAAGGACCGCCTCTTCGGAGAGGATGATAAACATCATCACAATCGGCATAGAGATGTAGGAAGCGACCTGCAACATCCTACAGTAGTAATTGGCAAACCGCTCTGGCTCGTCCTGGAGTCTGCTCAATGCGGGGACCGCGACCGCGGCGACCGGTGAATTGATCTGCCTGATCGGCAGCAGCAGCATCGCGTAAGCCTTTGAGTACAGGCCCAGGGCTGCGGCACCCCACGTGGCACCGAGCATCAGGTTGTCCGCGTTACGTGTGCCGTAGTTCAGCATATTGAAGGCGGTCATGTTCCCGCCAAACTTCAGCAGGTTCTTCATGCCACCGGTCCGGAACGCCAAGCATGGGCACCATGGCGAAACCATCCAGATCAGCAGCATCTGGATCGTGCTTTGACTGAGCAGCATCAGAACCAAAGACCAGTATCCAAACCCAATGGCCGCGAGTGTAATCCCCAGGCATGCGCTGAGGACCATGGTTGCAATATCGATCTTGGCAAGCGTCTTGTAGCGCATATGCCGCTTGAGCAACGCACGATGCTGCGCCGTTAGCCCCGCCAGAATGAATGTGCCGCTCAACGCGATCGCGACCCCGATCACGTTCGGCTCGTCGTAGAACCATGCGAGTACAGGCGAGAGACCGGCTAAAAGGCCCGCCAAGAGCAGGCTCATCCCCATGTTGATCCAGAAGAGCACGCTGGCTTGTCGGTGCGTGACCTTCTTGCTCTGGACCATAGCCATGGACAGCCCCATGTCCTGGAAGAGGTTCATGAAGCCTGAGAACACCATGACCATCGCGATCAGGCCGAAGTCAGAAGGCACCAAGAGTCGCGCCAGCGCGATCTGCGAGCCGGTCTGGGTGATGAACTTGACCAGCTGTGAGGCGAAAACGATGACGCCGCCCTTGGCTGCGCGTGAACCCAGATTCTGCTTGAGGTAATCGGTATCAAACAGATCGTCTGGGTTGGCTTCAGCAATACCGGGCCGACCTCGGATTGTGGCAATAAACATCTTCATCAATCGATCGGTCAGGTCGCGTCGCTGATCCGACTATCGGCCGACGCGAAGCCTTGTATCCATTGGAAAAGAGCGGAATCACCACTTCGAAGACGATTGTCCAATAATCTGCTTCGTCACGATCCTTGACAAGCGTTTCTAGGTATGAAGATCACTCAGTGATCATGAACCGACGCCACGCGGGGGGGGCTGCGGTAAACAGGCCCATTTTGAGCTTGCCGGTCAGGTTCAAGTGGCCGCGCGTCAGGTCGCGGGCTTTTGCGATGAGTTCTTTGTCACGCGAGTAGACGGCACTCTTGATGGCATTGAGTGCCGAGCGCTGCATCAAGAGGTCGTAATCATCGCTCTTGTAAGCCTGCTCATTGAGCTTGAGTGCCCGGAAGGCGTAGTAGTTACAAACCAGCGTATCCGCCGAGATGTTGCCCTCGCGCGGGGGCCTGGACCACCAAGTCGGCTGGGGTGTGGTGCACCAGGTATGCCCGTGGATCACGCGCATCATGAATTCGAAATCGTGCCTGCGTTTCTGGCTTTCATCGAAACCACCGACTTGTTCCACACGATCTCGGCGCGCGATCATGCCGGTCGTCGGGAAGCCCCAGCCCTTGTACAGACGCCACTGAATAAAGTCGTGGTGTGTCAGGCCAAGGGTTTTCTGGTCGATCGGATACGCTTCGCGAGGCCCCACACCCGCCTCTGGCATCTCTGCCCGTGCAGGAACGTCGGGGGCGTAGTACATCACATCGCTAGATTCCGAAAGGCACTCGACTCCGAGTTGCAGATGATTGGGCAGCCATGTGTTGTCTGCGTCTAGAAACGCAACCCAATCCCCGGTCGCGACCTTGATCCCGGCGTTCCTCGCGCTGGCGGCATTGCCGCATTTCGCGTTGATCACCCGGCTCGCGATGCCAGTTCGTTTCACGACAGCTTCAGAATCGTCTGTTGACGCGTCGTTGACAACAATGACCTCATCGGGTGCGACTTGCTGCGCCGCGATACTCTCGAGCGCAGAGACGACGTGGTCGGCGTTGTTGTGACAGGGCATGACAACAGAAAACTTCATGCAGGCACCCCCGTATCTATATGCATCGCTTGCGCGAGTTTCTGCCAAGGATTGAGTGGTGGCTTCTCAACCGAGCCGCCTTGACAGACACCGCGAACCGTTCTTGCTAAGTCCTCTGTCAATGCGCTGCGCGTGAACATGCCAAGGTCTGCACGCTTTGCCCCACTCAGGTGCTCTCCATCACGGTGCTTTTGCAGCAGCTCCGAGAGTCGTTTCGTGATCAGATCGATGTCGTCTGGTGGACACACCACGCCGGCCTCAGCAGTCCGAACGAGGTCGGCAGCATCGCCATCGGGCAGGCATGCAAAGACCGGCCGTTCGGAGGCCAACGCTTCGTATAGCTTTCCGGGTACGATCAAGGATGTGTCACCCGCCGGCAGACCATGCAGTGGAACGAATACCGCGTTGGCGTTTTGCATCATCCCTAACGCAGCACGGTGCGAGACGTACCCCACGTGCCGGATCGCGTCCGCGACACCAAGCCGTTCTGCCAGTTCCATATTCGAAGGATGCACGGTCCCGGCGAGGGTCAGCCGGAAGCTTGCGTACAGCTCTGCTTTTGTCTCTTTGACTCGAGCAAGGGCCTGAAGGAGATAAAAGGAAGTCCTTCCCAACCCATTGATCTGTCTCAGGCTTGTGCGCAGCGACTGCTTGAATGAGGATTTCGTTTCGGACTCAATCGCATGCAGTGTGCCGACATGGATCATTTCGAAATGTTCATGGACTCCCGAGCCAGGGGTCGTCTGCTCAAAATCATCCAGGTCAAAACCATTCGGGATCACGCTCACCCGTCGATCGGGTAGGCGTGCGAGGTCACGATAGGCTGAACCGGAAGCCGGTGTGTTGGCAATGACATGATCGCAATCACGCAGTGCCCTTTGCATAAAGCGTTTGTCTGCTCGTGTGTGCAAAGAGGTGTGATGGACGCGCCAACCATCCATGGTCCACGGGTCACGCAGGTCGAGCAGCCAGGGAAGCTTGTAGCGTTGTGAGATCGCCCGCCCAAGGTGTACCGCGGCATACGGTGACACGGTGGTCAATAGCGCGGCAGGCTGAAACTCCTCAATGAGTTGACCGGCCAACGGCATCGCGCAACCGACCCACTCCTCTGCATCGATACGGAATTTCAACGCGAGACCCAGCTTCTGCATAAAGGGCAGAGCAACGCTTGGGTCTTCCTTTACGCGACGGATTACCGTCTCTGGCCCAACCTCTTCCATCAGGGTCTGGTCCTGATGGGGTGCGCTGTCATTGGTCTTGCCGGTATCCGCGGTCAGGATAATCGGGCGGTAGCCATAGTCTGGAAGATACTTCGCGAACTTGGCGAACCGTTGTGTGCCTGCGCCGCCCTGTGGCGGGAAATAGTAGGTCAGGATCAACAGGTTCTGTAAGCTCACAACCGCGCCTCTCCCACGCACGCGTCTGCGCGGAAGGCTTCCAACACGGTTGCCTTCGGCTTCTTCGGCATCAATAGACGTCGCGTGACTTCCACCCAGCCACGGAGGATCATTGAACGCAGGCTACGATCATAAATGATGTGTGCGGGAGTCGGGATGACTCCGCCCGTGAATGATCTCCACTTGTTTAAGAGCCATTCGGCGGTAACGACATAGGAATCATCGATCTTGCCGGGCGAAAGGTGGATCACCGGTGCATCGATGGCGATCGATGCGAATCCTTGGCTTCGTGCTTCGAGGCAGAGGTCGGTCCCGTAGCAATGGAAACCAGGAAGTTCGGGATCAAACCGCAGCCCCGAATCCTTCCGAAGGATCAGCACATGTTCATCTAATGAAACGACCGATTCGGGGAGGCTGCTGCTCCAGAGGTGCCCGTGGGCGTCGAGTACGTGCCCGTGCCGAAGCCCTTTGCGGTCGACCCCGACCAGGCCCGCGACACCGATCGGAGCACCCTTGTGGCTATTGAGCTGTGCCGTAACTCGGCCCCACCATCCCGTTGGGTAGAGGATGTCCTGATGCGCCAGAACAACCCAGTCGCTCTGCGCCTGCTCGATGCCCGCGTTCAGCGCCTCGGATGCGCCGCAACCCATGATGTCAGGCCGGACGACAACCCACTGTATTTCGGATGACGCGTGCTGCTCTTGCAGTGTCTGCCTGGAGAGCTCGTAGACCTCATCATCGTTCACCATCGTCACAACGCTAAACAGGTACCCTGAATCAGTCATGTCTTCTTAGCCTACTGCCTGATGTCGCTGGGATGCTCATCGTCGTCTTGATCACCCCGTCTGAAATATTGGCTCAATCAAACAGTGGTGGCTTAGGGTAGACGTACACGCCTGGCAAATCCCAGCCTGAAGGCAGGTACGGGGGCTGACGCCCAGCGCTGGTGTTGTCGAAGACCAGACGCTCACCCTTGGGTACATTGAAGCTCCTGCTTTCACGGAGCACCGCCCCACCATCAAACACGCTGTCTTTGAAGAGCGCGTTCTTCGTCGTACCCATTAGCTGGAGCGCCTTACCGCTACCGGTAGACTTGATATACACCCGGACAAAGGCCGCGTCTTGCAGCGTCTCGGGGAAGATCCCCTGGCCGCTGTTGCTGGGCACGTTCACATCCTGCAGGATCGAGTTACCCGCGAAACGGGCCTGCAAGAAGTCGTGGTGGTAGTCCGTATAGGGACCTCGGTCGATCAACTGGACCTCGAGGTTCACGAACAGGCCACCCGTCGTACGGATCACGTCCTCGTAGACCCGCTTCACGGTCACGTTGCGGACAAGGAGCTGGCCGGACCGTGTCCAGACGTTTTGCGTATCGGTGATCGTTGTGTCGGTGTAGATCGAGTGATCAAATTCCGTTGCGAGGTTCCAGGTCTCTGGCTTGCCTTTGAAATCGCAGTTGTCGAACCATACACGTTTTAGCTTGTTGTTATTCGGGTCACCGACAAACGTACCACCACCCTTATAGGTCTCAATCGTAATATTCTGGACACGGATATTCCCCTCGCTCCAGTAGCGCGATCGGCCTACGAGGATACAATCCTTACGATCGACACCCGGAGCAGGGCGTACCGTCAACCAACCCGTAGTCGGTAGATCACGCGGACTCAGCTCGTGCCGGCCAGCAGGCAATTCCAAGACTTTGCCACGGGAGCTGCCGTAAAGCCTTAGAGTCTGTTCATCGCCGACGACCTTAACCACATAGGGCTTGCCGCGGTTCGGGTAAGCGATCGCGCGGAGCTCGATCACATCCTTGCCGTCAAGATCGAGTACTGTCCAATACTCTTCGCAACGCGTACGTGGGTTGATGCTGGGTTCTTCGATCTTGACCCATGCCCCGCCATTGGCTGCAATCTCGACACGGTCGATCCCATCGAGGTGGTGTGCAACGATGCCGACAGTAAAGCCATCACTGACTGTCTGCTCTGGGACCACGTTCCAGTGTGCCAACGCGCGTTCGTGGCGGTCACCGATCTGTGCTGGCGTTGCTGTCGCGCCGCGCCAACCTGAGCCGGGACGCAACGTCGGGGCTTCACCAGGTGCAACAGGAACGGTCGGCGCAGGCTCGGCAGCCGGCGGATTGTTGTTCTGGCTTGAATCATCGGCCGGAGGCACATCAATAATCTCAGGTTCAGGCTCAGGCTCGGGCTGCTCCGGCTGAGGATCGGCCGGCGCAGGCTCTGGCGACGGCGTCTCATTGCCGCCGTCGTTGTTCGCGCTGGTCGTACCAGCCACCGTGACGCGCTTGTTCGCCCGGGCGACTTTAGGCAGTTGCAGTTGGAGAATGCGCGGGCCGCTGACATTCGGGATCACCAGGTCAACTTCGCCGTCTTTCACTTCGACAGTGGAACGCCTGAGGTCGCCCCAGTCTGCATCGAAGAGGTGATAAAACAGCTGTTCACCATCATCAATGCCCACAACAGATACCGTCACGCGCTGACCCACTGTCAGATTCGCGGGGACCGCAGATAGGTTGATCGAGGCTTGCACAGGCGCGGGAGCAGGCTCGGGCTCAGGCTGTGGTGCCGGCGCGGGCTCGGGCTCTGGGACGACCACAGGCTCGGGCTGCGGCACGGGCGCAGGTTCAGGCTCGGGGACAACCACAGGCTCGGGCTGTGGCGCAGGAGTGGGGTCAGGCTGAGGCTCCGGTGCAGGCATAGGCAGGGGTGCCGCGCTACCAACTGTCACGTTCTTCTTAACGCGGTAGACACCTTTGTACTGCAGCTGCAGAATCCGGGGACCACTGACATTGGGGATAACCAGCTCAATGCTGCCGTTCGTGACCTTGACATTGGTCCGGACGAGGTCGCCCCAGTTGCGGTCGAAGACGTGGTAAAAGACTTCTTCTCCGCCATCAATACCGACGACCGGGACGGTCACGCGCTGCCCCACCGCCAGGTTTTCAGGAACCGCTGACAGATTGATCGATGCTTGCTCTGGCGTAGGTGTCACTTCGGGTTCAGGGACGACTTCGGGCTCGGGGACAACCTCGGGCTCGGGCTGAGGTGCCGGGGCAGGCTCGGGTGCCGGCTCGGGCTGAGGCGATGGATCGGGGAGCGTGGCCGGAGGTAGCACTTCGACCAAGCGTGTCTTTCTGAATTCACGCTTGTACTGCAGTTGGAGGCGACGGACACCAGAGGTTTCCGGGATCGTCAGCGTCACACTGCTGTCGCGGACCTCGACCGTATCGCGGATCAAGTCGCCCCAGTCCCTGTCGAACAGGTGGAACCAAACAACGTCGCCATCTTCCAAGCCGGTCGTCGAGATCGTCAGCCGTTGACCAACGCGTACCTGCGAGGGGAGTTTGCCCATTGCAAGAGAGACCTCGTCGGACTGAACTTTTGCCAACGGGTTCTTGATAGAAAAAGCGAAATTTTCGGAGACCTCTTCGCCATCATCTAGTGTTGCGACAACTTTCAGAATATAGTCGCCGTTTGCGTGGTTGGTGGTATCCCACGCGTTGAGTTTCCCATCACTATCGCTCATCAACCCGTAAGGCGCCTGCTTCTCGATACGGTTGAGCACACCTGCGATGGTCATATGCACTTGTCGAACCGGTTCGTCCACCATAACCTTCGCGAAGACCTTGCCCTGGACCTCGTCACCAAGGCCTTCAACCGTGATCTTTGCGGCATCAGCACTGAGCGTACAGATGGCGAGCACCAGCCCCGCACAAAGGCACTGGAAACCGGCCAGGGTTTGATGGGCCCTTGACACGAGGCACTGGAAGATGGTGGAAGCGTGTTTCATAACTACAAACCTTCAGGGTAAGTCACACATCAGAATCAACGCCAAAACACCGGCGTCTGACGGGGATAACGGCCAAAACAAGAGCCCGGATAAGCATCGACCTGCCGATAAATGCGCACTTACGTAAGCTATTCCGGATATAACGCTCAGGTAAGTTCCGGATAATGCAAGGTTTGCATCGGAGGATGTGAGTAAGCGATCAAGGCGATTTAGGCCATATTCGGAGTGTTTTGTGCGCATAAAACGCTGCAAGCACTTTAAACACTTGGGATCGATGCAGAGAAGTATTGCCTATCAACTTATCGGGCTGAGATATCAACGATCGCCTGCTCAAGCAACTCGCAGACCGCATCCACATCGCTTTCGCTCATCACGGCGACCGGGGGCATGAAACGCAGGCGTAACGGGTCGCTTCCGCATAGGAAGGCGATCACACCAAGATCATATAGACGATTCATGACCGCCTTGGTTTGATCGGCATGACCGTTATAAACCTCAAAGCCGATCATCGTGCCTTCACCGTAGAGTGATGGCCCGAGCTTATCGGGGTGCCGCTGATAGATCGCGCTAAGCCGATCCGCAAACAGTTTCCGGTAGGTCATATTCAGCCCGTCGTCGCCAAAGACGCCTGCATGATCGAGCCGGTTGAGCACCTCGCGCGCTGCGAAAATCTGTGAGGAGGCGCCTGTAAAGGTCTGGCTGATCAAGCCGGGCCGTGGGTTGTAATCGCTCGTGAAAAGTGTGGCGCAGACCTGTGTCATCTTCCCAACCGAGACGACATCGACGTATTGATCAAGCCCGTAATGCTGGAACGCAAAAGGCTTCGAAGTACGACCGAACGACTGGATCTCATCGACCCAAACTGCGAGTCCATGCTCTTTGCAGCGGGACATCACCGCATGGAAATACTCGGCGTCCCCCACGTTGTAACCGCCCTCGCCCTGGATCATCTCGAACATGACGCCTGCCACCCTGCCCGCGTAGCGAATCAGGTGGTTTTCTAGGTGTTTGATAGTGCTATCAATGCTCTTTCGCTTGTCTTCCGGCTTGCAGAAAGGCAGGTAGCCTACTTTCACTGACTCAGGAAGCCCATCGCGGTAAGCCGCCTTGTCGGTAAGTGAAGACATGGCCAGTGTTCGGCCAGTAAAACACTTTCCGAACGCCATGATCCTGTCGGCAGGGGCGTGCTTCTGGAAAACGATCTTTAGCGCATTGTCGTTCGCCATCGATCCCGAGGTCGTCAGGAAGCAGTGCTCAAGCTTCGCGCCGAACCGGCAGGCGCGCTCGATCAAATCGTCGCAGAGCGTCGCGGATTCGGCGTTTTGCTGGAGGTTGCCCTGCATGACTGTGTCGCCCATGGCGCCATCGAGTCCGGCATGGATCAATCCCGGATCGCTGTGTCCTAGCCCATGGACGCCGATGCCGCAGATCATGTCGTACTTCACGCTGCCATCCAACAGTTCAACAAGCGGGCCATTGCCAAGCCCCGAACCGAGGTAAGGGATCGGCAGCGTCCCACCGCGCAGTCTGGCGAAAGCCTCCAACTGCTCCTGATAGCCATTCAGAAGCGTAGGATCGGCGGGACGCGGCTGATCCAAAGACGCACAGGCATCACCTAATGCCTGTGCAATGAGTTCTTTGGCCTGCGTAAGCCTTGGATCAGCACGAAGTCGGTGGGCAGCGAGGTCGGGCATATTGGGGTCTCGTATCCAGACGTAAGACGCTCATCGTAGCACCCGCTCCGATGTTCATCGCGTTCCGAACTGCCCAAATGCTACAGGCGCTCAAGCCGGACTAAGGCGATCCAAGGAACCATCGAATCTCTTTGCCAGAACACAACCTACCTCCAAAGCGTTAAATCCCTGAATCTTTATCACTTCGAGTTAGTTGGACTTGTTTATGGCTACAACGGTGCATAATTTAAATAGTTAGGACGTTCTATCAGGGTTGATCAGTAACGAGGACATGATGAACAAGGCTGTTTCCCAAGTTGTTCTGCTGACCTGCATCTTGATGACAGGTCATGCGGTGGCTCTAACCATTGACAATTCATCTTCCGCCTTGAACGATCGCTTCGCTAACGACCCATCGTTCATCGCGAATAACTACGACCTGTCGGGTGTCGGTCGCTCCGAGGGGGGGCGGTGGGGCACGCTCGTAAGCCGCAACGTGTTTGTCAGCGCTAACCACTTCCCGCCCAGCACGACCAATGGCTCCTTGACTTTTTATAAGACGAACGACCCAACGGGTGAGTCGATCAACATCAACGTCGCGAGCGGCCAGCGGATCGGGAACTCCGATGTATGGGTCGGCGTGCTGGAGAGGCCGGTCCCTGTAGGTTACGCCGTCTACGATTTCGCTACGGCGGACATTAACAACACTTCCCAGTTCAACAACTCGGTCTACCACGATTTGAACGCCTTCTTGGTCGGTCAATCACCCTTCAATAACTTCGGGGGTGCCCGCGATGTTGCGGTCGGGCGCAATGTGCTGGACTTCTTTCCTAATGTAAACGCGGAAGGCACAACCGACCGCTCGATCGCCGCATCAATTAATAACGCACAAGACGTCACCTACGAGGCAGGGTTGGTCCAGTTTGACTCGGGCGCACCGCTGCTGGTTGACCTCAATGAGAATGACAACGATTACTCGCTACAGCTTGTCGGCGCGAACTGGTACGTTGGAACGCTCTCAGGCACCGAACTCAACGGATTTACCTACCTAGGAAACTACGACACACAGATCCAAGCCATCATCGACAATAACCCCGTACCACTACTTGGTGATCTGGATGGCAATGATTTGCTTGACAGCCTCGATATCGACGCGTTTGTACTTGCACTGACCGACCCCACGTCTTACGAACAAACCTACGCCACACTCGACCCTGATGTGAGAGGCGATTTTGACGGCAATGGTTTCCTCGATAACCTTGATATTTTTGGCTTCGTGGAGACGATGACCCTGAGTGGCGTGCTGACGGCTGAAGAGGCGGCGCTCTTCGATCAGTTCGATCTGAGCGGCGTGCCCGAGCCAACGACATTGGCGCTGGTGGGATTAGGCGGGCTGCTTGTTTTGCGGCGGCGTCACCGCTGAGCCCCCCACTTCGGTCTATTGGAAACACGCACCACCGCTTTAAGACGAGTTGCTGCCCGACTTGGGGTCCGTCGCCCTTGAAGCTGTTCTGCTGGACGTCGAGAGATCGCCCTTGACGAAGACTTGCTGTTCCTGACGCCGTGTTCCAAAACCACAAGTCTCCCAGTGCGGAAGCGATGCACCGTTGTTTTGAATCGTGTCGCGGTACCAGAAAAACGAGTCCTTCGCGATACGCTTGCCCGTAGCGTAGTCGACGTAAATCAAACCGAAGCGGTCTTTATACCCTTCGGCCCATTCGAAGTTGTCCATAACCGACCACTGAAAGTAGCCCTCGACCGGGATCCCTTCCTCGCACGCACGTTTGACAAAGGATAGATAGCGCGTCAGGAAGTCGATGCGGTTGGGGTCGTGTACCTTGCCGTCGATCGAGACCCAATCGTGGCAGCTCAGCCCGTTCTCCGTGATCACCAGTGGTTTATTGTATCGCTCATGTAAGAAGCGGCACGCCCAATATAGGCCTGCAGGCGTGACGGGCCACTCCATCGCCGTGACCGGGTGGCCTTCGGGATAGGGAACAGGCTCAACACCGCCATCGGCCCCTGCACGTACCACGCCCGCCTGGTAGAGGTTAAAGGCGCAAAAATCGATCGGCTCGCTGATCAGCTTTAGATCATCCGCCGTCACGACCGGCATATTGTCCAGCCGCTTTTTGACTGCAGACTCCGGGTACCGGCCGCGGAAAACCGGGTCCAGCCACCACGTCGTGTTAAATAGCGAGTCCGTCGCGCCCTCTACCGTCGCCCTGTACGCAGCTTCGATATCAACCACACGTTCTGTTTCAGGGATCGACACCGTGGCAACGGGTGCCAGGCCGACACGGGCAGGCTGCTTGGCGTGTTCCCGGATCACCTGTACCGATCGGCCATGGGCGAGCAAAGCGTTGTGGCTGATCTGGAGAATATCGCTCTCTGGTAGCTGGAGCCCCGGCGCATGCGTGCCATCCTGATGGCCGAGCAGGATAAAGCACTGCGGCTCGTTCAGCGTGATCCAGTTCTTGACGCGGTCGGAATAGCGATCTACAACAAGGCGGGTGTACTCCGCGAACCAGTCCACGATCTCCGGGTTCATCCAGCCGCCCCGCTGGTGCAGTTTCAACGGCAGGTCCCAGTGGAACAGCGTGACGTAAGGCTCGATACCCACATTCAGCAACCGATCAATCAAGCCGTCATAGAAGGCAAGGCCGGCTTCATTCACATCCCCAGTCCCGTCCGGGAGTAGGCGAGGCCAGGAGATCGAGAGCCGGTATGCCTGGAGCCCCAAGTCCTGCATTAATGAGACATCTTCATGCCAGCGAGTGATGTGCATGCACGCACGCCTGCCGTCGTGTCCCTGGTATACCTTGCCCGGCATCGAGCAGAACGCATCCCAGACACTATCACCCCTCGGACAGTCCTCGGACGTCCCCTCGATCTGGAATGATGCCGCGGCTGCACCCCAAACAAATTGCTCTGGAAAAGCCATCAATCAGCTGCCTTCTGTTCTCTTCGGCTCCAAATAGTCCCGTACCCTCATCATTCCGCCGCGTCACCAACATAGCCCACATCGTCTAGGTAGAACGTTACCGGCTTGCCCTGGCCCGCGGTCGACCAGTAGAAACCGGTCTTGATCCGCTGCAGATCGACATCGTTCCCCAACTCGATCCGGTACTTCCGCCACTCATCGGTCAGGCGGACCTCCTTCAGTTCACCCGACCCTGAATCGGGGTACTTTTTGCCCGCATCCAGGACACCGAAGCCGAAGGTCACCACCTCGCCGCCCTTCTCGCCGCGGGCCCAGAATTCCAACGCCGTCGCACCACGCAGGTCATAACCACCATCCCGGTCACCCCAGTCGTTGATCGGGTCCTGCCAGACGACGCCGCCCCATTCGTCTGAGGCGGTGTAAGTCAGCTTGAGACAACTCACACCATTCTTTGGATTGTCTACCCAGCCAAGGTTCACTTGGATGGCCGCTGTATTGCCCATGTAGCCCGCGGGGACCCATGGCACCTGGTCGCCGCCCTCGGCGTAGACCATGGCCGGCAGATCAATCGATTGGCCGGGCTTCATCCCAGCGACCTGGTTCTTGACCTCCGGCGCTCGACCTGCCGAGAGCGGGACGTTGGCAACCGCCGCGTGGCCGGAGGGATCCTTGACCACCGCGTAGAGGCGGTAGATACCGCGCTTCTCCGGCAACACGACCGTGCACGACTTGTTGCTGGCCGACGTGATCGCGCCAGGGAACGCAGGCGGGGCTTTCTGCTTATCGCCGCCGGTGAAGTAAAGCGAGGACTCGGCATAGAGCGCCCACTCGACTTCAATCGGTTTGCCCTCTGGATCACTCGCATCGAGGGTGACGGTGACTTCTGCGCCGGGTTTGGCTTCGTACTTCCCCTCGACCGCGATCGCATTGATCGCGGGGCACAGGTCGTCGGGCAGCTTGCCGGACCAAGCCTTGGTCATCGCATCGACCGCCGCGAGCTTGCTGCCATCCGGCAGGTACATCCCGAACCAGGTCGTCGTTGCCTCGACTTTCGATCCCCACAAAAACGCGTAGCTACCAAGGCAAATATGCTTGTCAGACTTGAGCGCATCATAGACCCTGGCGTAAACGGGCGCTTTCTCTGTGCTTGTCAACTCTACAGGCGCACCAAACGCGTTCGCGCCGACCTCCCAAGTACCCGCGGGGCCGAACTCAGCAACGATATAAGGCTTGGTGATCTCAGACTTGGCGTAGCGCTCCGGAATCGACGCGGCACCGGCGTAAGTGTTGATTCCGACGATGTCGATCGATGGGCAGAGCCTATGTATTGAATCAAGCTTGCGCCCGCCGATCTCGGCGATTACCGTCATCGTGGGGTGGTGGGGATCGAGACGCTTGATCATCGCGGCAACAGCTTCCACGTGCGACCAGATCGCAGCGTTGTCGCCCGCGTCATAACCCTCCATCTCGTTGCCCACCCCCCACGCCAGCACGGCCGGGTGATCCTTGTACGTCTCAACAGCCTGACGCACCTTCTCCTTCTGCTCTGCGACTTGGTCCAGGTCGGTGTAATCAAACCCATGGCGCTCGTGCCCGAGCCAAAGCCCGACAGTCACCGTAAGCCCGAGTTCGTGGGCCACATCCAGCAGCGGCCCGGTAGTATCGTCCACACCCCAAGTGCGGATCGAGTTGCCGCCCGCCTTAACGAACTGTTGGAGTTTGCTTCTTCCGCCATCCTCATGAATTCCCCAGTCGCCGCCGGCACCCTTAATTTGGAAAGGCTCGCCATCCCGCAGCAGCTGCCATCCCTCGCCGGTTTGCTTTAGCTCAACCGGTACCGGCTTGGCTTGCATCGGCGTGGCTACAACGATCAAGCATAGGCAGGCCAACGTCATCCAGATATAGCGAGCGGTTTGTTTCATAGCAATCCATCGATCAAGCAAGTTTGTTGTGAGAGAGCATTCAGAGGCGGTCATGCCTCCGGGGCAGGGCCTGTCGATTCATTGACCTCGAACCAGGCAAGCAGCGGGATTTCTTCACCCTCTGCTTCTTCCTGATGATCAGGCATCGACCCTACCAGCTTGCGCATGGCCTGGCTGCCAAGGCGTTGCGCATCCTGGCAGACCGCGGTCAAGGCAGGTGACGTCAGGAATCGGGTCTCCGAATCGTCGAACCCGGCGATCGATAAATCACCCGGCACTGAGACACCCAGCTTGCGTGTCTCGGTGATCAGCCCAAGACACGTCGCGGGGTCGGCGACGAAGACAGCGGTAGGCCCGTCAGACATGGCCGCAAACCGCCGAGCCAGTTGCTCGCCGCCCTGCCGACTTGCCGGAACGCGGTAGTGCAGCTTCGTATTGAAAGCAAGGCCCGCCTGCTCAAGCGCATCGCAGTAGCCCGCGAAGCGGTCCGAGTGGTCTTTGTCTTCGACAATGTTGGTGCAGAACGCGATGTCCCGGTGGCCGAGGCCGATCAGATGCTCGACCGCGTCTCGGCTGGCGGAACGCGAATCGACATCCAAGCAGCACTGTTCGTAGCCCTCGATCTCATCGCCTAGCACAACCGCGGGAAGTCCGGACTCGAGGATCAAGCGACAAAGCCCCAAAGAAGCAGACGTCGTCCGGACAATCACGCCGCAAACACCCTTGCGCCGGAAGACATCCTGGAAGCTCTCGTTGCCCTGCCGGCACGACTTGGCGTTGAGGACAAGCAGGTCCAGCGCGTTGTACTCCAATCCGCTGGACATCCCCGCGAGGATACCCGCGTCATAAGGCGAGCCAAGCGTAATCGAGTCCGTGAAGATGTAGGCAACGTTTGTCGCGAGCAGCTTGCCGGTCTTGGGCTTGTACTGCTCCTGGTTGATGATCTCAAGGACTTTAGCCCGCGCAGCATCGCTGACCTTCGGGCTGTTGTTGATCACCCGAGAAACCGTGGCGATCGAAACACCGGCCTGGTCTGCGATTTGTCGAACGGAAGCCATCTCAATCCAAGTTCATAAAAGGGAAAATTCGGACCAGCATCAATTTAAAATTAGTAGTTAGTGGCCATATTTCTCTCGAGCAATACGCCAGCCTTAGTTGTCTCGGCGTGACCGTCAAGGAAAGCATGGTTCGCAGAAGTGCCTGAATTATGTCGAAATCGTATCACCGTGCCGTTGGCGGGGATGCCATCAACATTTAGTGTTTCGTCGTATTCGAGTTCCCTGTCCGCATTCGCTTGGTCGGGGGGGAAGCCCATCGCCGCGATCCATGCCCCGCTGTAAGCGGGTTGGCTGCTACCGTTGCCACTATTCTGGGCAGAATCACCCACCGCGATAATCTCGCTCGCTCGCTTTATCTCGGCCATACGCTTTGGCAACTCAACCATACGATTGACAAGCGCCTTGTCATTTGCACTGTAGGAAAGCCTTCTCTCCGTTGGAGAGGCCGGCTCCAGGGTACTGTCCGGACAAAGATAGAAATCGGTTTCGTCATCATCTGGTGTTTCAAGGTATTCATCAAGAAAACCACTGAAATATGTCGTATCACCAACACCTCCTCCCACCAAAGGTGCACCACCATCTCCGTTGTAGCTCGGCGGCAGAAACCCCTTATTTTCAACCTCGTACGAGGTAATCGCGATTGATAAGTTCCGCATTCGGCTTAGGCACTGAGCACTCCTCGCTGTCGAACGCGCCGCGCCGAGCGCGGGGAGCAGGATCGCGATGAGCAACGCGATGATCGAGATCACGACGAGCAACTCGATAAGGGTAAAGCCATGTTGACGTTGTTTGAGCATGATCATGACCGATGTTTGAGGTTTTCAGCGGGAGCTTGGAAAACCCTCTCAACGCATTTAAGCGGCGAGAGAGCAAAAAGGGGGTAAGCGATTAGGCGCCACGGCGTCGGCGGCGGAAGGCGGCCAGGCCACCCAGTCCGAGCAGGGCCAGCGAGCCGGGTTCGGGGACGAGCGTACCTTCGGCGACCACGTTGTCGATGAAGCCGCCCGAGAAGGAACCGTCGAACGCACCGGCAGCCGCGCTGAACTCAATGAACACCGCATACTCGTCGGCGGGGTCCGCGCCAAAAGCGGGGACGTTGAGGGTCGGCAGGTTGACCAGCGTGTAGGTGCCGCCGTTGTCGGCCAGCCCGACCGCGCCCGTGTCTGCAACGATGTTGCCCGTGCCGTCCAAGATACGAGCCGCGGCGGAAGCAACGCCACCGGGGCCGAAGTCGCTGGCCCAGTAGAAGCTGACATCAACCGTGCTCAGCTCGGCAAGACTGGGCAGGCCACCGTCTTCGATGCTGTTCTGAAGGCCGACCGAGTTAGGCCCGACGCCTGTGGAGCCGATCGCTTCGAGCTTCAGGGCGAACTGCCCAGCAAACGGGTTCGAAGCGTCGCGGGTCGCGGGCTGGAGGCCTACTTCCTGCCAGCCATCAGCATCGGTGCCGGTGCCGGCCTCAAAACCACCGTTTGCGATGACGTCAACAGCCAAGGCGCTGCCCGCGGTCAGGGCTGCCATCGTGGCCAGGGCGGTAAGGGTTGCAAATCTCTTCATAACAATGGGTCTCCTGGGTCTCACTCGAACGAGTGGTTGTGATGCTGCCATTCCTCCTGGCAGGCGAGAGTGGTGCCGGGCCGAACGGTTCGGGCCCGATGTGTCTAGGCAAAGCCCGTCGGAACTGACCGAGCTATTGTTTGCAATATCAATGTAACAGTTACATCTATATTGCCAACCTATGTATGGTACTGCTAGGCTGCTCAATGTCAAGGCATTTGTAAAATTTTCTCGACATCAACCTATTTTATGCCTACTATGCAATCACTTCTACAACGATTCCATGAGTCAAAAACGTCTATATGTAACGGTATGTAACATTGAAATGCGATTCAGAACACTTAAAACAATCCCGCTGGGGCCTTTGGTGATCTTGCTGATTGCCGCGATCTCATCAGTCGCGATCGCTTTTTGGCCCAGCAAAGAAGGCGAAGGACTCATCTTTTGGACCTTCGCCCCGCATCACGCGCGGATGTACGGGCCAGTGATTGAGCAGTGGAACAAGCAGGCCAGCGAGACAGATGCCGAAGAGATCCAGATGTTTGTGCTCTCAATGGGAGCACTCAACCGCCGGACGCAGTCGGGCATGTGGGCCAATACGCCGACCTCTGATCTCGTTGAGATCGAGCAGCCCTCCGTCGCGCGGTTCATGGCGGGGCCGGTCGATGAAGTCGGTTTCTATGACCTGACGGATCGCCTTCATTCCGAAGAGATTTACGAACAGCTCAACAAGCCTTCGTTCGCGCCTTGGTCCAGCCGTGGACGCATCTTTGGCCTGCCACATGATGTGCACCCCGTGCTGCTGTGCTACCGCGCGGACCTGGTTGAAGCCGAGGGCATTGATGTCGCTGCGATCAAGACCTGGGACGATTTTGAAGAGGCTATGGCCCCGCTGATCAGCGACCTAGATGGCGACGGCGGCATCGACCGGTATGCACTCGGCCTGTGGTTCACTTCGGCGAGGGATGTCGAGACACTCTTGCTACAAGCCGGTGGCGGCACCTTCGACGAGCAAGGCAAATCCATCATCGCGAGCGATGCGAACGCGCACGTGATCTCGCGGATGGTGAGGTGGTGCATCGGGCCTAACCGCATCGCGATCGATGCGCCGGAATTCAGCCCATCGGGCAACGAGTTGAAACTCAAAGGCCGCGTCGTTGCCGCATTGATGCCCGACTGGCTCGCTGGTGTCTGGATGAACGACATGGGTGATCTTGGCGGCAAGCTCAAGCTCATGCCGCTACCCGCCTGGGAGGAAGGCGGGCGGCGCACCTCCGTCATGGGGGGGACTATGATCGCGATCCCCAAAACAACGCGTGACTTCGAGTCGGCCTGGGCCTTTGCGAAAGAGCTGTACCTCTCGCCGACCCTGGCAAAAAAGCTCTTCGAATCGAACCACATCATCTCGCCGGTGGTAAACCTTTGGGATGAGCCTTATTACGCAGTCAAAGAGCCATATTTTTCAGGACAATATTCTGGTTTGCTCTATATCGAGCAGGCGCCCAATGTTCCGTTCAGGACCAGTTCGCCGTTCCACCAGGTCGCGATGCAGCAGATCATGGACGCGGCATCGGCGCTGAAGAGCTACGCCGAGTCCAACGATGCATATGACATCCAGGCCTTGATAGCCGAGGCGAAGCGGCTGCTAAAAGCAGCGGATGAGCGGATCGCCCAGGAGATGAGTCGAAACGTCTTTATTGCCGGCCAAGCCGTCGGGGGTGATGGCGATGAGTAAAGCGGCCGCGCGGCAGTACCCGGCCTGGGTGCCCTACTTCTTTCTGCTGCCATTCCTGGGCATCTTCCTGATCTTCATCGCCTACCCGATGCTGCTCTCGGCGACGATGGCATTCCAGCAGAACGCCGGGCCTGGCGTGAGCGAACCAGTAGGCCTGAAGAACTTTTCTTGGATGGTGCAGGACCCAGCGTTCTGGATCGCCGTCAAGAACACCACCATCTTCGCGGCGGCATCAGTTTTCATCCAATTGCCAGCGGCGCTCGGGCTCGCGCTGCTACTCAACAGCAACAGGATCAAAGCAAGAGGGCTCTGGCGGATGATCTTCTTCGCGCCGGTGCTGGTCGGGCTGCCCTTCGTGGCGGTACTGGCGAGCCTGATCTTCGAGAAGAATACCGGGCTCTTGAATGTCACGCTGCACGCCTTGTTCGGCTTTGACAAAGAGTTCCCCTGGCTGCAGGAGTTCGTCATGCCGGCGTTGATCGTCGCGGCGTTCTGGATGTACGTCGGCTTCAACATGATTTATTTTCTCGCCGCCCTGCAGAATGTGAACAAGGACCTGCTTGAAGCAGCACAGGTCGACGGCGCCAACGCCTGGCAGCGTTTCCGGAACGTGACCATCCCGGCGATCAAGCCGGTCGCGGCGTTCGTAGTCTTGTTGTCTTTGATCGGTAGCTTCCAGCTGTTCGAGCTCCCCTACCTCATGCTCAACGAGTCGGCGGGCCCGGAAAACCGAGGCTTGACCCTCGTCATGTACCTGTACCAGCAAGGCTTTGACCGTGGCGATCTTGGCTACGCCAGCGCGGTGGGCTGGGTACTCGCGGTCGCACTATTCGCGTTTGCGATTGTCCAGAGTGCTATCTCGAGGAGAAGCGAGGCCGACGCATGAGCACGATCCCTAAAACGAAATCCAAGGGCTTCGATTTAAACATGCTCGTCGTGTACGTGCTACTGGTCGTCTTCGCCGCGATCACGCTCGTGCCGTTTGTCTATTTGTTATTTTCTGCGTTCAAGTCAACCGAGTCGTTCTTCAGCTTTGTGCTCTGGCCGATCCAGCCCGGCACCATCGAGGACCCCTCGCCCTGGTACGCGGTTGACTGGACCGGCTTTACACTCGACAACTGGAAGACCCTCTTCCTCGAGGCAGGCATCCTCCGGGCGACCATCAACTCGTTTTTTATCTCGTCCATGACGGCGATCCTCGCGACACTCTTCTCTGCGATGGGTGGTTACGCGCTGGCGAAGTACTGTTTCAAGGGCCGCGAAGCCGCAACGTGGGTCGTGCTCGGTTCGCTGGCGATCCCCTTTGCACTCCTCATCGCACCGGGGTACCAACTGCTCTACTGGCTCGGGCTCCTCGACACGTACACGGGGCTCATCCTGCCGGGCGTCGCACCGGCGTTCGGGGTGTACCTGTTCCGGCAGGCGTTCATCTCATCACTGCCGGATGCGCTGATCGAGGCGGCACGGATCGACGGATGTGGCGACGTCCGGATCTTTTTTCAGATCGCGCTGCCGATGGTCCGCCCGATGGTCGGCGCGTTCCTCTTGATCACCTACCTGGCGACATGGAACAACTTTATTTCCCCACAGATCGTTATCCAGTCGGCGGATAAACTGCCATTGTCGGTATTCGTGGCTCAGTTGCGTGGGCCGTACGGCACGAGTTGGGGAATGATCATGGCGGGCACGCTTGTCGCGGTCACGCCGGTGTTGGTCCTGTTCCTGATGCTGCAACGCGACTTTATCGCCGGCCTGACCGCGGGGGCCGTCAAGGGCTGAGCCTGCCGATCCGATCACGCATTTCGCTTCATAACTTGGATTTACCATCATGGCCGAAGTCAGCCTTAATCAACTACACAAGTCGTACGACGGCAAGACAAACGTCGTGGACGGCATCGACCTGACCATCAGCGACGGCGAATTCGTCGTACTCGTGGGTCCGTCGGGCTGTGGCAAGTCCACGACCCTGCGCATGGTCGCGGGGCTGGAGGACATCACGGACGGGACGATCACCATTGCAGGTCGAGTCGTCAACAGCGTCCCACCTAAGGACCGTGATATCGCGATGGTCTTCCAGAGCTACGCGTTGTATCCGCACATGACGGTATACAAAAACATGGCCTTCGGGCTGAAGCTCAGGAAGCTGCCCTCTGATGAGATTAACCGGCGTGTACAAGACGCAGCGCAGAAGTTGAGTATCACGCACCTGCTGGATCGTAAGCCCAAGGCACTGTCGGGAGGTCAGAGGCAACGCGTCGCGTTAGGCCGGGCGATCGTCCGCAACCCCGCGTGCTTCCTCTTTGACGAGCCGCTGTCGAACCTAGATGCGAAGCTGCGCGCCCAGACCCGTGCGGAACTCAAGCAGCTTCACCATGATCTAAAAACAACCTCGATCTATGTCACACACGACCAAGAGGAGGCGATGACCCTTGGCAGCCGGGTCGTCGTGATGAGCGGCGGGCACATCCAGCAGGCAGGCACGCCATTGGAGGTCTACACCAACCCGTCCAATCGTTTCGTGGCCGGTTTCATCGGTATGCCGCCCATGAATTTCATCGATGGAGTAATCTCAGACACTGGGGCTGGGCCGGTCTTTGAGGGCGGTGATGTGAGGCTGCCTATCGCCGAAGGGCTCGCTGCAGCAGTAAAGAAAGTCGCGAATCAGAAGGTTGTTCTGGGCTTGCGGCCCGAGCATTTCTCGCTTCACGCGGGCGAATCGCCTCATCATCAAGCTTCCGTCGAACTCATGGTGAAGGTGGTGGAGCCGTTAGGCGCGATGATGGATGTCTACGCCGAACTGCCCAACGGTCAGCGCGTTCTGCTGCGGACCGATGCTCAGCCACTGGAGGTGGACCGTTCAACAACCTTCTATATTGCAATGGAGAAGGCTCACCTGTTTGAGCCGGGCGAATATGGTCGTAACCTTGGCCAGTCGATTCGGACGCCCGAACCGACTGCCGTGAGTGTGTAGGGCTCCGCGTTATTCACGCACCTCGACCCGCGGCGTCCGCAACAGATTATTGCGGAAGTTCTCTCTGACTTCGACATTCTCAAAGACGATACGCTCACCTGCGGGGATCCTGAAGCCTCTTTCCGAACGAAGCGCGGCTGAGCCATCGTAGTTGCCGCCTTTGAACAGGACGTTCTTGGTCTGCCCCATGAGCTGAATCGCCCGACCAACGCTGGCCGATTTGATGTTGACACGCACGAACGCGGCGTCTTCAAGCGTGTCGGGGAAGATGCCTTGGCCTGCATTGTTCGGCACGTTGACGTCCTGCAGGATCGAATTCCCCGCGTACCTCGACTGAAGGAAGTCGGGGTGATAGCCATCGAAAGGCCCGCGGTCAATCCGGTCTACATTCAGGTTCACGAACAGGCCACCGGCGGTGCGGATCACGTCCTCGTAGACACGCTTCACAGTCACGTTGCGGACAAGGAGCTGGCCCGATCGGGTGAACACGTTCTGCGTATCGGTGATCGTTGTGTCGGTGTAGATGGTGTGATCGAACATTGTCGCGAGGTGCCAGGTCTCCGGCTTACCCTTGAAGTCACAGCCTTCGAACCAAACACGCTTAAACTCATCGTTGTTCGGGTCACCTACGAATACACCGCCGCCCTTGGGGGTCTCGATCGTCATGTTCTGGACATGCACATTGCCCGGGCCCCAAAAACGCGACCGACCCACGAGGATGCAGTCTTCACGATCCACGCCCGGCGCCGGCCGAACCGTTAGCCAGCCGGACTTAGGGAGGTCTTGCGGGCGTAGCTCGTGCCGGCCGGCTGGTAGCTCCAGCATCTTGCCACGAGCGCTGCCGTAGAGTGTGAGCGTCTGCTCATCACCGACGACATTCACGACATACGGCTTGCCTTGATTCGGATACGCGATCGCTCGCAATTCGATGACGTCTTGGCCGTTGAGGTCCAAAGCGGTCCAGTACTCCTCGCACTGCGTGCGGGGGTTGATGCTGGGCTGGTTGATCTTCACCCACTGGCCGCCGTTCGCGGCGATCTCGACACGGTCGATGCCGTCAAGATGGTGCGCGACGATACCGACAGTGAACCCTTCGCCGACCGTCTGCTCGGGAACAACGTTCCAGTGCGCCAACGCACGCTCGTGCCGGTTACCGATCTGGCCCGGTGTTGGTGTCGCGCCGACCCATCCGTTGCCGGGACGCACCGTCGGGAGGTCTTCCTCTTCGTCTGCCTCCGCCACGGGCACCTCGGCGAAGTCGACGACATTGACACGCTGCTTCATCACCTGCCGAGGCCGGTCCGGCACGATCAGGTGGGCGTGGATGTCGTATTCTCCGTTGTCTAACTCTTCAAAGATGGATGCATCAAGACCAAAGTCCTGATCGTCTGCCGTTCTTGAGTGACGCAGCGAGACCAGCTCGATGTCTGCCTGGCCTTCGTATACGCGGTACTCAATCCGAGCGTCTACCGGCAGGATCGCGTACTCGACGAAATGGTAGTCCTGCTCGTCAGCGGTGCGCACCCACTCGATCGGGGTCTCGCTGGTTTCCCAGAGGACCTGAGCGACCTGTTCTTCAAGCGGCTCATTCAGGATGATGAATTGAAGCACGGGATCGAGACCATCCCCGATCGGCGTGCGGTCCAGCGCACGGTGTGACGCATCACCATTCGCATCCTGCTCCAAAATCATGAAGACACTCTGCGCAGCGGAAAGAGGCGCTATAACAACTAATACAACAGCAAACAGGTTCCTGATCGAGAATGGCAAGGTCGCACTCCTTTGCGGCTGCCGCGGCCAGCGGCGTATGTAAGGGTTTTCGTCCAGTTCGCTGAACTCTATCGCCAAGTGTCAATCGTGCGGATTGAGGTTATCTGGCTTTGAGTCGACCTGATGGCTGGGGGAGCCGAGCGGGGTTTAAGGTCTACTGGATTGGGGGGTGTCGCAGGCTAGTCCATAAAACAAAACGTGCCAATCGTTCACCGATCTTAAGTCGGTGGACGGAGCTTAACATAATCTAAGCCGACTATCAGGCTTCACTATTAAAAAAAGGGTCTTAGGAAGTTAAGCGGCCAGTAAACTACTGCTGGCCCTATGAAAACAAGGAAAAACCGCTACTACCGGCGTTCCCGAATCGCAGAGCCGATCTTCCGGCGTCTGATCAAGGCCTTTGCCATGGACCTCACCGCT
>JBCCYY010000038.1:0-44922 GCA_039188575.1 Planctomycetota bacterium | reverse complement strand
CCGCTGGTTATCGCAGACCCAATCGGGTGTAAAGCCGGCTTCGACCTCGTTTTGATAGACCTTGGCGACCTCGACATACTGCAACTCGTCGTAGCCGATTTGAGGCCAAGTATTCATCAGCAGCAGCACCGCTGCAATGGCAATCGCCGCCGCTATACCGCTATATGCAGCCCAGCGCAATACCGCCGAGTTCAGCATCTTGATCGGCTTGGGTGCTGCTTCAGTGCTCTGCCTGAGCCGGTCCCGGATCACGCCTGGCGGGGAGGCGACGCGTTGCATGTCGGCTGTGAGCAGCCTTTCCAGCGCGTCATCAACGCGCTGCTGCAGTTGGCACTCCGCGATCAGCGCCGGGTCATCCTGCATACGGCGTTCGAAAGCCTCCCGATTTTCGGGTGTCATCCGGCCGTCCATGTAGTCCTCCAATTCCATTTGGGTCGCATCATCAAGCCTGGGCTGTTTTGGGTTGGTCATTGTCCCGCCCCCCTCTCCGTGGATACCTGCCTAAGGTGCTGGCTCAGTTGATCACGCAGGGCCTGCCGGGCCCGGTGCACGTGGCTCATCGCGGTATTCTTGGGCACGCCCATGATCTGGCCGATCATTTCGTAATCGAGGTCGTGCTGGGTCCGCAGCATCAGGCACCCGCGAGCCGTTGGCGAGAGTTGGTCAAGTGCCCGGGCCAGGTCGTCGTCGAACGAGTCCTGCGACTCGAGGACTTGCCCGGTGTCGGGATTGACCACCGTCGGCGTTGAGGCCTGGGCAGGATGTTCAGCAACGGTGTCGAGCGGGGCGTGAGCCCGCCTAGCCTGTCGCCGGCCGTAGTTTTTCGCTGTCAATCTCACAATCGTGCCCATCCACGCCAGGAAGCTGGTGCCTGGCTTGAAGTGGTCGCATTTATCCAGGCCGATAATAAATGCTTCCTGCACCACATCTTCTGCATCTTCGGCGGTCTTTACGACACTGCGAGCAAGGGTCCAAAGTGCCGCGTAGGTTGACACCGCTAGTTCGCTAAACTCATCGGACGACAACTTATTAACAACAGGCTTGTCCAACGCGGAACCATCCGCCTCGGTTGTGTTCTCTGAGTGCATACGGAATCGTCCAAACCGTCCACATCTACAATTATAGATGTCATGACTGCGTCAGTTTATTGCTTCTGGTCCAAAATAATCGCTTTGGTAAGCGAGCCGCTGACCGTTTAGAACGTATCGTGGCCCCTGCGATAACCCTTTTACCGGATGATCAGTGTCTTTATTCCAAGCAGTTGGATGATCGCCAAGCGGCTCTCGGGCGTGTTTTCGTAGTCCCTGCCCAAATCCCGCTCCGCTGAGCCCGCCATCGGCTCAGAGCTTCTTGAAACGCCGGTACAGGACTTGGATGTCGATCAACAATCCACAACCGCTTTCATATTCGGTTGTGTCGGCGTCGTTGGCCAGAAGCTCGGGCTTTACACCATCGACAACGAGGCGGGCCAGCGCCTGGTGCTCTGCAAGCCCAAGGGCGCGGTCATCCGCGACGAGCTGAACAAGTTCATTATCAAGCACCTCGAGCGCCAAGGCTACCAACAGGTCTTCACGCCACACATCGGCAAGCTGGGCCTGTTCCGAATCACGTCCGTATCGGGACCAGGCTGAAGAGGCTTGCCAAAATCCTGCAAAAGCGTTGGGTGCGCCCTTTAGCGAGGAGCCCGACGGGGCTGCTTGCTATGGCTCGAAGATCGACTTCGTGGTCAAGGACGTGATAGGCCGCGAGTGGCAACTGGGCACCGTCAGCATGCCCCACCGCGATAGCAGCGATATGGGCGCGGCCGATCTTGAAGCCTTCGTCGAGAACACCGTGCGCGAACGCGACACGCAGGCGCTCTCACCGATTATTGATACGATTGCTTTGCACCGCCCGGAGGGCCTGTCGCCATGCATGATGTCAACGTTGTCGCGGATGATGAACGCGATTGGATCGACTGGCGCTGGGGCTGGCTCATCGAACGGCTCGGGGTCGAGCGTGTCCGAAACGCTCCGGTCTTCACCGGGCCGGAAGACTTTGTCACGACCCGGCGGCCCCTCACCGCCAAAGGCATGGAAGCGCTCGCCGAGCGCATCGCGAGCGAGATGGGCTTCGGCGAGCGGCGCATCATCATCGTCACATCGACCGGTGAAACCGTTGACGAAAAAAACGATTTTCACGAGCGGTTCGAACAAGCGATGGAGGAACCCGGTGCCCTCGTCGCAGGTGTTGGCGAGGAGGAATATTTCGCTCCACAACGCGCGGCGATCGGTCTGATCCGTTCTCTGACGGCCTCGTACCTCGACCGCATGGGCTGGCTTGATGGTCTCGGCCCGGGTGCACGCGTTGACGGAGAACTCGCCGCGGTCATGCTTGGTGCGGGCGTGATCCTTGCGAACAACGCGGTCATCACGCAGAGCACATCCGACGGGGCGGTGTCTTACTTCAAGACCGAGCGTTTGAGCGACCTATCCCAGCCGGGGCTGGCGTACACGGTGGCACGTTTTGCGTATCTCCGCGGCGAATCCGACATCGGCTGGCTCAAGCACCTGCGTGCGGACCCCAGATCGGTCTGCAAGCCAGTCCTCGCGAGCTTCCAAATAACACCGCCGGCAGAGGGTGCGCCCAAGCCCGACTGGGTGCTTGATACCTGGGAAGAGGTCGAGGCAGCCGCTGTGGCTGAAGCCGAACAACAAGAGGGCTGGACGGAAGAAGACCTCCTTCCCGCGAACCTGCACGAAGTAGTCACCCAGAGCACGCGGGTCTACTGCATCACCTGTGCTCATGAACTCACCGACCTGCCCGCCGGGGATTGCCCGGCTTGCTCGGCTCGTTTCGATCCCGAAGACCTCCGTACGGTCACAACAATCAAACCCAAACCGATCAGTGAAGAGAAGCGGATCGCAATTAAAAGACGAAACCGTTTGATCAAACAACTGATCAAAAAGGGATTATATCTGTTGGGAGCGCTTATGGTCATCGGCTTGATCGTCGAGTGCGCAAACCGTTGAATTCTAATTCAGCGAACCATTAATCCGATCACATCTTTATCCGTCGTGTTAAAGCGCGTTACTTTCCGCTTGTATCTTTTTGATCCGCCGATATACTCCGTTTCATCAACACCGCTCCGAACTTAACAGGTGTTGGTCGGCAGGCCTGCCGAAGGCAGTAGCACAAGGCGACACGGAACACACGCATCATGTTTGAAGTGAAAGAGAGCCCCTTGCACGGGCGTGGGCTGTTTGCGACAACGCGCATTCCCGAGGGCACGGTCATCGGCTGGCTGAAGACCAAGAAGGCCAAGAAGAGCAAGCTCGATGGGCCTTACGTGCTATGGGTCGGTGGCAAGAAGCCGGTGCGTGTCACCTGCGACCTGCGGTTTATCAACCACAGCAACGACCCGAACGCCTGCTATTACGACGACCTGTCGGTGATGGCCGTGCGCGACATCACGCCTGGCGAAGAGATTCTGCACAACTACATGGGCGACGCGGCTTTTGAGGACGAAGATTACCTCGAGGTAGGTTTCGAAAAAGAGCGGGATATCATCGAGTCAAAAGAAGCCGCGCTCGCTTAGCGCCCGCCCGCAAGGGCGGGGCAATCACGGCGTCGCACGCACCAACCCCCCCTTGCGGGCGGGCGCCAAGGCGCGGCAGTGCTAAACACCTAAAATCACAGCCATGTTCAGCTACCTGGTCCTTGTGCTCGGCGGGCTGCTCTTTGGGGCGATGGTCTACCGCTACGATATGCACGAGCGTGAGCCGTGGTGGATGCTCGTTTGCGCGGCGGTCGCCGGGGGCCTGTTGATGTGGGGCGCGTTCGAGTTGGAGGGCCTGATCCAGGGCATGACCAACGCGAGCGACCGGAGCATCCTCAAAGCCGTGCTGGCCGGGACGATCGAGGAAGCCGGGAAGCTCGCCGTGCCTGTCGCGATCCTGCTGCTGTTGCGCAAGCACTTCAACGACCCGATGGACGGGCTGATCTACGGCTCGCTGGCCGGGCTGGGCGCCGCGGTCTTCGAAGGCGCGTGGTATCAGTGGTTTTTGCCCGAGCCGGACGGCGCGAGCCTCATCGCAACCCACGGGCCCAACGCAATAAGGCTACTCATGCACGCGCTCTGGGGCGGGATCGTCGGCTCGGCACTCGGCATAATCGTCATGAAAAAGCCCTGGCGCACAACGCTTGCACGGCGGGTCGGGCTGGTCATGGCGATCCACTTCGCGTGGGACTATTTCCTCGGATTCGTCCCCGCGGACGAACAAAGCAGCGGGCACCGGCTGCTCGCAGCGATCCTTGTCGGCACCTCGGTCGTGTGGTACGGGCTGCTCGTCATCGAAGCGAATAAGTGGTCACGCTCGATGCACGCCCCCACCAGCAAGCAGCGGCTCGTCGGCAAGATCGTCCGCATGCTCTTCACCCGCAGGCTGCGCTGAAACCTGTATGAATTGTTGTAAACCCGTTTACAACCCCGGCCAGCCGCAACCAGAGCCAGAAACCCGGATAACATGATTCGATATGGAACAGATCCTTCTGGGAAAAACCGACCTCAGCATCAGCCGGCTCGGATTCGGTGCCGCGCCGATTGGTTTCCTCGGCACCCCCCAAGGCCAGACCAACAAACTGGTCACTATGCTGCTGGACGAGGGTGTCAACCTCTTCGATACCGCGCCGATGTACGTCGATGCGGAAGAGAAGCTGGGCGTCGCCCTGGCGGGTCGGCGTGACGAGGCCGTGCTCGTTTCCAAGTGCGGGATCGAAGAGGACGAGTTGCCCGGCAAGGCGTGGTCGGCCGAACTCATCAACGCGACGATCGACCGCTCGCTTGAGCGGCTCAAAACCGACCACCTCGACGTGGTGCTGCTGCATTCGTGCGATCTGGACGTACTGCAGCAAGGCGACGCGGCCGAGGCCCTGATCGCGGCACGCAAGGCCGGCAAGACCACTTCGATCGGCTACTCGGGCGACAACGAAGCCGCCGCCGCGGCCGCCGCGATGGACTGGGTCGATGTGATCGAGGCCTCGGTCAACATCTGCGACCAGCACAACATCGACACGGTGCTGCCGATCTGCAAAGACAACAACGTCGGCGTGATCGCCAAGCGCCCGATCGCCAACGCCGCGTGGAACCCGCTCAACAAACAGCGCGGGCTCTACAAGGAATACGCCCGCGTCTACCACGACCGGCTTAACAAGATGAATATCGCCCCGCATGAGCTCGGCTACCACGGGCACATCGAGGTCGAGTGGCCTGAGATCGCACTAAAGTTCGCCCTGGCGATCGATGGCATCGACACCGCCATCGTCGGTACGACCAGCACCGTCAACGCGATCGCCAACATCGAAGCGGTCAACAAGAACCCGCTGCGCGAGCAAGTAGTTAACAAGCTGCGGCAGGCATTTAAGGACGCGGAAACGGTGAGCGGGGATACTTGGGTCGGGCAGACCTGATTTTTTTTCTTGCCTCACGCAAAGGCGCAAAGCCAAGGCGAAACAAAAACCACAGACACTCACCGATCCACACAGATGGTCTTTCTAATCTGTGCTCATCCGTGTGAACCTGTGGTTACAACTGGATTGCTTTACGCCTTCGCGCCTTTGCGTGATATTTGATCGCCTAGACTTACCCCGTGTTACCCCTCGTCTACTCCCCCGCTTACGTCACCCCCCTACCGGACGGCCACCGGTTCCCGATGCCCAAGTTCGGGATCCTGCGCGACCTGCTTATCGAGCACGGCATCGCCAAACCTGAGCAGTTTCATTGCCCACCGATCGGTTCGTTCGAGCTGATCTCGTCCGTACACGACCCCGCATATGTGCAGTCTTTTTTTGATGGCTCGATCGATCGTGACGCGGTCCGTCGGATCGGACTGCCCTGGTCCGACGGGCTGGTCACACGCACCCGCACCGCGGTGGCGGGCACACTGCTGACCTGTAATCTCGCGTTGGAGCACGGCCTGGCCTGCAACACCGCCGGCGGCACGCACCACGCCCACCGCACGTTCGGCTCGGGCTTCTGCATCTTCAACGACATCGCCGTCGCGGCTAGGACACTGACTGATCGCGGCAGCGTCGACCACGTGATGATCATCGACCTCGACGTCCACCATGGCGACGGTACCGCGACCATCTTCGCCAACGACCCAAGGGTGTTTACCTTCTCGATGCACTGCGAGAAGAATTTCCCCGCGAGGAAGCCGCCGAGCGATTTGGATGTCGCGCTCGAAAAAGGGGTCGGTGATCAGCAATACCTTGATATGTTGGAGCAACATCTTCCTCCCCTGCTCGAACAGGTCGAGCCCGACCTGGTGATCTACGACGCCGGCGTCGATGTGCACAGGGATGATCGCCTAGGCCACCTTGAACTCACGGACGAAGGTTTGTATCAACGCGACCGCTACGTCATCGAACAATGCCGGAGCCACGGCATCCCCACCGCCTGCGTCATCGGCGGCGGATATGACCAAGACCACAACCGCCTTGCCTGGCGGCACGCAACGGTGCACCGCGCGGCGACGGATATTCTTTCAACCACCATCAGCACGGTGTAGCGGGCGATGCGAAGCATCCCGGTCAATTCGTTTCAGATAGGCCGCACGTGACGCTTCGCGTCTGCCGCTACACCGTAGTGAAAATTCACCCCGCGCTCGACGCCAGCTGCGTCTTCATATCCGGGGCCGGCAACGTCGATTCGCCCATCAGATACTGATCGATCGCCCGCGCGGCACCGCGGCCCTCTGCGATCGCCCAGACGATAAGGCTTGCCCCTCGCCGCACGTCTCCCGCGGCGAAGACGCCTTTGACGTTTGTGCCGTACTCGCCGTACTTGGCGGTGGAGGTGCCCCACTCGGTCTCGACGCCGAGGCGTTCGAACACCGCCGGGGTGTCGTGGCCGGTAAAGCCGATCGAGAGGAAGACGAAGTCGGCGGGCATGTCGTGCTCGCTGCCCTCGATTTCCTTGCTGACCTTGCGGCCGGTCTCGGGGTCGGTGGACCACTCGAGCTTGCCGACGCGCATGTGGGTCAGCTTGCCGTTTTCGTCGCCGATGAACGCCTTGGGCAGGACCTGGTACTCGCGGGGATCGCGGTCGAACCTGGCAATGCCCTCGGCGTGGCCGTAGTCGACGTAGAACGTGCCCGTTGGCCCCGGCCAGGGGTGGTCGGCGTCGCGGTCGTCGGGCTCGCGCTCACGGCGTGTGATATTGGTGATCGACTTACAGCCCTGGCGGATCGCGGTGCCGATGCAGTCGGTGCCGGTGTCGCCGCCGCCGATGACGATGACGTCCTTGTCCTTGGCGTCGAGGAAATCGCCGTCGGCGAAGTCTGAGTCGAGCAGGCTCTTGGTCGCCTTGTGCAGGTAGGTCATCGCCATGTGCACGCCACCGAGGTCACGCCCGGGCAGCGAGTCGAGGTCCCGACCCGTCAGCGCACCGCAAGCGAGCAGCACAGCGTCGTAGTCTTTCTGTAGTTGATCCGCGTCGATGATCTCGGCATCGCCCGCCATGCCCTGATTGGAGGCATGGCTGTGAGAGCTGGTGGGGTCGCCAACATTGCACTTCGTGCGGAACTCGATGCCTTCCTCGGCGAGGAGGTTGACACGGCGTTGCACGATCTCTTTTTCAAGCTTCATGTTCGGCACGCCGTACATCAGCAGGCCGCCGATGCGGTCGTCACGCTCGAAAACCGTCACACTGTGCCCGGCCTTGTTGAGCTGGTCCGCCGCCGCCAAGCCTGCGGGACCGCTGCCGATGACCGCGATCTTCTTGCTCGTCCGTTCCTTCGGCGGGTTTGGCACGACCCAGCCTTCTTCAAAGGCCTTGTCAATGATCGAGCACTCGATGGATTTGATCGTCACCGGCGGGTCGGTCACGCCCAAGACGCATGCGCTCTCGCACGGCGCGGGGCAGATCCGACCGGTGAACTCGGGGAAGTTGTTGGTCTTTGCCAGGCGGTGGTAAGCCTCTTTCCAGCGTTCGTGATAGACCAGGTCGTTCCACTCGGGGATCAGGTTGTCGATCGGGCAGCCCGTATCGGACTGGCAGAACGCGACACCGCAGTCCATACAGCGGGCCCCCTGCTCGCGGAGCTCGCGCTCGTCCGCGCGCTCGTAGATCTCATAGAAATCCGCGATGCGTACATCCGGTCGTCGGGCCGGCATCGGCCGGCGTTCAAACTCTAGGAATCCGGTGGGCTTTCCCATTATTTATAGCCTTGTTTTATATATTTTGCCCATCCTGATAAATCGGGGAACAATCGGCCAGCATGGAATCCAACCGTATCTAAAGTTGATAAAAGATGTTGCTTTGTGCTCAGTGTATTAATTGGATAACACAGTAATCTTGCCCAAGGGGACTGCCCAACGTCTCCTTCCAGAGTGTGAAGTGGTACCGTGTTCGAAACGCCGGGTGCGAGATAGTCAGACCAATTCTCTTTACATATTTCCGTGGGTATTAATTGCTGAAAAGAATTTGAATTGTCACTCAAATCACTATAATTAGTGAAATTATATGGCTCTAAAATCGAAAGTGTATTACTATCTGGGTTCACAATATCTAACGGCTGCCATCTATTATCCTCAGAGAGATGATGACGAGTAATAATTTTATCTAAACGATCCTCTGAACTAGATAAATTTGAGCAGTATACAAAACGACCGGACTGCGCAGCAATTCTTTTTGTAAATACAAGCGGTACTACAATAAATGGAGCTTGTTTAAACCAATGCCATGCGTTGAATCGCTGACCATTACCAGTGAAACCTGCTAATTGGTTTTCGCCAGTTCTCAAGGTCCACGGTTCTCCATCAGACTCTAGCGCCAAATCGACTATGTGGTCATGTGGGTGTAAGTATCGAGTCTGTTCTAAGTGAATCGTCCTGTCAACTCGTTCAGAATCTTGCTTAAGTATCATTACCCAAAGACGTGACAACCGTGGGTGTAAATCTCCTGTTGCACCAGTTAACGCAAAATACAATGCGACAAATGGATTTAATGACCAATCAAGCAGCATAGTTGGCAAGTCATGGTGTTGTGCCATACATAGAATCTCAAGATTTTGTAGAGATCTACCGGCAAACTCGCCTGTTTCTTCAATTAAATGAGCCGTGTACCTCTTATAGCGCTCAAAGACACGGACCTCTAAATCATGTATATCTTTACCATTTTCTCCAAGCTTAAACCAACTATCTTCCATCTTAGTTAAATTATCTTTTCGCAATAGCGCGGGCTGCAGCTTGTATATATCGTTGGGCTTATCTCTAGGGTGGCTTTCATATTCGCCTCGGAAATAAATCCTCAAGTTTATACCTTGTTCTTTAGCTTTCTCTCTTAAATCATTCCAGCATCGGATCAAAGAAAAAAGGTTGTTATGATCTATTCCATTTTTTGTAAAGTCGATTCCATTATGGGGCAACTTGTTATGTATCAAATTTTTCGGTTTTTTTTTAGCCATTACGAATCTCCGGACAAATTAGAGTAACTACGCGTGGCCGACCTCGGGGGCGGCGGCTTTCTTCTTCTGCTGCTGCAGCACACGGCGGTAGTCGACCGGCATGACCTTCACGAACTGGTTGCGGGTCTTGGCCCAGTTGTCCAGTAATTTCTGGGCGACGGTCGAGCCGGTCTGCTTGGCGTGTTGCGCAATCATGTGCCGGCACTCGACCTCGTCCTCCGGGTTGCTGAGGTCTTCGAGCTCGACGAGTTCGAGGTTGACGAGTTCGAGGAACTCGTCGTGCTGGTCCCAGATGTAGGCGATCCCGCCGGACATCCCAGCGGCGAAGTTACGGCCAGTCGGACCGAGGACGACGACGCGCCCGCCGGTCATGTATTCGCAGCCATGGTCGCCGACACCTTCGACCACCGCGCGGGCACCGGAGTTGCGGACACAGAAACGCTCTGCGGCCATGCCACGGAAGTACGCCTCGCCTTTGGTCGCGCCGTACAAGGCGACATTGCCAATGACGATCTGCTCCTCCGCATGGAATGTTGAAGCGCTCGGCGGGCGGACGATCAGCTTGCCGCCAGAAAGCCCCTTGCCGACGTAGTCGTTTGCGTCGCCGATGACGTTGAGCGTGATCCCGCCGGCCAGGAAAGCACCAACAGATTGGCCGGCACTGCCACGCAGGTTGAGCGTGATCGTGTGTTCGGGCAGGCCGTCATCACCCCACTTCTTGCTGACCTCATGGGAGAGCATGGTCCCCGCTGCGCGGTCGAGGTTCGTAATCGGCCCGGCGTAGTCGACCCGCTGTGCATCATGGATCGCGGGCTGGCAGTGCTCGATCAGTTTCACGTCGAGTTGCTCGTCGATCGCGTGGTCCTGCTCCATGAGCTTGCGGACGCCGACGTTCTCACGGTGCGCGGGCTTCTGAGCGGGCGTTAGCAGCATCGTGAGGTCTAGGCCGTCCGCCTTCCAGTATTCGATCGCCTTGCCCGACTCAAGCAGATCTACACGGCCAATCAACTCGTCGAACATCCGGATGCCCATCCCGGCCATGTACTTGCGGGCTTCCTCGGCGACGAGGAACAGGTAGTTGATCACGTGCTCGGGCTGGCCGGTGAACTTCTTGCGAAGGACCGGGTCCTGCGTGCAGACGCCGACCGGGCAGGTGTTGAGGTGGCACTTGCGCATCATGATGCAGCCGGTCGCGATAAGCGGCGCGGTCGAGAAGCCGTACTCCTCGGCACCGAGGCAAGCGGCGACGATAACATCGCGCCCGGTTCGCATCCCGCCATCGGTTTCAAGCCGGACACGCGAGCGGAGGTCGTTGAGTACCAGCGTCTGGTGCGTCTCGGCGACGCCAAGTTCCCATGGCAGGCCCGCATGCTTGATCGAGGTCAACGGCGACGCGCCCGTGCCGCCATCAAAACCAGACACGAGGATATGGTCGGCCTTGGCCTTGGCGACGCCGGCCGCGACCGTCCCGACGCCGACCTCCGCGACGAGCTTGACGCTGACGTTGGCCGAGGGGTTGGCGTTCTTCAGATCGAAGATGAGTTGGCTGAGATCCTCGATCGAGTAGATGTCGTGGTGTGGCGGCGGGGAGATCAGGCCAACGCCTGGTGTGGAGTAGCGCAGCCTGGCGATGTAGTCGTTGACCTTGAAGCCGGGCAGCTGGCCGCCCTCGCCGGGCTTAGCGCCCTGGGCGATCTTGATTTGGAGCATATCCGCGTTGGCAAGGTAGTAGCTCGTTACACCGAACCGACCCGAGGCGATCTGCTTGATGGCGGAACGCTTGGACTTGGTCGTGCCGTCGCCGTACTGCTCGAGCGCGAAGCGGTTGGGGTCCTCGCCGCCCTCGCCGGAGTTGGAATACCCGCCGATGCGGTTCATCGCGAGGGCGAGGGTCTCGTGGGCTTCTTTGCTGAGGGCACCGAGCGACATCGCGCCGGTGCGGAAGCGCTTTACGATCTCGGCGGCGGGCTCGACCTCATCCAGCGGGACCTGCTCGGGCTCTTCCAGAGATTTGATCTTCAACAAGCCACGCAGCGTCGCACGACGCGCAGCGTCTTCGTTGCACAGTTTGGCGAACTGGTCGTACGCACCGCGTGCGTTGTTGCGTGCAGCGAGTTGAAGCGACGCGATCGCCTGCGGGTTGTAGGCGTGCGCGTCGCCCTCGGGCCGCCAGTGGTACTCGCCGGGGTTCGGCAGTGCGGGCACGGTTTGACCGGCCTTGCTGGTGTCGCGGTGCGGGTAGGCGAGCGTGTGCCGCCGGCGGACCTCCTCGGCGATCACCTCAAAGCCCGCTCCCTGAAGACGTGACGCCGTCCCATCGAAGCAGCGGTCGATCACCTGGCTGTTGAGCCCGAGGCACTCGAAGATCTGCGCACCGCGGTAGCTCGCGACTGTCGAGATGCCCATCTTGGACATGACCTTCTTGATGCCGAAGTCCACAGCCTTGATGTAGTTCCGCACGAGTTTGTCGTTGGACCAGTGCTTGTTCTTGTCGACGACGCCCTGGTCGCGAAGTGCATGCAACGCTTCGTAGGCGAGGTACGGGTTGACCGCATCGACGCCGTAGCCAAGCAGCGTGCAGAAGTGATGCACCTCTCGAGCTTCCGCGGTTTCGAGGACGATGCCGACCTTGGTGCGCGACTCGGTACGGACCAGGTGGTGGTGCACCGCACCGACGGCGAGCAGCGCGGGCAGCGGCATGCGGTCTTGACCGGCCGCGCGGTCGGACAGCACAATCAATGGGATGCCGGTCTCAATCGCGTGCGTTGCTTCATCGCAAATACGATCGAGAGCTGCTTGCAGGGCAGCGGCGTCATCGTTCGCCGAGGCGTCGTAGCTCGTGTCGATGACCGCGCTGGACCAGCCGTGGTACTCGGTATCGGTCAGCTGCTTGATCGCATCCAGCTGCGGGTTGGTCAGCATGGGCGAGCGTAGGTGCAGGCGTTGGCACTGCCCTGGCGTCGTGTCTAACACGTTGCCCTCGGGCCCGAGGTACGTGTCCAACGCCATGATGCAGGCCTCGCGGATCGGGTCGATCGGCGGGTTGGTGACCTGCGCAAATAGCTGCTTGAAGTAGTCGTAGAGCAGGCGCGGCTTGTCGGACAACACAGCCAAGGCCTGGTCGTTGCCCATCGAGCCCAGCGCCTCTTTGCCGCTGCGGACCATCGGCAGCAGCAGCATGTGCAGGTGCTCGCTGGTGTAGCCGAACGCGAGCAGCTTCCGTAACAGCTCGGGCTCGATACCGCTCTCGTTCATGCGGACCGGCTCGTCCGTGCTGGCCTCTTCTGCTTTCGGCGCAGCACCGGGCAGGTCGTCCAGCTTCAACTGGTGTTCGGCCAGCCACTCGCGATACGGGCGAGCATGGATCATCGCATCCTTGACCTCGCCGTCTGGGATGATCCGGCCCTGATCGAAGTCGACCAGGAACATCCGGCCCGGCTCGAGCCGGCCCTTGGACTTGACGTTCTCCGGCTCGATATCGACGACGCCGACCTCGCTGGCCATGATGACGCGGTCGTCGTGCGTGACGTAGTAACGCGAGGGACGCAGGCCGTTGCGGTCCAGGCATGCGCCGATGACCCGGCCATCGGTGAACGACACGGATGCCGGGCCGTCCCATGGCTCCATGAGGTTGGCGTGGTACTGGTAGAACGCGCGCTTGGCCAGGCTCATCTGCTCATGGCCTTCCCACGCCTCGGGGATCATCATCATGATCGCCTCGGACAGCGAACGCCCGTTCATATAGAGCATCTCGAGTACGTTGTCGAACGCACCGGAGTCGGATGCCTCGCGGTTAATCACGGGGAACAGAAACTTCAGGTCGCCACCAAAGACCTTGGAACCCATCAGGCCTTGCCGAGCCGCAGTCCAGTTGCGGTTGCCCTTGACGGTGTTGATCTCGCCGTTGTGGCTCATCATCCGGCAGGGCTGCGCGCGGTCCCAGCTCGGAAACGTGTTGGTACTGAAGCGCGAGTGCACCATCGCCAGGTGCGAGGTGTAGTCCGGGTCACGGAGGTCGGTATAGAACGCAGGGACCTGGGACGAGGTGAGCTGCCCCTTGAAGACAATCGTGCGCGAGGAGAGTGAGCAAACGTAGAAGCTGCCGTCCTCGATCGCGCTGTCATCGTGCTGCAGCTCATTGATCGTGCGGTTGCGGGCGAGGTAAAGGGCGCGCTCGAACGCGTCGTTGTCCATACCGTGCTCACAAGCGACGAACAGCTGCTCGATCTTGGGCATAGACTTGAGCGCGGTGGGGCCAACATCCGCGCCGACGGGGTCGGTCGGGGGCGTACGCCAACCGAGCGCCTTGAGGTTCAACTCGGCGAGCTTGTCTTCATAGGTCTTCTTGGCAAAGGCATACTGCCGCTCATCCGTTGGCAGAAAGATATTGCCCACGGCGTACTCACCCAGCTCGGGTAATTCAACACCAAGATCCTGCCGTGCGACCTTGCGCATCAGTTTGTTGGGGATCGCCGTCAGGATGCCTGCCCCGTCGCCGGTGTTGGACTCGCAGCCACAGCCGCCGCGGTGGTCCATGCGCGACAGCATGGTCAGGGCCTGTTCGACGATCGCGTGGGAGCGCTGGCCCTTGACGTTGGCGATGAAGCCGACGCCGCAGTTGTCGTGCTCGTTGGCGGGGTCGTAGAGCCCCTGGGCCTTGGGTGCAGTCAGGCGTGTGGTGTCGGGTTGGGAGGGCGATGGCTTGGGCATGCGTCAGGGGATGGATGCTCTGGGCGGGCTTGGCCGCATTGGGCGAGTTACTTGGGTTATCGTTGCCGCGTGTCGGCTTGCCTTGGGGCCGGGCCTAGATTGGGGTTGGGCCTGGCGGGTGGCGGCGGCTATGAGCGAGAGGTATCGGCGGGTTTTCGAGGCGGGGCAGGCGGCTGCCCGGAGGTCGGCCCAGCGGTTCGTATCAGCTCTTTGAGGAACGCCTTTGCGGCAGGGCTAAGGTCTTCGGTGCCGGTCCGCGTGATCACGCCGAGCGGACGAGTCATTTTAGGTGTCAAACGGATGGCCCGGAGCGACCCGGCATCGACTTCACGCTGTACGCACCGCACCGGCATGATCGCGAAACGGTCCGTTACCCCGACCGCCGACTTCAGCGTGTCCAGATTGTCGAAGCGGTGCGAGACAATCGGCGACGCACCCTGGTCCTTCAGATAGCGGGTCAGGTGCCTGGCGATAGGCAGGTCCGCGTCGTACCCGGCTTGTTCCAGTCCCGTCAACTCGTTAGCCGCAACGGTCTTACGATCCGCGAGTATGTGGTCAGGGCCGCAGACAACAGCCATCGCTTCTTCACGCAGCGGCTGGACAACGACCCTGGCAAACCGGTCGGGGAACGAGACGATACCCAGGTCTGCTTGCTGATCGAGGACCGCCTGGTGAACATGATCAGGCTTGAGGTAGTTCAACTCGACCTGCACATCCTTCTGTTCGCTGACGAAGCGGTCACGCAACTGGCTGAGAAGATCGATACCCGCGGAGTAGATTGCGGCGACTCGGACCGTGCCATCGAGTTGTTCGCTGCTGAGACCAAGCGAGCTGACTTCACGCTCCATCCGGTCGAAGCGGTTGAGCGTGTCGGTGGCCCCAACCAAGTAGAGCTCGCCAGCTTGGGTCAGTTCAAAAGGCCGGACCGAGCGGTCGATTAGCTTGACACCTAGGCGACGCTCAAGCTGCCCGATACGCTGGCTCGCAGCCGACTGGCTGATACCGAACATCGCCGCAGCTTTAGAGAAGCTGCGGCAACGAGCGACCTCAACGAACAGACGGATGGTTTGCATCGGCCCAACCACGGGACGACCCTTTCAATAAGTTAATTTAATACTGTTTAGAGCTTAATTAATTATACCTGATCATCCTGGTCAAGGCACGCGCGAGTTAAAAGAAACGTTGTAAACCATGAACTATGCTCAAGATAGCGGGTTCGGTAATCGATCTGAAAGCCCAAGGCCGACGATTAGAAGCATGGTTGAACCCCGCCCCATGATTGCGCACGTGCTGCACCGCCTGGACCGGGCGGGGGCCGAAGTGCTCGCGGCGGGGCTGGCGTGCGACCTGCGGGAGCGTTTCGATTTTGTGTTTCTCTGCCTCGATGGCCTCGGGCCTTTGGCCGAGGCGTTGGCCGAAGATGGATTCGTCGTCGAATCGCTGAATCGCAAGCCCGGCCTGGATCACGGAGCATCCCGCCGCCTGAACGACCGCCTCCACCATCACCATGCCGACCTTGTCCACGCCCACCAGTACACCCCCTTCTTCTACAGCGCGATGGCGCGCGGCCTGTTCGGCAAGCACCCGCCGATCCTCTTTACCGAGCACGGCAGACACTACCCCGACAAACGGTCTATCAAGCGCGTCCTAGCGAACAAGCTACTACTCAAACGGACCGACCAAATCACCGCCGTAGGCCGATTCGTCAAGGAAGCACTCATCAAGAATGAGGGGCTCCCGGGGCAACGGATCGCCATCGTGCATAACGGCATCGAGCCGGGGCCAGAACCCGATGAAGCTGATCGAACTCGGGCGCGTCAGTTACTCGCCATCGACAACGATCGACCGGTCGTGATGCAGGTCGCACGCTTACACCCGGTCAAGGACCACGGCACCGCTCTCCGCGCCTGGTCGATTGTCCACGCGAAGATGCCAAACGCTTTGCTAGTCCTCATTGGCGACGGACCAGAGCGGAACAAGCTGAAACAACTCGTTGAGCAGCTGAACCTGCAAGATGCGGTCCACTTCACCGGCGCAGTCGAGAATGCGCGGGAACTGATCCCCGCGGCCGACCTCTGCGTGCTTACCTCCCTCAGCGAGGGCCTATCGGTCACCCTGCTCGAAGCCATGGCCGCTGGCAAGCCCATCGTAGCGACCGACGTTGGCGGCAACCCCGAGACTGTCATCCATGGCGAAACCGGCCTGCTCGCGCCGCGGAGGGATATTGAGGCCATCGCCCAGTCCATCCTCAAGCTGCTGCCCAACGCCCCCTACACCGCACGGACGCTGGGCAAAGCCGGTCGGCTACGGCTGTTACAAGCTTTCACCGCCGATCGGATGCACCAGGACTATGCGCAGCACTACGAATCCCTCATGACAGTTTCACATGGCTGAGAGACTTACGTCGGTACAATGATTACCATGAAGCTCAAAGGGGGCAACCTACTCAACCGCCGCTGGAAAAAATCCGTCGCGCTGGTCGCCTGCCTGATGATCATCGGCGGCTCCTACGCAGGCTGGTCTATCCAACGCGCGACAGACCCCACCCGCGTCGAACCGATCACCCTGCCGGATCATGTCGAACTCAGATCGGGTGATATCATCGTGGCAGGTGGTGTCTCGTTGCAGAGCCGGATGGTTATGTCGCTCGTTGAGAACAACCATTACTCGCACGTTGGCATCATCCAAGTCACGCCCGAAGGCCTGTTCGTCATCCATGCCGCGCCGGCTGGTGCGGGCGATGGCGGTTTCGGCGATCGCGTTGCCCGCATACCGCTGTCGCTGTTTCTCTCCGAGCGTGGCTATGTGTCGGTACAAGTCCTGCGCGTCAAAGCGGAACATTCAGACGCTTTGATGCTGGCTCAAGACGCCTGCGACTATGCTTATGAGCGTGCCCAGCAGGGCATTCCTTTCGATAGCAACTTTGATATCGATGAACATCAGACCATGTACTGCAGCGAGTTGGTCTACCTAGCCTACCGGCACGCGGGTCTGGAATGGCCTGATACAATCTTTCGGAATGTCTCAATGCCCATTGTGGATGGGCCGGTGATCCTCCCTAACGCTTTTACCCAGTGCGACACGCTAGAAGCGATCTGGCACCACTCCAACGAAAAGGAAAAATCATGAAGCAACTCCTCACCACACTGCTACTTGTTTGCTCGTTCACACTTATCGGCTGCGGCGGCAGCGGCGCCTCTCCCGGCGACACGGTCACTGAGTTTGCACGCGCAATGGAAGCCGGCGATGCAGAAAAAATGAAAGAGCTCTGCCCCGACCTTGAGAAAACACTAGGCAGCGGCATGATCGACAAGATGGCCACGCAGATGAAAGAAGAAGCAGAAGAGAGTGGTGGTATCAAAAGCATCACGATCGATAAAGAAGAGATCAACGGTGACACTGCCAAAGTCACCGCCACGGTGACCAACGGCAATGGAGACTCAAAAGCTGAGGATTTTGAGCTGGAGAAAGTCGATGGTAAATGGGTCATTGTGATGGGAGAGGACATGAAGAACGGCGGCCCCGGCGGCGGTGGTATCAACATTAGTGGCGGCGGCGAAGACGCCGAGTTCCCCGACGACTTCGAAGTCCCAGAAGAATTCGAAGTCCCAGAAGGCTTTGAAGTCCCTGCCGAGTAAAAACCCGTCGGCAAACGCGTCTGAATCAAGCCCACGCCCAACGCGTGGGTTTTTTCATAGGTGTCGGCCACGATCACGCCGATACAGTCCAGAGACCCACAAAAAACAACCATAGCCGGCGGTCTACGGACGCCAGACAAGAAAACAACCTGAGTGATGCGATGAAAAACTCAATCCAAACACTGCAGCAACCCCATCCGCGCCCGGCGTCCGCAGGCCGCCGGCTGTGGATCATGGCGCTCTTTGTCACCGCCCTGCTACCGCGGCTCGATGCCGCCGCCGAGATGGAGTCGGCCCTGCTCAATCACCTCGCGAACGCCGACCTCCGCGGTACGCAGGTCTCCATCTGCGTGATGGATATCGGCCAGCACCTGCTGCTCACGGAGATAGAGGACGACCGGGAGATGATCCCCGCGTCAAATATGAAGCTCGTCACCTCCGCAGCAGCCCTGCACACGCTCGGCAAGGACTTCAGTTTCACAACCAAGCTCAAGCTGCTCAGCGATAAAGAATCGCCCGCGGGTGATGGGCTACCCGCCCTAGTCGTACACGGCGACGGCGACCCGGCCTTCGGCTCACCCAACGTCCTAGAAGACGCCGGCTACAACGTCGAGCAGATGATCGGCTGGTGGGTCGATGCCATCGAGAAAACCGGGCTCGACCAGTTTGGGCATCTCATCGTCGATGACCGCGTCTTCGAATCCGGCCCAGACCAGCGCGTCCACCCGACCTGGAAGAAGAACCAGCTGCACAACTGGTGGGCCGCCCAGGTCATGGGCGTCAACTTCAACGACAACTGCTTCGACGTCCGTGCCAGCCCGACCCGCAACGGGCAAGACGCCCGTGTCACCGTCTACCCCTTCGGCCCGTTCATACAGACCGAGATGCGGCTGCGCACCGGCCGGGCCGACCAGTGGGATATTATCACCCGCGCTGATAACAACCGCCTGTCCTTCCGTGGCACCATCCGCAACACACAGAAGCGGTACGTCGCCATGCACGACCCAGCCCTGGTCTTTGGCGAGGTCCTCAAGCACGAACTATCGAAACGCGGCATCAGCGTCAACGAGGTCATCCGCCCCGCCGACGACCAGCGCTTGCCCAATGGAAAGGTGCTCCACAAGATCAACACGACGCTGCAGGCGGTGCTCAACCGTGTCAACCAGGACTCGCAGAACCTCTACGCCGAGGCGATCCTCAAGCGCTCCGGCCACGCGGTGACCGGCGCACCAGGCACCTTTGAGAACGGTGCCGCCGCGGTGCGCGACTACCTCGCCGAGAAGATTAAGGACCCGACGCTGGCCGCATCGATCAAGCTCGCCGACGGCTCGGGCCTATCACGCGACAATCGCGTCAGCGCACGGGCACTCGTCGAGGTCCTGCGCGTACAGGCGACGGGCAGCGACTTCCGCCCGTTCCTCGCGTCGATGGCAACGCCGGGTGAGAAGGGTTCGCTCTTCAAACGTTTCGTCGATGATGATGAAAAACTCATTGCAGATATCTACGCCAAGACCGGCACGATCAACCACGTCAGCGCGCTGTCCGGCTACCTCGTCTACCCCGATGCGGGCCCCAACGACACCGCCCGCGTGCTGGCGTTTTCGATCCTCGTCAATGGACACGGCTTGGGCCAGGCCCGCAACATCTCCGGCGCAATGGTCCGCCAACTGCAGAACGAGCTGGTCAAGATCATGGATGATCAGGCTGCCGGGGCACTGGTGCCATGACAACAAAACAGCGCGTCGGCTTGTCTTGCGTTCTTTTGGTGGTGATAGTTGGCCTGCTAGGCATCTTCGCGCGCGCCCTGTGGAACCCTTACTACGTCAAACTCACCGGTGGGCGAAGCGTGCAGGATGTCATCAACCAATACGGCCCGGAAGCCGAGGCAAGACTCCGGCCGCACTTCGAAGCCGCGGGGATTGCATACCCGCCGAGCGAGCTGGCCCTCATCGGGCTCAAAGAAGAGAAACTGCTCGAAGTGTGGGCTCGCGAAACCGACAGCGGCTGGGCGCTGATCCACACGTACCCCATCCTCGCGGCGAGTGGCGTCGCCGGGCCGAAACTGCGCGAGGGCGATCGCCAGGTCCCTGAAGGCATCTACCGGATCGAAGGACTCAACCCCAACAGCAGCTACCACCTCTCGATGAAGGTGAATTACCCCAACGCCTTTGATCTGAAACATGCCAAAGCAGAAGGCCGGTACCAGCCCGGCAACAACATCTTCATCCATGGCAAGGCCGCATCGATCGGCTGCCTCGCGATGGGCGATCCTTCGATCGAGGAGCTCTTCATACTCGTCGCAGCGGTCGGCAAAGAAAACGTGCAAGTCATCCTGCTGCCGTACAACCCGCACACCAATCCGCTTACGCCGAGCGAGAACATGCCGACGTGGACCGAAGCGCTTTACGATCTACTGCAACAGGCAGTAACGGAATTCCAATAAGACTCACGGGTCTTTGCGTGGCGTACCCTTAGGCAGGCCCGACGAGTGGTCGTGGACAATCACCCAGTTGCCGCCGATCTTTTCGCACAGCAGCGTGGTCAAGCCAGTTGAATACGACCCATCCTCCTTCATAACGTTATGGAAACGGGCGAAGACCAGTGCGGTTTCGGCAGTGATAACGGTCGTCTCGATGTCCGTGAACCAGAGATTGGACTTGACGATCGAGGGGGCGTAACGCTCCTTGAGCGGTTGCCAGCCCCGCGTGATGCCGGTGGGGATCGCGAAGACCAGGTCCTCACTGTTGTGGAAAGCCCGCATGAACCCGTCCAGGTCGTCAGCGGTCCACGCCACTGCGGAGGCCTGCATCATCTGATCGAGCTCGGCCTGGATCGCGGACACATGAAGTGTTTCAGGATCGGGCTGGTTCGAAACACAGCCAAGAAGAAGAAAGAAGAAAGCAAAGAACAAGAATCGGGCCATATCTATTCCTATCAGTTCGTGGCCGTGGACTTAGGAAGCAAGCTGGTAAATCGCTAACGCAAGATACTTTAGTGTCTCCATATCCTCTAAAAACGACAACGGAGGATCAGGCAGGGCTGAACAACCTCGAGCGGCCCCCCATACAGAGCCCGCCATGGCGCCAATGGTATCTACATCGCCGCCGACCGAAACGATATAGCCAAACATATCCGCAAAAGGACGGTCAATAAAAGAACAGGCAATGAGCAAAGCGCTTGTTACGGATTCGTGAGCACCGATCCCATTACCAAGTACCGATGCGACTTCTTTATGGTCTGGTATTTCACCGAGCATCCCATAAGCAATATTCATACGCTGCTCGTGTGTTGTATCCCAAGGCTCTTCCATTACCTCGGCGAATATTGCCTCACCGTCATTCGTTTTGAGTGCCGCTGCGATAGCATGTGCAATGATTAAAGCGCCTTGGATACCGATTGGGTGAGCGTGGGTTACTGAACTGGCCAGCCGAACCGCATCATCAAGCGCATCTTTGTCGTTTGCAAAAAGTAGAGCGATTGGCGCGACGCGCATCGCCGCGCCATTGCCATAAGAGCCGGCCTTGTAAATGCTAAATCTCGCATCCCTCCAAGGCATGCCCCGGGTAATATTTTCCAGGCATCGGATAGCACCCCCGCCATAGCCCCGAGCGGGTTCCGCTCGTTTTGCCCAATGCAGGGCCATGTGATCTACAGAAAAAGCACCACAAGCAACAATCGATTCAGCGGAACCGATGGCCATATCCGTATCGTCGGTGTAGAGCAACGTACCCCGGCGTGTCATCGGCATTGGCTTCCAAGGTGACGACTCTGTCGACCACCCTTCATACGGCGCCCCCAAAGCATCAGCCAAGCCTAGGCCAAGCAGGCTGCCAATGTACTGTTCTGATCGATCAGCCATCAAATCATCATAGTCATTCACTAATATTTTCTGTGGTCCCTAGACCACGCGCCGTATCCTCGCTAGGCTGTCTGTGCTGTGACACCGATTACCCTGCGAGCCCTGACCAAACGCTTCGGCGAAACCACCGCAGTAGATAAGATCGACTTGGATATCCCGGCGGGCGATCTCTTCTTCCTGCTCGGCCCCTCGGGCTGCGGCAAGACGACGCTGCTGCGTATGATCGCGGGCTTCAGCGACCCGACCGCCGGGACCATCAAGTTCAGCAACGACGACGTCACCCACATGCCCGCCAATAAACGCGACACCGGCATGGTCTTCCAGGGCTACGCGCTCTGGCCGCACATGACCGTCCGGCAGAACGTCCGCTTCGGGCTCGAGGTCCGCAAGATCGGCAAGGCAGAGATGGCCAAGCGTGTCGATGAAGCGCTCGCCAAGGTCCAGCTCACCCCCTACGCAGAACGCAAGACCAACCAACTCTCCGGCGGCCAGCAGCAGCGCGTCGCCCTGGCCCGTGCGCTGGTGATCAAGCCGCGCGTGCTGCTGCTCGACGAACCGCTATCGAACCTCGACGCCAAGCTCCGCCTCGACATGCGCCAGCAGATCCGCGACCTGTGCAAAGCCTCGGGCATCACCGGTGTCTACGTCACGCACGACCAGCACGAGGCGCTATCCATGGCAGACCAGGTCGCCGTGCTCAACATGGGAAAGGTCGTCCAGGCCGGGCCGCCCACCACGCTGTACCGCAGGCCCGCCAACCGATTCGTCGCCGACTTCCTGGGAGAAACCAACTTCATCCCCGGCGAGGTCGCGGGCACCGAAGGCGACAAGATCATGCTCAACACGCCCTTCGGCACGCTGGCGTCATCCGTCTTCCCCGACGACCTGCCCAAAGGCGGAGCGGTGACCTGCTCGATCCGGCCGGAGGCGATCCACCTCGTAGATGCCGCACAGACCAACGGCAAACCCAACACCTTCGCCGCCAAGCAGACCCGCCTGATCTACCTCGGCTCGCTGGCGCAGCACCGCCTGAGCGTCGCGGACCACGAGCTCAAAGCCTTCGAACTCAACCCCCAACCCGCTAACGAGGGTGAGTCCGTCACCTGCCAGGTCGACCCGGCCGACGTCGTCATCCTCCGGGACTAAAGTACGATCTCACAGGCCGGTCCAGCAATGACCCGCACGGCCCATCGCGTCTTTGCCTCGTGTGACCGGCCAAGGCTGCAAACGATAGTTTGGCAGCCTTTACGCTGTGCGCACACCACGAAGGGCCCCGTCTGACCGGCTGGAAACACCATCATCACGCCCCGTCGATACCCCAAGCAGGATGCCCCCTATTCACAGCTGCGGTCCGGTGCGATCGCGCTGGCTTGGTCTAGCTCAGACTTGCTCAACGGCTGGGTTGTGCTAAAATTTTGGGCTCGACAACTCAGCTTCATTACCCAATCCCCTGTAGCTCAATCGGTAGAGCGTCGGACTGTTAATCCGCAGGTTGCTGGTTCGAGTCCAGCCGGGGGAGTTGCACATAAGTGGACTCGAACCACTTAACAAAAAACCGCCCACGGAGGCGGTTTTTTGTTCAGATGATCCGCCAAAAAGGCCTCCTGCGTGCCCGACAAGCAATGATCGCTGCGAAGAGCCGTTTCATCTGCGAGCGAGCAAGAATTTATCTAATTTTCTTGTCCCCTAACCCATCCGTGCGACCAACCCCTAATGGACCAACAGAAGCACCAACTCCGTGCCCGCTTCGAAACCTTGCTGATTGAGCAACACGACATGCTGCTGGCCTAGCCGGGGGCATACGCTTCACCGACGCATTCGTCGAGATGGTAACCCGCGACCTACGGGAGAAAGGCGAATTGATTGCGGTCATCATTGCCGCAGTCGCACTAGCCCCTGCATTGCGTCTCGTATTGACACGGCATCGCGAACAAATCTGCAAGCGGATGACAGAAGAAAATGGCATTCCGGAAGAAAAAGTGGAACTACTACTGCTTGTCATCGATGGCGCATTGGTTGGAACCTACCTCTACAAGCCAGAACAGAGGGCCAAGCGAACGGGGGCAACAATACAAGCCTTGCACTCGATTCTCGATGTCACTCCTGGATGACTATCGAGTGAGCCTAAAGCAGGCAACCCGGATTCCCCTTAGCCATCCGAACCATGAGTTGTCGGGTATGTTTACAGATCGAGCGGGACTTGCCAATACGGCCTACATGCTCTTCAATCACCCAACGCATAGGTCCGGAACCGAACAACTGTGCTTAGGCCTTAACCTAGTTCGTTAGCCTACTGCCGATCGCCAGCAGCCGTGATGAATCCTCCTATGATAGGCTCAGACGCGATTGTTCGAGCCTAGATTAGGTGAGGTTCGGCGTGGCTATGCTCGTTTCTCATCCTAAGCCGGTACTGCAACGGACTCAGCTGAGTTTGTGCGCTTAAGTAATGAAGCGAGCTCAATCACGACGCTGAGTACCGCAGGGACCAGGACGAGCGTGAAGATCGTTGAGATCACAAGCCCGCCGACGACAACGGCGCCGAGGCCACGGTAGAGTTCGCTACCCGATCCGGGCATGAGGACCAGTGGCAGCATGCCGCCGACCGAGGTCAGCGTGCTCATCAGGATTGGGCGGACGCGACTGCGCACAGCTAGAGCAATAGCTTCGTTTGCCGAAGTTACCTTCTGGCCGATGTCCTCAGACTCACCCTTCATCAGATTCAAAGTTTGGTGCACGACGAGGATAGCGTTGTTAACGACGACGCCGGCGAGGATGACAAAGCCGAGTATGGTTAGCACATCGAGATTCTGTACCGGCATATACGGATCAGAGACTGACCACTCGTGAACAAGTGCTAGACCGATGAAACCACCAAGGGTTGCGAGCGGGACGCTGATCATGATGACCACGGGGTAGGTCCAGCTCTGAAAGAGCACCACGAGTACGAGATATACGATCAGGAAGGCTAGGAACAGCGAACTGCTGACGGTACCAACAAGCGAGCCATCGCCTAGCAGAACGTCCTTGATGTCGTTGAGCTTGCCCGCGGTCCCGGCCTGCTGGACCTCAATGCCGGGGGCAATCTTGCCTTGATCTTTGAGGTCATTGGTGATGCGCGTCACGATCTCGATCGCTTCCTGCAGCGGCATACCTGCGGGTGCGGTGAACTGCAGGGTCACAGCGCGTTGGCGATCCACGTGGCGGACACGGTCGGGCTCGCGGATACGTTCGACCTCGGCCAAGGATTCAAGATCAACCACCGACCCATTTGGCGTGGCGATCGGAGCGTTGAGTAAAGCACTGATCGGGTCGTCCTGAACCGAAGAGGGCGAGATAATCTTAAGGTCCTTCAGCTCGCTAGCGACCTGGAACTGTCGTGGCAGGACGTGGCCATCGCCATTGGCCGCGACCGCGAGACCGACGTCGCGTCGCGTCATGTCGATTTCGCGTAGACGCTCATCGATCGGTGTGACACGCAGCTCGGGGCTGGGCAGCATAAAGTTCGGCGGGTCGGGCCGAACGGTGCCGGGGCCGAACTCGTTGATGAGCGCCATCAATAACTCGCTAGAGGAAGCATTGATCTCGTCGAGGTCTTCACCCATCAGGTCGATCTTGATCGCCGATCCGGTCTGCCCGCCAGTACGGAAGAGCGGGAACTGGAAGGCGAAGGAAAAGACATCGGGCGCGACGTCGCCGGCGACCGATTCGTCAAAGAGCGCGAGTGCGTCGGAGATCGTCTTGTTGTCCTCGGCAATTGCAACATGGAAGACCAAGCCGTCCCAGGCCACCAGGAAGTAGTGCTCTAGCGCGGGAGGGAGCACCTCTCGCCCATCGGCGGTGGTCACGGCCGTGCGCTGATCCTCCTCAGGTGATGCGGCACCACGCAGGTCTTCTTCAACGGCGAACTTATCATCGGTCACTTCCCACGCAGGGCGGATGTTCTCTTCGATCCGATCACCAAGCTCGCTGAGTTGATCAAGGTTATATCCCGGCGGTGGGACGAGCACGCCAAAGACGATGTTGCGGTTACCTCTTGGCAGGTAGTCCAGCGGCGGCAGTAGTGCGGCGATGCCAACAAGGGTGCCAACAGTGAAGGCCGCGATCACACCGATGCGTGCGAACCAGCTGCTCGTGATCCGCTGGGTCATCCCGCCAATGATCGCGGGGAGGTTGGTGACCGCCTTGAAGAGGCCGAATGCTTTCGAGGCGAGCAGGCCAAAGCGCGAAGTCGGGATAGGTTTGTTCGCTTGCTCCGAATCGTCTTCTGGCTTGGGATTCCGCTGCTTCATCAGCATCGCCGAGGCGGAGGGGATCACCGTGATCGATACGATCAGGCTGATGCCGACCGCGGCCATGATCGCCAGTGCGATATCGCGGAATAGCTGGCCGGCCGAGTCCTGGATCATCAAGATCGGAACGAAAACAACCAGCGTCGTCGCGGTCGAAGCAACCACCGCGCCTGCGACTTCCTTAGTCGCATCAAGTGATGCCCGCGCCGACTTCTTGCCCATCTCCAGGTGCCGGAAAATATTCTCGATCACGACGATCGCGTTGTCGACGACCATACCTGTCGCGAAGGCCATGCCTGCGAGCGAAATGATGTTGATCGAGCGGTCGAGCAGCACCAGCACCGACAAAGAGGCAATCACCGAGATCGGGATTGCGATTGCGATAATGCCGATAGCCCGAAGCGAGCGGAGGAACAGAATGAGCGTGAGCACCGCAAGTACGCCACCAACAAGGATGTTGCCGCGGACCAGGGCGATCGCCTCTTCGACATACGTCGAGGCGTCATAGGTCTGGACAAGTTCGAGCGTGCCATCGATGCCGCGGTCAGCGGCGTGTCGCTCAAGTAGGCCGCCGGGCTGGTTCAACTCATTGACCTCGGCCTGGATCGCCGCCATCGTCTCCAGCAGGTTCGCACCTTGCTGGAGCTGGAAATTGAAAAACGGCATGCGCACGCCACGGGCGCGGACCCACTCGTTCATTTCTTTGTAGCCGAGTTGTACCTCAGCGACGTCGCGCAGGTAGACCGGGCCGGCCTCGTCGCGTCGGATGACCAGATCGCCGACGGTCTCGGGGTCGTGAAACCGCCCCACCGCTCTCACGCGGATGTCGTTCTTACCGTCGGGCAGCAGGCCACCGGAGTAGTTCTCATTGGACAGTTCAATCGCTTCGACGAGTTGGGCGTAGGTGATGCCGCGTTGCGCGAGGCGGGTCGGGTCAACGAAGATCTGCACCTCTGCTTCGCGTGCCCCACGGACGCCGACCTCACTGACGCCGGGCACACGCTCGAGCCTCGGACGCAATCGGCGTTCCATAAAGTCATACAGCGTGGTCGCATCAAAGTCAGGGTCCGTCGAGGCAAGCCCGATCCAGGCGATGTAGTCAACCGACTCGGGGTCGACACCCTCAGTCTCCGGCTCATCTACACCGTCGGGGTAGCCGGGAACCTCACTGAGCTTCTGATCGACCTCGGCCAGGGCCGCGTCGATGTCTGTACCAGTCACGAACTCGAGACGCACCTGCCCCCTGCCAGCCTGGCTGGTGCTGGTCATTGAGACGAGTCCACTGATATCGCCAAGGCGTTCCTCTTGCTGCTCGATGACGTCGGACTCGATCTCAGCGGCGGAGGCATTCTCCCACGACGTCGTCACCGCAATGACGGTTGAATCAACCGAAGGCGTCATTTGCACCGGTACACGAGTCGCCGCGAGCACGCCGGCGAGTACCGCAAGGATCACAGCAACGGCAACAGTAATCGGTTGTTTCACGGCTAGTTCAATTAGACGGTTCATGGCTGGACCCTCGGTTCTTTAGTTCGTGGTGAATGCACCGATCCATCTCTCAACAGACCGAAGCGGGGGGCGGGACGCATTGCGGTTAATTGGTTTCGGCAGCGGTTGGCAGCTTAGCAAGCGTCACTGTCGCTCCGTTAAAAAGGCGTTCATTGCCCTCGACGACCACCGTGTCACCGTCGGAGAGGTCATCCGATGCGAGCGCGACCTGATCGCCCAGCGTGAAGAGCACGCGGACCGGAGAACGTTCGGCGGAGTTCGTGTCACCGGCATTGACCTTGTAGACGTAGGCATCCCGACCGTTACGGATTACCGCATCCTTGGGCGCGACCAAGGCAAGCGATTCATCAGAGGTCGGGACCCACGCGTTGATCGACATGCCGGGCACCAACTCGTTGGCACCGTTCTGCAGTGTCACGATCACCTGGAAGGTGCGGGCTCTGGGGTCGACTTGCGCGATGGGGCGGACGTTGACCGACTCGATGGTTCGGCCGTCGTTGCTCAAAGCAATGAAAATGATGCCAGGTTTTTGCATGACGGTTGGAGCGTATCGTTCGGGTACTTCGATGCGTGCTTCAATCAAGCCAGTCGAGACCAAGGTCACGACCGCTTGCCCGGGGTCGATCCATTCGCCGGGCTCGATGTGGCGGGCGACGACCTGCGCGTCGAACGGGGCACGGACGGTCAGATCATCGACGCGGATGGCCAGGTGCTCGAGTTCGCGTTCAATACGTTCGACGGTGCGCTGAGCGGCGGAGAGCTGAGCTTCGCCGACCTGGACCTGAGTTTCCCGCTCGTTGAGTTCCTGGTCCGTTGATGCGCCTCGTTGATAGACGCCTTGTTCGCGTTCATGATTGAAACGCGCGAGTTTCAACTCAGCTTCGTATTGTGTGACTAAAGCCTGGGCGTTAGCGAGTTCCGCCTCGGCTTGTCGAACCTGAGCGTTTAGCCGGCGGCTGTCGAGCGTCAGGATGACATCACCCTTCGAGATCAGCGATCCTTCATTGACCAGGATCTGGTTAACAAGCCCGGATTCCTGTGCGGAGATGTTGGAGCGGGAGACCGCCTGCAGGCTGCCGGTCACCATGCGGTGGTCCTGAACCATCTGCTGCCTGACCTCGCCGGTACGGACAGGCGAGGCAGGCTGAGCCCATGCGAGGGTAGGCAGCATGATGAGGACGACAATCGCTGCAGCGCTTCGGCTCGTGACCCCAGCGATGACCGCACGCAGCGACTTCGCCCGTTGTGCCAAACCGGCCGACCCCTCGATGTTGCCTTCTTGGGCGTAACGTAGTTGCCGGTCGCGGACCTGCGCGAGCATGGCGTTGAGCCGGGCCTGGCTAAACGCGTGAGCGGTGCCAGTGGTGTCCTGCCCGACGGTGAATCCATACGTGCTGGTGTGTGTTGATGAGGTTTGTTCGGTTGGGAGGGTTGCGGTGCTCATGGCGTTGTTCTTTCTAAGTGAGTGTTTCAAGAGGTTATCGTTAATTAAGTATTAGACCAGTCGTCTAGTTATTGGGTAAATAAAAATCAAGCCGGGGCCGCCTCGACAGACAGCATACGGTTCAGGACCAAGTCAATGAAGGCGTCCAGGGCTTTGCAGTCTCGATCAATTTCCATCCGGATCATGGCCCCTTCCCAAGCGTTCTGAAGGAAGGCTGCGAGTTGTTCTGCATCCAGATCGCTTGTGATTTCGTTTTCAGCCTGAGCCAAGCGGATCACACCTGCTAGCAGCACCTGCCATTGGTCATAGCCGACTTTAATCGCGTTGCGCATCGGCTCACTGAGCCTGGACTCTTCCAGGGCAACCTTAGCGATTAGGCATTGCCGCTGGCTGCCAAGTTCTTGCAGGTGATCACGCACCTCGACGAAATAGGCCCTGATCCGCTCTAAAGGCGTCTTGTCTTGGTCCACAAACAGCTTACGGGTGAAAGACAGATGGTGCTCGGACGAATCCTCAACGACAGCAATGCCAAAATGCTCTTTGCTTTTGAAATAGTGATAGAAAGAGCCCTTAGGTACGCCTGCGGAGTCAAGGATCTCCTTCAGGCCAACGCCGTTGAAACTCTTCTCAACAATCGCCTTGGTGCCGGCGTCGATGATCCGCTGCTTGGTGTTGTGGTCTTTCATAACTTTCATTCCTTATATCGGAATATTAGACCAGTCGTCTATAATTGTCAACCCCTTATATATAAAATTATTTCCATTGACAAAAATCGCCTTGGAGCCAATGACAACCCACATCGCGAGGATCGTGTCTGGGCTTGGTATTTGTTCAATATTTGAGTGATCCTCGCTTGAGACAGCCCTAAACGCCGGGCCAACTCGGCCGTATTCTTGACCTCGCCGGCGTTGAGCATATTTTGCATCTGGCGTGCACGGGCCCCCGGATCATAACGCTTGGGGCTTGGGGGCTGGCTTCGGGACCGATTTTATGCCCTTCCAGGGCAGAGTTAGGATGGTGCGCGACTGACATAAGTGCTTGAAATACCAAGTACCTAACTCCGCGGCTAAGTGGTTCATCGCGATAATTGTGGTAATCGGGTAAGTTCGGAGAAACCGTCACTTATTGGATACGGTTTTCATTGGATTGAAATGATAGAGATCGCACTTCACGCCGCCGCCGTGCGACGAGCAGGCCACCCAGGCCCAGTAGTGCGAGGCTTGATGGCTCGGGGACCAGCGTCACGGTCAGTGTCGCGCCCGGGTTGAATGAATCGATGGAGTCAATGCTGAAGGAGCCGACGCTGTTCAGGTCGAACTCGAATGCCGAGCCGTCGGCGAGTACGCCGGTCAGGGTGACATCCCGGTCGGTGATCGTGAACGCCTCATTAAATGCGAGGCCGGTCAGTTCTTCGCCATCCAAGACGAACGAGGTGCCGAACAGATTGACCGTGCTGGTGGAGCGTGCGTCGAAGCCATCGCCAAAGCTACCGCCCGAGATGTTGACCGTGCTGTTGAATTGGGCTTCGAATTGCTCGCCGAAAGAGCCGCCCAAGATATTGACGGTGCTGCCTCCTTGGGCGTCGAAGCCATCACCGATTGTTCCACCGGTGATATTGACCGTGCTGCCACTCCGAGCGTCGAAGAAGCCGCCGATGCTGCCGCCGGAGATAGTGATCACCGAGCGTGAGAAGGCGCCGAATAACTGCCCGACCGAGCCACCCGAGATATTGACCGTGCTGCCGGGCGAGGCCGCGAAGCCTTCGCGGACTATGCCGCCAGAGATGTTGACCGTGCTGCCGGCGCGGGCGCTAAAGTTGGAGCTGACAGTGCCGCCGGTGATATTGACCTCGATGTTCGAGCCGGTGCCATCAAAAGGGCCGGCGTCAAAGCCGCGGAGGATGGTTCCGCCATCGAATAAGTTGAGCTGGCTGAAAGAACCGAGGGTATCGCCGCCGAGCAAGCTCGACGAGATCAACGCTTCACCGCGAACGGTATCGCCGTCGCCTACCTGAGTACCGGTGACGGCCCCTGGCACGTCAAAATCCGATCCGGGCGGGACGGTGCCGATGTTGTAGACGGTAGACACTGGCGAGAGCGTGACAGCCGTAGGTATGAAGTCGTAGTCGCTGCTGGAACCGTTGGTTCGGGCACTGGTGGAACCAGCGACGCCGGAGCGTGCGGTGTTGGAGCCCGCAGGGTCTGACGCGCGGAACTCTTCAAAGATCGACGCTGTACCACCGGCGACCTGCACCTGACCGGTCAGCACCTGCTCGAACGGTGGCGGTGCCGCACCAAACATGTCGCCCCACCCCGTCAAGGCGGTTGGTGTGTTGCCGAGGCCGAACGCGTACTCGACCTGATCGATCGAAAGCAGGTTGTAGGTGCCGTCGGCCGTGAAGCTAGTGCCTTCCGTCGTGATGTACAGCACCGCCGATTGATTGGCGTCGGACGAGGTGACCGTCCACGATAGATCAGCGTGTGCCGGGGCTGCGGCTAGAGCCGCGATCAGTAAGGTCTTAGAGAATTTGTTTTTCATAGCATTATCTCCTTTTTAAATCGATCAGCGCTGGCGTCGCGCAAATAAAGCTAAGCCACCCAAGCCCAGCAGCGCAAGGCTGGTTGGCTCAGGGACGGCGTTGAACGAAAGCGTCGTGTCGAAGTCCGCCGCAACCCCCAATTCCCCGACATCCGTGAGTAGGGGCGAGTTGGCGTTGACCCCGTTATCGAGGATGTCTGCGAACGTAGGGTTGGAGACACTCAGCGGCGTGCTGAGGTCATATGCGGCGAAAGCGGGGTCGCCAAGGATGAACAGATCGAATTGGCCGTTGCCATTCCCAAAGCCGAACGTACCGAACGTGGTGTTGACAAAGATCAGGGTGGGTGAGGTGACAACGGCCGTCGTGCCCCCGTTGAGGTTGGCAAACTCGAACGTGCTCGAATCCGGGACCACCTCTAGGCCATCGCTAAAAGCCGTGATGTTGTCAGTATCGGCCTGAACCGTCAGCGTAAACGGCTCGTCGGTCAGGGTGTCCGTTCCGAGTTCGCCGGTGAGTGAGCCGGTGAACTGGTAGGTGATCGGGGCGCCTACGGCGACATGGTTCATGCCAACCGCTGCGGCGACCGAAAGACCTAATAGTAATTTTCTATAAAGCATCAGAGCTTCTCCATAAATGTAAAAGTGGTTTAGCAGTACAAAATCAAGCGAGTGCGTATCTTTATCAGTTTTAGTGGCGATCAGAACCCTCTCGTCGTCGCCGCGTGATAAGGGTGATGCCACCCAGGCTCAATAGCACGAGGCTCGTCGGCTCAGGGACGAGGTTGACCGCGGCGTCGTCGCCGAAGACGTTCAGCACGAAGCGGATGTCGTTGCCGTCCTGGAGCGTTCCGGTGAGCAACTCGCGCTGGCGGCCAAAGACCACGATGGGCTCGATCTGGAAGCCGGTACCAAAGAAGTTGATCGTGGTGAGATCGCCCACGGAGATGAGAGTGTCGAGTTCCCACTCGCCGCCGGTGATATTGAGCGTCGAGGGCGTGTCGAAGGCGCCGAGGGCGAGAATCTGAAACTGATCGAGTGTGGTGAAAGACCCACCGCTGATCGTGCCGCTCATCTGGAAAAAATTGAGGGTAGTGGTCTTCTGCCCGATGAAGTCGCCGCCAGAGATGTCGATGTTACCGTTGTTGAGGTTTAGTGCGAAGCCGCCGAAACCCTGGTTATCGACACCACCCGCGATGGTGCCGCCGGTGACCGTGACATCGGCGCCGTTGAGCCAGATTGCGGTGTCCCCGAAGCCACCGGTCACGCTGCCGGATGAGATGGTCAGCGTGCTGCCATCGGCTTCCAGCCCCCTGATCCCGGTGTCGGTGCCGAAGGACCCGCTGATCCGATCGGAGCCGACGATTGTGCCACCGGCCACCGTCAGGCTCGAATTGGCTTCGAGCAAAACGCCCGGGCCATCGAACGAGTCGGATGTCGGTGGAGCGGTCGCGCTGCCGCCGGGCAGGAACGTTACGTGCGCCCCGTTGGAGACCACCACGTCATCAAGAGCAGTAACCACATCGAAGTTGCCTGGCGTGTCATAGATTGTCGTAGCGGACACGTTGCTTGCAACAGTCAGCGGCGAGAAGGTCAAGACAATTAACACACGTAGCGTATAAAGCCTTCGCATCAGTTTTCTCCGATAGGTTTTGTGGTTCGTATCAAACTCATGCTTATTTTGAAAAGCTCAGGACAATTCAGGATTAGTCTCGGCGCCTTCTAAAAATGGCCAGCCAGCCTAGGCCCATCAGCCCCAGGCTGGCCGGCTCTGGTACATATGCGATTGCCAGTGCATTGACATTCACACCGGAGACCGTCGGGTCACCCGCAGGTGTGAAGCTTGGGTCATCGATAATCTCACCGTCTAGCGTAGCGACCACGATGCCGTTGCCTGCAAAAGTGGTCCAGTACAAGAACAGCCCATCGGTGGTCAGTCCGGTCGGGCCGTCGGACGCCTGAGCGTTGGTATCGATCAATTCAATCGCATTGCTACCGTCGCGGTCGGCACGGTAGATGATGTCGGTTTCGATGTCGGACCAGAAGAGATACTGATCGGTCGCGGTGACCCAATCAGGGAAGTAGCTGTCATTACCGAAGATGTTTTCAAGATCAATCAACTGCGTAACGCCGTTGCCATTCAGGTCACTTCGGAAGATGGCGTCTGCGCTCGTATCGGTCCAGTAAAGGTCGTCGCCAAAGACACTTATTCCTCGCAGGGCTGCGTTATTCGCAGAGCGGTCGACCAACTCCATCGCGCCGGTTCGGTTTAGAGCCGGGCCTGCATCGGCTCTGTAGACGATATCCGTCGCCCGGTCGGTCCAGAAGACATAGTCACTATTCGCGGCGATGCCTTGCGGCCGGTAGTCGGTTCCGCCGAAAGTGTTGTCGAGGTTGATGAACTGGCCCCTGGGTGTGGTGCCAAGCGTGCTCGCGTAGTAGATCCGGTCCTGCTCGGCAGCGGTGAAATACAGCAGGTCATCTGCAAACGCGACTGCGGTGATGGCGTAGTTCCGCTCACCCCGGCCGGTGTCGTCAAGATCGCGGATCTTCCTCTGGTTGCTGCCATCGGCAACACTAGCGCCGAAGACCGCGTCCGAGTTAGTCTCGGACCAGTAGATTTCAGCCCCGTTTGCGACGGGCATATAGAGACAGGCGATCAGGGCGGCGGAACAAATGGCGGGCTCAAAAAGCGTCCTGGGTACGAGGTGCAAAACAATTCTCCGGATAGTTGTCATTTGGGTGCGACTCGCAGTGATGGCTACGGTTGCAGGCGTTTGCAAAGCGCGGGGCACAATGGATTGGCTTCGCTGGTGTGGGTCGGCGGTGCAATGTGCCCGCCACTTACTAGCACGCCGTCCGGGAGAAGTGTTGGACAGGAAATAGGATAAATACCACTAATTCGCTATTAAGCAGCGGCAATCGATGTGGTACCAAACGCCTCAAGCTGAGCGTTCTGAGAGCTCACTGCTTGGAGATCAAGGCAGGTCTTGGCCCTCATCGATCTGCCTGTTCATCAGGTAGCCCGCGGTCGCGTCCCACATCCAAATAGCGCCGCCACGGATCGCAGCGGCCAGCCGCATCCCCTCAGGCGACCAGACCAGTTCTGTGGCTGGGCGGGTCCCCGCTTGAAGGCTCAGGACGGATTCACCAAGCTCCCAATCCCAAAGATGAACAGCAAAATCGTCACCCGTACTCGCGACCCTGGAACCACTCGGGTGCCAGGCGACGAGCGGTGCTGTCGAGGAAGGCGTCTGGAAATGCGCGAAACGTTCATCGTTTTCGGCATCCCAAACAGAAACAGTGCCATCCGCATTACCCGTCACAATCCGGTTCGATGCCTCATGCCAAGCGGATGTGACCACCTCGGGTGAAGAAACAGGCGGCTGCCAACCTTCTGGCATAACCGACAAAATCGTGGTCTCGGGAGCGGCTTCAAGACGATCACCCGTCTCTACATCGACATAAGTCAGTACGCCATCTACAAGGGTCCCTGCCAAGACCGAACCATCTTCGCTCCAATGGATTGATGTCCACTGACCAGGTCTATGATTTAAGCGACGCTTTGATTTAGGCAATCCAAACCGATTCATCTCAATTGAGCCATCGGCGAAACCAATCGCGTAGGTGTGTGTCACGCCGCACCAGCTCAAAGATGTAATCGCCGTATCGCTAATCTTTCTACCAAATAGCTTGCCGGTCACCATGTTTTGATGCCATAGATAACCTTCTTCGCCGCTCAACATCATCTGCAGGCCGTTCGGATCCCAACAGAGTGCCGTGATACGTTCATCTAGGTCGGAGATATTGAGAAGCCGGGTCCCATTTGGGACTTCCCACACCCGGACAACGTCCCTTTCGCATCGCGTCGCGAGCCATCTGCTGTCACGGTGCCAGTCCATGCCGGTGATCATCCCGATATGCCCGTCGAAGACCACGGGCTGGTTCTTTAGGCCATCCATCCTCCAAAGGTAGACATCTGCTTGATGTGAGGATCCGGAGAGGTAGCTTCCATCCGGGCTTATCAAAACCTGCTGGATACCTGGTAAAGGTAACGGCGTTCGCGACAACTCGGTGATCGAAGACAGGTTGGATAGATCCCAAATCCTGATTGCGTTGTCATCAGTCAGGCCAACCAGATGGCCGTCACGATTCCATCCCGCAAGATCAACAACAGCGTGACTCGTTTGGATTTCGGCAAGGATTTCACCCGAGTTTGTGCCCCAAACTTTGACAACACCCTGATCAGATCGCGTGATGAGTTGGTTCTCATCTTCGCGCCAAAGATAAGCCAAGTGGGTAGCGCCGGGATCTTCGAGGTCACGGACAGTCGCAGCGTGCAGGCCATCCCTGAGCCGTGTGCCGTCTTTTCCCTCTTCCGATAGAGCGAGCAGTCTCCCGCTTGGTGAAAAAGAGAGTGCCGTGATTGGCTTACCATTTCCTTTTAACGTTCGTTGCCCCAGATATACCTCAGCAAAGAGGTAGTACCACTCCCACCCCCTGATATCGCTTTGTTCCGGCGAGGGCATCAAGTTGCGCAAGATGCCGTGAGAAGCTAACGACGCGCGATCGGTATTGGCGACCGCGGCAGTGAGCCTTGTGCTGTAGGAATACGCAAGCGCTCGATTCTCAAACGCCACACGGTCTGCAGTCTCTTTCTGCTGTTCGGCAATCAACCGCTCCTGCTCGGCGTTGACTTGGGCCTGCTCCGCCACGGCCTGTGATTGCTCTGCGGCTTGCCTGTAGCGAGCTTGTTGGAGAGCAAGTAAAGGCCCGCCGATGCCTAGTGTTAAAACAAAAATGACCGACAGCAAGGCGAGCATTGCGTGCGCTGGCCGGCGGTGCGCCCACTTCCAGACGCGTGACGGCGCAGAAACCGGCCTCGCTGTAATCGGGCGGTTCTCGAGCCAAGCCTCGAGGTCTTCAGCAAGTAGTGCCGCGGAGCTGTAGCGTGCTGAAGGGCGCTTCTCCAGGCACTTGAGCACAATCGTTTCGAGGTCGCGATCGATCGAGGCATTTATTGATCGTGGCGATGGTGGTGGCTGCGTCTTGACCAGTTCCAAAACGCGCAGCAGCGACTCATCGCGAAACGGCTGATTCCCGGTCAGCATCTGGTACAAGATCGCGCCGAGGCCGTAGACATCCGTCGCGGTGGTGATGGGTGCGATCCGGGTATCCGCCTGCTCGGGCGCCATGTACTGCGGCGTACCCATGATCCCGCCGGTGAGCGTCAGCGCGGGATGCTGCTCGAGGCGGTACGCGAGACCAAAGTCGCCAATATGCGGTTCCCCATCCTGATCCAGCAAGATGTTGTCAGGCTTCAAGTCCCGGTGAATCACCCCGCCCTGATGTGCAGCACTGACGGTCCGGCAAACAGTCACCATCAGTGTCACCGCACCACGCAGTGACAGAGTCCGGTTCTTGATCAAAGCCGACAAGGTCCCGCCAGACATCAACGGCATGCTGAAGTAGTCGTAGCTGCCGTGCCGCCCGATCTCATACAACGGCATGATGTTCGGATGGTTCAAGCCCGCAGCGGCCTCCACCTCAACACGAAACCGTTCGCGCTCGATATCCGAAGCTAGCGCCGAGCCATGAATAACTTTGACCGCGACTTCACGGTTGAGGCTGATCTGACGAGCACGAAACACAACCCCAGCAGCACCGCGCCCGATTTCTTCGATCAACTCATAATCCCGATCAAGCAGACGGATCGACTGCCCGAGTTCACTAAGAAACCTGCTCTCTTCAAACAGCTCCTGGGTGAGCTGATCCTGCTCGGCATGCAGCCGGCCGTACCGCAAAGGGTCGATCGGCCCATCCTCAGCCGCATGGATGACAAGCAAGCGTTCAACGCGAGAGCGAAGCGCAGGGTCGTCGGGGCATTGCTCCTCAAGAAACGCCGATCTTTCCGTGCCCGATTGGATCTCGAGGGCCTGCATAAACAAGGCTTTTTCTCGAAGAACAGTTGAGGGGTCTGAATCGGACATATCGAGTCTTCTATTCGCCTGCTATTACGTCTGTTCATCCATCAGATTTACACTACCGCTACGTTTTATAGATACGTCTTATTCGACTAACCATCTAGATGATCCGTCAGCCACGCCCGAGCGAAAGCCCACTGCCGAGTAACCGTCCGGACGGACACCTCGTTTGCGTCGGCGATCTGCTCGAGCGTCATCCCCACAAAGAAACGCAGCTTGACAAGGTCCGCGCTTTCTGGGTCTGACTGAGCCAACGTATCGAGCGCGTCATTGATCTCAAGAAGCGTCTCGTCTTCATTATCTACCGCAATATCGACATGCTCTAGATCGACGCGTCCGCGCCCACCACCGCGCTTCATGCGTTGCTTTGCACGGATCCGATCCAAGAGAATGCGTCGCATCGCCTCGGCCGCCGCACTGAAGAACTGCTTTCGGTTCACCCATTTAGGGCCTGCCCCTTCTTTACTAAGGCGCAGGAAAACCTCATGGACCAACTCCGTTCCAGATAAAGACTGTTCAGACCCATACTGGCTTAAACGATGATACGCTAGTTCGCGCAACGCCTGATACACATGCGGCATCAGCGTCTCGGTCGTATATCTCGCTGTATCCTTAGCTTCGAACATCATGAATCCAAGTAGAGTTATCTGACCATTCTAACTTGATGCCCAGTCATCTTTACAAATCGGTTCAGCAGCCTAAAAGATAGCCGAACCGTACTGCACTCAATGAGACAAGTAGGTTGCGGCGTACACGTCCGATCAGGCAGCCCGTCTGATCGCTTTCGATATCAGTCCGGGCTTTGGCGCAAAGAAGTTCAAACACCTGCAAATTAAGGTTTATTTTCTCTGCACCTGTCGCGAGACCGGCTTCGAATTCGTGGCAAGCAGACCGCTCTATTGCCCCTTGCGGTACATGAACGAGTCGGAGGTCAGCAAAGAGATGATCACCGCGCGGAAGCTGCCGCCGGACTCGACGTACGCCTGGTCTGCGTCGATCAGCGTCTGCGAATCGGAGAGCATCTCGTTACGACCCATATAGAAGCGGAAGGCGTGGCGGATAAACGACTGCCTCACGCGATCGGACTTGGCCAGCTTATCGATCAGCTGCAACGGGTCGTCGACGTCGCCGTCGAGTGAGGAGTCGTACGTGCCGTAGAGCGATCCGGTCATATCGATGGGCGCGGTGGGGTACTCATCAAACGTCGTTTTGCCGTTGCCGGCCTTGATGAGGTTCTCCGGGTGCTCCATGAGCTCTTCGGTGCGGAATCGGCCGAAGTCGTCGTAAGCCTCAAAGGGCAGGCCCAGCGGGTTCATGTACTTGTGGCACTTCCAGCAGTCGTCGTGGGTCGTGACCTGCTCGACGCGCTGGCGGAAGGTCTTGTGCGGGTTCTCGGGGACTAGCGCATCGACCGTGATCGGCACGTCCGGCACGCGGCCTGCCAAGAGCTTCTCGCGGATCCATCGGCCGCGCTTGATCGGGTCCGTATGGAAGTTCAAGGAGTGCGCGATCAGCCAGGCCGGGTGCGACAGGATGCCCTTGCGGTTGGGGATACTGAAGGGCTGCTCGAGCGGGTAGTCCCACCACTTGAAGCCGTCCTGGTGCGCATCCGCCTGCTTCTTCGCCCAGTACTCGGGCCGATCCGGCTTCTCGTAGTACTGCCCGCGCTTCGGCGTCGGCGGGAGGCTGTAGAAGATCGAGTGGTTGATGTAGTAGCCGTGCGTCCAGGGGCCGCGGGGGTAAGGCGTCTTGCCCCTGGGGAAGTAATCCGAGAAGAAACGCATGTGCGTCACGAAGTTGCCCACCGCACGCCTGTCGTCAAGCTTGTCGATGCGTAGCGAACGCTGCGACCTGATGAACTCGAAGTTCTCTTCGAGCACGCGCTTCGGCTCGGTCTGCCAGGGCGTGTCCTTGAGCGTGTTCCAGACGTGCTTCCACTCGTCAATGATCGCCTTGCCCTTGTCCCCCATGAGCTGGTCATAGACAAAATACTTGTCCGAGGTCAGCAGCTGATTGAACACATCCTTGTCATTCTCGACGTGGTATGTGACGATCAGGTCGGCTTCGCGGATCAGCGCGCCGGGCGTACCGACGGTGCCGCGCCCGGGGTTCTCGTAGCGGGCTTCCGCGCGGGGCGAGTCCTTAAACACCCCCGCTGCGGCGCGGTAGCCGAAGAAGTCGCGGAAGAAGCGTATCGTCTTGGGGTGCGAGACCACATTCGACTGGTAGTGCTTGCCGTTGAGGCTAGGGTCAACCGGGCCGCGGTAGTAGGTCTCGTCTGCCAGGAGCCTTTCGACCTCGCGCTTGTAGTCCGCCTTGGTCAGCAGCCGGCCCTCGCCGGCGGCCTGCATCAGCACCGCGTCTGGGGCACGATCCCCCAGCGCATATGAGATCGCAAACGCTGCCTCGCGCGGGACCAGCTTCGTTCGGCCGTGCTCATCCGCTTCACCCCCGCCGAACTGCACGCGGTACAAGAACTCGGACTCGAGCAGGACCGCGGTGCACATCTGATGCAGCGCGATCTCCGGCCCGACCTTGTCCACCATCTGCCTCATCAGCCCGAGGTACTTGGCCAGCTCTTCTTCGTTCGCCTTGCGGAGCAGGACCAGCTCGAACTGCTGCTGGATCGCCGCGACGAGCTGCTCGGCTGTCAGCGGCGCGTCGCTCCCGAGCACCGCCTTGAACGCCTCGGGCCCGAAGTTACGCGGGTACCACTTATCTTTCGGGTTCTCGAAGACGAGGTTCTTGTGGCCAGCGATCTGTGCCTTGGTCGCGAAGACCTGCTTGCCCGCGATCCACTTGGCATTGTTCATCATGACCAGCAGGTGCCCGCCCGTAAGCAGGCCGATGTCGTAGTCCTTGACGCCCGAAGCCGACGGCAGCACGAACGGGTTGGTCACGCCGTAGAAGTTCCGAGACAGGTAGTTCTCGCGCTCGCGCCCTTCGAGCTGGAACACATCGATGACGCGCTCCTTAAAGATCTGCGGGCTGACCAGCCACCGCCGGGCCGGGGTATACGCCTTGTCCTTGATCTCGCCGCTGAACAAGAGCCTATGGTCGACCACATTCCCGTAGTGCGGGTAGCGCATCTTGTCCTGCAGCTTGTTGTCTGCCGAGGCGTCAAGCTGGGTCGAGAACCAGGCGAGCAGCGCCTCGCGCTCCTTGTCGCTGGGCTGGGGCTTGCCGCTGGGCGGCATCTCCTCGAAGTGCACCGACTCGTTCATGCGCGTCAACAGATCGACCCGGCCCTCGGGGCTGAGCTTGTCGAGCAGGTCGAAGCGCACCCTGCCCTTCTGCTCGTCTGGGCCGTGGCAGTTGATGCAGTAGGTGTTGAGCTTGTCCGAGATCGTCTTGGGCACGCCCGCCAGCGCGGGCCGCTGAGCATTAGCCGCCTGGGCCGGTGGCTCGTGCTCGGTCAGCAGGCCGCTACCCAACAGCGTGGCCGCGACAGCGAACGCGATCACAAAGCGGCGTGAGGTCCTTCGTGTCTTCTTCATCTTCATCGTTGGCGTCGGCCGCACAGCCCGTCTACGACAGTAACTGCTGGATCGCACCCTTCTGGTTGATGCCGTGCTTGTCCAGGCCCGTATCGACCGCGCCGTAGTGGTCGACGTCGTTGCCGTAGGCGTTGAGCACGGTGGTCCACAGGTTGCCGAGGGTCTTGTGCCCTTCTTGGCCGTACTTGGGCAGGCGGATGTAGCGACGCCCGAGGTTCATCGGCGTGTTGTCGCCAGCCATCACGATGAACGGCCACTCGCCGCCCTTGCTGTGGTGCGTCTCGCCGTTGTCCGGGAAATAAAACACCATCGTGTTGTCGAACATCGTGCCGTTGCCATCAATCTCCGGCGTGTTCTTGAGCCGAGTCACGATCTTGTCAACCAGCTTCATGTGCTGATGCCGGACCAGACTGCGGATCGCCTTGGCGTCCAGCCCGCCGAAGGCCTTGTTGTGGCCGACGTCGTGGAGGTTCACCCGCTCGTTCTCGATCTGCGGCAGGCCGAGGTAAGGCGTGCCCAACTCATCCGCCGTAAACGCCGCCACGTTCGTCATGCCCGAGACCAGCGTCGAGAGCATGATCTCGCACAACGCCTCCTGCCGATCGATCGTGCTGATGTCCGGCTTGAGGTACCGGTCGTCGATGTTCGGGATGTTCTTGCGGATCACGTCCGCCATCTTCTCGATCTTGTAGTTCCGCTCGCGGATCTTTTCGACCGAGTCCGCGTAGTTCTGCACCTTGTGGTGCTCGATGCCATCAAGCGACTCGGCGATCTGCGTGTGGTTGCCCGCGACGAACTCCAGGATCTTCCGGTCCATCTGGTACAGCGCCTGGGCCGCCTGGTCGTCCGACACCGACTTGAACAGCTCCTGCATCGCGACCTTCGGCGAGCCAAAAGCATAGTTCGGCTGCTGCGGCCCGCGGGCGCTAAAGCCCTTCTCGATCCCCTCGATGTTGCCGCGCGAATTGCCCCCGCCCGTGGGGAAACACGCAAGCTCGATGTGCTCGAACGGCGAGGGGAAGAGCTTGGCCAACTCAAAGTCAACCGTCGCCCACTTGATCGAGCTCAACCGTTCGTTCGCCTTGAACGCACCGAGGGACGAGCACCAGGTGTGGTGCCCGGTCGTGCACATCTTGCCGGACAGTCCCTGGAGGATCGTCAGGTGCTTAGTATGCCCCGCGACCGGCGCCATCCAGTCCGGCAGCGTGTGGCCGTCGAGGTCGACGGTGAACGCTTCTTTGTTCTTCTCTTTCTGCTTCGTCGCCTCATCGAAGCTCGGTAAGGTCAGCGTCTCCGGCAGCAGGCCGTTGCCCTTGTGGATGAACACGAACCGCATCGGGGCCTTGCCCGCCTGCCCCGCCGAAGCGAGCGCCCGAGTCGGGAACATCGAGGAGGCCGTGGCACCAAAAGCACCCGCGGCATACAGGCCGGCTTTAATCACATCACGTCGGCTGGGCATGGATCACATTCTGCCCGTGGTTTAGGCAGCTCCTTCTAGTGCAGTACGAGGCGCAACATCAGGCCTCAGGGTCAGGAATCGGCGTTTTAGGCGTCGATACACCTATTTTGGCATGCAGAAACATCGGCGCGTACGAATGGCTCACATACACGAGATACAAATACGATGCCATCTATTACACGGCTGGGCATGACTTGCCAGTTCTTGCCCTGAACGACTTTTCGGGTAATGCGATCAAACCGCACTAGCAATCTGGGGAATCCAGGTGTGGCTGGTCGCGATGCCAAAGGGTTTTAATCGCGGCTTGCCTGATCCAGATCACCCCAGACCTTACGCATCAGCTCGTACCCGACCGGGTCGTGCTCTTTCAGTTCGACCTTCAAGAACGGATAAAAATCATTGCGGTAGAAGTAAGCCTCGCTCAGCTCGGCGAAGTACTCCATCTGATTGGTGGTCGCGTAGGCCTTCACGGTCTGGCCTTTGTAGTACTTGACCTGGTCGTATAGGCCCTTGGACATCGCGTTGTTATAGGCGTCGAGGATCAGCTTGTTGTTGAAGCCGCCTTCCATCTGCTCGTCGTGGAAGCCGTGAGCAAGCTCATGGAAGATCACAAACGGGTGCTTGAGCATGTGGTGGCGATCGAGCAGGGATGACGCCTTGGTGACATGCACGCAGTTCTCCATGCGGATGTCCCAGCCGTTCTCCGCGAGCCACCGCCCCCCGCCGTGGTACGGGCCTGGCTCGATCTCCGTCAACGGGTGGTCGACCTCAATCCAGATCCCCACTTTGCGCAACTTCGTCAACGCGGGCTCCGGCACCAAGACCGCAACACGCTCCAGGTGGTTCTGCAGCATGCGGATCGACTTCTCGCCTATCGCCGTATGCTCGCCCGCCAACAACGCAGGCTCGATGTAGACCTGCCAGCCCTCGATGTCCCGCACCACCGGATCAAACCGCGCACCAGGGTTATTCGGCACGCCGGGCAGCACCGTCCATTCGGCCTCGGGCGACGCCGAACAACCCGTCAAGCAGAACGCGAACGTAAATAGCGGGGCAAGCAGCAACGGCATCTTCTTTGGGATCGGCATCACAACAGTGTACGCAAGACGAAGCGATTTACTCTGGCTTGTACTCCCGCCGGGTGCCGTCCTTGAGCAGGAAGACGGCATGGATGCCCTTGCCTTCCGCCCAAGCCATGCCTCGTTCCGAGCCCATCACGTACAACGCGGTAGCCAGCGCGTCCGCGGTCGCGTTGCTGGGGTGAACGACTGAGGCGGAAACCAAATTGTTGGCCACAGGCTCACCGGTTGCCGGGTCTAGGATGTGGTCGCCCTTGAAGTAGGCCCCCGATGTCGCAATAGAGGTGTCGCGCAATCGCAGCACGGGTGCCTCCTTGCTAACCGATTCGCTCGATGCATAGAGACCGACGCGCCAGCCCCCGCCCTTCGGGCCGTCGCCCATCGCCTTGACCTCCCCGCCGATGTCAATCAGACAATCCACGATGCCAAACTCGGTCTGCAACAGCTCGACCACCCGGTCCACCGCGTATCCCTTGGCGATGCCCGACAGATCGAGTTGCCTGCCACCTGGCCACGGGCTGAACGCCCCGCGGGTCTCGGCCTCGATCTGCTTTGCCTGTTTGATCAACCCAGCCAACTCCGCCGATAGCTCGAACCCCTCGGGACCCCCCGCGTGGTTGTACCGCATCAGCTCCGAGTCAGCCCGCCAGGTCGATGCCATCGCATCAATACGGGCCAGCTCCGCCTCGACCGCATCGCGCACCGCGTTCCGGCCCACCCCGCCGCGGTACATGACTCGGTACGGGGTAGCGAAGGCCTCGCCCTGAAAGCGGGTATACGCGTCCGGGTCGGGCCGGCTGACATGCCACACAAAGAAGGCAAGCAACGCCGCCGCGGTCAGCCGGATCACCCATCGACGCCCATCCTTCATCGCTAGCCTCGCTGACAACGCCGGGCCTGCCAAATGACAGCCCATCGACATCCGTCATTTTATCCGTACCCGCCTGGGTGTGTGACGTGGCGCAGGACGTGCGAGTCACACGGCCTGAAAGAAAGGGCAAAAATCCCACGCGCGCACAACTGTATGCACACGCCCCACCCGCAACGCGGGCAAGCTCACACGCAACCAGTAAATGCCGCAGCGCATCATTTCACTGCACAGGATGTGCGTCCTGCATGAGAAAGGTATCCGACACCTCTGCAGCGCCCGCCAATCGTCGGCAGCGGGTGATCCGCCGCCAGCCCTTCCACCGGCCCCTCAATCAGCCGACACCGCGATCGTCTTCGGCTGAATTCCTATCGACCGTGCTCAGCCTGAAAAAGGTACGCGACACCGATGGAAAAGCCAACGCGCTGCATCGCGGGCGACACAGATCAGAAAACGACTCCCGCCCGGCTCTGTTACGACCCTTTAAGTCTAAACAACCATGAGGTTGTGGACGACCACTTTGAACATCATCTCCATCTCTCGGCCGACTGATGTTCTGGCTCGGAGGTAGCCGCCGAGGTTGCGTTTGATCATGCTGATGGTGG
>JBCCYY010000037.1:0-45940 GCA_039188575.1 Planctomycetota bacterium | reverse complement strand
TGCGGATGATCAAGGCAAGGCAGGGCGAAGCGTTGACTGCAAGGAGCGATCAGGCCCGCAACAACGAGTTGAGCCTGATGGTCCTCGCCCACAACCTGATGATTGTTTTACGACGGATCAGAGAGGATTTCTACAGAGCAGCTTCCGCTCAACAAGTTTGCTGGCTATTACTTGTTGTCCTTATAGCATTCTTTGTCTGGATCATGAGCACGACAAACATCCCAGCCAATCCATTCGGCGGTTTGGCTTCGGACTTGTTTTTAGCTGAAATCGCAGCGATCCTGGCGTTCTATGTCATTGCCAGAAGCCGGTCTTTGATCTTGACTGGGGTTTGTATGATTGCCTTCCCTAGCATCCAAGCCATGTTGATCTATGGCTACCAAGATAGCTTCGACTGGTTGTTTGAAATCCTGTAAATCCTGTCATAAAACCGGGTTCTCTAAAACCCCAACTCGCTCGATCTCGATTTTCGACACCATCCCGGGCCGCATGAGCTTCTTCGGCTCGCGCGCCCAGCCCACGCCCGGCGGGGTGCCGGTCAGGATCACCGCACCCGGCATCAGCGTCGTGTCCTGACTCAGAAACGCGATCAATTCGGCGACGCTAAAGATCATGTCGCTTGTGTTGGTGTCCTGCATGACTTCACCATCGAGTGAGCCGGTGATGCGCAGGTTCTGCGGGTCACAGATCTCGTCTTCGCCTTGGCCGTGCGTGACAAGCACCGGGCCAAGCGGACAGAAGGTATCGAAGCCCTTGCCGCGGGTGAACTGGCCGCCGCCTCCATCCTTCTGCCACCAGCGTGCGCTGACGTCGTTGGCGCAGGTGTAGCCGAGCACGTAGTCGAGTGCGTCCTCGACTAAGACATCTTTCGCGCGTCTGCCAATGACCACGGCAAGCTCGGCTTCCTGGTCTGTTTCCGGCCCATCGTGCTCGCACTTGGGGATGCGAATCGGAGCGCCAGGGCCGATCACGGTGCTAGTCGGCTTCATGAAAACAACTGGCCGCTGCGGCACCGTCCCGCCCATCTCTTCTACGTGCGAGCGGTAGTTCATCCCGATGCAAAACACGTCCCGCGGATGGATCGGCTGGACCCGTTGCTCCGCTTCCACATCGACGATCTCGCCAGTTGGTTCAACGGGCATGCCCCACTCATCGACCTTCAACCGCTCGACCCTTTTACTCGTAAGTTCCTTACCAGCATATATTTGTTTATCTTCATCGATGAACTGGACCAGCCTCATGATCACCCTTCCACATCAAGGTTTGGTTATAATCCCGCCGTTCAGACGATACCGGATTCAATACGTTATGGGACGGCAAGCCCGCCTGCCCGCCCCGCGATTTGAATCAGAGGAGCCCAGCCTTGGCTGAAGCAAAAACAACCGGCACCAAGCCGCGGACCTGGCAGGATGTGCCGAACATCGACAAGAAGCAGGACATGCCCGATGGGCTATGGCTGCGCTGCCCGTCCTGCGAGTCGATGCTGTACCGCAAGGCCGTCGAGCAGAACGCGCACGTCTGCCCCGACTGCGACCACCACTTCCGCATCGACGCCGAGCAGCGGATCAACCTGCTTGTCGACCCGGGCAGCTTCGAAGAACTCTGGGCCGACCTATCGCCGAAGGACCCGCTGAAGTTCACCGACCGCATCCCGTACAAGGACCGCGTCAAAGCGACACAGAAGAAGACGGGTCGCAAGGACGCGCTCATGGCCGGCCGGGGCTTCATCAAGGGCCGGGGCGTGATCCTCGCCGTGATGGATACGCGATTCATGATGGCGTCCATGGGCTCAGTCGTTGGCGAAAAAATCACCCGCGTGATCGAGCTGGGCACAAAAGAAGATAAGCCGGTCATCGTCGTCAGTGCCTCTGGTGGGGCACGTATGCAGGAGGCCGCGCTCAGCCTTGCGCAGATGGCCAAGACCTCCGCCGCGCTCGCCCGGCTTGATGATGCGGGCGGCCTCTTCCTCTCCGTCCTCACCGACCCGACCACCGGCGGGGTCACCGCGTCTTTCTCGATGCTCGGGGACATCATCCTCGCCGAGCCAAAGGCCCTCATCGGCTTCGCCGGCCCGCGCGTTATTGCCAACACCGTCCGCCAGGAACTCCCCGACGGCTTCCAACGCTCCGAGTTCCTGCAGGACAAGGGCTTCGTCGACCGCGTCGTCCACCGCAAGGACATGCGTAACGAGATCGCAAGGCTGATCGACTACGCGGGGAAATAGCCGAAACCGCATCCCATCAATCCAATTTCACCGTAATCTCCAGTCCGCTTTACGGTCTGTTATCGTGTTCTCTGAAATCACCCCAGACAGACTAACTTCCTGAAGGAGTGCGACAATGAAGACCGGTCTTCTCAAAAACCTACTGCTCGGTGTGTTCGCTGCCTTGCTGGTGCTGCCTCTACAGGGGCAAGAACAAAAACCCGTCCGGGGTGAGGACCTTATCCTCGTGCCCGCGGTGGGTGAAGGGCTCTGCGTCTCCAACACGTTCCAGTCCAACATGGTGCTGCAGCGCGACAAGCCCATCACCGTTTGGGGCTGGGCAGAGCCGGGTGAAGAGCTCACTGTCTCCTTCGCTGGCAACAGCACGAAGGCCAAGGCCAATAATCAGCGCTACTGGCAGGCCGAACTGCCCGCCATGGAAGCCAACGCCGACCCGCAGGTCATGACGATCAAGGGCAAGTCTGACACGCTCACCCTCGACAACATCCTCGTCGGCGATGTCTGGGTGCTCGGCGGACAATCGAACATGGAGTTCGAGCTTGCAAAGGTCGAGAACGGCCACCTCGAGATCGTCAGCGCGAACTTCCCCGAGATGCGCATCCTGTCGATCCCCGTGGGGGAGTCGCCAACCGAAGACCTGCGGAGCTTCCCGAGCATTTATCAGTGGAGCGACTGGTCTAACCGGCACTTCAAGAAGGGCTCTTGGGATGTGCTCACGCCTGACATCGCCAAGGACCTGTCTGCGATCGGCTACGTCTTCGCCCGGCGGATCCACATGACGACCAGAGTACCCATCGGCGTGATCGACACGTCGCGGGGTGGTACGACGGTCGAGACCTGGACGCCGCAGACAGTGATGCGCGCGATGGACAGCAAGGCCACCCAAGCGCTGCTCGCGGACTGGGACGAGAAGGTCGCGACCTTTGACTCGCAGGCCGACCTCAAGCAGCGCATCAAGAACAACCGCGCTTGGGTCGAACGCCAGACCAAGGCGGGTAAGCCGGTGCCCGAGAACCGCAAGGCGGACCCGACCGACCTGCGCCCCGGCCCGATCGCAAACCACAACCACCCGGGCAGCTGCTACGGCGCGATGATCGCTCCGCTCAAGGGGCTATCCGTCAAGGGCGCGATCTTCCACCAGGGCTTCAATAACGCGTTCAGCGGCCAGCAAGGCATCGATATGTACACCGATGTCTTCCCGGAGATGATCAAGGCCTGGCGTGCGGCCTTCAACGACCCAGACATGCCGTTCGGCATCCTCTCGCTCTGCACCGCGGGCCACCCGCAGCAACTCAGCAACTACAGCGAGAAGATGTTCGACGCGGGCGTCGGCCTCCGCGCCGCGCAGTACAAGGCGTTTGAAGACCTTTACAAAGCCGGCGATAAAAACATCGGCTTTGTCAGCACCTATGACCTGCGGCGACGCTGGTACCACCCACAGGTGAAGCTGCCCGCTGGCGAGCGTTCGGCACGCTGGGCGCTGGTGACACAGTACGGCTACAGCGAGCGCATCCTCCCCTGGCGCCCGCCAATGATCACCGGCATGGAGGTGAAAGACGGCTCGCTGATCGTCAGCTTCGACCAGGACGTGATGGACCCGGAAGACGGCCCGATGCTCGGCTTCGCGATCGCCGGCGAGGCGCGCGAGTTCCACCCCGCTGCCGCGGAGTACTTCGTGAGGGGCAAAGACGACCGCGGCCGGGACCAGCTCGACCGTAAGAAGCTGGTGCTCACAAGCATCATGGTGCCCGAGCCAATCCACTACCGATACGCCTGGTGCCGCAACCCCTTAGCCAACATCAAATTGACCGGCAACAAAGACGTGCCGCTGGCGACGCAAAAGAGCGACGACTGGGGCCTGGAAGAAGCGCCGCTTAGCGTGATTGAGCTGCTTGACCCGAACAATTCGCGGGCCAACCGAGGCAAGATCATCAACGCGCTGAAGCAGCTGGACCGTGATCGTAGGCTGATGGAGGCCAAGCAGACCGTCAAGGAGCTCGGCCCGCAGCAACAGCAGTAGGCCCCACGCTGCCCAGCCCGCACAGGCAGATCACCTCATGGTTGATGGGGCATTAAGCAAGGCCGACACGCCGCCGATAACCCAAGGGTATGCCGCGTTTGTCCGCTATGCTGCTGATTGTCTTGCTGTCCCTGCCAGCGGTGCAAACCGCCGCGCAGGCCGATGGCGTCATCCGCTTCGAGCCGACACCCGACCTCACGGTCTACCGCAGCAAGCACTACCGCATCTTCACGAACCTGTCGCAGCGCGAGACCGTTCCGTTCGGCCGGCACATGGACGCGCTATACGAGCAGTATGATAAGCGCTTCCGGATGCTCGGAGACCAGCAGATCGAGCGCATGCCGCTGTACCTCTTCGCGACCGAGCAGCAGTACGACCGCTTTCTTCAAGAGTACGATATCGATGCGTCACACTCCGGCGGGATGTTCTTCGTGACGCACAAGCTGCAAGGCCTGGCGACCTGGGTCGATGCGCGGAGCCGACGCAAGACGTTCGAGGCCCTGCAGCACGAGGGTTTCCACCAGTTCGCCTGGTACGCCATTGGGCCGAACCTGCCGGTCTGGCTCAACGAAGGGCTCGCGCAGTATTTCGAGCACGCGGTGCTGGACGAGGATGGCAGGATGTCGCTAGGCATGACCAGCCGTGCGCGGATCGAACGGGTCAAGGCCGCACTCAACAAGGGCGATGCCCTGCCCATGATCGCGCTCATGCGGGTCACGAACGACCAGTGGGCCAACACGCTACGCCGAAACCCGGACAAGGCGAACCTGCTCTACGCGCAGGCGTGGTCGCTGGCCTACTTCCTGATCCACCACAACGACGGCGAGCACCAGCCTCGGCTCATCGACTACCTCAAGCGGCTTGGTCAGGGCGACCGGCCCGATGATGCCCTGCTCATGGCCTTCGGCAAAGACGGGCTCAAGCCCCTGGCCGATGACTGGCGTCGGTTCGCACTGAACCAGCAGCCCGATGATGTCGCGGAGGCAAGCGAGCGACTCGCGTTCCTCGGCACGGGCCTGCGCCTCTTGGCCGAGCAGGGCGAAGCGATGCCCGAAGACCTCGATGCGCTGCGTGAGACGCTGCAGCGCTACGGCTTCCGCCTCCGCCGCAGCGAGATGGGCGTGACACGGAACCTCTCGGCGGGAGCAGATGAGCTGTACCGCTACAACCAGGCGAGCAGCGAACGCGCGTTTGTGCTGCTCGACCCCGACCGGCCCGGCCTGCCCCCGCGCATCGCGGCGCCGGGGCTCAGCCCAGAACCCACGCTCGTCTGGTACCGCGACAGCGACGGCAAGCTCGTCCAGGACATCGCGTACGACTGACGCTACATCAGGAGGGCATCAAGCGAACCCAGCCCCAATGGTTCCTTGGTAAAGAAAGGCTCTGCGTAACGCACGCCGACCCTCGAGCCCATGTATCCATTGAACTCGCGTACCCACTCGACAACGCGCCGGTTCTTCTCGGGGAGCACGAACTGCGTCTCGTACGCCTTGATCGCAGCTTCCTTCATATCCATCTGCTCGGTGATGTCCAGACAGAACGTGGGGTCGGCCACCCATCGCAGGTGCGTCGCGTAGTAGTAGAACAGCCACTTCGGGTAGCACGGCTCGCCCGGAAGATCGGTCTTGGTCAGCTTCGCATCGAAGCGAGCGTCCTCGACGATCCGCGTCACCGCGCGGTGGTCGGGGTGCGCATCCTGCTCGTAGGGGACGAAGACGATGTCCGCTTGGTGCTCGCGGATCACGCCCGCAACCGCGTGCCGTGCTTCGAGCGTATGCATCACGCTGCGGTTGGGCAGGCCAAGGAGCCGACGCTTGACCCCCATGATCTCGGCAGCCCTGCCCCACTCGATCTCACGCTGCTCGGGCGATCCCAACGGCGTCGGCTCACCGTTGGTCATATCGAGCAGTAACACATCGTGCCCCTGCTGCGCGAGGCGGATCACCGTACCACCCATGCCGAGTTCTTGGTCGTCCGGGTGCGGACCGACGACGAGGATGTTGGCCATATCTGGATTCCAAGCAATGGTTTAGAATCATCTAAACAATAGTAATCGTTCGGAATTGAGACAATATATTCACGAAATTGCTTGACGTAACCAGCCCCATTCCCTTAGCTGGCTAACAACAGGACCGCGCCCGACCAATGGTGGACGGAACTTGTAAGAATGACTGCCAACATCGATACGCAAGCCACGTATCGGGCTGTAGTAACGCTTATCTACCGCTTCTTTCACAATACAGATGACCTTCTTATTGTGTGTACCTTTCGGCCAGCCGTTACGACTTCGCCGAAGCGCAATCGGAAGATCTTTGCACTGACAGATGATCGCGGTGCTGCTGATATTTTTACTTTTCCTAGTCGCAATAGACTCATTGACCGCATCTATTACAAATGGCATGAGCAAAGAGGGAGTTGCTAGAGCCAAACCAAAGCCCACCAGAGCGTGCTCAAACTGGGCACGCATCAGAATCATAAACAGGACATTAGGCGTTGCCATCACTGGCCCAACAAGTGTTGACGATCTCGAGCTACGAGATGCAACCCGGAAACAGCTAGCAACTTGCATCGTATTAATATCGATCGAGTCATCCATCAGTCATGCCATTCTATGAGGACAAATTGCCGGCTATATCAGGCTCCTGATTATCCGGATGCGGGCCAGCGACAAGGATATTGGCTTTACTCCCCAAGCCCGTTGAACTGATACGCCTTATCGACCGGGTGCCAAGCCTCAATCTTGGAACGCAGCTCCTTCACCTTGTCCGGGCGGCTCAGTGCGATGTTGTTGTTCTCATGGGGATCATCGGCGAGGTTATACAGCCGCGCTGCCACCTTGTCCCACATATGGATATTGGCATACTGGGTCTTGTTCTCGCCTGCGTAACGGACAATCAGCTTCCAGTCACCATCAACAACCCAGAGGTATTGCAGATCGCCATTATCAATATCGGGCGTCATGTTGTGGATCGCGTTAGTGACGCCGAACACCCGCTTGCGGCTACTAACCGCTTCTATATCCATCAGGCTGATGCCTGGCAGACCGGCCGGCGGCTCGATCCCCGCGGCGTCCATCGCCGTCGGAAACAGGTCGATCGCGTGGGCAAAGTCCTCGCTGACGCCCGGCTTTAACTTGCCCGGCCAGCTCACCATCATCGGCGTGCGGATCCCCATCTCAAACGGCGAGCCCTTTGACTTAAGCGCGAAGCCGTTCCACAGCTTCTGGTTAGGGTCGTCCGCATTACTGCTACGCGTTGCCCATCCGTTGTCGCAGATATAGAGGAACACCGTGTTCTCGGTCAGACCCCGATCATCGACAAGCCTGACCAGTTCCCCGCAGGTCTCGTCGAACCACTCGCACATCGCGTAGTACTTCGCCTCGTCCATCGGCCGGCCTTCCTCCGTGTACTTCTTCAGCAGGCGCTGCGGCGGGTTGTGTGGAGTATGCGGCAGGAACGGCGCGTACCACACGAAGAACGGTTTCTCCTCTTCGATCGCGTGGTCCATGAAGTCCGCGATCGGCTTCATCGACGCGGGGATGTCTGTGCCTTCACTTGCGCGTGGTGCGTCAGCGGGCCGTCGGCCGATGAGCAGGCCCACATCGCCGTGGCGCCCACCGCGTTGGGGGTCGCCATGCGTCATGCCGTGCGTGAACCCACCATCGGAGTAGCTACCCTCCCACCACTTGCCGGACTGGTGCGCCAGATAACCATTGGCGACGAGTGTTTTGATCATCGAGGGGTGCTTGTGGAACTGCTCCGTGACTCCGGCGCTGAGTTCAGCACGCTTGCGCGTACCATCGACATCGTTGCCTGTCACACCGTGCTGATGAGGGTAGATCCCGGTCACCATCGTCGCGAGGGAAGGCCGGCACAGTGGTGCCGCAACGTACCCGCGTTTAAACAGCAGGCTGCGCTTTGCAAGCGCATCGAGGTGCGGCGTCTGGATATCCGGGTGGCCCATGAAGCCGTAGTCTGTCCAGCCCTGGTCGTCGCTGAGAATGAGCACGATGTTGGGCCTATCCGCCGCCGATGTGGGCAGGCAAATTAAAGCTAGTAAGAACAGAGCCATCGCGATACGTGCCATTTTCATTCCTTTAGGACGAATATGTACCGTAGTTATAACAAAGTGGGCATAAAGGAATGCCTGCCCCACTCTTAGTTTTAATTTCAATACTGCACCCACTCCAGACACAAGCCCTGTGGCGGCAGCGTCGGACCGGCGATACTGCGGTCCGCTGTCTTCAGAATCCTGTCGATGTGCGATGGCTCAAACCGCCCCCGGCCAACCTCAACAAGCGTCCCCGCGATGATACGGACGCTGTTGTACAGGAACCCGCTGCCCTGGACCGTGATTTGGATCTCATCGGGGTAGACCGGGTCGATAAACACCATGCAGTCGTAGATCGTCCGCACGGTGTTTTCCCGCCCGTGGCCTGCGGCGGAGAAGCCCTCAATGTCGTGCGTGCCGATCAGCCGCTGTGCCGCGTCGTTCATGCGCTTCGGGTCTAGCTCGGCGCTGAAGCAGTGATACACCGCGTTGCGGACCCACAGCGGTTTCTGCTCGCTGTTGAACACGCGGTAGCGGTACTGCTTGTTGGTCACATCGCCGATGACATCGAAGCTGGGCGGGGCCAGCTCGCACGAACGCACCTCGAGATCGTCGGGCAGCCGGGCGTTGATCGCCATCGCCATACGCTCGAGTGGGATCGATGAATCGGCGTCAAACATCGCGACTTGACCGAGCGCGTGCACCCCGCTGTCGGTACGGGATGCGCCCATGAGGTGGAGCTGCTCGCGGGGTGTGCCGAGCAAGCGGACCAATACATCTTCCAATTCGCCCTGCGCTGTACGCAGCGGCTCTTCACCCGGCGGCTCCTGCTTCTGCCAGCCGTGGAACGCGCTGCCGTCGTAGGCGAGGGTGAGTTTGTAGCGTTGGGCACTCATGTCAGCTAGAACAACAAGATACCGAGCAATAAGAACCCCCACGCAAGCCAGAAGACGACACGACCCCAGCCACGCGTGAGCCAGGGAAGAATGAAACCAGCACCTGCACTGATAGACTGCTCGCTCCGATCCTCATCGGTTGGGTGCAAACCCTGTACCAACACACTACTGATCAGTGCAAAGGTGAAAAGCAGGGCTGCCATCACAACAATCCATTGAAGATAGCCCACCACATTAGATGGGCTATCGCTTGCAGAAAAATGCACTTCCTTGTCTGTCATATAGATCAAACCAAAAAAGAACCAGCAACCAACCACGATCGGCAGCATCCGCTTCGGGCTCCGAAAGAGTCCCGAGATCGGGCCGACCTGATCACTGGATGGAACCCAAAATAACTCTTTATGCGCTTGGCTAAGCTTGAGCTGGAAGCCGCACTCCGGACACACCTCGGCTCCCCGACTCCCCCGCAAGTCATACCCGCACTCAGGGCAAGTCAGAAACGGGTTCGATTCTTCTTGCCCCAAATCCACTACAAGCAGACCTTCCCGATCCCGCCCGCAGTTCCAACAATACGCCATCGTCGGGTCAACGCGCTCGCCGCAGTGCTTGCAGAGCCAGGCTTTGGGTATTGCCTTGGTCACCTCCGGTCACCCTTTCATGGATTCAGGGTCTACCCCGATCGATTCACACCACTGCCGGTATGCGATCGGGCTGATCTCGCTGGGCTTGATCTCGCTCTTGCCGCCCCAGAAGACGTTGGTGTAGTCGACGTGGATGCCGGCCTGCTCGAGGTGCTCATCGATCGCGGCCTTGTGGGCGAGGACCAGCTCTTTGTCCGTGCCGTGGCTGACACCCATGATATTGACGTTAGAGAACTCCTCGCCGCCCTCGCGCCAGTAGGCGTGGGTCATGCAGTGGTGTCGGCCGACTTCTTTTCCTGCTTCGATCTCTTTGCCGGCCGGGACGCGCCAGTGGAAGAGCGCGTTGAACTTGGTCACGCGCTGGCCGTCCTTGTGGGCCTTAACGTGCTCGAGGAAGGTGGAGAACCGGCCGACGAGTTTACGCTCGGCCAGCGACTCGGCGACGCTGCAGAACTCATCAAGCGAGACGCCCGCCTCTTCGGCGCGGGCTCGCCAGATGTTCGGTGTCAGCTCGCCCGGCTCGAACTCACGCTTCAGCGACATCAGCACCCGCCACTCATGGTCGTTCAACTCAACCACCGTCGTGTCCAGAACGCGCCCCGGCTCATCCGTCCGGCTACCCGGCTCAAGCCCCTTGCGTCGCACGTGACCGACACCCAGCATGAACAGCCGCTTCGCGGGCAAAAGCTTGTACCGCTCGGCCCCGGTGTTCTCCATCAGCAGCTCGCAGTGCTTGTCCATCGAGTAACCGGTCGGCACCTTCAGCGTCGTCCACAGCTTGTAGTCGCTGCCGCGTGTCTCCTTGTCGGTCGTGCGCAAGACGACGTGCCCTGAGAAAGGGTCCTCCTTGAACATATAATCGAACGCGTCGAGCAGCTTCTTCGGTGGGACCTTCCAGGCGATTAACGCACCCGGCGCCAAAGACGTCGACAACATCGTCTGACGGACCCGGCGGATCGTGCCCGCCTCGAGCATCGCGCGGATGCGCGTGATCACGGTGTCAAGGTCAACGCCCGACTGCTCCGCGATATCCTCGAAAGGCGTACGCGAGAATCCCGCGATGCGGTCCTCGCTGACTTCGAGGACCTGCTTGTTGACCGGGTCGTCGATACTAATCGGCACAGCGTGGTCGGTGTCGGTAGGCATGCCTAGATTGTAGGGCAACCCAAACCGCGCGACCGCTTAGTACTCCATCCCGTTTTCACGGAGGTGTACCATCGGTGAAAACGGGGGGATGAAGCCCGCGTTGCGGATCGCGCCGACGAAGATGTCGTGGTCGCCCTCGACGTCCATGTGGCAGACCAACTCGCACTCCATGTAGGACTTGGCGGAGGCGAGCAGGGGCAGCTTGGGCATGACCGGCTTGATGAGCTGCTGGCCGAGGAACGGGTCGTCGCCGAGGTCGGCCTGGCCGCCGAACTTGCGGATCAGCCGGCCATCTTCGGTGCCGAGCTGGCACAGCGCGAACTGCCGGGACTCGCTGATCAGCGGCATGATGGGCGTGCCCTTCTGGATGCTGATCGAGACCATCGGCGGCTCGAAGCAGCACTGCTGGACCCACCCAACCAGCGCACCGAGCCGGCGGTCTTCAAACGCGGCGGTGAGGACGTACTGCCCGGAAGGGATCGCACCGAGTGCCGAGGCGGCGGCCGCTCGTTGGTCGTCGTCCATCGGTGGGTAAGTCGTGTTGGCCATTGCACTGAGCCCTGCGTAAGAAGCTGCAACACAATACGCCGAGCGGGCGCGGCCTGCAATCCAACGAACGGATGATAAGTGGCCGAGTCTTACGCCCGACCCAGCCCAGAGCCCCTACACTCCCTGCATGAACCTTGACGCAGCGATCTTTGACCTTGATGGGACCCTGCTCGACACGCTCTCGGATCTGAGCAACTCGGCGAACGCCGCGCTTACGCAGGTCGGCCGACCCACCCACGAGCGCGACGCCTACCGCACCTTCGTCGGTCAGGGCGTCGACAACCTCTTCATCGACGCGCTCGGCCCGGAACACCAGCACCTGCACAGCCAAGCCGTCGCCGCGTTCCACGCCCACTACGCGAACCACCGCTTCGATACGACCGCGCCCTACCCCGGGATCTGGCGGCTGCTCAACCGCCTAAGAGAGCAGAGCATCCGGCTCGGCGTGTTGAGCAACAAGCCGCACCTCGCGACGGTCGACGTGATCGAACGGTACTTCAGCGATGTGGAGTGGGCAGTCGTCCGCGGCCACAAGCCCGGCACCGCTCCGAAACCCGTGCCGGCCAGCGCGCGGGAGGTGATTGCCGAGATGGGCGTCGCTGCTGAGTGCTGCGTGTACGCCGGCGACACCAAGGTGGATATGCTCACCGGCAAGGCAGCGGGGATGTACACCGTCGGCGTGTCCTGGGGTTTCCGCAGCGTGAAGGAACTGCAAGACAACGGCGCAGATGCGATTGTAGACTCGGCCGATGAACTACTCGATCTGATCCTTGAGCGTCAGGTCGACCCGTCGATGAACTGATTCGCCTCGGCCAGGCCAGCCCGCCACTCCATGTAGGCGTAGGGGAGGTCGTACTCGGCGTGCAGGGCCTTGAGCCGATCAAGGAACCGCTCGGTTGTCTCCTGCTGCCAGGACTCGGTGCCCTCTTCGCAGAAGAACGTCCTGCAGCCGAGCGGGCGGATCGCGTGTGTGCTGCAAAGGCCGTCGATCTGGTAGGGGCAGTTGGGTGTGATCGCTGGCGGCTGGTAGCTGGCAGTTGGTTTGAGTTGTCGCAGCGTGAAGCTGCTTTCGACCACGCAGGGTGTATCGGCATCGTTGTTTTTGGAAACGGGAGGTGCGAGGGCCCTAACAAACCACGCGATCTCAAGGCCGGTCACGTACAAGCGGTGCCCGTATTCTTCGAACCTGCAGCAGCGACCGGAAGCGTTGCAGACCGGCCGACGCTCAGCGACCGCGGCATCAAGATCGGCATACAACGAACGGATCTCCGTATCAATCGCGTCAAGGCCTGCGGCGTTGCGCCATACCAGCCACGGATTGCTTTGCTCAGTAATCAAACCAGCCACCAGTCCTAGCAACCAGCATCCACTACAACTGCTCGGGATTGTCCGCCATGATCACGCGGATCTGCTCGATCGGGACGAAGTGCTCGCCCTTTGCGTCGGGCTTACGCATCCCCGGGCAAGTCTGTGCACTCGCTTCCCAGGCCCGCCGGCTCTTCATGTTGCTCGGCCAAAAAGGCCAGGTCCGGCACTGCGTCGGCCGGACCGGATAGATCCCGCAGGTCCGCCTGCCATCCTCGGCGGTCTGGAGAAACACACAGTCGTAGTCTTTGCCGCTGCGGACCTCGTCAAGCGTCCACCGGCCCAGCGCACGGGTCGCATAGCGCCTCAGGAACTTATGAATATCCAAGTCAAAGAAGTCGGCCATCGCTGCCGCTTCTTCATCGCTGAACCATACGTACCCGCTGGGCCCGGTGCAGCAGTTCCCGCACTGCGTGCAGGAGAAACTGATCCCGTCGCCGAACCACGGCTCTTGCTTGCTTTCTTTCGTCGTCTCGGGCACGCGTGGATTGTAGGCGAAACAGATTTATTTGAGCATCGCCTTGAGATACGCCGCGACCCCCTCGCTTAACGCATCAAGGTGGTACCCGCCTTCCAGGAGCGTGACGACCTTGCCATCCAACGCATCGTCCGCGTAAGCGCGGATCGTATTCGCAATCATCGCGAAGCCATCCGTCGAGACATCCATCTGCGCCAGCGGGTCGTCGCTGGCCGCGTCGAAGCCCGCGGAGATCAAGAGCGCATCAGGCTTGAACTTCTTGATCGCGGGCATCACCCGGTCATCCATCACCTCGGCATAAATGTCGTCGCCCCCGCCCGGCATCAGCGGGACGTTGAGCGTGGTGCCTTCGCCCTTGTCTTTGCCGGCCTCCTCCGCGTAGCCCGTGCCGGGGTAGCAGGTCATCGGGTGCTGGTGGATCGAGATGAAGAGCACGTCCGCCCGCTCCTCGAAGTGGTGCTGCGTGCCGTTGCCGTGGTGGACATCGAAGTCGAGGATGGCGACACGCTCAGCCTTGTGCGCCTTGATCCAGTGCTCCGCCGCAATCGCGATGTTGCTAAACATGCAGAAGCCCATCGACCGGTCGCGCTCGGCGTGGTGGCCCGGCGGCCGACCGAGCACAAACGCCCGGTCCAGCTTGCCTGCCACGACCTGGTCGACCGCGTCGAGCGCTGCGCCGGCCATGAGGTACGCGACCTCAGCACTCTCTACACTAATCGCAGAGTCAGGTACATCGATGAATGACTCGCCGTCTTGACAGGCCTTCTCTAAGCGGTCGATGTACTTGGCCGTGTGCACCAGTTCGATCGGCTTGCGCTCGGCTGCCTTGAATTCGGGGTGCTTGAGCTTGTCCCACAGCCCGGTCTCGTTGAGGTGTTTGACCACTGCCCGCAGGCGGTCGGGCCGTTCGGGGTGGCCCCTGCCCGTGTCGTGGTCGAGGAAACGCTTGTGGTAATAAAGCCCAACACTCATCCCATCACGCTCCAGTCCGTCTGGCGTCAAAGCATCCGCTCCAACACCTCTGGTGACAGCTCGCGGTAGCTATGCCGCAGCTTGGGATCGTTCTGCAGCCGGTCCAGCATGGCCTGCCGATCCGCGTCGCTTTCGAATTCCAGCCCGACCAAGGCCCGGCCGATACGCTCGCCGGTGTACAGATAGTTAAAGTAGCAGAGGTTTGCCAGCCCCTGGATCCGCTGCAAAAACTCGTGCAGTGCGCCCGGCCGCTCGGGGAACTGGTACCGGATGATCAGTGGCCGCTTGAAGAGCTTTGGGTCGTAGTTCACGATTCGGAAGTCGACATCCTCGTGCGCGGTGATGTCCTGGTATGCGATCCCCGCATCGGTGCAGTGCTCATGGACCTGAGCGATGACCTCCGGGGGCGCATCGAAGCCGATCACAGGGTGGCCGGTGGTCTCGTTGGTCTTCCCATACTGGAAGTCGACGATGTTGCACCCCGCCAGGGCGTTTTCGATGAGGCTGAGCATTGTGCCCGGCTTTTCGCCGATCTCAAAACGGATGTGCTTACGCAGCTGCCCGCCGATACCGGCCTCCGCCGCGATGACCGCGAGTTGGGCGAAGTCCATATTCGCCCCGCACATGACGCCGAGCACCCGCTTGCCCTGAAGCTGATCACGGTGCTTGAGCATCCCCGCGATGCCCATCGCCCCGGCGGGCTCGACGATCCGTCGGCGTGTGTCCCAGAAGAAACGGATAGCGTTGCAGACCTGCTCGTTGCTGACCGTGATGAATGCGTCGACGACCTCTGCGCAGAGGTCATATGTCTGGCTGCCAGCGAGGCGCACAGCCGTGCCGTCGCAGAAGATGTCCAGGTCATCGAGCCGGGTCGGCCCGCCCTGCTCGATTGCCGCCTTCATGGAGGCCTGCCCCTCGCCTTCGACGCCGACGATACGGATGCCGGGCATGTGCTTCTTGAGCCAGGCCCCGACCGCAGCAGCCAGGCCCCCGCCCCCAATCTGCAGGTACGCCGCGTCGAAGGGTCTATCCGCCTGCTCCACCACCTCTGCTGCGATGGTGCCCTGCCCGCCCATCGTGGCGAGGTCGTCATAAGGGTGTACGAACGACGCGTTATATTCGGCGGCGTACGCCTTGGCCGCATCCGAGGCGTCGTCGTAGGTGTCGCCGGTCAGCTTGATGGTCACGTGCGGCCCGCCATGCAACGCGACCGCCTGTCGTTTCATCAACGGCGTCGGCTCTGGCATGAAGATCGTTGCGTGACACCCTAGCTTCTCCGCAGCGATTGCAACACCCTGGGCATGGTTGCCAGCAGACGCGCAGACCACGCCACGGCCGCGCATCTCTGCAGGCAGCTTGGCCATGTTGTTGTATGCCCCCCGCCACTTGTACGCGTGGATCGGCGGGATATCTTCCCGCTTGACCCACACATCGACGCCTGGCCCGATGTCCACCGGCTCCAGCGGCGTCGCCTCACGCACGGCGTAGACACGCTGGCTGGCGGCTTGGATTTCGTCGTATAGCTGGTTGAGCAAAGAAAGCGGCATTGCCGCATCATCGCACATCGGAGCACGAAGCGTACGCGGGTGGCAGAGAGGTGTATCGTATTCAGTGTCAATTGCTTACGCTTCGTGCTCTGGCAGACCTACAATCCATCTATGGCCGGCAATCGTGAAAAACTCGACGCGCTATTGCTAAAAGCGCGTGCCCTTCCCAAGGTGCCAGGCGTCTACCTCATGAAGGACGATAAGGGCGTGGTGCTCTACGTCGGCAAGGCGGCCAAGCTGCCCGAGCGTGTCAGCAGCTACTTCGTGCCCTCCGCGCTGACCTCGGGGGGGCTCGGGCCTAAGAAAGCACCGATGCTCGATGTCATCGACGACTTCGACACGATCGAGTGCGAGACCGAGTGGGAGGCGCTGCTCACCGAGAACCGGCTGATCAAGGACATCCACCCCCGCTTCAACGCGGCACTCACCGACGACAAGACCTTCCCCTACCTCGTCATCACCGTGCGGGACGACTTCCCCGGGGTCTTCATCACCCGCGACCCCAACAACCCCGAGTACAAGGGGGCTAAGGTCTACGGACCGTTCACCGGGGTCTACGCCCTGCGCGAAGCGGTGCAACTGCTGCAGCGCATCTTCAAGTTCCGCACTTGCTCGCTCACGATCCTGGATGGCGACCCGAAGAACAGCCGGTTCCGCCCCTGCCTGCTCTATCCGATCAAGCAGTGCTCGGCCCCATGCGGCGCAAAGGTGAACCGTGAGGATTACCGTTCCGATATCCAGCGGTTCATCCGCTTCCTCGACTCCAAACGCAGCGTGATGCTTCGAGAGTTGAACCAGGAGATGCAGCAGGCAAGTGAGGGCCTGAACTATGAGAAGGCGGCGGTGCTGCGCGACCAGATCAAGGCAATCGAAAAGCTCGACGAGCGTGGGAGTACGAAAGACAACTGGCAGCCCGAGTCAGAAAGCTTCTACGAAGACCCAAAGAAGGGGTTGGAATCGCTTCGCAAGACGCTGGGCCTGGACAAGCCGATCCGATGCATCGAGTGTATCGACATCGCCCACCTGCAGGGCAACGAGACCGTCGGCAGCAAGGTCTGCTTCGTGGACGGCAGGCCGCTTAAGAACGAGTACCGGCGGTATAAGATCAAGTCGGTCGCACCCAACCTCAGCGGTGGACGGATCAACGACGACTACGCAAGTATCCGCGAGGTCGTCTCGCGTCGCTACAGCGAGGCCGGCGCGGGCAACGAGCTGTACCCGGATGTCATCGTGATCGATGGCGGGCTGGGTCAGCTGCACGCGGCGCAGGAGGCGTTTGATCAGCTGGATGTGAAGCCGCCGATGGTGATCTCGCTAGCGAAGAAAGAGGAGCTGATCTACGTGCAGGCCAAGGCCGAGCCGATCCGCCTGAGCCGGAACAACCTCGGGTTGAAACTGGTGCAGGCCGCGCGGGACGAAGCCCACCGGTTTGCGCAGCACTACCACCACATCTTGCGGCGCAAGCGGTTGATCGGCGAGTGATCAAGAATCTTCTACGATCGGACGTGGCCGGTGTAGAACCGATACAGCAGCCCTAGAAACGGTCCACGCCAAAGCCCAAGCAAATGTGGATCGATCGTGATGCCCTCGCCCTCGCGTGGGCTGGCTAGCTCGGTAAGCGTCGCATTGATCTGCTCGGCACTCGCGGCCTGGGCATCCATGCGTTGCGTGTCGATGCGCTGCCGTGGCGGGACAAGCCGGGGGTTGGTGTTGATCTCCCAGACCTGGATCTTGCCGTTGAGTAACCCGTAGTCGATCCGGCCGTAATCGATCCCCGCCAGCTCGAACGCGTCAGCAACACCCTCATGCACCTGAGCAGAGGCGACGAAGTTGGCTTCTTCTTTGCAGAGTTCAGACGTAATCAAGTCGGGCTTCTTAGTCAGCCAGCGGTTGCTCAGCAGGATGTGCCGCGGGATGATTTGTTCGCCCAATCGCATCGCGGCATACTTCCTGAATTGTCCTTGTTCATCCGCGATATCGCAGTACTCGGTGATCATCAACCGGTGCTTGCGCAGGCGGTCGATCGGGCCAAGCCGACGCATCGCTTGATTCAGCTCATCGGCATCATGCAACAGTTCGATACCCTTGGTCGAGTGCTCGTGCTCACGTTTGATAAATACGGGGAAGCGGATCTCGTCCATCGGCGAACCCGGGCGGTGGACATTGAAAGCATTGATACCTTTGCGATAAAGCTTGCGCAGCATGGGGAAGCGTCTTAAGACGCGCCGCGGATCATTGAGCACGCGGTACCGCTCTGGGTACTCCTCAAATCGCTCAGCCAAGCGACGAGCCGCACGTAATTCAGGGCGGATCAGCCGCTCGATATCGGCGAAGACATACGTCCCGGGCGGCCAATCGCCTTGGCTATCCAGGTCTTCGTAGTGGAGGATGCGGATACTGTTGGCGAGGTGGTTTGCCCAGCCAGTGACGTACTCGTCCAGCGTATACCGGAACCGGCCGCAGACCAGGAAGCAGATCACGACCGCGTGCCTGGCAGGATCGAGAAATGGGTGTGGATACCTTTTAGCTCGATCCCATCCACACGAAGTACGATCGTCGATCGGCCCCGACGCGGGTAGTTGCCGCGTTCCTTATCGATGCCCTCGGACTGCCACATGGAGCAACAAACGATGAACTCGTCGCTGGTGTGAATCACCGCGTTATCGAGATCGAAGGCAAAGCCAATCGTCCGGCCCCAGACGCGGCGCCACTGCCCCTCGACCAACTCGTCGAGCGAGATCACACGGTTCGCGACAGTCCCGAAGCCGACGCAGCTCTCGTCCATAAGTCCTCGGCCGGTGTCGTAGTCCCGATCGCGCACGGCCTTGGCAAACGACTCGAGCCATTCGATCACGCGTGAACGCTCCACCTTTGTCAGAACGGGCTTTGCCTGCTTCATGTGGACGAATCCCTGTATCTACGGAGATGACAGTCTTCTGTAAGAAGATGTATCGGCTAGATACCGAAAAGATATCTACTCCATCGAAAACAGAAGTCTTCAGGCGTAGTCGTGCGGTATCCGACGGCGGTCCGGTCCGTCAAACGAGTGAGCCTGGTACCGGCGGTTGGAACGTTTGACCGCAAACGAGAAGGTATAGATGGTGACACCCATGATCGCCGCAGCGCTTAGCGCGAGCAGGGGCCCGGTAATGTCGGGCACAGCGTTATGTGTTGCGGCGCGGGACAGCTCCGCGCCAAAGGCAAGCACGACGACGGCGAGCACTACCCAGCCCATGGCGACGCGCTGGATGCCTGTATAAGTCATGAGCAGCAGCAGGCAGCCAATACCCGCGTAGGCCAGTAGCGCCTCGCCGAGCACCATTACGCCGAGGTCATAGGGCAGCGCGAAGGCTCGTTCGAAAGGCAGGGCCAGCACGGTCTGGTCGCCGATGCCTGCTTCGTGGAGTTCACCGACGTACCACAGCCCGATCAGCAGCGCGTTGAGTATTGCGATTGCGATCGCCACGCCTGGACGTGTAGCCAGTCGCCTTAGCCGTGCGATCACGCCAGCAAGCCTGCAGTAGAGCCAGAAAGATGACCGGCGGTAGGCCTGCCACAGGACCGGCGCGAGCATAGCGGCAACAAGTGCGGCAACGGTATTCGCCAGTACATCATTCAACGAAGCGACGCGCATCGGCATCAGGCTCTGCAACGACTCGACGGTCCAAGATAACGCCAAGGCGATCCCACACGTCCCGAGCATCTCGATCGGCCAATGGTGCCAGCGGTTTCTTAGGGCCATGCGCAGGGTAACGCCCAGTGGCAGGTACAGCACCAGGTTCATCAGCAAGTCGCTTACCACAAACGGCACACCTAAGGGCGACACCCCCTGCTTTGCGGTAACCCATTGCGGCGACATCAATGCAGCCCATAGTGCCGCGATCACGCTACCGCTATCTCTGACCGCGGCAGACCACACAAAGTCAAACGGCAAGAGCGAGCCGTACAAGACCACCGCGACGAGCACGCTGGCCAGCACGCCCGGGCGCGTCCAGACGTTCCGCCGACTTACATCGGCTTTAGTCAGCTGTGGAGATGTTTGGATCGTTTCGTTCAACGCTTCGGCCTCTTTACGCCCAGCCTAGCAGCGGTTGGCGACAAGACGGGCCTTGGTTAAGGCCGGCAGCGTATCAGGCCGCAGACCAGCGACCGCGCTTACGACGACGTGGCGCAGCATCCTCAGAGTCCGCCGACTCGTCGGCACGCAGGTTCTTGAAGTACTCGAAGAGCATCCCATGGAGGACTGCCGCCTCGACAAAACGCTGACGCGCTGCGGCCTTCTCGGCCAGCATGTTCGAAAGGATCTGGGCCCGCGAAGGCGAGATCTCCCCGTCCAGGTACTCCCAGGTCAGCGTATCGGGGTCTTGTCGTCGGAATCTTTTAAACAGCATCATGGGGCTCCATGAACACGAGTAGACGTCCTGTCACAGGACCACATTAGCGATTATCGTCACAATCGTCACTTGCCTTTCGTAAGAAAGGCGTGATTCATTGGCCGCAAAAGACCATTTCAATCGTTTTCAGCAAAGAAATCGACCAATTCCCCACGTAGCTTCTCAAGCGATTTGGCCCGAGTGAAGACCATATGGCCCGATTCGAAGTAGCCGAACGTGACGCGTTCACGGGCGTGCGGGTGGGTAATACTGTGGTTGATCGTGTACTCAGCGGCGTGGTACGGGGTCGCGAGGTCGTAGTAACCCGCCGCCACGTAGACCCGCAGCTTGGGGTTCTCCGCCATCGCTTTACGCAGGTCGCCCGCCACATTGAGGTAGCTGCTCTTGGCCCGGTCGTAGTTCCAGCGTAGGCCGACGAGGATGCCATAGTCCATGTCGGTCTCGTAGCCGAGCTCGCCGCGGACGTAGTCGTTAAACGTCGCGGTGAAGCCGCCTGCGACTCGGTAGTAGCTCGGGTCTTTCGCACCACTGTTGTCAGTGGCCTCGTCCAGGTCCGGGCCGATGATCCGGCCATCGAACCGGCCAATGACCTCGCCCTCTTCTTCTAGCAGGTTGTCGCTGAAGCGCCACTGCGGGATACGTAGGTCCGAGTCGAGGATTAAATCGACTGGCAGCCCGGTATACAGGTGCAGGCCTTCCGCGATGGCTTTCCTGTCATCACCGCTGATCGAAGCACCCTGCATCAATGCAGGGCCATAGACCTTGCGAGACCACTCTTCAGCCTCGTCGAGCAGTTCAGGCAAATCACGGTCAAGCAGGCTTTTGCGGAGCTTGCCGTGGTAATGCGCCAGCGCGGTGTAGGTCGGCAGGTAGAGTTGGTACGGCAGGTCGTTGCCCTCGTCGAAGCGCAGGGTCTGGAAGCTGAGCACCGCCGAGACGAGGACGACGCCGTTGAGGTCGATGCCGCGCGATTGCAGGCGGTTGGCAACGCCTGCCGCACGCGTGGTGCCGTAGGACTCACCGGCCAGGTACTTCGGGCTCAGCCAGCGGTCGTTCTTGGTGATCCACAGACGAATGAACTCGGCGACGGAGTTGATGTCGCCGGTCACGCTGTGGTACTCGCTTGGCTGAGTGCCTTCCTCAACCCGTGAAAAGCCGGTCGAGACCGGGTCGATGAAGACCAGGTCGGTCGTGTCCAGCAGGCTCATCGCGTTGTCTTTGAGCTCGTACGGCGGCCCGACAGCGTGGCCGATCTCGTCCATATGGACCCGCCGCGGGCCGAAGCAGCCCATATGCAGCCAGACGCTGGACGACCCCGGGCCTCCGTTGAAGCAGAACATCACCGGCCGGTCCTGCGGCTCACCCTCATGCTTGCCGGTGTAGGAGATGAAGAAGATGTTGGCCTTGGTCTTTTCCTTGTCGTCCTTTAGCTGGATGGTGCCGGCCGCCGCGGTATAAGGCACCGCCTTGCCATCGATCGTGACCTCGTGCTCGGTGACGGACCAGTCGGAATCGGTCTTCTCCGCTTGCTTTGGACCCGCCTTCGCTGCATCCTTCGCCTGATCGTTCTGCGCGAGGGTAGACAGCGGTATGAGAAGAGAAGCTAAGAGAAGGAGGGAGTAACGGTGTTGCATCATGTATGCCTTTACTGGGGAATCCATTGGTTTCCAAGCCGCGCCAAAAGTACGTGGTGTTATGGTACGGCGGTGCCTTGGCTCGTGTTCACCAACCTCTATGTCGCGTTCTGCGGTGCCGCGCTGACTGCGGCGACCTACGCTTTGCTTGGCCTGACACCCCGGGTGGATCATGTCGCTGCCCTCGTCTTCTGCTGCACGCTGGTGATCTACAACCTCGACCGCCTGGTCGAGCCACATCCCGGCGACAGCACTCACGAACGCTGGGTCGCGTCACACCGCCCCGTGCTATGGGGCTTCACGCTGATCAACGCGGCCGGGTCGGTTGTGTTCGCGATGCTGCTCAGCCAGACCGCGATGGTGTCTCTAGCGATCGCGGGCGTTCTGGCATTGGGCTATTGCCTACCGGTCGTTCGATGGGCTGGGCGTTGGCGTCGGCTCAAAGCGCTGCCCGGGGCGAAGCTCGTGCTGATCGCACTGGTCTGGACGTACGCGACGGCCGGACTGCCGGTGCTAGACGCCGGGGCTACGCTTAGTCTTAGCTCGGCCATGATCTTGCTCAGCCGACTCTTTTTTATCTCGGCTGTTGCCTTGCCCTTTGACCTGCCGGACATGCAACGCGATCGACGATCAGGCATCTCGACGATCCCGACCGCCTTTGGTGTTGAACGGACCCGTCAGATCGCGTACGCCCTCACGCTGCTGAGCATCGTGTTCTCGCTTCGGACACCCTGGCCCAACGCTAGTGCCCTGCTGATCAGCGGCTGCTTTGTGCTGGGCCTGCTCAAGATGCTAAGGCCGGACCGCGGCGTGCTCTATTTCATGGTCGCTTTGGACGGTATGCTGCTGCTTCAGGCAGGCCTGATCATTGCGAGTGCGGGTTCCTCGCTGCGCTTCGGTATAATCAGGTCATGAAGCGAGACGCCTGCTCCTGACTGTGCAGTAAGACTCATGAGTGAAGCCACCACCTATCCGCTGATGTCCGATGTCACCACACACGGTGTGCGTGTCGGGGCGAACGCGTTCTACCTGCCCGATGAATCCACGCCCGAGGACAACGAGTACGTCTTCGGCTACCGCATCGTGATCCTGAACGACAGCGAGCGGACAGTCACACTTCTCACGCGGCACTGGGACGTGATCGATGGCGAGGGCCAGCTCCGCGAAGTCGATGGCGAAGGTGTCGTCGGGCAGAAACCACGCCTCGCGCCCGGTGAGGCGTTCAAGTATCACAGCTTCGCCGTGCTGCCCACGCCCTGGGGCACAATGGAAGGCTACTACGACTTCCGGGCCGAGGACAACCAGGATCAGCTTGAGGTCGCGATCGGCCGGTTCTACCTGACCCAGCAATCGGTCCACCATACCGTCAGCCAGGAAGCAGACAGCCAAGAGACCGACATCACCGAGGCCGGCCCGGATTGACCGAACACAGCAAGCAAGACGCGGCAGGCGGCAAACGCTCGGTAAAGAGCTACCGCGGTCGTCACCGCCGAATGAGCGATGAGGCCGCGCACGACAACGGCAAGCCGTTCGACCCGCCGCCGATCCTGGAGCACCCGCTTGTGTGCTCGGCCGAGCCGGCCCTCATCGATACACCTGAGAAGCTTGCTGATGCTGTGGATCACCTGCGGTCCGCAGGTACCTTCGGGTACGACACCGAGTTCATCGGCGAGGACTCGTACTACCCGCACCTGTGCGTGATCCAGGCGGCAACGACCGAGCGGGTCGTGCTGATCGACCCGCTGAAGATCGGTGACCTGTCACCGTGGTGGACACTGCTTAATGATCCAACGATGTGCAAGATCGTCCATGCCGGGGCACAAGACATCGAGCCAGTGTATCGCTTGACAGGCAAGCCCGCGGCGAACCTGTTCGATACGCAGGTCGTCGCCGGGCTGGTTGGGCTGGACTACCCGCTGTCTCTGGGCAACACAATCCAAGCGATCCTCGGTGTCGAGCACGACGCGGGGGCCAAGTTCAGCAAGTGGGACCGCCGCCCGCTGACACCGCAGCAGATCCACTACGCTGCGGGTGATGTGCGGTACCTCTGCGCGATGCACGCGTGGATGCATGAAAAACTCGATGAACTGGGCAACCGCGCTTTCGCCGAGCAGGCCTGCGAAGAGCTGTGCGATCCGCAGCGGTACGCGTTCGACCCGCTCGCTCGCAAGGTCAAGGCCAAGGGCGTTAACAAGCTGTCCCGGAAGAAGCGCGCGGTCTTCAACGGGCTGCTGCTCTGGCGTGAAGAGCTCTCTCGGAAGCTCAACATCACCCCGCGTGGCATGCTCGCGGACGAGGCGGTCTTCGAGATCGCGGACACCCTGCCCACCGATGAAGGGCAGATCGGGGCGATCAAATTCGTCCCCCGCCCTATCGCCGAACAGCACGGTGGCGATATCATCCAAGCCATCGAGGCCGCCCTCGCAGGCCCGTACCCTCCTAAGCCAACCCCGCCCAAGCACAGCCGCGACACGCTCCGCCAAGCCATCAACGAGCTCTGGGACCGCATCGCGCAGGCATGCGAAGCCCTGTCGATCGCACCTACCCTGATCACCAGCAAGCGCGAACTCGGCCCACTGCTCGGTGCAGTACTCGATGGCAGGCCCATCCCACACCTTCCCGTGAATACAAGCTGGCGAAAAGCCGTGCTCGGCGAAACGATCGATGACCAAGCGCTGATCCAGAACGAAGAACTGCTTAGTCCCGCTTCAGAACCCGGCCCGCAATAAGGTCGTTCACCAGTTTCGCCAGCCGTTCGACGTCACCACCCTCCACGATCTGTTGCACCACCTCCTTGTCGGCAGGCGTCTTGTCCAGCTGCGTCTTCACTTTCTTCCAAAGGCCAGCGCGTTTCTTGTCCGTCTCAGCGAGGTACAGCTCCGTGACCGCCTCCTGCAAACGGTTGGCCACGATCGTGTCGAGGTTCTTGTAGTACCGCTTGACGATCGAGGACTGGTGGCGGGACAAGTCGCGGGAAGCCATGGCGAGCCTTTCTCAAGGATGCGAAGTCGTTTTAGTTTATGCTCTGTGTGATGGCTGCGCGTCGCATACAGGCCGAGCTCGAACCGGACCGGATCGTGATGACTATCGAACTGCTCACCGAGCGGATCGAGACAAGGCTGCCCAATCGCAACCTGCCGAAGGTCGCGCGCGACACCCGCGCGGCTGCGGCCGAGGCGGTGAGCCTGGCGAAGACCATCCCCGAACCGATCCTGTGGATCCGGATCGTCTCGGCCTTGCTCGCATTGGCGATGCTCATCGTTGTCGTCAAGGTCGCCTACCACCTCCGCTTCACGCAGACCGACGGCTGGGCAACGCTCGACGGCATCAACTCGGGCATCAGCACACTGATCTACCTCGCCATCGCAGTACTCTTCCTCATCACCCTGGAGACCCGTATCAAACGGCGGCGCGCGCTGCGTGCACTGCAAGAGCTTCGCGCCCTCGCGCACGTCATCGACATGCACCAGCTCTCCAAAGACCCGCAATGGCACGAGCACCGCGAGAGCTCGCCATGGGACAAGGACAGCGAGCACATGGGCCCGCACCTGCTCGGGCGGTACCTGGATTACTGCGTCGACTTGCTCGCGCTGATCGGCAAGCTCGCGGCGCTGTACGCCCAGAACTCGCAGGACGGCGTTGTGCTCCAGGCCGTCGAAGAAGTCGAAAACCTCACCGCGACCCTGGCCACCAAGATCTGGCAGAAGATCATGCTGATCGATACGCTACAGGCTACCAATCGTGGATAACCCGCCCCCGCTTGCTTTCTAGATACCCTCAGCTATACTTTTGACGATAGAGCAACTAGTAATCTGCCGATATAACTATTGCATTCGCGTTGATTCCGCCTCCTGAGGGGCGAATTCACAAAACTCTAATGGCCTGCCGACCCGTCAATGATGCGGTGAAAGGTAGCTGTTCAGTAATAAAAATCGCGGCTGCTCTGCGACATGCGTGATTGATTTCGCAAACGCAACCGCTGGGGAACAAGCGACCTTTTCCAGGCCCGCTGACATGAATAGAACCCCGCACTTTAAGGTCGGCGACAGAGTCGCTCACCCCAAAAAGCCCGAATGGGGCACAGGCGTCGTCGTTGACGCACAGCCTGCGTCGCACGACGGCATCCAGGCCCAGCGACTCCGTGTCGATTTCGCCAACAAACGTAACACCACGATCAACACAGCCATCGCCCCGCTCGTCTCGGGCGAACAACTCAACACCAACAACACCTTCACACCGAAAGGACTCGGTCAGGACATGAGTATGAGCACCAACGCAAGTAAACCCGGGGCCGGCTGGCTCGACGATCTCGAAGGCACCAATGGCGGCAGACGCGAGCTATGGGACCTGCCCGACGGCTGCGACGACCCCTTCTCCTCTGATGAAGAGCAACTCGACGCCACGCTCGACACCTTCAAGTACTCAACCGACCCAGGCCCGCTCTTCCAATGGGCGGTGGTGCAGACCGGGCTCGATGACCCCCTCACCAAGTACACCCGGGTCGAACTAGAGCAGGCCTTCCCCCGCTATACCCGCGACCGCGACAACCGGCTCTTCGAACTCGTCCGCCAGATGAAGCGCAACGGCCAGATCGACATCCTCCGCCGCAAGGCCCAGCAGTGCCCCCACCGCATGGGCAGGCAACTCCTGGAAAAAGCGATCCGGGCCTGAGTACGCAGTACACACACAAATCCTTGAAGCCCACGCCGTCACGGCGTGGGCTTATCGTATCTATCCACCTTAAAGTACCCCCATGTCCGATCCTATCCAAAAAATTGCCAGGCTCCGTGACCATCTCAACGAAGCCGACCGCCTCTACCGTCTTGGCCAAGAGACGAGCATGTCCGACATCGAGTGGGACCACGCCCTCAAAGAACTCGAAGCCCTCGAAGCCGAGCACCCTGGACTCGTCACTCTCGATTCCCCGACCCAGCGGGTCGGCGGCGACCCGATCGATGGCTTTGAAACCAAGCCGCACAGCAGCCCGATGCTGTCGATCGACAACACCTACAACCAGGGCGAACTCAAGAGCTGGTACGAACGCACCGGCAAACTCGCAGAAGTGGATCAGGTCCAACTCGTGATGGAGCCGAAGGTGGACGGCGTCGCGCTCGCCTTGCGCTACGAAAAGGGTCAGCTCATCCAAGCGCTGACCCGCGGCGACGGCGCCAAGGGGGATGACATCACCCACAACATCAAGACCGTCCGCCACATCCCTTTGACGCTAACGGGTAAGGATATTCCGGAGGTCCTCGAAGTCCGCGGCGAGATCTACCTGCCGCAGAATGTCTTCGATGCCGTCAACGCGAAGAAAATCGAGGCCGGTGAGGACCCCTTCATGAACCCGCGCAACACCACTGCGGGCACACTCAAGCAGAAAGACCCCGCCAAGGTCATCCGCGGGCTGCAGTTCGTCGCCTACGGCAAGGGCGAAGTTTCCATCGAGTATGACAGCCACACCGGCTTCATCGCGCATATCAAACAGCTGGGCCTGCCCGTGCACGAGCACGAAGCGGCTGTCGATTCGGCCGATAAGGCCTGGGCATGGATCGAGGGCTTCGACCAGCTCCGGCATAACCTGCCCTTCGCGACCGATGGCGTCGTAATCAAGGTCAACGACTACAGGCTACAGGACCAGCTCGGTGTGACGAGCAAGGCACCGCGCTGGTGCATCGCGTACAAGTTCGCCGCTGAGCAGGCCCGCACCAAACTGCTCAAGGTCGAGTGGCAGGTCGGCAAGACCGGCAAGCTCACCCCGCGCGCGACAATGCAGCCCACCCTGCTCGCCGGCACCACCGTCAGCCACGCCACCCTGCACAACTTCGGCGAGGTCCTCCGCAAAGACATCCGCGTTGGCGACACGGTCGTCATCGAAAAAGCGGGCGAGATCATCCCTCAGGTTGTCGAAGTCGTCACCGATGTCCGTGATGGCAGCGAAGAACCCATTGAGGCACCAGACACCTGCCCAGAGTGTGGCACACCAGTCGAGATTGAGTACGACGCGAAGCGGATTAGTGAGATCGAAGTCCACGCACGCGGGGTCGAGCGTGAAAAAGCAAAGGCCGAAAAGGAGGGCCGCTCACCCGAAACGATCGAGCCGCCCGAACCGCTGGGCCCGCTGGATGAGACCGCACGCTACTGCCCTAATCCGGAGTGCCCAGCCCAGTTCCGTGAGCGGATGATCCACTTCGTCGGCCGGAACCAGATGGACATCGACGCCCTGGGCGAGAAGACCATCCATCAACTATGCGACGCGGGCCTGCTGACCAATCTCGGGGATATCTACCGCCTCAAGGGCAAACGCGACCAGCTCCTCGAACTCGAACGCATGGGTGAGAAGAAGGTCGACAACCTGATCGAGGGTGTCGAGGAATCCAAGCAGCGCGGCCTGCTGCGCGTGCTCGCCGGGCTGACCATACGCCACATCGGCCAGGGCGGCGCCAAGCGCCTGGCCCAACACTTCGGCGATATCGACACACTAATCGCTGCTGATGAAGACGAGATCGCGGCCATCGAAGACGTCGGCCCGATCACCGCCGCCAGCGTCCGGCAGTTCCTCGACAATCCCGCCGGCCAGAACGTCATTGCAGAGCTCAAAGCAGCAGGACTCAAACTCACTGAAGAAAAGATCGAGGTCGCCGCCGACTCTCCCTTCGCTGGCAAGACCATCGTCCTTACGGGTACCCTTGAGAACTACCAACGCAACGACCTCAAAAAGATCCTCGAAGGCCTAGGTGCTAAGGTCAGCGGCAGCATCAGCAAGAACACCGACCTGCTCATCGCCGGTGAAAAGGCGGGGTCGAAACTTACGAAAGCTCAAGGCCTTGGGGTTGAGGTCTGGGATGAAACGAGACTACTTGATAAGCTCCCGTCAAATTGAAACGACGACGAATGCTATTCCGCAAAGGGACCTGGTGGTTGGACGCCATCGGCTTGTTCATCTTCAGCGTCATACTCTTACTCTTAACCATCAGTATGGTTCACTGGCTTTCCAGAGGCTAATCCCTGTCGTCAGACCATAAAAAGGGAACACACTATGCCTGAAATCTTTTTCAGCACCGATATCGAAACCGACGGGCCGATCCCCGGCCCGAACTCCATGCTGAGCATGGCGACCGCTGTCTACGACGCGGACAAGAACCTGCTCGGGACTTATTCTGCAAACCTCGACCTGCTTGAGGGCGCAAAGGGCGATCCCAAAACTATGGCCTGGTGGGAGAGCCAGCCCGAAGCATGGGAGGCCTGCCGAAAGGACACGCGCCCGCCAAGCGACGTCATGCCCGAGTATCTCGCTTGGACGCGCTCATTCAAAGGCTCCCGAGTCTTCGTCGCCTACCCCGCGGGCTTCGACTTCACCTGGGTCTACTGGTACCTGATCCGCTTCGTAGGCGAGTCGCCATTCTCGCATTCCGCGCTCGATATTAAGACGCTCGCGATGGCGATGCTCGGCAAGGGCTACCGCGAATCAACCAAGCGCAATATGCCCAAGCGCTGGTTTGATGATCTGCCACACACCCATGTCGCTCTGGATGACGCGGTCGAGCAGGGCGCAATGTTCTGCAACATGCTGGCCGAGTTGCGGTCATAGGGGACATGAGCCGATACGATAGGTATCGCATGATTCGTAAAGCCACCGTTTCTGATGTGCCTGCGATGGGCCGGATTATTAACGACGCGGCGGAACTCGGGCTGATGCTGCCCAAGTCCCTCGCGTCGCTGTATGAGACGGTTCGCACGTTCCATGTGGCGGTTGGTGAACATGATGAGATTGTCGGCGCCTGCGGGCTGACGATCGTATGGGCGAACTGGGCGGAGCTTGCATCCCTAGCGGTAGACCGAGGCCAGCGCGGCAAGGGGCTCGGTCGAAAGCTGGTCGAGGCGTGCCTGCAAGAGTCACGAGCCCTTGGTATCCCGCGTGTCATGACGCTGACTTATGAACAGGCGTTCTTTGAGAAGCTGGGTTTCGAAGTGCTGGACCGCCAGAAGCTGCCGCTGAAAGTGTGGAGCGAGTGCGTCCGCTGCCCGAAGAACCAGGCGTGCGATGAGATCGCGATGTTCACGACAATCGACGGCGTCGTCGATCCGCCCGAAATGCCCAGCCCGCCTACGCCAACGGCATACGAGGTGCCGGTGGTGTTGACCAACCGCGGCAAGAACGGCAGCGGAAAATAGTTTGGCATGGGACGCTCCGCGTCACCCGCTACACTGTTGCCAACATGCCCAAGCCCCACGTATGGCTCGCCGAGATCGTCGAATCGGCGCAAGCCCGTGCGCTGGCGGAGGCCGCGATGCGCCCGACGGGCGGTGTGGCGGACGGGTCGCGTGGGTCGAGCAGCGCGCTGATGGCCGGGGCCTTGGCGGTGCAGACCGGGCGGCCGGTGTTGCTGGTCGTCGCGCACCTGGACGAGGCGGACGACGCGGTGGACGATCTCGCGCTCTTCCCGGAGGCGGGCTACGAACTCGACCCTGTGCGCTTTGGGGCGCTGGAGGTCCTCCCCGGGGAGTCGGGGGTCAATCTGGAACTGCTCGCCGAGCGGCTTGGTGTCGTCGAACGCCTGAGCAACAGCCCCAAGCCGCCGGGTGTTATCGTCGCGCCGATCCAGGCGCTGATGCAGGGCGTGCCTAAGCCGGAAGCAGCGTCCGAGTTCACGCTCATGCTGCAGGCGGATCAGGAGTTGCCGCCCGGTGCGCTGCTCGACTGGCTGGACCGCGCGGGCTACAGCCGGCAAGACGCCATCGAACAGCCCGGCGACTTCGCGCTGCGCGGCGGCATCCTCGACCTCTACCCCCCCGCAGGCTCGGTCATCGATGCCCAAGGCAACGCCGGTCCGATCGGGCCCATCCGGCTCGACTACTTCGGCGACGAGATTGAAACACTCTGCCGGATCGATAGCGACATGATGGGCTCGGGCCAACGACTCCAATCCGTCTCGCTCATCGGCGCGAATCCCGCAGTCGCGCAGAGCACCACAGACACCGCCTGCCTCATCGATCTACTGCCCGACGACACGCTGCCCGTGCTGCACGAGGCGATGGAGCTGAGCGAGCAGGCCCGCGGCTACTTCGAACGGCTCACCGACCCGATTGGTATCTACGCGCCCAAGACCATCTTCAACAAGCTGCTCGATAAGCCGCACCTGGAGATCAACCAGTACTCCGCAGCTACAGGTACCTCGCGCGAGCACAGCGTTGCCCTGCCGCTAACACCACTGCCCACGTTCGATACCGACGCGAAGCGTGCGATCGCGGAACTCGCTGTGCTGAGCGAGGAGCAGCGTGTCGTTGTGATCTGCCGACAGGAAGCCGAGGCCCAGCGTTTGGGCGAATTGCTTGAGGAGTACGCCTCCGGTGGCAAGCCGCGGATCACCATCGAGGTCGGGGGCCTTCACCGCGGCTTTGTGTGGGAAGATCAGCTCACCCTCGTCCCCCACCACGAGTTGTTCCACCGCTTCGACACCGGCCGACGCGTCCGCAAGATCACAGCACCGAGCAATGACGCGGGCAAAGCGGTTTCAGACGCGTTCCTCGATCTGGAAGTAGGCGACTACGTCGTGCACGTCGACCACGGCATCGCGATTTTTGCTGGACTGCGCACGATGCGCCGCGAGGGACGCAGCGAGGAGTACCTCACGCTGGAGTTCGACCAGAGCGCGAAGCTGCACGTGCCCGCCTCGCAGATCGACCTGATCCAGAAATACGTCGGTGGGTTCTCCGGCCGACCGCCACTAAGCAAGATCGGCGGCAAGCGCTGGCAGAAGCAGAAGGACTCCGTCGCCGAGGCGGTCAAAGACCTTGCCGCGGAGTTGCTGCGTGTGCAGGCCGCGCGGCAGACCCAGCCGGGTATCCGCTACCCCGCCGACACGGCCTGGCAGAAGGAGTTCGAGGCCGAGTTCCCCTTCCAGGAGACCGAAGACCAGGTCAGCGCGATCGCCGCGGTCAAACGCGACATGAGCGAGGGCCGCCCGATGGATCGCCTGATCTGCGGCGATGTGGGCTTCGGCAAGACAGAGGTCGCGATCCGCGCTGCGTTCAAGGCCGCCGAGTTCGGCAAGCAGGTCGCGGTGCTGGTGCCGACCACGGTACTCGCCGAACAACACGAGCGCTCATTTAAAGCAAGGATGGCGGAGTACCCGTTCACCGTCGCATCCATGTCGCGGTTCAAGACCGGCAAACAGCAGAAAGAAACGCTTGAAAAAGTGGAGCGCGGTCAGGTCGACATCCTGATCGGTACGCACCGGATCCTCAGTGAAGATGTGAAGTTCGCTGACCTAGGGCTCGTCATCATCGACGAAGAGCAGCGATTCGGTGTCGAGCACAAGAACAAGCTGCTGGCCTTCCGCATGACCGCGGATGTCCTCACCCTCAGCGCGACGCCGATCCCGCGCACGCTGCACATGTCGATGATCGGCCTTCGGGACATCTCATCACTGACGACGGCCCCGGTCGACCGCCGGGCAATCGTGACCGAGGTCGTGCCCTACGACAAGCGGCGGATCAAGCAGGCGATCATCCGCGAGCTCAATCGGGACGGGCAGGTCTACTTCGTCCACAACCGCGTCCACAACATCGATGCGGTCGCCAACGAGATCCGCACGCTTGTGCCCGATGCGAAGGTGATTGTCGGGCATGGCCAGATGTCGCCGCGTGAGCTCGAGAAGGTGATGCTGTCGTTCATCAAGCGGCAGGTCGACGTGCTGGTCAGCACGACTATTATCGAATCTGGCATCGATATCCCGACCGCGAATACGATGCTGATCAACCAGTCGAATCATTTCGGCCTGGCCGAGCTGCACCAGCTGCGTGGGCGCGTCGGGCGTTGGAAGCACCGGGCGTACTGCTACCTGCTGCTGCCCGAGGACAAGACGGTGAGCGAGGTCGCGGCGAAAAGGCTTAAGGCGATCGAGAGCTACACGATGCTCGGCGCGGGGTTCAAGATCGCGATGCGCGACCTGGAGCTACGCGGGGCGGGAAACCTGCTGGGGGCCGAACAGTCGGGTCACATCGCGGCGGTGGGCTACGAGATGTACTGCCTGCTGCTGGAGCACGCGACCAAGCGACTGAACAACCAGCCCATCATCGAGGTGAGCAAAACCCACCTGGAGCTGCCGATCAACGGGGCATTGCCCAAGCGGTTCATCAAGTCGGATAAGCACCGGATGGAGGCGTACCGGCGGTTGACGCGCGTCGAGAGCTTGCCTGATCTGGATGCCGTCGTTGAAGACCTGACCGACGCGTACGGCAAGCCGCCCGAGCAGGCCCAGCGGTTTATCGACCTCGCTGAGCTGCGTATCGCCGCGGCGCAGCTCGGGATCGACCGCCTGCAGTTGGAAGGCCCGGACCTGATCTTCACGATCGGCCCGCTCAAGGACGCGGCGAAGAAGCTGGAGCAGGTCTTCGCCGGTGCGCCGGGCCGTGTGACGGTGCTCGATGAAAAGACGGTCTACTGGCGCCCGCCGGCCAGCTACCTGGAGGAGCCAGTAACGATGCTCGCGGTGCTCCGGAAGCTGCTGGTGAGGCCGGTGCGTGAAGGAGGCTTGAGGCTTGAGGCTTGAGGCTCGAGACTTGCCGAATTGACTCAAGCCTCAGGACTTAAGCCTGCCGATACAATCGGCCCATGATTCACATCGCGCTCTACCAGCCGATCATCCCGCAGAACGTGGGCAACATCGCGCGGACCTGCGTTGGGATGGATGCGCACCTGCACATCATCGGGCCGACGATCGTGGACCTGTCGGATAAGGCGGTGAAACGTGCCGGGCTGGACTACTGGGACGACCTGACGCTGACAGAGCATGAAAGCCCGGATGCGTTCTTCATATGGGCCAACAACTCCGGGGGCACCATGTACGCCGTCACCAAGTTCGCGACCACACGCTTTGATAAGCCAGCTTATCACGACAACGACATCCTGCTCTTCGGCAGCGAGCGCGAGGGCCTGCCGCCGGAGGCGCATGCCCGCTTCAAGCCCGAGCAGAAGATCGCGGTCCCGATCCCTGGCGCGGTGCGCAGCTACAACCTGGCGAACACGGTCGCGATCACGCTGGCAGTCGCGATGAGCCGGGCGAAGCTTTGGCCACAGGACTGGGCACCAAAGGATGGCTACACCCCGCCTAACACGTTCAGGCTCGGTACCGACTGACAGGATCGCCTGCGCGCAAAAGAAAGAGGCCGCTTTTACAAGCGGCCTCCCATTTCTCCTCTATTGCTTGCCGAATTGCTTAGTTGCTACGGCGGCGACGGTAGAGCAGCGACGCGCCCAGAGCCAGCAGCGCCAGGCTCGACGGCTCGGGCACCGCGGCGACAGTGAGCACGCCTGCGCCATTCAAAGCAGTGGTGTCGAAGATGATTTCGCCGGATTGGATCGCGGAGAACTGGCCCGAGGACGAGGCGAAGTCGAAAAGATCGAAGCTGTCACCGACCTGCGGGAAGAAGTCATTCACAAAGTTCAGTTCAAGCACACCGCCGAACTCAAGGTCGTGGGTCGAGACATCGAAGGTCTCGAAGTCCAGCAAGCCCGCGATGTCCAGGACCAGCAGGCTGTTATCGCCGAGCACAACATCGAAAACTTCATGTGCAGCGGAAGTTACTCCGGCTTCTGCAAAATCTGAGGCGGTCGGAGCCACTACCGGTGCAGGTGCCGGGGTCGCGAAGGAGACGGACCCATCGATCGTTCCGTTGTTGACAAGGTTGCCGGCAAATGTGACGCCTTCTTCAATCAAGATCGCAGGGGCGGTTTCCGCGGTGATCACGCCACCGGCAGTATTGATGATGTTGCCTTGGAACACATCGCCCGACTCGGGGGCGAAGAGGCGGATACCCGCGTCGACGGCCTGGTCGCCTGCACCGGCGATGAGGCCGGCGTTATTGATCGAGCCGGTCTGGGTGCCCACGCCGTCGCCGGTCACGCCGACCTGGATGGAGACACCCGAGCCTTCACCACCCAGCCCGGCGGCGTCGATGGTGCCGCCGGAGAGGTTGTTGAGGGTAAACCCGGTGCCGGTGCCGTCGACGTAGAACGTGCCGTTCCGCTGCCGGCCCGAGCCGACGATGTCGCCGGCGTTGTTGACCACCAGGCCGATGCCGTCGACGTTGAACGCCCGGCTGTCGGAGCTGATGAGGCCGAAGTTGTTGACCACACCGCTGGTGTGGTCCGCACCGCCGGCGGGGACCGGGTTGCCGAAGTACACGCCGTTCTGGATGCCGGAGATGCTGCCGGTGTTGGTCAGCAGGCCCTGGAAGCTCACGCCGTTGACGAAGCGGACACCTGCGGTGGTGCCGCTGTCGCCTTCGGAGGAGATGTCGCCAGAGTTGATGACGGTGCCGGTGAACAGCCCGGTGGTGGAGCCTTCGAGGACGCCTTCGACACGAGTCCGCTCGAAGCGGAGACCGTCGCCGGCGAGCGCCGAGCCGGCCCCGGCGGTGCCGCGTCCCAGGATGTCGCCATCGTTGACGATCGTGAAGTCGTTGCCGGCTTCGGACAGCTCCACCGAGAAGCCGGCACCCTGGTTGCCTTCGCCGGCATCGATGATGCCGCTGTTGACCAGGCTGAAGTCCTGGGCGGTGGAGTCGGCGTAGGCCGTACCGTTGCGTTGGTTGCCGGTGCCCAGGATCGTGCCGGAGTTGACCACCGTGAGTCCGGTGCCGTCGATGTTGAGGGCACGGCTGTCGGAGCTGATGGTGCCGCTGTTATTCACCAAGCCGTTGGAGTGGTCGGCGCCCTCGCCGTTGACCGCGTTGCCGAAGTAGAGGCCGTTCTGGACGCCGAAGATATCGCCGCTGTTGTCCAAGACGCCGGAGAAGGAGATGCCGTTGACGAAACGGACGCCCGCGACGGTGCCGTTGGCGCCTTCGGAATTGATGGTGCCGGTGTTGGTGATGTTGGCTTCGGCGACGCCGATGTTGGTGACGTTGCCGATACGGACGCCGTCGCCCGCGGTGTTCAAGCCGGCCCCGGCGTTGCCGCGGCCCTGGATGGTGCCGGCGTTGTTGAGGATGAAAGTGTTGGCGCCGTCTTCGGCGCCACCGATCTCGGCGCCGAAGCCCGAGCCCTCGTTGGACTCGCCGAGGTCGTTCAGGCCGGCGTCGATCACGCCGCCGGCGAGGTTGTTGAAGGTGTAGTCGTCGGCGGTGCCGTCGGCGTAGACCGTACCGTTGCGCTGGCTAGCGGTGCCGAGGATGTCGCCGCTGTTGTTCACGATGAGGCCGGTGCCGTCGATATTGAACGCCCGGCTGTCGGAGTTGATGAGGCCCGAGTTGGTGTACACACCCCCGGTGTGGTCGCCGTTGCCGAAGTAGACGCCGTTCTGGACGCCGGTGATGGTGCCGGCGTTTTCACCGACGCCTTGGAAGCCCACGCCGTCGGCGACGCGGAGGCCGGCAATGGTGCCGAGGATCGCGGGGCCTTCGGTGATGCTCTGGATGAGGCCGCCTTCTTCGTTGATGATCGAGCCCTGAAAGATACGGACTTCGCCAGGGCCCAGCGGGGTGAAGTTGGCGATTCGGACACCGTCGCCCGAAAGACCCGAGGCGGGCGAGACGTCGAGATTGACAGTGCGGCCTGTAATGATGCCAGCGTTAATCAGGTCAGCGACGTTGATACCCGAGATTTCCCAGGCGACGCCGGAGCCCTGGTTGCCGATGCCCGAGTCGATGATGCCGGTGCTGAAGTTGTTGACGGTGAAGTCCAACGCGTCGGCATCGCCGTAGATGGTGCCGTTGCGTTGGTTGCCGGTGCCGAGGATGTTGCCGAAGTTGTTGATGATGACCGGACCGCCGAGACCGTCAAGGTTGATGGCCCGGCTGTTGCTGGTGATGTTGCCGGTGCCGACGTTGGTGATCGTGCCGGAGCTGCCCTCGAAGAAGTTGATGCCATTGAAGGCCCCGGCGATATTGCCGCCGTTGTTAACGGTGGTATCAAGGCCTTGGGTGATAATGGCGTTGGGGTCGCCGGAGATCATCCCACCGAGGCCGTTGTTGATCGTGACGCCGTTTGCATTGAGGGGGATATCGATCCCATTGCCGGACACGATCTGAATCCATGTGCCGGAATCACTGGTTACCTCTACAGTCTCGTCGTTCCCAGGGGAGACTTGGGCCATCACCGAAGAAAGCGGACTTGCTGCGGCCAGCATGCAAGAAGCGGCAACGAGGTTTCGGGTCGAGAAGGGTTTCATCGGGAATCTCCTAATTAAGATTCAGGCAGGCGACGCGCACAGATAGCAACGCAGGCACGCTGCCGGAACCGGTAGTTTTGAGAGTGTCGGGGGGGCCTGGATCGGCCTAATGGTGGGTTTAACCGGCTTCACAAACCGGCATCAATTAGTCAATGTCGATATCCGGACGAGATATTGCAACAGCCGAAAAAATGAGAAGATAAGATGATTGTCGAGAAACGCCGACAACCTAATCACCCGCTAAGCGCGGCCCCGATTAACCATCCATTGAGCGCGGGTGTCGATGGCTTGGTGGTAGTAGGTCATGTCTTGCTTGGTATAGCAGACGAAGGTGATGCGTTGAGGCAATTCATTGCGTAAGAGGTGGCCATGCGCATGGCCGAAGGCGATACGAGCGGCGCGGGGTTTGGGGAAGCGGTAAACGCCGGTGCTGATCGCGGGGATGGCGAGGTGCTGGGCCTTGTGCTTGACGGCTAATGCGAAGACCTGCATGTAGCAGGATGCGAGGAGCGTGTCTTCATGGGTGTAGCCGAGCTTGGCGGAGTCGTCACCCGGAGCGCCGGGGACGCCGGTGTCCTGGACGCCGGACCAGACGGGGCCGACTGTGTGGAGAATATGCTGGATGCCTTGTTTTTCCAAGCAGAATGCGGGCGTTCGTTTAGCCAAACCGGTCGCGCAGCCGTCAAGACTCTGGTTGTGTTTGAGCAGGCCGGGCCCCGCCGCACGGTGGATCGCACCGTCCACACCCCCACCGCCAAGGAGGGATTCGTTCGCCGCGTTGACGATCGCATCCACACCGAGCGCAGGGTCCAGCGATGTGATATCTGCGACGAGCACAGCGATCCGCTCGACTGGGTCGTTGAGCTGGTGGTCGGCCGAGCTGGCGTGATCGCCTGATTGAAACTGAGGCAGTTCCATCACGAGGGTAGATCGGCCTGCGGGTCACGCAGTGCGATGGGCTTGTCCAGCAGTTCCTTCATGATGAAGGCCTTACGCAGCGCATCACGACTATTGAGACCGACCGCCGTTTCGCTGCCAATTGCTCCGGCCCGACGCGAGGTTTTGGTCACCGCGGAGTCCTGCGGCATCGCCTTTGCGACGGCCCGCTCGCGCTGGCTGCCAGTCTTCGCGCGGGGCTGCTGACCCGACTGGCTACGACGCTGCTGCTTCGCGCGGCGCTGTCGTTGCCGCTGGGCTTGTGCCTGCTGCTCGGCCTCGGCTCGTTGAGCCTGCCGGCGCCGCTGCTGCTTGGCACGCTCCTGCTGAGCACGGCGTTGCTGCTCGGTACGCTCGCGCTGGGCACGTTGCTGCTGCGCCGCCCGCTGCCGCTGCTGCTCGGCCTGCTGCTCGGCGCGGGCACGGGCCTGACGCAACGCTTCGGCCTGGGAATCGCCCTGCTGCGCGGGTATACCCGCCTGCTCACGAGCGCGCTGACGGGCTAACTCAATCCGCTCGGCCATCGTCATCTGTGCGGGGTTGGGCGACGAACTATCGGCACTCATGTCAGACAGAGCCTGCTGCTGCTCGCGTCGCTGGGCCTGCATCTCGTCCCACTCCTCCAGCGAGCGGCCTTTGCGTCGCTTCTCGCGTGCATCGTCACTGCCCGTTGCTGCGGCCAGGCCCTTCACGATCCAGGCGACAACGATGATGATCGTGATGATTGCACCAAGTCCACTCATATCGTTGCTCCTATTAGTCCGCGGGCACTGAATCTGGGAACGCGTGTGCCATTGTAGCGTCGGCCACCGCGAGCAGCGGCCGAGCCCCGCCGCGATTGATCCGCTCCAGATTCAGGCCGTAGACCGGCTGCAAAACCTCTGGCGTCAGGACTTGATCCCAAGGCCCAGCCGCAGCAAGCCTCCCCGAATCCAAGAGCCAGGCCTCGTGCGCGTACCGAACCGCCAGATCAAGCTCATGCAGCACGACGAGCACCGCCAGCCCGCTCTCGGCCAATGCTCGAAGCCGCCGCATCATGCCGTGCCGGTGCTGCAGGTCCAGGTGGCTGCCGGGCTCGTCCAGCAGCATCGCCAGCCCTGCGAATGACAGCTGCAACTCGGCGCGGGCAAGCAGGACCCGCTGCTGCTGGCCGCCAGAGAGTTCGACCATCACACGGTCCGCGACATCGCCCAGGCCGGCCTGCTCGATCGCCTCATCGACCCGCTTGCCGATGGACCGCCGACCATGGCCGTGCGCCCCCATCGCGACGACCTGCCGCACCGTAAACGCGAATCGCACGCCCGGCCGCTGCGGGACATAGCTCATCCGCCTCGCACGCTCCATCGACGACAACACCCCAACGGACCGGCCCTCGATCTGGACCTTGCCCGACCATGGTTGGACCAGCCCGAGCATCAGCTTCATCAGGGTGGTCTTACCCGCCGCGTTGGGCCCGACCATCACGGTCAGCGCTCCAGGCTTAAGCCCAACGCTAACCTTATCCAACACAGGCGTTGCGGTATATCCAAAACGAACATGATCGATCGAAATGATGGGCTCAGCACTGGCCATAACGCCGATCTTATCGGATTGTTAAGCGAGATAAAGCTTCGCGGTGAGTGCGCTATCAGATCGCCCTGCACGGCGTCGGCAAAGAAAATCGGTTTTAACGGTTATGCCTCTCAGGTCGGCCCCTGATCCCGCCGATCTTGGCGATATCCAACAACCCTAAGGTGGCTCATGGGACAGGAACCCTCCAACACGTCAACCGGCGGCGACGCACCCCCGGTCTCGAACCAGCCGCTGGACCTGCTCAGCGACCTGGAGTCTCGGCTTGGGCAGCTCAAAGACTGGCAGGCGCAGACCGACCAGCAGCTGAAAGAGATGCAGGAAGAGTCGATGCGGATCGATGCGCTCCGCGACGAAGCGAACGAGATGCAGCGCGCCTGCGAAGAACGCCAGCGGTCGTTGGACGAGCAGAAGCAACAGCTAAACGGTGAGTTGGATTCTCTCGCCTCACAAGAACAGCAACTCAATGAAGCCCGGCAGCAGCTCGACGTGGACCGGTCCGAGTTGCAGCAATCCCGCGAAGCGCTGGAGGAAGAATACAATCAGGCTGGTAACGATCGTGAAGAGATTAAGCAGCAGCAACAGGCTTTGGTTACGCAGCAAGGGGAACTGAAAAACCTCTTTGCAGAGCTGTCCAACAAAGAAGCCGAGCTAAACGAACAGCTTGAGCAGGCGAAGCAGGGACAGGTAAAGATCGATGAGCAGCAGCAGGCCATCGATGCCGAGCGTGATGAGCTGCGGCAGGAGCGCGGAGCGCTAGAGAACTGGCAGGTTGAAATCGACGAGGTCCGCTCGCAGTTTGATGACCAGCGTGCCGAGCTCGCCGAACAGCGCGAAGCCGTGGATCGGTACCGGTCCCAGTTCGAAGCCGATCAGGCCTCGCTGAGTCAGCAGCAGGACGACCTCTTTGAGCAGAAGAAGCAGGTCGAAAGGATTAAGATCGACCTGAAGCTCAAGGGGGAAGCGCTTCAGGCCCAGCAGCAGCACCTCGAACAAGCCCGCGAAGAGCTCGTCGAACAGGCGATGCAGGTCCCCAGCGATGCGGACGAGAAGTTTGCAGAGTTCAAGCAGGCCAAGGCCGAGCTCGAACAAGCCAAGCTCGAGCTGGAGTCGCGCCACGACGAGTTGCATGCCTCGATGAGCGAGCTCGATGCGCGTGATGCAGCACTCAATAAACGCCAGGAAGAGCTCGACGACACACAGGCCAAGCTCGAACAGGTCCGCTTCGAACTGAACGAACGCCAGGCGCGTGACGCCTCACAGCCGGATGGAACCTCTATCCAGTCTGAAGAACTGAATCGTAAGCTCGAGGATTACGAACGCAAGCGGGCGGAGCTCGAGAAGAAGCGGGAGCAGTTCAAGCAGACGCTTGAACAGAGCCGTCAGCAGATCGAGGCCGAGCGCACGGAAGCGCACCGCCGAGAAGCCGAGCTCGAAGCCCGCGTTAAGGAACTCGAACAGAACGCCGGTGCAGACACCGCAACCACAGCGGCTACTGACGATGCTACGAATCAGCGGCGGCGCAGCCAGCTGCGGAAGTACCGTGCACTGCTGCGGGAGCGATCCAAGGATTTGCAGGACGCGCATCTAAAGATTCAGTCGTCCAGCCAGCAGTTCACAGGCTTGGAGAAAGAACGGCAGATGCTCATTGAGGTAAAGCGCTTCCTGGAAACCAGTGAGGGCGAGATGGTCAAGCGCTGGGCGACCGGCCGTGCGGCCGCACTCGTCATCGGCGCGGTGATCATGCTGGTCTTCGCTGCGGTAGCGAGCCTGCTCGCCGCGAATCAGCTGGTCCAGCCTCAGTGGCAGGCGTCGATGATGATCAGCGTAACCACGCCTGAGGGTGAGGCCCCGCCGACACAAGAGCAGTTCCTCTCGGGCTTTGAAGAGGTCCTGCTGAGTGAGCCGGTGCTGAACGCAGCGATGCTCGAGATGGACAAAGCGGATGCGAACGTCCGTGTCGCTGCGTCGCCGAAGGAACTGAAAGCTTTCCTGCAGGAACACCTCGTGATCGCGGGCGTCCCAGGGCGTGCCGACCTCTCGCTGCAGGGCGAAAACAAGCAGCTGCTCCAGCCCGTCCTCTCATCGATGGGCAAAGCGATCGTTGGCCACAACGCATCGAAAGACTACCAGGCCAAGCGCGAACCCAGCACGCGCATCGCCAGCCCGGCCAAGCTCGTGGACCGGCCGATCGCCAACGGCACCAACGAGAAGTTCACCCTAGCGGGCATAACCTTCGGCGGGATCGTCCTGGTTGCATTGCTGGCCTACATCTTCCTCCGCGTCACACTCAACCGCTCTAAGCGGATGTTCGGTGAGGAGATCGAGGAGCTAACGATCCTCGACAAGCCGGAAACCTGGTCGCCATTGCACGCACCGAATAAGTAAAGCAGGGTTCGTAGCACCGACAGACCGCACCGATTTGATTTTTGTTTGAGCCACCGCAAGGGGCTGAGCCGGAGGGGCTCGGCCTCTTGCTTTTTACATATTCTATTCCACGTCTATCGCCTCAACGATTCAGTAGTTAATCACGTAGCCCCACTGATTCAGGTCTTGGTCACGGTCGGTAAAAAAGGTAAGCGGACCTGCTGCCTTTTTAGGCATCCCATCATCAATACACTTCTTCGCGGCCTTGGCGTAAACCGTATCGGGGAACATCTCAATGAGCTTCTTCATATTCTCCGCAGTGTAGTCTTCGGCACAGATCCGACGAAAGATCTTGCCTGCCTTCACCGATTCTCCGACAGACTCATCCGAAAATAAGGCCTGTAACGATTCGACCTCGGCTTCGAAAGCAGGGATCCCCTGCATCGTCTTCTGGGCTCTCTGGAAACGGGTGGATGCTTCTGCGACATCGCCTGCCGCGGCGATGCGTTGAATACCGGTAATCGTCCACTGGACCTCGGCATCCAGCCGTGCAGTAAGGTAGCGGTGAATCGCGCCGTCAAACCCTTCGCCCGGCTCCTCACCTGCCAACACGTCATACACCTTGTTGAACTGCTCCTTATAAAAGCCGGTGTAGGCGCTACGTAGCAAGCGGCTACGGAGATCCGATCGCTCAACCCCGGGGGGCAAGAACAGTTCCCCCTCCGTTGCCTGGGATTTGTGATACATCGATTTGTCGGTGTAATAAACGGACGTAAAGGCACGATCCGCTCGCCCCGGTCCGACCGCGTTACGCTTGATCGAGTAGAGCGGTCCTGTATGTCCTCCACCATAGCTTAAACCGCGGATGTACGATTCCCCTGTACCACCCCCGGCTCCTTCACTCGAGCCCTTCGCGCCCCAGAGCCGAAGCCGATCACCAAACCCTTCTTTACCAGGCACGGTAGAGGTATGGCCGCTGGCTTTGCCGTTCTTCCGATCAACCGAGTGATCCCTCGCACAAGCCGTGGTAAGCGGATCAGCGACCCATGCGACCGTGCCGATCAGCATCCGTACTTGGTTACCGTACATCACAAACGCGGCTTCTTCGAAATCAATCAGTGCACAACGTTTTGCGTTTTCGATCAAGACCGGCCGGGCATCGGGTGGGGCAACGGTACGGGCGAGGACCATCGTCCGCTCGTAGAGCCGGAGGATATCCACGCAGGTTTGCGGCTGATCCAGCGGAGGATACGCGAGACCCGTTGGCGATTTCATCTCTTTCGTAGGGTCAATCTCAACGCCCGATTGACGCCGGGCATCTCTTAAACGCTGGCCGGCTTCAAATGCGTTTGCTCGCGCACCGGCGACAGCCTCATCATCGATATGCTGGGGTTTAATCAACAGCATGTCAGCGACCGCATCGATCGGGTCGAGAAAGTTCTTCTGAAAGTTATTGGTCTTCGTGGTATTGACCGTGTAATACTGCCAGAGCCTGCGGGTACGGGCGATTTCTGTAAGTTGCTCGTCTGTTAACGCGATGAATCGCTGCTCATAAGCCTGGGGCAGATACTTCTCAAGCTTGTTGAGGTAATCTCTGCGTGCATGCTCAAATTCTTTCTCAAGCACGCCAAGATCCATAACCTCCGGCTTAGTGGCTTGGGCAGCGGCAGGCGTGATCATCAGGATGCAATAAGCAAGCACTACGGCAGCGATGAGTCTTACAGATCGTTTCAAGGTCCGGGCCCTCCTAGTAGGACGAGGTGATTCGTTGCCGCTGCTCAAACAGGACAGACTTAAAGACAACTAACTTGGCATCCATACGATGAACACGGCATCACCGTTCAAAGTTCTGACAAGCTAAGACAAAACTTAGCTGATGCGGTTTTCTTAGAATAAAACACTACTAATCAGCAGCAAATATTCTCTATTCACAACAGTCATAAAACGATTTTGAGGAACACCTCAATCGCCATCACGGCGCATTGTAGCCGACTAAAAACGCTTCATTGCCGGGATTTAGCTCATCTAAGGGCATCTCTTCAATCCAGTTCAATGAAGACCCCTCTGTCTTGGGGCGGGTCATGCGCTTTCCTTTGAACCAATACCCGAAACATTTCAGGTAGGACTCGTGCGACGTGAAACTACATTGCTAGCACTACAAAGCCTCCTGATCGATATGGTTATATGCTTGCTACAGACTGTTCAGGCCGTTTTGGGCTTAAACTCAATATGCGCTGTAGATTCTTCGTCACGCTGATCAGGCCAGCGGAGCCTACGGACTCGCCGAGGCAGCAGACGCGGCTTGAGTTCTCGCACCAAGGCTAAGCCAATCCACGCACTTCCAGCTACCAGCATCAGGTAGAAGAAAGCGGCGAGGTAGTGGCCAAGCACGACACAGGCCACGAACAAGCCCAGGCCCATCAGCCCGACGATCAGTGTTCCGCGCACGTACCAGGGCAGTTTGCCGCGTGAGGGTCCGACGCCATGCCCGGCCGAGCCCGCCGTTGTCCCGCTCTTGGGCGTGACCTCCCAGACCTGCCCCGGGCGGAAGCCTTCGAACGTCGCCTGCGTCAATGCCCACGCCGTGCCGAGGTTCATGAGGTAGCCAAACGGCGCGTAGCGCAGCCAGATCGGAAGTTTGACCGGCGGGCGCTGGTCCGCTTTTTCAGCCGGGTCTTCAGCGAGCGTCTTGTTCTCCAGATGGCGGAACAGCAGCGACTGGAGCAGGCAGGCGACATACAAGGCTGTTGCGGGGATCCACAAACCGATGTGCGCGGCGGCCTTGAAGTAGGGCAGCACACCCAGCGTCATGATCAACGCCCCGACGGGCCCCCACGACAGGTGCACGCGCTGGAGCAGGTCCAAGCGGGTTGCTAGCGGGGCTTTACCGTTGAGGATCATGCGCGTGTAATGGAGTGTGACCCGGGTCCAGCCACGCTTCCAACGCATCTGCTGGCGTAGGAACCCGTTGACGGTGTCTGGGAGCTCTGAAGCAACCCGCAGGTGGTCCAGGTACACCATCTTCCGGCCCGCTAGCGTCGAGCGGATCGTGATCTCCACGTCCTCAACTTCGCTCATACAGTTCCAGCCGCCGGCCGCTTCAAGCGTCTCGGCGTGCCAGATCCCTGCGGTGCCGTGAAAAATCGGCGGGGCTCCTGACCGTGACCTTGCGGTCTGCTCGGTCATCTGATGCATGTCGAGCTTGTTCGCCTGCAGCGCAGTAAAGACCGAATCAAACCGGTTGTAGTACGACCACCGCGCCTGGACCGCACCGATCTCACCATCCTTGAAGTAGTGCACCGTCTTACGAAGAAAGTCAGCAGGTATCTTGAAGTCGGCATCAAAGATCGCAAGCAGCTCACCGCGGGCGCGCTCGGTGCCATAGCGCAGTGCGCCCGCCTTGAAGCCGGCCCGGTCCCCACGGACCAAGTGCTGGATGTCCAAATCGGGGTGGGCTTTTCGGAGCAGATGAATCTTGTCGATCGCGATGGTCGACGTCACCCCATCATCCGAATCATCGAGATACTGGATCTGCAGCCTGTCGCGTGGGTAGTCCAACTTGGCGGCGGCTTCAAGGCACTGCTCGGCGAGGTGCCCTTCGTTATAGACAGGCAGTTGGATCGTGACGACCGGTAATTCATCATCGCCGTATCGCCCCAGAGGCTCGGGGTCCGGCCCGCGCAGCTTGCGGTACTTCAGCAGCAGCCTGAGCTGAAACACCGCCATCAGGAGCAGGTAAACCACGAACGCTGTGACGACCGTATAGACCGCGACCGACAAACCAATCCAAAACCACATCATCAAAAAAACCTCTCGGCTGGATCCGCCCGAATACGATTAGAAGCGGTTTCACAACTACCTGATCTATAAATTTGCGCTACGGGCGCACTTATGATCCAATCGGCCATGGAAAGGATTCCATTTCATGGCCAAGCAACAATCGGAACTTACGGACGAACAGTGGGCGGTCATCGAGCCG
>JBCCYY010000036.1:0-46235 GCA_039188575.1 Planctomycetota bacterium | reverse complement strand
GATGAAACGGACGATGGGCAGCACGCTGAACGCGACGAGTGAGCGTGGGCTGATGACCGACGCGATGATGAAGGTGCTGGCCTACGCCATCCGGCGTTAGCCGGGGACGCTGCGGTTGGGGATGGTGTCAACAGAGCAACAACTAATATGATCCGCCGCGTTGTGGCAAAAGTGATACGCCGTTCGCTTGGAATAGACACGGGCAGTCTTGTGTGGCGATTCCTATTTCTCATCTTGCTGCTTAGCGTTGGCTTACCCACCAATGCTCTGAACAGGCAACCCAATATCATTCTGATCTACTGCGACGATATTGGCTACGCAGACATCTCAGCCTATGCGCACGCCGCAGAAGACACGAAGACGCCGCAAATCGACCGCCTCGCCGAGCGCGGTGTCCTCTTCACGCAGGGCTATGCTGCAAGCCCGATCTGCAATGTTTCGCGCGTGGCCGTTACCTCAGGCCGATACCCGCAGAGCACGGGCACCCGCTGGTACGGCGGGCCGGGGCTAACTAACGTCCCTGTCGGAACCACACTCGCCGAGCAACTACGTGCGGGCGGCTATCGAACAGTCTCGATCGGCAAACATCACTTCGGCAGCATCGGTGAGCCGAAGAATACAGACGCCGATCTGCGAATAACTCGCGACAATCCGGTCAACCATGGTTTTGATGAGTTCTTTGGATTCATCCATTCCGAAAAAGACTACGAACGCAACACACAAGAACAGTTAGACGCATTCCTAGAAGGCGTACTCACCAATGGCGTTGCAAAAGAAGAAGCGGCCCTCCGCGCCCGGCAGGCAGTGATTGGGCCCATGGTCCGAGCCCACTACAACAACGAGGTACCCACGCTAGCGCGAGAAGACCGAACCGGCTACACCACTGACATCTTCACCGATGAAGCAATTCGACAGCTTGAATCCCCGGATCAGCCGCTTTTCATGGCGATCAATTACAACTCCTTACATACCCAATTGTGGAACGGTGTGCCAGATCAATACAAAGCAGCGCGCGGCATCACCGTCGAAGAAGAGCAGGCCTATTCACCGATCGAATACGACGGTTCGCTTCCCTTCTGGATATTCAATAACCGCTTCGCATGGTTCTCACCAGGCAAAGCGGAGAATAAGCTCGGTAATATCGATGACCCACGCGATACAGCGGCCAACCGATTCCGGCGAAAGCTCTATCTAGCAGCCCTTGACCATTTGGATGAGAACATTGGTCGTCTCCTGGACGCACTGGAAGCCAAGGGCCAGTTGGACTCTACAATCGTGGTCTTTACCGGCGATAACGGCGGGTCGCACAATATCGCAGCCGACAACAGCCCGCTGACAGGCCACAAGTACATGCTTGGTGAAGGTGGGATCCGGGTCCCCTTCATTGTTTCATGGATCGGGCAGGATGACGATGGACTGGTCGTGGATGACGCGGTCTCGCAGATGGACCTGATCGATACAGTCCTGTCCGCTGCAGGGCTAAAGAATATCACGCACACCGATGGCCGTGACCTCGGCGGGATCATCCATGGCAAAACCGATCAAGACTACCGAACCCAACTTTGGAACTCGGGCAACGACTGGGTGGTCAGGCACGGCAATTGGAAGCTGCGTATCATCACACAAGAGCGGCGTTTCCCAAACTTCAGCGAAAAACCATGCACACAGTTATATCGCCTCGATCTAGACCCAGGCGAACAGAACAATCTGGCAGAAGATAACCCGGTCATCGTTCACGCGTTGACTGCGCTGCATGAAGAGTGGGTCGAGAAACAATATAAAACAGGCCCGATGGCCCATGATAATTCACTGATCAAGAACGGGAGCTTTGAGAATAGCACGGGTGTCAACAACCGAGCGCTCGATTGGCAATACAAAGGCGACGCCGATTCAATCGGAGCAACCCTGGGTGGTGCAATGGAGGCATCGGATGGTCTCTGGCGTGGATACTTAAGCGAAGATAGTTCGCTCTCACAGATCACCGACCACATGATCCAAGCAGGCGATACCTTTACCCTTCGACTCTCAGTTAATACGACAGGATCTTCCCAGCACGGTATTCTGGCACAGGTTATAGCGAGTGATGGTATCGGTAGTCCGAATCAGAGCCTCGAGTGGAAAGTTCAGGCTATCGCAGATGATTCGGATCGTCACGCCTGGCAATCTTATGAAATCAAGTTTGAATCCGAAGAAGATGCTGACTATCTTGGGAAGCGTATCGGGCTCGTCTTCCAAGCGATTGGGCCAGAGGGTTACCGAGCGATTGATAGGGTCTCGTTGACGGTCAAACGCGAATAGACACTTCAATCTGTCGATGGAAACCACAACATCAATTCTGAAGCAACAAGGCTATGCCCCCTGCGGTTTGGATGATTGACGGTTGACATGATATCCGTCAACTCGTTGTCCTCTTGAGAGACATAGTGTAGAAAGGCTTGGTGTGAATCAACCAGCCCCACGCTATGCTTCTTGGCAAGCTGGCGAATCTGTTCGGCATGGAGATTGAGCGGGTCATTCGGGTCTTGCATGTCTGAGCGCATATCCCAGGTCGGGGTGAGCAGCAACACCGGCACACCCTCTTTCTTGGCGAGTTTGATCATGAACTCCCATGCCTCCAAAGACTTCTCCAATCCAACGCCGCGGTCGTTCAAGGCATAATCGATGGTGATGAGATCTGGGCGATGACTTAAGACGTCCTGCTCGAAACGCTTTGCACCTTTGACTGAATTCTCGCCACCGATGGCCGTATTGATCACGTTGATCACAGCGTGGGGGTACTGCCGTTTCAGTACGACATGCAGAAGATGGGGGTAAGCATTAAAAGTGTCGACAACCGGCGTTTTAAAATAGCCGGCAGGGACACTGTGTCCATGTGTCACGATATTGATAGTTTGATTGTTTGGCCACTTGACCTCCATCTTTTGTCGAATAGCCGCAAGATAGGTTGTAATGCTTGGGATTGCTCTATCAGCGCTATTGTTTGGTTGTTCTGCAGGTTGCTCTCCGCCGAGTGCAGGAACATAAAGCGCCGATGTAATGAGCAGGCAAACAAGGGCTTGAACTGAAAGTGTTCTCATCTCACAAGTCTCCATGGCCTGGACTATTGGTCAGGCAGATAGGCAATCTTGAATTGCTTACTACCCACATCGGAGGAACTTAAGTAAACCTCAATTTCATACTTGCTAAATTAAATAGAAAGCGATTGGCTCTGTCCTTGTATTTTACGATAGTGACTTGGAGAAGTGCCCATCTCTCTTCGAAAAACTTTTGAAAAGTGTAGTGCATCTGCATAGCCCACTTTCTCTGCGATGACCCCGATCTGAGCATCCGTCGTTGCAAGCAACTCGCATGCGGCTCCGATCCGACAAGCAGTGCAATATTCAATCGGGGGCCTCCCAAAGAGTTGCCGAAAAACCTCCGAGTAGCGCGAGACAGACAGTTGTGCCTGGCCCGCAAGATCAACCAGACGAATCGGCCGATGCAGGTTAGTGCGCATCCAGTTCACGCTGATATTTAAACGATCAACCAGGCTGGCCTCGTGAGCAGCATTGGCGCATCGTTCTGCCGCTCTGGCAAACCACTCACGGAGCAGGAGGGATGCAATACGCAGCTGAGCAAGCTGATTTGGGGGTCGCAATAACCTGCAGAGCTCGTCAACTATCGGTAGGTCTCTTTCCAAGGCGCCGACGTGGCGAGTCGGTGAAGTTTGGTTCAGCTCTAAGACCTCCGCGACCCCGTTCACTTCATCGCCTTTGACGTGAAACCAGGCGAGACTCCATGGTTTGTCAGCGCCTGAGCCATAAGCGTGGGGCAAGCTCGAGGGGATAAACCCGACATCCCCAGCCTGAATTTGCAGACGATTGCCATCGATTTCCAGCCAACCCTTGCCGTCAATACACAGCAGGAAGATCGCATCAGATATCGTGATGTTTCTCTGCACGAAATGCCCCTGAGCGCGCGGGAAATAGCCGGCTGCAGCTGGGATAAATCTATCGATCATCTTTTCCTTCATATAAAGGGATATACTTGGGCTCGCGACAGCGATCTGCTGTCCGGGGAAGCCCTCTTGGCGATGCTGTTGAGGAATCCTGTGAAGATCTGTCATAGATAGGAAGATTATCCATATAGAGCGTAAGCCTGTCCATAGCAATGTGAAGGATTTCTGATTTAATAAAACACTGATATTTGGTTTTGTACATCTTTCCCTGAGCCTGCTGCTATGCCTGTTGATATCCGTCGCGAGTCGCGTGCCATACCGACTTACCCGATTCCTGATCCAGACCTACACCCTATGTTTTTTGAGAAGCGGGTCTACCAAGGGTCTTCGGGACGCGTGTATCCGCTTGCTTTCTATTCGAAGATCAGCGATACGAAGTCGGATCAGCCATGGGATATCCTGATCCTGGAGAACGAATGGATACGCATCGAACTGATGCCGAAACTCGGGGGACGGATCTGGCGTGGCTTGGATAAAACCAATGGCTATGACTTTTTTTACCGTCAGCCAGTCATCAAGCCAGCGCTAGTTGGCCTAGCAGGGCCGTGGGTCTCCGGTGGCGTCGAGTTTAACTGGCCGCAGCACCATCGCCCGGCCACCTATCTCGCTACCGATACGGAAATAGAAGAGCATGAAGATGGCTCGTGCACGATCTGGATGTCAGATCACGACCCGATATCTCATATGAAGGGGATGCACGGGATCACGGTGTATCCTAATTCTTCGCGTGTCGAACTCAGGGTCCGATTATATAATAGAACGCCTCAAAAGCAGACTTTTTTGTGGTGGGCCAACGTCGCCGCAGAAGTGCATGAACAGTACCAATCGTTTTTTCCGCCAGATGTCCAGTATGTCGCGGATCATGCGGTACGTGAGATGAGTAGCTTCCCGGTCGCAAAAAACCACTACTATGGCGTCGACTACCGACCGGGTACAGACCTTAGTTGGTATAAGAACATCCCAGTCCCGACATCGTACATGATTACAAAGACGGATTATGACTTCTTTGGTGGCTATGACTATGCCGCAGAGGGTGGTTTTGTTCATCTCGCGAACCGGCACATCAGCCCGGGCAAGAAGCAGTGGACGTGGGGCAACCACGCCTTTGGTCGTGCTTGGGATCGTGAGCTGACTGAGCCGAACGCTAAAGGCGAGTACCCGCCTTACGTCGAGTTGATGGCCGGGGTTTATACGGACAACCAGCCTGATTTCAGCTATTTGCTTCCGTATGAAACCAAGACTTTTACACAAACCTGGTGGCCGATCCGCGGGATCGGTGTAGCCCATCAAGCCGACCTGGACTTCGCACTGCATCTTTCACTCAATGGCAGTGCCGCCAAGGTCGGCTTGTGTGCGTCTACCCGTTTTGATGATGTGAACCTGTGCCTGACCTTCGGTGATCAGGTGCTGCGTGATGATGCCGTCGAGGTCGCCCCGGATCAGCCAGTGCTGTGGTCGGTTGATATACCTGGCAGGTGTCGTGAGCAAGACTTGATGCTTGCGGTAGTTCGCCAGGGCCACGTGGTCCTTATGTACCAGCCGCCCGAGTTGGACACCAACACGGCGATCCCCGAATCTGCGACCGAACCACCGGCGCCTGATCAGATCGGAAGCACGGACGAACTCTATCTCACCGGTGAGCACCTTGAGCAGTACCGTCACCCCACTCGCAATCCGGACGCGTACTGGGAGCAGGGGGTCCGGCTTGAGCCGAACGACCTGCGCTGCAACGCCGCGCTGGGTCGGCGGCAGCTGGAGCGAGGCCTGCTCGAAGACGCCACCGCACACCTGCGTACTGCTGTAGACCGCTCGCGTGTCCGGCACCCGAACCCCGAGGACGGCGAGCCAATGTACCACTTGGGCATCGCGCTCAAGCAGCAAGGTGAGCTTGATGAATCTATCAAGTGGCTATACAAGAGTACATGGAACTTTGCATGGCGTGCACCGGCGTATTACCAGCTTGCCACGATCGCGGCCAAGCAATGCAAGTACGCCAAGGCAATCGAGCTGCTCGACTCGGCGGTCGCCACCAACGCAGATCATAGCCATGCATATGTCCTGAAAGCGGCGATGCTTAGGAAGCAGGGAGATACCAGTGCCGCGACAGCGATCCTCGCTGGTGTGTTAGCAAAAGACCCGCTGGATCATTGGGCCGGTTATGAGATGGTCTTAGTGGGGCAGGCCAAGCAGGATGGCGATGCTGAAGCCTGCCGCGAGAAATGGATCGAGCGGACGGGTCTGCGGGTTACCACCCTGCTGGATGTCGCCCTGGATTATGCCGACGCAGGCCTGTACCAAGAAGCTATCGGGATGCTTCAACTCGCTGACGCCTCTGGGCAGGCCATGATCGGTTATACCCTTGCCTGGCTGCATGATCTCGCAGGAGATAGCCTCGCAGCAATGCAAGCGCAGTCGTCTGCCAGGTCAGGTGATACGAGGTGGTGTTTCCCGGATCGAAGTGATGAAGAGGTGCTGCTGCGATCGGCGACCGATCGTGACACAACCGACGGCTTCGCCTGCCTGTGTATTGGCAATCTGCAGTACGACAAGCGGCGTTATGAAGAAGCAATTGCATCATGGGAGGAGGCCTCGAAGCGTTCACCAGAGTTGAGCGGAGCATGGCGAAACCTCGGGATCGCTTATTTCAACGTCCGCAAGGACGGCCCGGCTGCAGCACGTGCCTATGCCGAAGCATTCGAGAGATCACCACAAGACCCGCAGATACTCAGGGAGTACGACCTATTATTGAAAGTAACGGGGGTGTCGCCTGAAGAGCGGCTTGATCGAGTGTCTCAGCACCTTGAGTTGGTAGCTCTGCGAGACGATCTTTCGATCGAATATGTCACGCTGCTGAACCTTGTGGGGCGTCACCAAGAAGCGGCTGATCTGCTCGATCGTCGCCGATTCCATCCGTGGGAAGGTGGCGAGGGCAAGGTGTTGAGTCAGCACGCCGCCGCTCACCTGGCCCTTGGCCGATCGGCTATGAATGAGGGCCGAGCCGAGGATGCGATGCGGCACTTCCAATGCGCATGGTCGCCACCTGAAAACCTTGGCGAGGCTCGGCACCTCTTAGCAAACCAAGCAGACCTGCAGTATTTCCTTGGCCTTGGCCACAAGGCCTTGGGTGATCAGGCTGCTGCACGGCAGCAGCTTGAAGCGGCCACTGCAAACGCGGGTGATTTTTTGGATATGGACGTACAGCCGTATTCTGAAAAGAGTTTTTATCAAGGCTTAGCCTTTGAGGAACTGGATCAATCCGAAGATGCGACGGCTGTCTTTCGTGGCATGGTTCAGCATGGTGAACACCTGTGCAGCACCACCGCAGAGATTGATTATTTCGCAACATCTCTGCCCGATCTCCTGGTCTTCAACACGGACCTCCAACTACGGCGTGAAGTGAACGGCCTTGTTTTGCAGGGCTTGGGGTATTCCGGATTGAGCCTGCATGAAAAGGCCCAGAACTGCTTAACACAAGCCCTAAGGCTTGATCCGTCAAACCAAACAGCGAGCGACGTGATGCTTGCTGATAAAGCATAAGTATCTGACACACACCACTCGAGGATAGTAATGAACTCGTCCGAACGTATTAACTACTGTCTAATTACTAGTTCAATATGTAGACGGTACTGGATTTGTGGCCTGCTGTTCGCTTTGTTCAACATTGGGTTTGCGCCCGGTGCGAACGGCTTGGAAGAAGATGGCAAGGTATCGCTTGCGGGCACGTGGAAGGTGGCGCTAGATCCCAACGATGAGGGGCCGAGCGTCCTGCGTCGCAAGACGAACGACCCTACGAAGGCCGGCAGTGTCTGGCTGCCTGGATCGATCCAGGCACAAGGCTATGGCGATCTCCCAACAGCCCAATCCCCTTGGATCGGTGATCAGCGGTATCCGAAGTGGGCGGATCGGTTGTACGCGCCTTATCGCGAAGATGACAACTTCAAGATGCCGTACTGGCTGACGCCGGACCGCGTGTATGTCGGCCAGGCATGGTTTGAGCGGGAGGTCCAGATCCCGGACGCCTGGTCAGGCAAAGACATCGAACTGTTTCTGGAACGCACCCACTGGGTTACCGAGGCCTGGCTGGGTGACAAGAGACTGGGGCAACGTGACAGCCTCATCGCGCCACACATCTATTCGCTTAACGGTTTCAAGCCCGGCACACACACGCTGCGGCTGCGCGTTGACAACCGCATGCACATCAATGTCGGCCCAAACGCGCACAGCATGTCCGACCATACCCAGGGCAACTGGAACGGGGTCATCGGCAAAATCGAGATGCGTGCCCAGCCCGTGGTCCACGTTGATCGTGTCCGAATCGATACCGACATCCGAGACAAGACCGCGACGGTCCGAATGTTCATCGAGAATACATCGCGTCAAGAAGCCGACATCATGGTCAAGCTCAAGGCGGAACTGGATGGCAAGACAGCGGCCGAGAAAGTCTTGACACTAGAAGGTTTGCCCACAAACAAGATGACAGAGCATGTCGTAACGCTCGAGTTGGGCGAGGATGCCAAGCTATGGGACGAGTTCAACCCGAACATCTACAACCTGACGGTCAAGGTGGTTTCGGAACAGGGCCGAGATTACTACCACGATTCGTTTGGCTTGCGTGAGATCAAGGCCGAGGGGACGCGGCTGCTGCTCAACGGCAGGCCGATCTTCTTGCGCGGTACGCTGGACTGTCTGATCTACCCGCTCACCGGCTACCCGCCGATGGATGTTCCGTCATGGGAGCGCGTGTTCACCCAGATTAAAGCGTTCGGGCTTAACCATGTCCGCTATCACTCGTGGTGCCCACCACGGGCGGCTTTTGAGGCGGCCGACCGCATCGGCGTTTACCTCCAAGGTGAGGGGCCGTTTTGGGCCAACCAAGGCACTCAACTCGGCTTGGGCGATCCGATCGACCAATACGTCTACGCCGAGAACGATCGCGTACTGGATACGTATGGCAACCACCCGTCGTTCATTCTGATGGCATACGGCAACGAGCCGCGCGGCCCGAACAAGAACGGCAGCCGCGGTCTGGGCCAGCGCTTTCTTGGCCCGTGGCTCGAGCATGTGCAGGCGAAGGACGACCGCCGGCTCTACACGTCGGGTGCCGGCTGGCCGGTGATGGAAGAAAACCAGTTCCACAACATCATGGGGCCGCGCATTCAGCAGTGGGGCCAGGCACTCAACAGCATTATCAACGGCCAACCGCCTCAAACCGTCGCCGACCACTCAGCCGTCATCCAGCGCTATGCCGGCACGCCCATCGTCGCCCACGAGATCGGCCAGTGGTGTGCTTACCCCGATTTCTCTGAGATGCAGAAGTACACCGGCCTGCTGCGGCCAAAAAACTTCGATATCTTCCAGAAGCTGCTTCACGACAACGGGCTGGGGCACCGCGAGAAAGACTTTTTGATGGCCTCCGGGGCTCTGCAACTGCTCTGCTATAAAGCCGAGATAGAGATGGCCCTGCGGACACCCAACTTCGGCGGTTTTCAGCTCCTTGACCTGCACGACTTCCCCGGTCAAGGCACCGCGTTGGTCGGCGTCTTAGACCCCTTCTGGGATCCCAAGCCGTACGTTACCGCGGAGATGTACCGCGCCTTCTGCGCCCCGACCGTGCCGCTGGCCCGGATGGAACGCCGGGTCTTCAAGAGTGGCGAATCGTTGACCGCGGAGCTTGATATCTCACATTTCGGCCGAGAAGACGCCAAAAGTACCAGCGTCCGATGGTCGCTCATCAGTGAATCTCAAGAAATTCTTGCCGAGGGCTTACTCACAGCGGACTTACCCGTGGGCGAGCTTACGAACGTTGGACGGATCGACGTCGCGCTCGAAACTGAGCGAGCGATGCGCGCCACGCTGAATGTCCAAATCGATGCGTTGGATGCACACAATACCTGGCAGATCTGGGTCTACCCAGCGGATGTCACAGCCGACGTACCCGATGACGTACATGTCACCCAAGTGCTCGATGACGCGGCCGAGGACAAACTCGCCCAAGGGCAGACCGTGCTGCTGCTGGCTAACCCAGACCGAGTCATGGGCGGCGTTGTGATGGGCTTTAGCTCGCCATTCTGGAACTACGCATGGACCGATGGCCAGCCGCCCCACACCCTCGGTATTCTCGTCGATCCCGAGCATGAAGCGTTTAACGCCTTCCCGACGGACATCCATACAGACTGGCAGTGGTGGGAATTGGTTAGCCGCGGCGGCGCGATGCTGATCGACGACCTGCCCCGTAGCCTTGAGCCGATCGTCGAGCCGATCGATACGTGGTTCCGAGCCCGCCGGCTTGCCGCATTATTTGAGGCCCGGGTTGGCAAGGGCAAACTGGTGGTGTGTACGCTTGACCTCACAAACGACCTGGAGAACCGTTACGCCGCGCGTCAGTTCCGCCACAGCTTAATGAAGTACCTGGGCAGCGATGCGTTTGATCCGCAGACCGAAGTGAAAACCAGCCAAGTCAGGGCTTTGTTTCGCGCCCCCAGCTTGGCCGAACGGATGGGGATTACGCTCTACGGATCAAGTGCGCACGGCAGCTTTGAGGCTGGTAAAGCGTTTGACGACGACCCCAGCACGTTCTGGCACACCGACTTCTCCGGCAACATCATGAAGCCACACCCACACCACCTTACGCTCGAGTTTTCTGAACTGACCAAGCTCAAAGGGATGGGCTACACAGCGCGCATCAACAACGGCAACGGCCGTATTGGACGCTATGCCATCCACATCAGCAACGACGGCAAGGACTGGGGCGAGCCGATTGTGACCGGTCGCTTCAATGCCGGCAAGCGTGAGCAAGTCGTCAGCTTCGACAGGATCATCTCGACCCGCTTCATCCGCCTGGTTGCCCTCGACTGCCTCAACGGCACGAGTCACAGCGCTGTTGCGGAATGGCGCCCCATCATGCCATGACCCTCGGCCGGCCGTGCCTATCCTTTTTATGGCCGGCCAAGTTTCACTGCTTCCTGATCGAAAGGCCTGGCTACCATGTCTGAATCAATCAATTCTGGCTTTACGCATCGGACCGCGATTTTAGCTGATGCGGGAGTCGGACTTAGTGCAATTGACCTGATCGTTCTACTCACCTTTGTCGTGGTAACGGTCGCCTTTGCGCTGTGGAAGAGCCGGAAGCTGGGGGACGGATCAGACTTCTTCTTGGGTGGCCGGTCGCTGACCTGGCCGGTCATCGGCCTGTCGATCGTGGCAGCGAATATATCGACCGAACAAATGGTTGGCATGGCCGGTAACGCGGCCGGCGGAACCGGCCTTGCGGTCAGCCTCTGGCAGCTCGTGGGGTCCATTGGCATTGTGCTGATTGCGTGGACGCTCCTGCCCAAGTTTCTGAGAGCCGGGATCAGCACCATCCCCGAGTTCCTGGAATACCGCTACGACATTACCGCTCGCTCGATTATGGCCTTGCTGACCGTCGCAATCTATGTTGTTGTTCTCTTGACAGCGGTGCTATATTCCGGGGGGGTCGTCTTAAGGACCATCTTCGGGCTTGAGTTGTGGATCGGTGCGCTCGTGATGGGCCTGCTGGCTGCGGGCTACACCGCGATCGGCGGCTTGCGAGCGGTTGCCTTTGCAGACCTGTTCCTGGGTACAGCGTTGTTAATCGGCGGAGCAATCGTTTTTTTCCTGGGAATCAACGAGATCGGCGGGTGGGCAAGCTTCGCCGAGGCAAACGCAGAGAAACTCCATATCACCCTTCCTGCCGATGATCAGAATCTGCCGTGGACTGGTGTTGTCGGCGGTATGTGGATCGTCATCCTCTACTATTGCGGCCTCAACCAATTCATTGTCCAACGCTCGCTCGCTGCGAAAACACTTTCCGAGGGCCAACTCGGCGTGATCTTTGCTGGGGCACTATGGCTCCTCGTCCCATTTGTAATCGTCATGCCCGGTCTGATGGCCCACCAACTATACGCGGATCAGATGGCCACCAGTGACGAGGCGTTCCCGACGCTTATCCGAAACCTGATGGGCCCGGGCCTGCGTGGCTTTATGTTCGCGGCGATAGCTGGGGCGGTCATCTCGTCCCTCGCATCGATGCTCAACTCCGCCTCGACGATCTTCACAATGGATGTGTACCAAAGACTGATCGCGCGGGGTAAAGCCAGCGATAAGATGCTCTCATTTGTGGGCCGGGTTACGATCATTGCTTCCGTTGTACTGAGTTGTGCCCTTGCGCCGATGCTGGACCAACCTCGGTTTGGTGGTGTTTTCCAGTTTATCCAGCAGTTCCAGGGCTACATCTGGCCCGGCGTCGTCGCCGCGTTCATCTTCGGCATCTGGGTTAAGCGAACGCCTAAAATGTCCGGGAGTATCGCGTTGGTCCTTGGTCCAATCGTCTACCTCATCCTCCAGCAGACCCAGTCTTCGGGAGACAGTATCGCTGCGGGCAGCCCCGATGGCCTGCACAATATCCACTACCTGCTGCAGGTGCTCATCAGCTTCGCCGTCTGCTCGGTAGTGCTCGCCGCTCTGACCCTGGCGATCCCGCTGAGCGAACCGGTCCAGTTGCCCATTCGCGAAGAGATCGCGACACGCACCGAGAAGAAGGTTTATCTCGCAGGCTCACTAGTGATCTTAGCGGTCTTCGTCTTCATAGCAGTTTTCTGGTGATTGCCTGAAAAGGCTGGGCCAAGTCAATACAAACTACATGATCAGCAAGTCGTACAACTGATTAGAGGTCGCTTTGCAAACAAAGGCTTTAACTCATCTAGGGATAGACTTCAAAACATTGAAGGCTCGATTCGAGCAGTCTTTCGGCGTCGCTCCAGACGTGATCGCTTCCGCCCCTGGGCGGCTTGAAGTGCTGGGGAACCACACCGACTACAACGCAGGGCTAACGCTGTCCTGTGCGGTCGGTTTCCGCTGCTACGCGGCGGCCACAAGGTTGGTCAACCCTGTGGCGAAACTACAAAGCACCGCCTTCGACACGCCCGCTGAGTCATTTAGTCTTGACCAACTTGATATAGAAGAGGGGCACTGGGCAAGATACGTGCTTGGCTTAGCCGACGCGCTCAAACGGCGCGGGTACGATGTTCCCGGTTTTGCAATGCTTGTGGATTCGCAGGTCCCTCAGTCGGCCGGCGTATCGAGTTCGGCCGCCCTTGAAATGGCCGCACTCACTGCGATGATCAATCTAATGGACATCAATATCGCCATCAATGAGATGGCTCAGATCGGCCAGGAATCCGAGTCCCTTGCGGTTGGTGCTCAAACCGGCCTGTTAGATCAATTAACATCTCTGCTCGGCCAGCGGGATCAATTCATCAAGATTGATTTTCAATCGATGGTCACACAGACGATCCCAGCCCCGGCTGGCTGGTGCTTCGTCGCCGTGGATTCTGGTGTCAAGCACGATCTCACCAAAGAATACAACGCGAGGCGGTCCTCTTGCGAAGCCGCAGCAAGGGCCATGGGCATCGAGTCTTTACGGAAGGCAACGATCGATACGCTCGATTCCAGCTCCATTGAGATAGAAGAAGAGGACTACCGCTGCGCCAGGCATATCATCGAAGAGAATCAGCGTGTACGGGATGCAGTCTCGATATTAGGATCGCAGAGAATGTATGACTTTGGTCAACTCTTGTTCGACTCACATCAAAGCAGCCAGTCAAACTTCAAAAACAGTTGCCCCGAACTGGATGAACTGGTTGCTATTGCAGAAAAAGACGAGCGATGCATCGGTGCAAGACTATCCGGTGGTGGGTTCGGTGGAATCTGTATAAATCTCGTACAGACCAAGTATGCAGAAGATTATCGAATGAGCTTATTGAGGGCTTTGAACCGCAGAAATCCAGCGAGCCGATGGTCCGCGATCTGCGAAATTGGGGATGGCGCATGCAGTTATGAATGATCTTCTCAGTTCTATTCCATGATGTAGGTACACACAGGAATCGGTCTTGCGAGTCACGCTTTCAAGCAAGAGCGCAATCAATCATGTTATTGCGCACGTCGAACAAACCAACCACGTGCCCACTGGCCCAAACCCTTATAGAATCTTAGAGCAAGTTCCGAAACCGACCTCGCCGAGCGGCTCCCCCTGCACGTCGTCGCCACTTGGCTGGGTAATAGCGTCAGCGTGCCTCAAAAACACTACCTGCAAGTCACCGAGGCCCATATCGCTAAAGCAACAAAGACCTGTGGAGAAGAAGCTCAGTAAGACGCAAAACCTAGTTCACCAGCAGATGCCACGGCACGACCTCAGAAGCAGAGGTAACTATTTCCACAGCGAGTTTTGATTGGGCCGCCAACAAAAAGCGACGCAAAATCCGACGCACGATCTGACGCAAATAACGGCGTTGCAACTGACCGAATGTTTTTGCACCAGCTACGAATAGGCCACCTAAATCATTAATTAAAAATGGCTTACGTATGAATCTGCAGCCTAATGCAGAGCATTGCGTAAGCCTTGAAATGGGCCCAGAGGGAGTCGAACCCCCAACCGTCGGTTCCGAAGACCGATGCTCTATCCAATTGAGCTATGGACCCTTGGGCAGAGATTGTAGCCCAGCGGGTCCTGTTTGTGAGAAATGATGGGATCGGAATCTAAATCTTTTTGCAAATTGACTTTACAAACCAATCGCGCGATTTGGTTCCGGTAACCGCCCCCCCATCGGCTGGCACGGGTGTTCTTACCGGCAGCGCCGATACAACCCGCACAGAGGGTTTAAGTCGCCTGCCCCTCACGACGATAGCGGTCGTGAGAACCCGCACGAAGGATGCGGACATGGGGCGTAGGTGTCAGATGAGATTCACTTATGACGGTCTTCGACGCTATCCAAACCGACTGGGCGCAAGCGCGCCGACGCGAGTTCGCCTCCCCCGGGCTGTGCTTTGAAATCGCCAAGCGGATGGTCGATTTAGTCGGAGCGCTGCTCGCACTCGCCTTATTCAGCCCGGTGCTGATCTTCGCCGCCGCATGGGTCAAGTTTGCCGATGGCGGCCCGGTGTTCTACCGGCAGTGTCGCGTCGGACGGGATGGCAAGCTCTTCAAGATCTGGAAACTCCGCACGATGCGGACCGACGCGGAGAAGGACGGGCCTCAATTCGCGTCCGATAACGATCCGAGGGTCGTCCGTGGCTGCGGCTGGATGCGGACGAGCCATATCGATGAGCTGCCACAGCTACTGAACATCCTTCGTGGCGATATGTCTCTGGTCGGGCCCCGCCCTGAGCGGCCCGAAGTGATGGATCAGCTCCGCAAGGACCTGCCCGGACTCGACCGCCGCTTGGCCGCGACGCCAGGCATCACCGGCCTTGCTCAGGTGGTCAACGGCTATACCAACGACCTGGACGGGATGCGTCGCAAACTCGACCTGGACCTCCGCTACCTCGAACGCCGTTCGATCTCGCTGGATATCCGCCTAATTCTTAAAACCATCCCCCGCTTCTGGGATCGGACCGCCTGCTGAACGGGAGTCGAAACATGACACTCAAAATGATCCACACCTATCGATCAGCACTCGCGGCCACACTGGCTGCGCTGGCGATCCTTATGCTGACCGGTTGCTCGAGCAACCCGCAGTTCACCGACTACCACGCGTTCATCCAAGAGCCGAAGTTGCCGGCGTCAACCACGCCGTATCTGATCGGTCCGCCGGACGTGCTCGAATTCAAGTCAACGCGTGTCCGTGAAATCAGCACTTACCGCGAGACCGTCAGCCCGGATGGCTTTGTCAACGTGCCGCTGCTCGGCCGCGTCTATGTCGCTGGCAGGACCGCCGAGTCGGTCCAACAAGAACTCGAGCAGCGTGCAAGCTTCTACTACCAGGACGCGGACGTAAACGTCCGTGTCAACCGGTATGCGAGCAAGAAGATCTTCGTATTCGGCCAAGTGAGTTCCCCAGGCGAGTACTTCTATAACGGCTCCAACACCGTACTGAATACGCTCGCCCGCGCTCAGCCGACCTCACGGGCCGACACGGGGTCGATCACCATCGTTCGTCCCGATGCGAACGGCGAGCTCCGGGCAAGAATGACCATCAACCTGGACCACATGGTCCGGACCGGGGATACCACCCTCAACGCGGTGCTGCAGGAAGGCGACGTTATTTATGTGCCGCCAAGCGGGATCGCGAAGGCCACGATCGGTATGGAGCAGCTGATCATGCCGCTCACGCCGCTGGCGGCGCTGGTGAACGGCCCCGCTGCCGTTTCCGAATCCGCGACAGGCGACCGGCCCTACGGCGACGACCCACAGTAATACGTAAACCCTGACCGTCTGACAGGCGGAGTACACCAATGGCAACGAATAAACAGGAACAAGCCAAGGCCATCTACGAGTTGTGGGACGTGATCCTCCAGCACCGCTGGCGGTTTGTCCTGCCAGCGTTCGCGGTGACGGCGGTAGTGCTGTTTGTCAGCCTGTTCCTGCCGCGCAAATACGAAGCGGTTGCGTACTTTGAGCGCAGCAACGCGCCCGAACTGATCGAGGCCATCCGATCAAATGCCAGCGACTCCTACATCGACCCCCTGGCCGCGCTTAACAAGGAAATCGCGGGCAGCCATGCGATCAATCAGGTTATCAACGAACTGGAGCCTCGTCTCTATGAGATGGGCTACGTCAACAGCCCGAATGAACTGCGTGAACTCCGCGGCACAGTCAAGCAGCAGCTCATCGTTAGCCGTGAATCGGCGGACAAGTCGCACGTCCAATTGCGGCTGGAACTCGTGCTGGATGATCCGCACGTCAGCGCGCTCGTCGTGAATGCATTGGTGGATCGATACATGCGGACGACCCGTGAATCGCTGGTGTACCGTGCAAAAAGCTCGATCGCCTACTTCGATTCGCTGATCAACGAGCACCGCACGGAACTCGAAGCCAAGCAGGAAGAGCTGGGCATGTTCGAGCAGAAAAACGCGATGCTGCTTCCGAATCAGCCTTTCGGCGTCGAAAGCCAGCTTGGTGAAGCGAAAGACCAGCTCTCGATGCTGATGACCGACCTCGAAGGCCTTGATATCCAACGACGCTCGATCAGAGAAGCACTCCAATCCGAACCGAAGACATTGCCTTCTATTGTTCGCGGTAAGAACCCGGAGCTATCACGGCTCGAGCAGAAGATGGAGAAGCTTCAAGACAAGATCCGTGAGTTCACGACGACTAAGCGGATGACCGAACAGCACCCCGAGGTCGTTGCGTTGCGCAACCAGGAAACGGAGCTGCAGCAACAGATCGACCAGACACAGGTCAACATCATCACGTCCACGGAAGAACACCCCAATCCCAAAAGGACTAATCTCGAGCTTAAGCTGACTTCTGCCAATGCGGAGCGAGACGCGATCAAGGAACAGATCGCGCTACGGAACAAGCGGATTGAGGACCTCTCTGCGATGACCTCGACGATGCTGCCGGTGCGTGCTGAACATTTACAGTTGAAAGATCAGGTCAAGGAGTTCCAGCGTGACGTAGACGATTACCAGAAGATGCGCCGCCGGGCGGAGTTCTTCCTGACGCCCGAAAGGAACGAGCGCGGGGTTCAGATGGAGTTCATCGCCCGCGCCGAGCCCACAACCATCCCGGTGTCGCCGAACCTGATGCAGGTGATTATTGTGGCGGGCTTCCTGGGGATCGCCTCCGGCGCATTGAGTGTGTTCATTGCTCACCGTACGGACGACTCGTACCGCAATGCACGACAGCTTTCCGAGACGACTACGATCCCGGTCCTCGGATCGGTCAGCGAACTGATCACGCGTCAGCACCGCCGGATGCGTCGGCTCCGCTACAGCATCCTTTACCCGGCGAATGCGGTCGCGATGGCCTGCATCCTGGTTCTCTTCGGAGCGGTCCTCTACCTGGACCTGCAGCGCCCCGACGTGTTGGAGAAATTGAAAGATCAGGCCAAGGAGGCCCTGGTCAACACCCCTATGGAGAAGGTGGTGGACCCCCCGGCCGAGGTCGGGCTCAGGTCGCCGGATAAGCCTCAAGGCTGATGTACGAATCGTACTACCATCTTGCTACGGCACCGTTCGAGAACACGCCTGACCCGCGGTTCTTTTTTGCCAGCGAACAGCACAGTGAAGCGCTGGCGGCGATCGAGTACACCATCCGCATGCGCAAGGGGATCGTGCTGATCACCGGGCCCATTGGCGCGGGCAAGACTACCGTCTCACGGGCCATGCTCCGTCGCTGCGGGGAGTCGTCCACCGTCATCCAGCTCGCACACGGCCACCGTACCGCCGACGAGTTGATCACACACATGCTCCACCGCCTCGGCCTGCCCGACGCGACCAACGGCAGCCACGCTCAGCGGCTCGAGCGGCTCGAGCAACACCTGCTGCACTGCGCAGCCTCGGGCAAGCCCGTGGTCCTGTTTGTTGACGAAGCGCAGACGTTATCGGATGCGGCATTAGAAGAGCTGCGCCTTATCAGCAACTTCGATACCGAGCAGACCAAGCTGCTTCAATTAGTTCTCATCGGCCAGCCAGAGCTGCGGGAACGGCTGAGCAGAGAGTCGCTCGCCCCGCTGCGCCAGCGGATCATCATCGCACGGATGCTGCGTCCACTGAACGCCAGCGACGTTGAGCACTACATCGCACACCGCGTCTGTGTAGCAAGCGAAGACCCCAAGGACGTCAGGGTGCGATTTGATACAAAATCAATCGACCGGATCGCCGCCTTCACCGGCGGGGTCCCGCGATTGATCAATGCGATCTGCGACCACTGCTTGTTATTGGGCATGGTGCAGAAGACCGACACAATCAACCGAAACATGACCGAGAGGGTCATCGCGGACATGCTGCCGGGCCTCCCCCCCGGCGCGACCGTCCGATTGGCTGCCTGACCTGGAGCTGGAATCATGGGCTACATCTTTGACGCACTCAACAAGAAGAACGGCGACACGCCTGAGGAACATACGCCTGATACGCAAGCGTCCGATATCCAATCGCCAATGAACGGCAGCACGGACAGCGCCACCGGTCTGGCTGATCTAATGGCTACCGCCGACCATGACAGCAACAGCGACGAAGCGCCACTGCGTCTCGCAGACCTAGAGCTCTCGATCGAATCAGATGATGACGGCGTCACTGTAATCGATACCGATCATATGCCGGAGCCCGTGATTCAAGACGTCGACAATCAGGCCATCCCGTTCAGCGATCAAACTGCTTACGACGAAGACGCCACCACTGAAGACCTGGGTATCGATCAAACACTTCAACTGGTTGAATCCAAGAAGAGAATAGGCTTCTGGAACCGTCTCCTTCGTGGGCAGAACCGTGGCGCTGTCGATGATCGGCTCGTTGCGATGACCAGCCCCGCTTCTGCGATGAGTGAGGAGTACCGCTCGATCCGTACCTCGATCCTCGCAAGACACGATAACCAGCGGCATCTGGTCCATACGATCACCAGCGCCACACCACAAGAAGGCAAGACGATCACGTGCGTGAACCTCGGCCTGGCGTTTTCCGAGTTGCGGAACCGCAAGACCGTGATCATCGAGTGCGACCTGCGTCTGCCGACCTTTGGCAAACTCTTGAACTGTCAAGACGGCCGGCCCGGCCTGATTGATTACCTGCGTGGCGACGCGAAGATCACGGATATTATCCAGCAGGTCGAAGGATCGGCCCTGCACATCATCACCGCCGGCGGCCGCGTCAGCGACGAAGCGGTGCAGCTGCTCTCCGGGCAGCGCATGAGCCACCTCCTGCAAGGCCTGCGTGCGAAGTACGACCACGTGATCATCGACACCCCGCCGGTGCTGCAACTGGCTGATGCGGGGATCCTTGGCAGCCAGAGCGAGGAAGTCCTGGTTGTGGCGCGAATGCGTCGCACACCACGCCCACTGGTCGAGCAGGCCATCACCACTCTGACCAGCTACAACGCGCAGGTCAACGGGATCATCGCCACCGACAACCCGCGCAGCCGTGGCCGGGGCTACGGCTACAAGTACGGCTACCGGTACGGCTATGGCTATGCCTACGGCTACACCTCCGACCACAAGAGCCGGAAGCGCAAGAAGCGCAACGCCGCCTGATCGAATCGCGTGACGTCCACCATCATCCGTTCGGTGTACCATGCGGGGATGCCAAAGGGCCCACTCATCCAGGACCCCGAGAAACGCAGGCTCGCGATTGCGGTCATCATGGGCGCGCTGCTCGCGGTCAGCCTAGCCGCAGCGATCTTGATTTCAGGCGCTGATCTGGGTCTTTGATCACCTGGCATCTATAATTTGGCGATGCTTAATCACGCCGATGCTTTCTTCAAAGGCTTTGCTCAACTGCGCGGTCACGGCCTGCACTACGTTTGCGTTCTTGCGTTCTGCATCGCAGCTGGCTGCACCTGCGCGCAAGACCTCGATCTGCCTGACAACCCGCTCGATGACCCCGGCCGCTGGCTTAGCGAAGATACGTGGTCCGAACTGCGCTACGGGCTGACGATCCGAGAGCCCCTTGATGCGAAGTCGGTCCCCGATACCGCGCAGGGCGACGTGATGCGGTGGGCGCTGCCGAACAACACGCGGATCAGCCTGTCGTTCGCCCGCGGTGCTTACGAGCGTGTCTTTAGAAACCCGGACGGGACGCCCAACACCAAGCTCATCGCCGCGAAGGTAGACCTCCTTAAAAAGGATATCGCCGACGAACTCAAGGCGGTTGCGGGCCAAGTGATCAATACGCGATCCAACCAGGTCGTCGAACTCGACAGCCTCGGTGGTGTGATCAATTACTACATCGTCAAGCCGCCTCAGCGCAATAGCAAGCCTTATCTTTACGGCGTCGCGTTGCTGCAGCTGGACAAACTCAGTGTCGCGATGCTCAAGCTCGAGTGCTCGCCGGACCAGATCAACGAAGCGGTCAGCACCTTTGAGTGCATGGTCTACAGCATCAAGGTAGAGGAAGCCAAGGCGGTCAACCAGCGCCTGCATAGCTGGCTACAGAACGGCGAAGCACTGCTCGCGAGTCTTACACAAGAAGACCGGCTCAATGCCATGCGAGAAGACCGGCTCTACCGAGTGTTGGAAGACGCGAAAGACATCGGCTACCTCCGCGTCTGGCAGCGTTACCAAGACAAGGCCTTCTATAAGAATCTCAAAGCAAAGCGCGGCGCCGAAGCGGGCCCGCTCGAGGGGATCGACCGTTTCGAGATTGAAGGCAACGCCATCTTCGCCCAGGCCCGCCTCGAGGGTGGCGGCATCGTGATCCAACGCCTGGAGCAAGCCATCGACGAGCCGGGCAAGCCCAACACGTACTGGCAGGTCAAGAACGCGATGCAGTACAAGAACGACCCGAACAACCTGCGGGCCGGCACCTGGGTCGAGACCGGCGTGCGCGGCGTCGCCATGATCGGCGGCAAGCGCATGGACCACCTGCAGGTCACCCGCGAGGGCACCCCGCCACGCAACATGGTCGAGTTCCTCCTTGAACGCGAGCGCGACCCCGAGCGTCGGCTGCGCTACCCATCCGCCGACCCACGCAGCTACCCGTCAGGCGAACTCGTCGAGAAAGCCTGGCCCACCCCCAGACGCGCCTTCCTCTCGCCCGTCGATGCAGCACTGATGCCCACGCTGCTGCCCAACGAAGAGAAGACCTACGCCTTCTCCGCCTACCACCAAGAGACCTCGCGGATCGACATCCGCCTCATGCGGGTCAAGCCTACTGCCGGCGGTGGCAAAACGGTGTATCTCCGACCAGTGCTTGACCTCTCTGAGCAAGTGCTTGTCTTTGATCGTAATAATGAGCTGGTCAGCTGGACCTTCCCGGATGGTCGCTCGTTGAAGAAGACATCTCGGCAGGAGCTGGCACGCATCTGGGGCGTGCGGTTACGTGACTAAGTGATGTAGATTTCAACGCATGGCGTCTTGCGTGCCGGGATACACTTTGCGTATGGAACTCACCATCAAACTCCCCGAAGGCGCCGAACGCTACGGCGTAACAGGCCCGGCCGAGCGGAACCTCAAGATCATCCGCGAGGCCCTGGGCGTGACGATCAATGCGCGCTCCGAGGCGCTTAAACTCACTGGCAAGTCTGACGCGGTGGGCCAAGCGGCGCACGTCATCGAACGGCTCAACGAAGCCGCGCGCCACGACAACCCTCTGACACGCCAGCAACTGCTTGACGCGATCGCCGCGGTGAGCGCACCGGCATCGAGCGGCTTCAACCCCGCGCTGGCGGGCAACGGCGACAACACGATGCCGGCCGCCAACGCCTTTGATGTCTACCTCGACGGCCGACGCGTCAAGCCGATGTCGCCCGGCCAGCGCGTCTACGTCGACAACATCGCCCACAACGACCTGACCTTCTGCATCGGCCCGGCCGGCACGGGAAAGACCTACCTCGCGGTCGCCGCCGCGGTCTCGATGCTCAAGCGCGGGCAGGTCCGCAAACTCGTGCTCGTCCGCCCAGCCGTCGAGGCCGGCGAGAAGCTCGGCTTCCTGCCCGGCACGATGCAGGACAAGGTCAACCCCTACCTCCGCCCGCTGCTTGATGCCCTGCACGACATGATGCCGTTCGAACAGATCGAGCGGTTCATGGCCGTGGACCTGATCGAGATCGTCCCGCTCGCGTTCATGCGCGGCCGAACCCTCAACGACGCCTGCATCATTTGCGACGAGGCCCAGAACACCACTAAGAGCCAGATGCTCATGTTCCTCACCCGGCTCGGCCACGGGTCCAAAATGATCGTCACCGGCGACACCAGCCAGATCGATCTTGAAGACCCACGCGACTCCGGGCTCATCGATGCGGTCCGCCGGCTGAGGCGGACCAAGGGCATCGCGATGTCTACCCTCGACGGGGCCGACATCGTCCGCCACAGCCTGGTCCAGCGCGTTGTAGAGGCCTACGGCGAGCAGTCCAGAAAGCCACAAACCGATTTTATACAAGACGTTATTGACGGGATCGAAACGTCCGAAAAGGACTCGCTGGACACGTAATCCGGTCACCTGTTGGCGGGTACAATGCCCGCACAGGCATGCGACCGCTGCGTAGCCGATAAAGCCTGTATCGCGGCCATCCGGTTTGGCCCGTCCTCGTAGGAAGACGATGGCCCAGAGCAAGACCTCGACAGCTCGCCGGCGGGAGGTCCGCCGAAACCTGCCGAAAGCCAAGCAGGGCTGGCGTGACCTGATCCGCAAGCCCGAGTTCGGCTGGTCGGTCCTATACGCGATGGTGTTCGCCGTCGTCGCCACCGTGATCGCCTCGCCGCTGATCGACCGCTCCCGCCCGCTACAGCTGGGCCAGGCGATCGAGCAGCCGATCGTCAGCCGGGTCGCGTTCTCCGTGGTTGATGAAGAAGCGACCCGCCTCGACCGGCGCTACTCAGCGGACCAGGTCCCGCCTCACTTCGAAGCCAACCGCTCGCTCTACGATCGGTTGCAACTGGACCTCGAGTCCCTGCCCGCCACCCTCGCAGGGTACGGCACACTCGAGGACGTTCCGAAGACACTCCAAGTCGCGCTGGGGATGGAAGCCCAAAGCGACAAGGAAACCGACAGCCAACGCGAGCAAAGGCTCAAGCGGAATCAGCGTGCGCTGCAGTCGCTCCGCAGCTTCGCCGACAGCGAAGAGCCCGGCCGCGTCGAGCGGTGGAAGCGCCTGGTCCCCGGGATCATCGATGGCCTGTTTGATACGCCGATCCTCGATGAAGCCGAGTTGCAAGCCCACCTCCGCGCGACCATCGTGATCGACCACCCCAATCCTTTACCGGGCAGCAGCCGGCGGCGGGTGAAGTCCAGCCGAGCGGCACTCAGCCCAGATAACACGAAGCAGCTTCAGATCGAGCTGGATCAGATCGCCGCGGGGGTTCCCGTTGATGCGCGGGCTGCCGTGACCGCTTATATCCAGAGCAGCCTACAGCCCACTTACGAGTTCAGCGCTGTACAGACCGAGACCGCAAAGGAAGCAGCACGACAGGCCGTTCCCGACCGGATCGAGCCACGCAACGCGGGCGTCGTGCTGGCGCAGCCGGGCGACAACGTCACACAGACGCTGAAGGACACCATCGAGGCCGAGGAAGCAGCGTACCTTGCTACACGCTCGCCGATGCAGCATTGGCTCCCCCGCGCCGCGATGCTTGGCGTCATGACCATCGTCGGCGGCGGGCTATGGGTCTACTTCTTCGCCTACTGCCCGCGCGTCGTCCGCAACCCGATGCGCGGCGCCGTGCTGACGATCCTGCTATTACTCTGCCTGGCCGCATCCGTCTCGTCCTCGCTGATCTGGCCGGACCTCGTCATCGGCTCGCTGACCTTCCCCGTGCTCTTCGCCGCGACGGTCCTCGCCATCGCGTACGACCAACGCTTTGCCCTGGCGATGGGCGTCGTCATGGCCCTGCTCGTTGTGGTCATGCTCAAGCTGCCCCTGGCCACAACAGTGATCGTGATCGTCGGCGTCGCCGCGGCGGTCATGCAACTCCGCGAGATCCGCTCCCGATCCAAGCTCGTCATCGTCGGCACCTATGCAGGCCTCGCCATGGGTGTCACCACCGCGGTCGTCGGCCTGGCTGTGAAACCCGTCCTGCAAGACGGCGTGCTGCAGACCGTGCTCATCGACGCGCTGGCCGCCATCACCGCCGGGTTCTTCACGGGCCTGCTTGTACAAGGCGCCCTGCCCGTCATCGAGAAGCTCTTCAACGTCACCACCGCGATGACGCTCAAGGAGCTCAACGACGCCAGCCACCCGCTGCTGCAACGCCTCGCGCACGAGGCCCCAGGCACGTACCAGCACTCGCTGCGCATCGCGGACATGGCAGAAAGCGCCGCCGAAGCCGTCGACGCCGACGCCCTGCTCTGCCGGGTCGGCGCGATGTACCACGACATCGGCAAGACCAACAAGCCCAGCTACTTCATCGAGAACCAGGCCGGCGGCCCCAACAAGCACGCCAAGCTCTCCCCCGCCATGTCGCTGCTCATCATCGTCGGCCACGTCAAGGACGGCGTCGAGATGGCCCGCGAGTTCGCCTTGCCCGGCGTCATCCGCCACTTCATCGAGTCACACCACGGCAGCACCCTCGTCGAATACTTCTTCCACGAAGCGAAAAAACAGACCGAGGCAGAAGACAAACCCGCCCCCAGCGAGTTCGAGTTCCGCTACCCCGGCCCCAAGCCGCAGACCCGGGAGGCCGCGATCATGATGCTCTGCGACTGCGTCGAGGGCGCCGCCCGAGCCATGGACGAGCCCACCGCCACCCGCCTGGAAAACCTCGTCAAGACCATGGCCAGCAAACGCCTCATGGACGGCCAGTTCGACGACTGCGACATGACCCTCCAAGACCTCTCCCGCATCGAGCAGGCCATCACCAAGAGCCTCACCGCGATGTACCACCAGCGCATCAAGTACCCCGAAGACAAGAAGCTGGAAGACACCGCAACGAGCAAGCAGACCGCGGCGGGGTAAACCCCATCCAGAACGGTGTAGCGGGCGACGCGAAGCGTCCCGTGCGAATCGTGAATCGATCACAGCGCGCACGGGACGCTCCGCATCCATCAAGAGCGCCAAGCAAAGCGTGGCACACTTGACACTGTGCGCACATCACGCGCAAACCCCCTCTGAAAGGCCAGAAACAACGATCACAACGCCCTCAAAACCGCCAACCACCCCCAAAACCGGTCAAGAGCGCCACAAAAAAAAAACGCAGCCACCGGGCCACACCCGGTCGGACGACCCCTGCCAGCCGTTCGCCCGCGTATGATGCGGCGGCTACAACAGACCGCGTCGAACACAGCGGGCGAGAAGTCAATAGACTGCGTCTAAACGTTTATGTCGTGTGGCCGGTGTCTGAGCCTGCGAAGACCCGGACGAATGACAGCGAACACATTTGCGATAGGATGTTCCGGGGCGGAGTAAATATCCAATTACCAGATGTACCAAGCCAACACTACATTTAATACCAACAACTGCAACGCTGGCACTTTTATTTTACTACTCAGCCTAACTCTTCTGATTGGATGCTCGGAATCTGAAAATGATTTACCTGACAGCTATATCGACACAGAAATAGTGGATGCGACTGAAGATCAAATCGAGTTCCCAGTCGTTAAGTGGGATTTGTACCACTCCAAAACCTCATCATTTAAAATCGATTCACCCTTTCCGCCACGAATCCTTCCGAGAACTGACGTAACGGATGGCCATCAAGAAACCTTGGACTGGAACTCTTTTAATCCAAGCTACACAATATCTCTTCTTGTGATTGAGCAAGAAATCTACACACCTATTGAGCATGCGCAGAAACACATACTCAGCAAAGTAATCGCCGCACACACCGAGTTAACAGGATCAGAGCCTAAGCCGATTTCCTGGAAAACTATCAACGGAAAGCTTCACGGCACTGTCTGGACACGCAATCGAGACACCGGTGAAAGCTACGTACTAAGGGCCTGCCTAGCACACAAATCTCTTTACTGCATTGTTGCATGCGACACAGATATACAAGACTCTGAAGAAATCATTCACAGAGTAGTCAATAGCTTCATCATCCTCGACGAAGCTCCAGCCTCTATAAGCGCTGCCAGACAAGCAGAGCTTGATTATTTATTCTTCGGAGACATGCACGACGACCCGGCAGATGCTAGCCAACTGCAACTACTCTTTGAGCGAATGAACGACCCAAATAGAGGATTGAATTACCAAGATGGATTCACTCATCCTGAATTAAGTGATGAAGAACTAAATAAATTAAGCAAAATACAGCATGCTCTCCAAGTCCCTTATCCAGAACCCTGGGAAAATTGGGTTCATGATTTAAAAATCCAAAGAAACCCAGTCGATGAAGTGTTGGCAATGTGGGCCGTTGCGAGTATCACTTGGGAGAGATTGGGGCGTTCTTCACTAGATGAGGAACAGGCACGAATGTTTATCATAATCTGCATGCATGCGCAACTAGAACCAAATGAATCCATTAAATCTCACCCATCTATCGATTTATCACAAGATTTACTTGACCAGATTCACAAATCGATTCAAGGGGTAACAGATGATGAGATCAATCAGTGGTTTAATGATAATCAACCTGACTTGTAGATCAGGTTATCTCAATAACCCACTCTCGGCGGGTGGCAGGGGCAGAACGAAGTGATGCCCCGGAACATGTCGTCTAGGGTGTATCACCTGTGATTCATTCCGGGTCTTCGCTTCGCGAAGACGCCGGCCACCCTTCAGTTTACACATCATCGGATCGATCTTTTCGTGGTCGACCCGGCTTGCGGCGACGAAGGGCAGCAAGGTCTTTGGTATCAATAATCCAGACTTTTCCGATCTTGGTGGCTTTAAGCTCGCCCGCAAGGATTAGGCCACGGATACGCGCATCGCTTACACCTAAGCGTTCGCCGGCTTCTCTTGTGCTGATGAGCGACATAAAACTTTCCTACAAGCCCTTGAAAATATTTACGAATTCGTATAAATTATTTGAACAACCCAAGCGGGCCGCCGTAGTGCGCTAACACTCACGACGGCCCTGACCACTTCACGTCTATTAAGGAGACGCTCATGGCTGTCACACATCGTAAGGGCAACGCCCAACCAACCCAAATCCCCAAAGGCTCGCCGCGGACCTCACCCCACCCGGACAAGCCGATGGAACTGATCATCGTGCGTGGGACGCCGGTGGTGGATTGCGCACAAGAGGTCTTCGGGCTTGTCGCGGCGGTGACGCCGAGCTTCTGTGTGATCCAGCCCAGCCATGGATCGTCCGGCTACTGCGTCTGCCCGTGGCGAGACATCGCGGTCGGGCATATCCAGCCGATGCCCACAACGCTGCCGCGCAAGGCGGGTCGGAAGGACCGGCTGAACTACCTGGCGACGCTGCTGTCCGAGTTGGAAGGACTACGATTAGCGGTAGGGCTGACCCCGAGGCTGCGGGCGGCGCATGAAGAGGTGCTGCGCTCGCTGGGGTGTGGGTGAGAGGGTACGGAGTAGAGAATAGAGAGTAGGCTGGGTGGGTTGTTCTCGCGTCCGGGGCCCGCAGGTCTCCGGCTGTTGGAGTGACGCTATATAAAAAATAGCCGGAGACCTACGGGCTCCGGACACGCCGTGATAGACTCAAACAATGCCGGTCTATCTCTTCACCTACCACGCCTACGGCACGTGGCTTCCGGACAAACCGAAGGGTTATGTCAGACGCAAACAAGGCGTGCTGCAGGCCGATGCCGACCAGGCCGATACCTACCGATCGCAGATGAAAGACGCGGCCGTCTCGTTTGATGAACAGATGCAACGCCTGCTCATCGAGACCGCCCAGAGCACCGCGTCTTTTCTTGAGATCGAGATCAGGCTTATCGCGACGGACACAACGCACCTGCACATCCTGCTTCAGTGGCGTCATACCCGGCCATGGGACAAGCTGCGAGCATCAATCAAAGTCAAGCTATCGAAATTACTGAAAGAACAGTTGGGCGATCGGCCTTGGTTGAGTGAAGGGGCATCACGGAAGCAGGTCACAGAGGACGAGCATCTGCATTACCTGGAAAACCAGTACCTGCCCGATCATCGGGGGTGGAAGTGGTGTCACAAGCGAGGGTGGTTTAAGTAGGATTAAGTGTATTGTTCTCTTGTCCGGAGCCCGTAGGTCTCCGGCTATCTTTCAGGAGCGGCGTTGCAATAGCCGGAGACCTACGGGCTCCGGACGCGCAAGCAGCCAACTCATCCCAACTACAACCAACTCAACAACAACCTACTCCAACAACCCACGCTCACTCAGCAACTCATACACCTTCTGCACCGACTGATCCACCGTCAGGTCGTCGGTCTTGAGCACCAGGTCCGCATCGGTCGGCGGCTCGTACGGCGCGGCCATGTCGCTGAAAGCGGCCATATCCTTGTTCGTTTTCGCAAACTCGTCCGTTTCCGCGCGGGACTTGCACACGTCTTCCGGGGCCTCGAGGTAGACCTCGATGAACTTGTCTTCGCCGACGATAGATCTCGCCATCGCGCGGTCCTCGGCAGACGGCGAGAGGAAGGCGCACACCGCGATCAGGCCCGCGTCGTTGAAGAGCTTGGCGGCCTCGGCGGCACGGCGGAGGTTCTCCTTGCGGTCATCGAATGTGTAGTCGAGGTCCGCGGAAAGGCCCAGCCGGGCGTTGCGGCCATCAAGCACGGTCGCGCTCTTGCCTTCGTCGAATAGGCGACGCTCCAAGGCATACGCCACGGCCGACTTGCCGCTGCCGGTTAGGCCCGTGAGCCAGACGGTCGCCGGCTGGTGGGTCAGGCGGGTTGCGCGTTCCTCAGCGGAGATCAGCGACTCGTGGACCTTGACCTCCGTGCCGTGCTTCTCAGCAAGTTCAAGCCGGCGCTTCGCGCTGCTGTCCGGGTCGCGGTTGAGGATCATGCCCGAGGCGACAGTGTTGTTCGTCAGCTTGTCGATGATGATGAACGCGCCGGTCGAGCGGTTCTGCTTGTAAGGGTCGAACGCCAGCGGGCGCGACAGATCGATGACGACCCGGCCGATCTCGTTGAGCTCGAGCGTGTCGGCGTCCTGGCTGTGCATCGTGTTGACATCGATCTGGTAGCGGAGGTCGCTGATGATGCCGGTCGCGCTGGTCGTGCTGGACTTGATCGTGTACTGCTTGCCCGGCTGCAGCGCTTCCTCGGCCATCCACACGATCATGGCCTCGAAGGCCTGGTCGACCTTGGGCACGTTGTTGGGGTGCACGAGCATGTCGCCTCGTGACACGTCGATCTCGCGGTCCAGGACGATGGTCGGGGCGATGGGTGCGTGGGCTTCTTCGAGGTCGCCGTCCATCGTGACGACGCGTTTGACGACCGCGGTCTTGCGCGAAGGCAGGGCCATCACCTCGTCGCCGGGCCGGATGGTGCCCGAGGCGATCGTGCCGCAGAAGCCGCGGTAGTTCAGGTCCGGGCGGTTGACGTACTGGACGGGGAATCGGAAGTCGATGAGGTTGCGGTCGGACGCGATGTGCACGTTCTCGAGGTGGTGCATCAGCGTCCCGCCGTGGTACCAGGGCGTCTGCTCGGAGGGGTTCACGACATTGTCGCCGTTCAGCGCGGACATCGGGACGAACTCGATATCGGGTAGGTCGAGCTTGCCGACAAACTCGGTGTAGTCGGCCTTGATCTGCTCGTAGACCTCTTCGGAGAAGTCGACGAGGTCCATCTTGTTAATCGCAACGACGACGTGCTTGATGCCCAGCAGCGACGCGATGAACGAGTGGCGGCGGGTCTGGGTCTGCACGCCATATCGGGCGTCGATGAGGATGATGGCGAGGTCGGCGGTCGAGGCCCCGGTCGCCATGTTGCGGGTGTACTGCTCGTGGCCGGGCGTGTCAGCGATGATGAACTTGCGCTTGGCGGTGGAAAAGTAGCGGTAGGCGACATCGATGGTGATGCCCTGCTCGCGCTCGGCCTTGAGCCCATCGGTGAGGAGCGCGGGGTCGAACGTGCCGCCGGTGGTGCCGAACTGCTTGGAGTCGGTGGTGACCGCGGCGAGCTGGTCTTCATAGACCATCTTCGAGTCGTACAACAGCCGACCGATGAGAGTCGACTTGCCATCGTCTACGGAGCCGCAGGTGATGAAACGCAACAGCTCTTTGTTCTCGTGCTGCTCGAGGTAGGCGTGGATGTCTTCTGCGATGAGTTCGTCGGTATTCATCTGGTTTGCTCGTGTTCGGACAAGCTTTGCGTGCTGCTTCGGGTAATAGCCGCGACACTACGCGTCGCAGGCGAGTATTGATACATGCTTCATGCTTTGCCTGCGACACGTGGCGTCGCGGCTTCCATCAATCTGTTCACGGCTTAGTAGTAGCCCTGGCGCTTCTTCTCTTCCATCGATGCGCCGGGGTCGGCGTCGATGACCCTGCCCTCACGCTCGGAGCGCGTGGCCAACAGCATCTCCTGGATGATGTCGGTCAGCTCGGTGGCCTTGGACTCGGTCGCGCCGGTCAGCGGGTAGTCGCCGAGCGTGCGGAAGCGGACCCACTTGTCCACCGCGGTCGCGGCGAGCTCGAGCGGGGTCCGGTCGTCATCGACCAGGATCAGCTGCCCCTCGTGCTCGACGACGGGCCGCTCGGCCGCGTAGTACACGTCCACCAGCGGGATCTTTTCCATGTAGATGTACTGCCAGATGTCCAGCTCGGTCCAGTTGCTGATCGGGAACACGCGGATCTGCTGTTCCTTTTCGACGTGGGTGTTGTACAGGTTCCAGAGCTCGGGCCGCTGGTTCTTCGGGTCCCATTGGTGGTGCTGGTCGCGGAAGGAGAAGATACGTTCCTTGGCGCGTGATTTTTCTTCGTCGCGTCGCCCGCCGCCGAAGGCGGCATCGAACCGGTGGATGTCCAGGGCCTGGCGCAGCGCGCCGAGGTTCATGACCTCGGTGAACTTGCGCGAGCCGTGCTTGAACGGGTCGATCCCCTGGGCCAGGCCTTCTTCGTTGATGTGCACCAGGCACTCGAGACCGAGCTCCTTGACGATGTACTCGTCGCGGAAGGTGTACATCGACTGGAAGTTCCAGGTCGTGTCGACGTGCAGCAACGGGAAAGGCGGCTTGCCCGGGTAGAAGGCCTTGCGGGCAAGGTGCAGCATCACACACGAGTCTTTGCCCACGGAGAACAGCATCACCGGGTTTTTGAACTCGGAGGCGACCTCCCGGATAATATGGATGCTCTCGGCCTCAAGCTGCTTGAGGTGCGTCAGTTTCTGCGGGGTCACGTTAGCTGTCCTCTTATGGCATCGGCGTCGCAACGATCAATGTCCGATAGCTCTATCGGCCTGGATGACCTTTGACGTACTAGGGATGTATCGGGTGATCGTCCCGATCAATTCGGTTCAAGTCGACATGTTAGAGCGGAACCTCGGGCACTGCTCGGACTTCCCTAGCGGGCGCATTGTAGTGAGCCGCTCCAAGCCATATCATTGCGGCAAGCGAAGCCACAACCACCCGGAGAGACAGCCTATGACCGCACCTGATGACCGCTATTACCTCGCCAGCCACGAGTGGCACAAGGTGGAGGGCGACTTCGTCGTCATCGGCATCAGCCAGACGGCAGTCGATGAGCTGACCGATATCACCTACCTCGAAGTCACGTCCGATAGCGGCTCGATCGAGGCGAGCGCGACGTTCGGCGAGATCGAGTCGGTCAAGGCGACCAGCGAGCTCTACTGCGGCATCGCCGGGGAGGTCGTCGACGTGAATCAGGAAGCCCTGGACAACCCCGCGATCATCAACGACGACTGCTACAGCAAGGGCTGGATCATCAAGGTCAAGCCAATGGATCCAGAGTCGATCGGCTTGCTCCTGAGCAGTGCAGACTACCTCGCTCAGCAAGCGGGCTAAGCGAGCATGAGCATAAGTACTAGACAGAGACAAAACCCATGCTCCCCAACACGGGCACCCGTCAATGACCATTGATCTGCACACAAGGCTATGGACCTCGACCGAGCAGTTCGGTCCATCCGTCGCCGCCCAGATGCGGCGGCGTAAGATCGATGCCTGGGAAGACCATACCGCAGACCCGGATGATCATCAGCAAGCGATGGAGCCAGTGACGGCCGCGGTTCTTTTAGGCTTTGAAAGCAAACTGATTGGAGGCTCGATCCCGCACGAACAAATCGCGGGCTATGTCGATCGTGCTCCGGATCGCCTGCTGGGCTTTGGCGGGATCGACCCCAAGGCCGATACCGATCCGACACATTCGCTTGAACAGGCCATCGGCCTCGGGCTGGTCGGTGTGACCGTCAACCCCGCCGCTTCGGGTTTTAATCCGACGGATACCCGGGCGATGGCGCTCTTCGAAGCATGCCAGCACGAGAAGATGCCGGTGCTGATCGAGTGTGGCTCGGTGATGGCGCGCGAGGCCCGTATGGAATTCGCAAGGCCTGCGCTCTTCGATGAAGTCAGCCGGGAGTTCCCAGACCTGAAGATCGTGCTCGGGACGTTTGGTGACCCGTGGGTCGATGAAGGCGTCGCCCTGCTCGCCAAACACCCCAACGTCTACGCCGACATCTCCGGCTTCACCGCCAGGCCCTGGCAACTCTTCAACGCCCTACTCACCGCGCACCAGTTGGGAGCGATAGATCAGGTGCTGTTTGGCAGCAACTTCCCGTATGTCACCCCCGAGCAGGCGATTAAGACCATCTATTCGGTCAACACGCTGACGCAGGGGACGCAACTGCCTTCGGTCCCGCGCGAGCAACTACGCAGTGTGGTCGAGCGCGACACGGTCCAAGTGCTTGGCTTGAAGCGCGAGCCGGCACCGGCAGTTGCCGAGCCAGAGCCTGCAGCTGAGCCCGATTCGGCTAGCGACGTAGAAACCGAGGAGGCAACGTGAATCGTGTACTCGCTTCAGCCAGCGTCATCCTTGCCGTGCTCTTTAGCGGAGGCTGCGGCAGCTCGTTGTGGACCAGCCAGTCCGCGCTCGCGGTCGTCAGTCAGGACGACACCTCGCTGCGTCTGCAGGGCGATTTTAACAGCGCCTACTACGTCTTCGACAGCGCGGAATCCATCACGGTCGTTCTGATCGAAGGGCCGGAGGACAACCCGACCCAGGCCGCCGCGATCCGGATGCTGTGGCGGCCCAAGGCCGGGCTCACCCCCGTCAACCCCGACGCCACCAACGCCACCATCCAGTACATCGTCTTCGCCAACCGGCGGACGGGCGAGGGCTTCTTCCGCGAGGTCGGCGTGTACAGCGGCGCGGGCTTTTTGCACCTCGATTCGGAACCAGGCAATACCAGGCTTACCGGCAGCCTTTGGCAGGCCGACCTCCTGCTCGCCGACCGGAGCGACCGCTTCAAGGACCTGCTGGGACAGTCGACTCTGCGTGGCAGCTTCACCGCCGAGCGCGACAGCGTCAAAGTCCAAAACCTGCTCAAACGTCTGAACCTGAAAGTGTCTGAAAGGCTGGGCTACCCCCGCCTCGTCCGTGAACAAAGCCAAGAAACAATCGCCAAGTCGATTCGATAACCGTTTAACAGCCCGCTTGTCCTGGTCTGCTGCCTCGCCCGTCACTGAGACGACAATATGAACCCAACCAAAAGACCGGCCGATCCGATACGCCCGCTGGTAACTCCCGCTCCATGGCCGCTGATCGTCGCGCTGATCACGAGCCTGCTGCTTTCGGCACCGATACTTGCCCAAGAAGCACAGCCTGGCGATCAAGCATTCGAACTGCCGCTGGTTACAAATATACAACCGCCTGCAGGCGACCCGACCCTGGGTGACCACTTCGATGCGACACTCGGTGCGATCAACACCGCGGTCTTTACCACGCTATTTTTTGATGTGAGCTTCGGCGCATTCCGTAGCGAGGTTGTGGACGAGTCAGGCCAACCCGTATACGAAGTCAAGGCGGTTGAGAAAGAAGCCGACGCCGAGTTTGAAGCAATCCTCACAACAAAGTCGGGCGTCCCGATTAAGAAGCCAAACGGCGAATTCCGCACGATCGTTGTGCCCAAGGGCGCGGCCTACCAGCCCGTTTCCGAGCCCGGCAAGCCCGATACCGAGCAAGGCGACAAGAAAGTCGACGGGCCTAAAGCGCCGTTCCTTGTTGTTTTCTTGGCCATCGGCGCGATCTTTTTCACGCTCTGGCACGGCTTCATCAATATCCGCGGCTTCAAGCACGCGATCGACATCGTCCGCGGCAAGTTCAGCCGGGAGGATGACGAGGGCGAGATCCCGCCCTTCCGGGCGCTGACCTCGGCGCTGTCGGCGACAGTCGGGCTTGGCAACATCGCGGGCGTTGCGATCGCGGTGAAACTCGGCGGCCCCGGCGCGATCTTCTGGATGATGTTCCTCGGCCTGTTCGGCATGACCGCCAAGTTCCACGAGTCCTCGCTCGCTCAGATGTTCCGCATCAAGAACCCGGACGGCAGCGTGTCTGGTGGCCCGATGTACTACCTCGACCACGGCTTCAAAAAGATCAACAACGGCATGGGCGCACTGGGCAAGACCCTTGCCATCGTCTTCGCAATCTTCTGCATGGGTGCGTCGCTGGGCGGGGGCAACATGTTCCAGTCCAACCAGGCTTTCGAGGGCTTCTACTCGCAGTTCGTGCAGACTGATTCGTTGGCAGAGCAGCGGCGGGATGAACTGCCGATTGAGGTGCTCAGACCGCTGCTCAACGATAACCAACTCGAAGCCGCGGCAACCGGTGACCTGAATGGCAAGCCGACGGATGAGGTGCGTGCCGCATTGGACGAGGATCGCATCCGTTCGATCCTGCTGCCCTCGCAGATCGAGGCTGTGCTGGATGAGGAAGCTGTCGCTGCCGACAAGGCCGATCGCGAGAAGCTCAAAGGCCGCGTCAGTATCGGCTTCGGCTTGATCTTTGCAACACTGGTCGGCATCGTTGTCGTCGGCGGGATCACGCGCATCGGCGCCGCGACCAGCAAGATCGTCCCCGCGATGTGCCTGCTCTACGTGCTTGGCTGCCTGATCGTGATCCTGTTTAATCTCAACCAGATACCCAGCCACGTCGCTCTGATCTTCCAGGACGCCTTCGCGAAGGAGTCGGCCTATGGCGGGCTCATCGGTGTGCTCATCATCGGTTTCCAGCGTGCGGCCTTCTCGAGCGAAGCGGGGCTTGGCTCCTCCGCCATCGCCCACTCGGCGGCCCAGCAGAAGGAGCCAATCCGCGAAGGGTTTGTTGCCTCGCTTGAGCCATTCATCGACACCATCGTGATCTGCTTCATGACCGCGATGGTCGTGCTGATCACGGACGCCTATATCGCGCCCGAACTGGTCGAAGAATCCAACGGCTCGGCGATCACGCTCTATGCCTTTGAGCAGACACGCGTCGCGGCCTGGTTCCCGTGGGTGCTTTCGGTCAGCATTGTGCTGTTCGCCTTCTCGACGATGATCTCATGGTGCTACTACGGCGAACGGGCCTGGGGCTACCTCATCGGGCTCAAGTCGGTGATTGTTTTCCGCCTGATCTTCGTGGCCTGCGTCTTCGTGGGTGCGGTCGCGAGCCTGGGCCCGGTGATCGACTTCGCCGACGCGATGCTGCTAACCATGGCCCTGCCCAACATCATCGGTGGTTTGATCCTCGCCAAGCTGGTCAAACGCGAGCTCAAGGCCTACTGGGCCCGCTATCAGGCCGGCGAAATCACAGGCCCCGAACCCAGCCCCGACCAGAACGACTCAGTCACCTAACCCCGCCTGACAGCCACGCCAGACCCGCCCTGCCAACCTGACACGCCTCACCGACAGTCCACCAGCACGTCGGCGGGTTCTTTTTTACACAAAGCATTGATATAGATAGCTTTAGCGAAATAGAAAACAGTGTGTGTCATAGCCACACCTTGGCCTGCATCTTGTTGCTTATATCGCCATGCCGCGGCGATCGCTGCAGCCCGATCCTGACCCCACCCGCTTCCCACAGGAGCTACAAACGATGCCCGCTAAGTCACTCGTCTTTGAAACCGACGCCCGGTCCAGCCTGCTGGCCGGCGTAGAGAAACTCGCCACCGCCGTGAAGAGCACCCTCGGCCCCCGCGGCCGCAACGCCGTGCTCGACAAATCCTGGGGCGGCCCAACCGTCACCAAAGACGGCGTCTCCGTCGCGGAAGAAATCGAACTGGCCGACAAGAACGAGAACATGGGTGCACAGCTCGTGAAAGAGGCCGCCAGCCAGACCTCCGACAAGGCAGGCGACGGCACGACGACCTCGACCGTCCTCGCCGAAGCCATCTTTAAAGAAGGCCTGCGACAAGTCGCCGCCGGCCACGACGCCAACGCGCTGGTCCGCGGCATCAAGAAGGCCACCGAAGCCGCTGTCGCCGAGATCGACAAGCAAGCCAAGAAGATCGACGGCAAGAAAGACATCCAGAACGTCGCCACCATCTCGGCCAACAACGACCCCTCGATCGGCAAGATCATGGCCGACGCGATGGAGACCGTGGGCAAGGACGGCGTCATCACCGTCGAAGAAGGCAAGAGCCTCGAGACCGACATTGATGTCGTGGAAGGCATGCAGTTTGATCGCGGCTACCTCTCGCCGAACTTCATCACAAACCCCGATGCGATGAATGTCGAGCTGGACAAGTGCCTGGTCCTGATCTACGAGGACAAGATCGGCAGCATCCAGAAGCTCGTCCCGCTGCTGGAGAAGGTCCAGGAAACCAAGAAGCCGCTGCTCATCATCGCGGAGGATGTCGAGGGCGAAGCCCTGGCAACGCTCGTCATGAACAAGCTGCGCGGCGTGCTAAACATCTGTGCCGTGAAGTCGCCCGGCTACGGCGACCGACGCAAGGCCATGCTCGGCGATATCGCTGTGCTCACCGGCGGCACGGCGATCATGAAGGACCTTGGTATCGAGCTCGACGCCGTCGAACTCGGCCACCTCGGCATGGCCAAGAAGATCACGATCGATGGGGACAACACCACGATCATCGAGGGTGCCGGGTCAACGAAAGATATCCAAGGCCGTATCGCCCAGATCCGCAACGAGATCGAAGCAACCACCAGCGACTACGACCGGGAGAAACTGCAGGAACGGCTTGCCAAGCTGGCGGGCGGCGTGGCACAGATCAACGTCGGTGCCGCTTCTGAAGCAGAGATGAAAGAGAAGAAGGCCCGCGTTGAAGACGCCCTGCACGCGACCCGCGCGGCGGTCGAAGAAGGCATCGTCCCCGGCGGCGGCGTCTCGTTCGTGCGTGCCGCGGCCAAGCTGGCCAAGCTCAAGCTGGAAGGCGACGAACAGGTCGGCGTTGACATCATCGCCAAGGCCCTGACCGTCCCGCTGCAGACCATCGCCGACAACGCGGGTGAGCACGGCACCGTCGTCGTCTCCAAAGTCGCTGCTGCGAAGGGCAGCAACGGCTTCGACGCTTTGAAGCTCGAGTACGCCGACCTGATCGAACGCGGCATCATCACCCCCGCCAAGGTCGACAGGACTGCTTTGCAGAACGCGGCCTCGGTCGCGACCGTGCTCCTCACCTGCGACTGCCTGGTCACGGAGATCCCTGTCGAGGATGACGGCGGGCACGACGACCACCACCATGACCATGACCACGGCATGGGTGGAATGGGCGGCATGGGTGGGATGGGCGGCATGGGTATGCCCGGCATGATGTAAGCCAGACAGCTCCAACACCGACCGACTCAAACCAACACGCAACAACGAACCAACACACCGGAGACGCCAACGATGGCCACCAAGACCAAGAAAGCTGCTAAGACCACCATCACGCCCCTCGACGACCGCATCGTGGTCAAGCCCGACACCGCCGATGAGCGGACCGAGTCCGGCATCTACCTGCCCGAAGCCGCACAAGAAAAGCCACAAACCGGCAAGGTCATCGCCGCCGGCCCGGGCAAGCTGACCGACTCGGGTGAGCGCGGCAAGCTGTCCGTCAAGAAGGGGGACACCGTCCTCTTTGGCAAGTACGCAGGCTCGGAAGTCGACATCGATGGCGTCGAGCACAAGATCATGCGCGAGTCAGAACTCCTTGCGATCATCGAGAAGTAAGCCCTCGGCAGCCTTGCTTAAGCAAGGCCGCGAAACACCATTAAACCCACCAATACAACACTCAACTGGAGCCACCAATATGGCACAGAAGCAACTGATGTTCGACGCCCAGGCACGCCTGGAGCTCAAAAAAGGCCTGGACCAGCTGGCCAACGCCGTGAAGGTCACCATGGGCCCGACCGGGCGCAATGTGATCCTCGACAAGTCCTTCGGCGGCCCCGCGGTCACCAAGGACGGTGTCACCGTCGCCAAGGAAGTCGACCTCGCCTCGCCCTTCGAAAACATGGGCGCGAAGATGGTCGTCGAGGTCGCCAAGAAGACCAACGACAAGGCCGGTGACGGCACAACCACCGCCACCGTCCTCGCCCAGGCCATCTTCGAAGAGGGCCTGCGGCACGTCACCGCCGGCGCGAACCCCATGGCGCTTCAGCGTGGCATCACCGCCGCCGCCGAGGTTGCGGGCGAAGCCATCACCGCTAGTGCGACTAAGTGCAAGGGCACAGGCGACTACCAGAAGGTCGCCACCGTCTCGGCCAACCACGACGCGGAGATCGGCTCGATCATCGCCGAGGCTATCGAGAAGGTCGGCCCCGAGGGCGTCGTCGAGGTCGAAGAGGGCAAGACCCCCGATACGACGCTTGACTACGTCGAAGGTATGAACTTCGACAAGGGCTACCTCTCGCCCTACTTCATGACCGAGCCAACGAACCAGGAATGCGTGCTTGAAGACGCGCTGATCCTGATCCACGAGAAGAAGATCAGCAACCTGCCGGACCTGCTGCCGCTGCTGAACAAAGTCGCGATGGCTCAGAAACCGCTGCTCATCATTGCAGAGGATGTGGAGTCTGAAGCCCTGGCGGCCCTTGTCGTGAACCGGCTTCGTGGCGTGCTGAAGGTCTGTGCCGTGAAAGCCCCTGGCTTTGGTGATCGGCGCAAGGCCATGCTCGGCGACATCGCCGCGGTCACCGGCGGGACCTACGTCAGCGAAGACCTGGGCATCTCGCTCGAAGCGCTTGAGCTCGACCAACTCGGCTCCGCGAAGCGGCTGGTGATCGATAAGGATTCGACCACGATCATCGAGGGCGGCGGCAAGAAGAAGGACATTACCACCCGCTGCGACCAGATCCGCACGCAGATCGAGAACACCACCAGCGACTACGACCGTGAGAAGCTCCAGGAACGCCTGGCCAAGCTGACCGGCGGCGTCGCGATCATCCGCGTCGGTGCTCACACCGAGACCGCGATGAAGGAACGCAAGGACCGTGTCGACGACGCGCTACACGCCACCAAGGCCGCGGCGGCCGAGGGATACGTCCCAGGCGGCGGCGTCGCGTTTATCCGCGCGATCGCGGCTGTCGAGGCAGGCCGAGCCAAAGCCAAGGGCGACGACAAGATCGGCTACGACATCGTCGCCCAGGCACTGGAAGTCCCGCTTCGACAGATCGTCGAGAACGGCGGCGAAGACGGCTTCCTTGTGGTCGAAGAGGTCAAGGCCAAGAAGGGCAATCAGGGCTACAACGCCGCAACCAGTGAGTATGGCGACCTTGTGAAAGCCGGCATCATCGACCCGGCCCTGGTCAGCCGGACCGCGCTGCAGAACGCGGCATCCGTCGCGGGCCTGATGCTGACGACGAACGTGCTTATCACCGAACTCGGTGATGACGACGATGCGATCGATGGCGCGGTTTCGTAAACGATTGGTTTGAGCTTAATACGCCGCTGATGCTCGAACGTGTGTCAGTGGTTTTACGAAAGGGTCTGGGGGCGAGTGACCAAAGAACACGATATGCCAAGCCGCTGAGTGACGGTTGCCCAAACCCCAAAACCGCGGACCTTAGACTCCAGCATGGCCACCCAACGCGACTATTACGAGGTCCTGCAGGTCGAGCGCAACGCCAGCGGCGATACGATCAAGAGATCGTACCGCAAGCTCGCGATGCGTTACCACCCGGACCGCAACCCCGACAACAAAGACGCCGAGGCCAAGTTCCGCGAGGCGTCCGAAGCCTACGAGGTCCTCTCCGACAATGAGAAGCGGCGCAAGTACGACCAGTTCGGCCACGACGGGCTTAACGGACAAGCCGGGCATGACTTCTCACATATGAACGCGCAGGATATCTTCGGGATGTTCGACGATATCTTCGGCGGCGCGTTCGGAGGAGGCCGGTCGCGGGATCGCGCTCAGAGCAACCGTGGCTACGACCTGGAGACCGTGACGTCGATCTCGCTAAACGACGTCCTTAACGGCGTCGAAAAAGAGATCGAGTTTACGAGGCAGGACACCTGCGAAACCTGCGGCGGCACCGGCGGCAAGCCCGGCACCGAACCGGTGACCTGCGTCACCTGTGGCGGCACGGGCCAGGTCCAGCAAGCTGGCCTCGGTGGTATGTTCCGGATGGTCTCCACCTGCCCGGCCTGCAACGGCGCGGGCAAGAGCTACCGCGAGAAGTGTGTCGATTGCGGCGGAGACGGGCGGCAGCCCAAGAAGGTCAACATCTCGGTCAAGGTCCCCGCGGGTATCCGTGACGGCCAGGCCATCCGCGTCCAAGGCGAAGGCGAGCCCGGCAAGAACAACGGCCCGCGCGGCGACCTGCACGTCGTCATCCGTGTCAAAGAGCACGAGCTCTTTACCCGGGAGGACGACCACCTTGTCCTGCGGATGCCCATCAGCTTCGGGCAAGCCGCGCTGGGCGCGACACTCAAAGTGCCGACACTCGAAGGCGAGCAGGAACTAATGCTCAAGCCCGGCACACAGCACGGCGATCTGTTCCGTATCAAGGCCGCGGGTCTACCCAACCTCCGCAGCCAGCGGCGTGGCGACCTGATCGTTGCAGTGCTCTTGGAGGTGCCCAAGAAACTGACCGCCAAGCAGAAGGAACTGCTCCGCGCATACGTTGAAACGGAGGAGCACCAGGACATGCCCGAGCACAAAGGCTTCTGGACAAAGATCAAAGACTACATCGGGTAAGGGTTTTCCGGGAGGGCGAGGCTCCTGCCGAGCCGCAAGCAACAGAGGGCAACCGGCTCGGCAGGAGCCTAGCCCTCCCGAGCCATGCAAACTGCTATGACTGATCAAGACACTGAACAACCCGAAGACCTGCAAGGCGAACATGCACCCGAGCCCGTCGAATACGATGTGACGCCGGAGGAAGAATTGGCGCCGATGGATGCGCTGCAGGCCGAGCGCGACGAGCTGGAGTCCAAGCTGCTGCGCGTCTCTGCGGACTACCAGAACTTCGCCCGCCGATCCCAACAGAATATCCAGTCGGCCGTCGAACAGAAGCTGATGGACGTTGCCCGTGGGTTCATCACCGTGATGGACCACTTCGACCGGGCACTGGAAGGCCAGAGCAAGGACGAGGCGACCGGCGTACTACAAGGCGTCATGATGGTGCACGACGAGATGCTGTCCACGCTCAACCGCTTCGGCATCGAACGGCTGGATGTCGAGCCCGGGACCGAGTTCGACCCAAACAAGCACGAAGCACTGATGCGACAGCCCTCCGACGAGATCGGATCCAACCACGTCACGATGCAGATGCAGCCCGGCTACGTGCTGGGCGACAAAGTCATCCGCCCGGCACAGGTCGGAGTCGCTGAATAAGTCTGATTTGGTGAAGTTCGATGTCGTGAAGTGTCGAACTGCCAAGAACCTACTGGCTTTGCACTTCACCAGTTCATATTTCACCAAATCGGACTTGACCAATGCCAACCTACGACTACGTCTGCGACGCGTGTGATCACGAATTCGAAGAATTCCAGATGATGTCCGCCAAGCCGCTCAAAAAGTGCGAAAAGTGCGGCAAGAACAAGCTCCGCCGACTCATCGGCACCGGAGCCGGCATCATCTTCAAGGGCTCGGGCTTCTACGAAACCGACTACCGCTCGGACGGCTACAACAAGGACAAGAAGGCCGACACCGAGAAGAAAACAGAGAAAAAGAGCGAGAAAAAAGCCGAAAAGAAAAGCGACTCAACAACGAAGACAGACGCACCCAAGCCAAAGAGTCAAAGCAAAAAGGATTGATCGATCACGGGCGAGGCAGAGCATCCCGCCCCCCCTACTCATCTTCCTCGCCCTGTTCCTCCTCGCCTTCGGCGTCCACCTTCTCCACCCACCCCGGCGTGCCCGCCGTCAGGTCTTCCAGATACGTCGGCTTCACCCCGCCATAGACATCGACCACCCGGCCGTCGACCACGATCAGCGTGCGCGGCACCGTAGGCAGCCGCATCGCCATCACCGCGTCCGTCGAGGTGTCCATCAGGATCGGCACGTCGACCTCCTTCTTCGCGGTCTTTTCCAACGCCTCCATCCACTTGACCATCTGCTGTTCCTGCTCGCCGACCACGACGCCGTAGACCCGCACGTCGTGCCCTTTCTCCTTGCACCATGCCCGGTACTCCGCCAGCGCGGGCAAGTCGAGCACGCTGGTCTTGGACCAGGTCGCGAAGCACTCGAGGATGACAACGCCTTCGTCGAGCTCCGACAGCTTGACCTTCTCGTCCGTGCCCATGAGATCGAGTTCGATCTCCGGCAGCGGCATCCCGACCAGCGAGTTCCCCGCCGCGGCACCGCCCTGCCCACCCGGGCCGGGCTGCGCGTTGCCGCCGTTGGGCGAGAGGAACGCGGCGAGCGTCGTGAACTCGTGCGACTGCTTGACATCCAACTCAAACACGCCTTCATCAATAGGCTCGCCGACCTTGGACCAGGCCACGTCGTAGTGCAGCCGGACCGCGTCGAGGCCCGAGCCCGCGAGCAGCTTTGCATCGACCTCCATATGCGTGGATGACAGGCGGTTCGTTGCCTTGTCGACGACGAGTTGAGCCGTGCCCTCCTGCATCGGCACGCTCAGATAGACCGCCGGCCTGGGCACGTCGTGCTTCGGGGTGATGCGTGTGAACTGGTCCGCCTGCCCGGCACTGAGCTGGCCGACCGGCGACTCGGCAAGCAGGAGCACCAACGCGGGCGCGGGCGGGTTCGCAAGATCAGGGAAAATCTCGACCAGCCGCTCGTACGTGAAGCTGTCCTCCATCGGCATCCGCAGGTGCCGGCCGGGCAACGCCTCCGCCACCAGCAGCACATCCTCGCCATCACAGACCAGCGTGTACCCAGGCCGATCGATCCGAACCCGCTTGTTCGCCCGGTCAAACACCACCTGGTACTCGGCGACGGCGAACTCCGTCTCGTCCGGGTAGCCGAAGTACTGGGCGTAGCGCACATCGACCCGGGCCGTATCGATCTCGCGGTGGGCCTCGACCACACGGTCCGTCTCGGTCTGCCCCGGCGGCCCAGGCTGAGCGCCCGCACCCAGGCCCAGCAGCAAGACAACCACCACCAGCCCCCCAAGGCTCACCCTGCCACGAATGCATGCCCCGTGCTTCTTCATGCCCCCAGCATACCGCGAACAGCAGGCCTGCCAAGCCCAACCCGGCCCGATTTGCACTTGCAAGCCCCGCCTGAGATGCTACTATTATCGGTCCACTTCGCGGGTGTAGCTCAGTGGTAGAGCGTCACGTTGCCAACGTGAATGTCGAGAGTTCGAATCTCTTCACCCGCTTTGACAAAACCTATCAGGATCGCTGAAAAACAGCGATACCCGCCATTGGGGCGGTGCTGATCCGAATCGAGTTTCTGCGGTAGTACTACCGCAGGTAACCAAACGGAGCACCCCACCATGGCATCCAGAAAACAACCTGTAAACGATCCAAAGCCACGTCTTCACAAAGGTACTGGTCAGCTTGTCGTCACCTTACGTGACAGCAACACCGGCCGGCGCAAAGACTTCTACTGCGGACTCTATGGCAAGGCCGAGAGCATGGTCCGCTACGCCGAAGTCGTCCAAGCTTGGAAAGACCGCGGCAGAGTGTTGGATGCAATCCCCACGGCTCCTGCGCCGCCGGCGGACTCACCCGGTCAAGGCACCGTCGCTTCAATCGCCTTGGCCTACCTCAATGACCTGCTCGCCCAGGGCCGCATGCACGAGAAGCACCTATCCGGCCTCAAGCGTGCCTTGGGAATCCTGCGATCCATCCACGGCGCGACGCCCATCACCGATTTCGGTCCAAAGGCACTCAAAGAAGTTCGCAAAGCCATGATCGACTATCGAACAGGCAAGAAGAAGGACCGCCCCTGGTGCCGAAAGACGATCAACGAGCGTGTCCGGCACTTGGTCAACATGGCGGAATGGGCAGTCAGTGAAGAGCGAGCGCCGGCTCACTGGGCGCACGCCCTGCAATCCGTCAAGCCGCTCAAACGAGGTGAATTCAGCGTACCCGAAGGCGAACCGGTCAAGCCAGCGGTGATCGAGCACGTCGAAGCAATCCGCGAGCATGTCAGCAGTGTTGTCTGGGCCATGGTCCAAGTGCAGCGGTACTCCGGTATGCGGGCCGGCGAGGTCTGCATCATGCGGCTGACTGACATCGACATAACAGGCGATATCTGGCTATACCGCCCCACCGCCCACAAGAACCAACACCGTGGCCACGACCGCGTCGTAGCCCTCGGCAAGAAGGCCCAAGACGCGATCCGTCCGCTCCTGACCGATAGAGCCATCCACGCCTACCTTTTCGACCCGCGTGAGTCCTTCCGCCAGCGGGCCGAGGCCAACGCGACCGAAGGTAAATCCCGCCGAGCCAATCAGAAACGCTCACCCACCAAGACCGACCGCACCCTCAACGACCATTACACAACAGCCACCTACTACCGCGCGATTCAACGAGGCTGCAAATTGGCCAATGTCCAGCCTTGGGGCACTCATCGCCTCCGCCACCTCTTCGCCACCGAAGCCCGCAAAGAACTCGGCCCAGAGCACGCTCAAGCCGTCCTCGGCGACAAGTCGATCAAAATGGTCGAACGCTACGCCGAGATCAGCACGCAACGGGCGATCGAAGCGGCGCGGAAGATTGGGTAGCCCAATTCTCCCGGAACAAATGACAAATGAGTGCGCTCAGGCATAGCAATCTGTCGGACTTGGCGAAATCAAGTCCGAACCGCCCTCACAGCCGGAAAAGACAGACCGGCGCATACAGGTTAGATTGCGGTCGTCCATACTTCAGCCACCCAAAGAACACCGCCTTGCCTTACCAGCATCGTACCGCTCAGAACCGTATCGTGATCATTAGGCCAGCAGACCAGCACCCTCTGCGCATGACACTAAGACTCGGCCTCGTATAGCATTTGCTGCGTGACCTGTTTCCTGGTGTTGGGGCGGTTTCGGATGAACTCGGGCGTGTAGCCCTCATCCCTTGGCCAGCGTGTGCGCTCGCAGTAGCGATCGAATACCGCAGCCAGTTCGTCATCGGGCAAGGTGTCGATCCGCGATTCAAGCTGCTGCATTGCCTCCCCGAGCTGCGCCGATCGCTCTGCTACCTCGCGTGCTCTGCTCGCCTCAGCTTCATCAACCAGCCCAAGCACGACCTCAGCCAGGTATCCGCCTGGGTTTGTAGCCTGCTGGCCCATGCACCGCGCGATGGCCTCATTGACCTGCGCCGGCGTTACTTTCGACGCCAGCTTCTTGGCCCGCCTCACTCCAATGCCATGCTTTGACAGGGCCTTGGCGATCTGCTCATCACTGGCATCGTTTGCCAGGCCGGGTTCGGGCTGGAGTGTTTGCTCATCATCATTCGGAACAAATCCTGCCTTGGCTGCCTTATGGTCTGAAGTATATGTATTGGATGATGATGAAGTATGGGAGGGTCGCACGGTGCGACGGTTGTTGTTGCTGGATGCGACGGTGATCTGCCCCCCTAACTCTGAACCAGTCTGAGGTACCCTAATCGGTGCATTCAGGCTCAAGACGAAAGGGACAGATTCGATGGCTCGTAAACGATTTAGTGCGGAACAGGTTGTCAGCAAGCTGCGTGAGGCGGATGTT
>JBCCYY010000035.1:0-46562 GCA_039188575.1 Planctomycetota bacterium | reverse complement strand
GCCTTCGACGCGCTGCTCGGAAGGCTCGGAGCCCACGGCGTCGAGCTGCTGATCCCCGTCAAGCTCCGCTTCCCCGGCGAGCCCGGCGAGCAGCGGTCCTGCTTCCTCCGCGACCCCGCGGGCAACGCGCTGGAGTTCAAGGCGTTCAGAGACCCCGCCGACGTCTTCGCGCATTGACCGATTCGACTAGGTGTGGCTGGCGTCTGAGCGCAACGAAGGCCCGGCTTCATAGGGGACTTCGGCACGCGGTGTGTCACCCGATCCTTGCCTCGGGTGGCCGGGGATGAGCAAAGCGAACCCCCGGAACGTTTGGTGTTGGATGTGTCTGAGATGATTCGTTCCGGGGGGTCGCTAGGCTCCACCCCGGCCACCCGTCGCGCCCACGCGGTTGAACAGGTCCGTTCCAGAGCCCCGGCAAAGCGTTTCCAGAGTGTCAACTTCAAGAACGCCAACGACAGCGTGGCACAGTTGCGCTTGTACGCGGGTGCCCGGGGACGAACGAAGTGAGCCCCCGGAACGTGCTGTATTTGATCTGTTTGAGAAGACTCGTTCCGGGGGGTCGCGACGCTCCACCCCGGCCACCCGCCGCCGTTCCAGGGCATCCCCAAGCCGCCTGCCCCGGCCACCCTCCGATTTATTCATCCCAATCATCACCTGGCTGTAAATCGAAGTGCTTCCATTCAAAGTAAGACATTAACTCATCTTCCGATTTCGCATTTGCCGGGTTGAATATGTGAGCATGTGGAGCGGGAATCCAAAACTCTTCTCGTTTGTAATCATTATCAATAAGGATCGACTCAAAATGTTCTAAGTCGCCATATGCGAAGATGAGATCGTGCTGATCGTATATCAGCACATTATTTGATACTTCTGATGCAATCCAGAGGTGATGGCGTCCATCATGTTCAAAGAATTCTTGAAAAGTCCAAATGAATAGTCGTACATCTTCATGATTGTGTATGGCAGGTGATTCATAGCGACCAGGTTCATATCCTGCATGAGATAAGATCAGGACATATAGAAGGTAGTACTTCTCTTCTGGGAATGTCGCGCTAAGTAAATCAAGAATCTTGATATGAGAAGATGACGGACCAATTACGAGGCGCTCTGAATCCCCGCAATGCTGATGAAAAAATACATTTCCATAGACATCGCGTGGAATAATGCCATCTTCTGAAATGAGTCGCTCTAATTTTGGCATTTATCTTTACATCCCCAACAACCGCACAACCTCATCCAAATCCTTATCCCCGCGCCCACACATGTTGAGCACGAGGATGTGATCGCTAGGCAAGTCAGGCGCGATGGTCAGCACGTAAGCCAGCGCATGGCTCGGCTCCAACGCTGGGAGAATGCCTTCGAGTTTGGAGATGAGTTGGAAGGCGTCAAGGGCTTCTTTGTCGTCGGCGGTGGCGAAGGAGACGCGGCCGGCTTCATGCCAGTAGGCGTGCTCGGGGCCGATGCCGGGGTAGTCCAGGCCGGCGGAGATGGAGTGGACGGGGGCGGTCTGGCCGTCATCGTTCTGTAGGACGTAGGAGAGCGATCCGTGGAGGACGCCGGGCCGGCCGTAGGCGATGGCGGCGGCGTGCTGGCCGAAGGCCGTGCCGGTGCCGCCGGGCTCGACACCGATGAGTTTCGTGCTGTCGCAGGCGGGGTCGGAGGCGAAGGGGTAGAACATACCCGCGGCGTTGGAGCCGCCGCCGACGACGGCGACGACGGTATCGGGGAGCCTGCCGATTTGATCGAGGCACTGCTGCTTGGTTTCGCTGCCGATGACGGACTGGAAGTCGCGGACGATCATCGGGAAGGGGTGCGGGCCCACGGCCGAGCCGATGATGTAGTGCGTGTCGTCGCAGGAGCCCATCCAGTCGCGCATGGCGGCGTTGGTGGCATCTTTGAGCGTGCGTGAGCCGTCGGTGACGGAGGTGACCTTCGCGCCCATGAGCTTCATGCGCAGGACGTTGGGGCGTTGCCGGCGCATATCTTCTTCACCCATGAAGACCTCGCACTCGAGGCCGAACTTGGCAGCGGCGGTGGCGGTGGCGGTGCCGTGCTGCCCGGCGCCGGTCTCGGCGATGATGCGTTTCTTGCCCATGCGCATCGCGAGCAGGCACTGGCCGATGGCGTTGTTGATCTTGTGGGCGCCGGTGTGGGCGAGGTCTTCACGCTTGAGCCAGATCTGTGCGCCGCCGCCTCCGGGGGTGGAACATAGCTCGGTGAGCCGCGGGGCGAACTGCAGCGGCGTGGCCCGGCCGATGTAGTCTCGGCTGAGAAGGTCCATCTGCTCGGTAAACGCGGGGTCGGCCTTAGCCTTGGCGTATTCCTCGTCGAGCTGTTCGACGGCGGCGTGCAGGGTCTCGGGGATATACGAGCCGCCAAAGGAGCCGAATCGGCCCAGGGCGTCGGGGACGTTGGAGTGGGTCGCGGTCATGCGGGCATTGTAGACGCGGCACGACCAAGGCGACATCCACCCGGTGTAGCGGGCGACGCGGAGCGTCCCGTGCGAACCATCTGACATGTTTTGATCGGGACGCTGCGCACGGCCATTGGCCTCTCAGCGCACGCGTTTGTGGGCGGCGTTGCGGAGCTTGCGGATGTGGTTGGCCAGCGGGTCTTCGGGGTCCTCGTTGGCGTAGAACTCCATGCGGAGCCTGTCGAGCGTGTCACGGGCCGACTGGTAGTCGTTGTTGTGGTAGCTACGGTAGGCGAACATGTAGCGGACATAGATCGCCTGCGAGAGTTCGTCGAGGATCCGGTTGTAGCGCAGCACATCGTTCTTATTTTCGAAGGGCTGGTCTCGGTTGTTGCTGAAGGCGATCGCCATCTGGTAATTCTTGTAGGCGTCGTACAGGCCGGTCTCGCCCTGGTCGGCGGACTGGTTCGCGCGGTCGAGGAAGCTGGAATAGCGCGAAGCGTTGGGGTCCTGGTACGTCGGGTGCTCGTAGAGCAGCCGCCTGATCGAGAGGACGCCCGCCTCGTCGCCGACCATGTCGTCGAACTCCCGGCCGGGGTAGTAGAAGCCCGCGGCGGCGTTGTTGCTGCCTTTGTCGTTGTCGTCGTCGCCGCCAAGTGTGGCGAAGAAGATCATCGCGCCGATGCACAGCGCGAACCACACGCCGAGGCCGATCCACAGCTTGCTGCGGTCCTTCTTTCCGGCGCCGGGGGCGGGCGAGTCGGGCTGCTCGGGGTGGTCTTCGAACGCCCGGCCTTGCGGCTCCTGCGCTGCGGCGGGGGTGAGGTGGACGCGGAAGACCTCGGTGTCGCCGATCGTGATCGATGCGCCGTCGGTGAGGGCGACGGGCTTCTTGGTCGCTTTCTTCCGGCCGACGCGCGTGCCGTTGGCCGAGTGGTTCACAAGGACCCACTGGGCATCTTCCTCGTCGTACTGGAGCTCGCCGTGCAGGCGGGAGGCGACGGGCAGATCGAGGATCAGCGTGCACTCGGCGGACCGGCCGAACGTCACCGGTGACTGGTTCAGCTGCAGGCGGGCCCCGGCTTGGGCCCCGGCCGTAATGTGGATCTGGAGCGGGTTCACCAGAGGCTCCCTTGGACGATGAAGCGGATAATCATAGGGGCACCGATGACCAGGACGACCGCGAGCAGGATCAGCATCGACGGGACGAGGATCTTCAGGCTCGCCGAGGCGGAGAGTTTCTCGGCCCGGACGGACCGGTGCATGCGGAGCATCTCGGCCTGCACCTTGAGGATCGCGGAGAGCGGGGTGCCGAGCTTCTCAGCCTGGTTCACGGCGCCGACGACGCTGCGCAGCGAATCGAGTGGGATACGCTCGCCAAGGTTCTGCAATGCAAGCGCACGCGTTGTGCCGTACTCCATCTCGGAGAGGGCGAACGCGAGTTCCTGGTTGAGCTGGTCTTCGGGGTCGTCACGGATGAGGGTTTCGACGGCCTCGGTAAACGACGAGCCGGAGGCCATGACCAGCGCGATCAGGTCGAGCGTGTAGGGCAGCTGTTTGCCGATGAGCCGGGTGCGTCGGGTCGCGTTGGAGCTCAGCGCGAGCAGGGGGATCATGAAGCCGACGGCGGACATGGTCGGCAGGAAGAGCAGGAGCATGCCGCCGCTGATGAGCAGGGCGATCAGGCTGCTGAGCAAGCCGACCGCGACACCCGACGCCATGGCGAGCGCGAGCACCTGGTCGGCGGTGTAGCCCGAGGGGTTGCCCGAGGCCTGGAGGTTCTGTCGGATGCGCGTGCGGAGGCCGCCGAGGTTGACGCGTTTGGCGAGCTGGACGAACAGGCTCAGCACGGGCGCGATGGCCGGGTTCTCGAAGATCGTCTCTTCGTCGACGCCGACGGCCTTGGCGATCTGCCGGTGGATCGGCGCCTCGTCGGGCACGGGGTAGCGGAAGATCGCGTAGATCGGTACGAAGATCCCCGCGAACACGAAGAGGCTCGTGACGGCGGCGAGGATCATCAGGCTGACGGGCATATCGAACATGGGCGTAAGGGTCTCGTTTGCTGCTTAGATGTCCACCTGCATGATCTTCTTGATCCAGAAGTACCCCGCGGCGATCAGGCCGGTTGCGAGGACCAGGATGATCCGGCCCTCGGTCATCGTGAAGAGCATCTGCGTGTCTTCGGGGAAGATCACCATCATCATCACGACGATGACCACGGCCATGATCGCCATCATGTTGGCCTGGACCCTGCCCTGCGCGGTGATCGCGTCGAGCTTGCCCTCGAGGCGTTGGATCTCGCGGATCGATTCGGCGATGCGGTCCATGGATTCGCCCGAGTCGCCGCCGCGCAGGCGGTGCATCTCGATCGCGGTAAAAGTCAGGCGGTAGAGCTGGCTGCCGATGCGGTCGCTGGCCTGCCGCATGGCTTGGTTCAGGTCCATGCCCATCTCATACTCGCGGAGGATCTGGCCGAACTCCTGCTCGATCGGCCCCTTCTGGTTCTGCACGAGCAGCTGCATCGACTGGACGAGGTTGAGCCCCGCGCGGACGCCCGACGCCATCGACGCCAAGCCGTCGACCAGTTGGACCTCCAGCCGTAGGCGTCGCTTGGTTTCGAGGTGCCGAATAATGAAGTAGGGGACGAACGCGGCGATCGCGGCGAGGATCACCCCGATCAGCGCCCCGGTCAGGAAGATACCGGCCACGAGGATAAACGCGACGCCAGCGATGTGTGACCAGACCGCGGTCTTCGGGTCGACTTCCAGAAGCAGCTGCCGGCAGAGCACGCGGTCGTAGTACATCTGCTGCTTCTCGATCCACGCCTTGCTGGGTGTGTACCCGTATCGCACCATCAGCATCACGCCGCCGAGCAGCATCAGCGAGCAGATCACCTGCAGCGCAAAGTAGTCGCTTGCGAAGTCCATGGCTTAGAGGAATACCTCCACGTCGAAGTGGTTCTGCTGGGTCAGCTCGTTGGTAAACGTCGGCATGTAGCCGGTGTGCCGCAGACGCTCCTGCTTGGGGTCGCGGAGCGTGAAGATGTCTTCCAGGCGGAGCTGCCCGGTCTCCGGCTCGATCGCGGTGACCTCGGAGATCGTTGTCACACGGCGTCGGCCATCAGCGAAGCGGGCCACCTGCACGACCATATCGATCGCGGAGACGATCTGCTCGCGGATCGCGCGGATGGGCATATCGACCGCCATGAGGACCAGCGCTTCGAGGCGCTTCATGCAGTCGTAGGGCGTGTTCGCGTGGATGGTGGACAGCGAGCCGTCGTGGCCGGTGTTCATGGCCTGGAGCATATCCATTGCCTCGGCACCGCGGACCTCGCCGATGATGATCCGGTCGGGGCGCATCCGCAGGGAGTTCCGCACGAGGTCGCGGATGGTGTAAGCGCCTTTGCCCTCTACGTTGGCGGGCCGGCCTTCCAAACGCACGACGTGCGGCTGGGGCAGGCGCAGCTCGGCCGACTCCTCGACCGTGATGATGCGCTCGTTGGGTCGGGCGTACGCCGATAGCACGTTCAGCAATGTGGTCTTACCCGAGCCCGTGCCGCCGGAGATCAGGATGTTCTTGCGGCCGACCACGCAGCCCTGCAAGAACTCCGCGGTCGATTCGCTCAGCGAGCCCCGCTCGATCAGGTCGTCCATCACGAACGGGACCCAGCCGAACTTCCGGATCGTCAGGCAGGGGCCGACCATCGACAGCGGGTTGATCACCACGTTGACACGCGATCCATCGGGCAGCCGCGCATCGACCAGCGGCGTCGAGGTGTCCACGCGCCGGCCGACGGGTGTCAGGATCCGCTCGATGATCGACAGCAGGATGTCATCGCTGAAAAACGTCCGGCTGGTCTCGACGATGTTGCCTTGTTTCTCGATGTAGATGTGGTCCTTGCCGACCACCATGATCTCCGAGACCGAGGGCATCTCGAGCAGGTCTTGCAGCGGGCCGAGACCGAACATGATGTCCTGGATGTCCTTGCTGACCGTCCGGCGGACGATATACCGCTGAAGGTCGCGCGGGATCGTCGGCAGCTCTTGCGCAAAGAGGTCTTCGAACGCGTCGTCCGCCACCGCGAGGTCTTCCTGCACGCTCGTCGGGTCGAACAGCAGCGGCATCATGTCGACCAGGTTCGTCACCAGTGTCGAGATCGCCGACTCTTTTTCCTGGTCGAGCACGCGTTCGTCCGCGGACTTGTAGTCGGTCTGCACCCGCCCTTCGCACTGACGCACGACCTCGGCCTGCACCAGCCGCCGCAGGTGTGTCCGCATGGTGTAGAGCAGCACCTGCCGATCTAGCGAAACGATGTGCTGGTTGAGCAGCGACTCGAGGTGGTGGAGCACCTCGTCGATGAAGCGGTTGTCGCCCTTGTTCAGGTGCCCGGTGACACGCAGGTTCATGCGCTCGAGCAGCTCGGTGTGCACCCGGGACTCCATCTCCATCAGCCGGCCGTGCAGCTCGGCGTCCGAGACCATGGCCTCGTCCCCCAGCCGGCGTTTTTCCTTGCCTACCAAAGCGATCGAGAACTGGCCGAGCTGGATCTCGTCGCCGAAGTCAACCTTCAAAGGCTGGTCGGGCAGGACCTCTTTGTTCGCGACGCGTGTCCCCGCCCGGCTCAGCGACTCGACGACCATCTGATTGCCCATCCGCGCGATCCGGCAGTGCGATCGCGCGACAAACGGGCTCTTGAGGACGATGGTGTTGCCGTCCTCTCGGCCGATCGTGATCGGGTCCGCGTTGACCTCGATCGATTCACGCGTGTTGCGGCTGTGGTCGTAGAGCCAGAGTTCCATATGCAGGCAGTTCTGAGTCGGGGTGGGTGTGGTGCTTTGCCGGGTTCAGTTCAGGTTGAGGATGTCCAGCACCTCTTTGTTGATCTCCTTGCTGCCGCCACGCTCTAGCTCACGCGGGGCCTTGTCCTGCGGGTCACGGCGGGTGACGTTGAACGTCTGCCCCCGGACGAACTTCTGGATGTCCTGTAGCTTGCCCGACAGCGGCGGGTCGACGTAGATCGTGATCGAGCCGTACTTGTTGGATGTTGACCGTGAGCCCGTTTCGATGATGCGGTCGCCGAGGTTCACGACCTTGACGTACTCCATGATCCGCATTGACTTGGTGCTGCGGTTGAGCGGGACGGAGGCGAAGATATCGACAAAGTCGCCTGGCCTGAGGTTGGGCGGCTGGTTCTTCGAGTCGATGGTGAGCGTGATCTCATCGAGCCCGCGGTCGGCGGGGTCGCGGAAGCTGGAGGTGGTCTTGCCCGAGAGCACGCTGAAGGTCAGGATCTGTTCTGGCGAGACGCTTGCGCCAAGCGTGCTGCCCAGGCCGTCGAGTGGCTTGCCGCGGTCGTCCGGGTCTTCACGGATGGCGCTAAGGCCGAAGGCGTCCTCCATGCTCTTCGGGATCCTGACCGGCTTGAGGTCCTCCGGCTCGATGGTGTCGCCGACTTTCATCTCATCCCGGAACTTGAAGAACGTGACCGTGTCTTCTTCCTGGGCCGCGACGCGCATCTCGACGTAGACGTTCATCAGGACGACCGCGACGACGGCGATCACCAGGCCGACGAGCACGAGTTGTCCGCTGCCGGCGGGCGCGGACTGGGGGGCGTTGGGACTCGATGGGAATTGACTCATGGCGTCTCTCGCAAGCGGGGAGGGTCAGGGTTGATCCGGTTGATTGGGGTAACTGTACTTCACAACCCACCGAAGCGGGGTGGGCGGGGCCAGGGGCGGCTGTACGGGCTCGGTCAGGGGCAGCGGGTTGACCGTGACCTGCAGGCCGATGGGCCCGTTCGACCAGGCCGCGACCACGCCGCCAGGCATGTTGTCGCTGGTGGGCTGCTGCTTGGTGAGTTGCATCCCTCTCCGCCGCGCCTGGCGGTTGTAGTAGCCGATCAACTCGGCGATGCTCGCGTCTTTAACTTGGTAGACGCACAGTTCCCAGACCTCGTTGCCCGCGATCGGTTGTTTATAGGGGGGCTGGCCGTAGGGCGCCGCATTCATGAAAGGTACGATCTGACCCGGGTTCGGGTTGTCACGATCGATCGGGATATACTTACTCTGATCGGTGGTCGCCAGCGCGGCAAAGGGGTTGTTGCTCTGCACGGCCGGCCCGGCCTGTTGGCCCGGAGAGGTGTCGCTCGCACCGAAGTCGGTCGGCAGCCCGCCGCGCGGTGCACCCGCCTTGAGCTCTTCGATGGCATAAACCGCAAAGACCCCGATGCCGACACAAAGGCCCACTGCGATGAGCAGGCGAGTGATCTTAAGCGCCTTGCCCGGAGGGGCAGGTACCTGGTCAGCTGGCGGGTTGTTCGTTTGGTCGGTCAAACGGTCGGAAGCGGTGGGGCGCTTAGGTGGGCTTACTGGACGCGGTTCTCGATCTGGTCACGCCGGGCACGCGTCTGGTCGTTGATCTTGATCGCCTCGGCACGCTTGAGCGCGCTTTCTGCCTGAGGCCAGTCTCGGCTGAGGATGTGACCATCGCAGATATCCAGCCAGGTAAAGAACTCGCAGTCATTGAGTTTTTCATTAATCGCTTCACTGTCGAAGATCTTCTGCGCAGCCCGGTACTTGGGGATCGCCTTGCCGTAGCTGCCCTTCTCGAAGAGCGCGTCACCCTCGGCGACCAGCATCGTGTATTCACGCAGCTCATCGATCTTATCCTGCAAGTCGCTGATCGCGCCGGTATCCCCCAGCGTGGCACGCGCTTTGTCTAAGAGGCTCTGCGCCTTGGGCAGGTCGCCCGCTTTGAAAGCTGTTTCGCTTTCGGCGAGGTTCACTCGGCCCGCCGCGTCATCGATCTTTGCCTTGATCGATCCATCGGGGTCCGGGCCAAACTCAAAGACCCTCTGATACATAGCGATCGCTTCCGGGTACCTGCCCTGTGCCGCCAGCCGGTCGGCGGCGCGCTCCGTCTCGATCTTCATCCGCGCGTTCTCAAGGGACGCGACCATCAGCTTCGCCTGAACATTCTCCGGGTCGCGCTCAAGCACCTTGAGGAGGATCTCCTCGGCACGCTCGGGCCGATCGTCTTCAAGCTCCTCTTCCGCGTCAATGATCATCAGCCGCACCTCGAGCAACTCGATCTGCTCCTTGCCGCTGACCGTCGGCTGCACCGCTTGTAGTGCCATGCGGGCATCCAGGATCTCGTTGACGTCGCCAGAGCGTTCCGCCTCGGCGAGGTCTTCTTCGAGCTCTTTGATCTGCAGCCGCCGGTTCAGCTGATTCGATAGGGCCGTCACGCGCGGGTCGACTTCTTCGCCCACATCTTCGATCTCGGTTTCGAGCACATCGATCGCGCCTTCGAGATCGCCACCGTCATTCAGCTTGTTGGCGCTTGCCAGCAGATCCGCAATGCGCTGGTCACCGATGAGTAAGGCGTGCTTCTTCTCGAAGGCATCGATCCGGTCCAGGTCTTCCTGGGCCGTGCTGGTGCTGGTGTCGGATTCGAGCTCGCGGATCGCGACGATCGCCTCTTCGAGCCTGCCCTCAGAGAACATCATCTCGATATCCGCACACCGCTGCTGGAACGCAGAGCGCGTGGTGTACTCGTCGACCAGGTCTTTGGCATCACGCAGGCCGAGGTTCGTATTGATCGACGTCGGCAGGTTGTTCGCCGAGGTCATGATCTTGCGGTATTCCAAGGCCTTGCTGTGCGCGGTCACGAAGTCGTCGTTCTGAGCGGCGAGCAACGCCTGGGCCTTGAGGCTGCCGGACTGGACGAGCTCTTCCAGGCCCCAGTTGTTGCTGGGCTCGAACAGGCTGGCGTGCTCATTCGGGATGCCGTCGAAAGCCGTGATCGCCCGCTCGTACTGCAGGTCGTTGACGAGCTCGTCGGCGGCCTCGATGTCCTCGGTCAGAGCCGCCTTGTCCGCGGCGAACTGTTTCTGCGCCTCCTGCTTCTTCCACAGGAAGAAACCGCCGATCGCCAGCAGCCAGACGACCAGCGTCGCGGCAAGGATCATCGGGAGCTTGCTCTTCTGGGGCACGGCCGCGGTCGCGCTCGCGTCATCGATCTGAGGCGGGGCCATCGCGGCGTGCGGCCCAGGCGCGCCTTGGTCCCCCTGGCCGGCCTGCGCGAAGTGTGTGCGGATCGCTTCAAGCAGCTCTGCGCAAGACCCTACCCGGCGGGCCGGGTCTTTCTCCATCATCCGCCCGACTAGTTCGGCCAGCGATGGCGAGATGCCGTCCACCAGTTGATCCAACGGCGTGACTTTCGCTCGGACGTTCGTGTGCCACTTCACCCAACGCATCGATTGGTTGCGTTGGTCACGCAGGATCGTACGGAACGCGCTGTCGAAGTTCGCCCGCCCGGCCAGCATCTCGTAAGCCACAATGCCCAATGAGTAAAGGTCGCTCTTGGGTGTGCCGGCTTCGCCCTGTAAGAGCTCCGGGGCCATATAGCGGACCGAGCCGAGGTCAAGGGTCTGCTGCTCGGCGATGATCGCCGCGAGCCCGAAGTCCGCGAGCTTCAGCCCGCCCTCGCGCGGCATCAGGATGTTGCTCGGCTTGAGGTCGCGGTGGATCACGTTGTTCTGGTGCAGGGCGTCGAGCGCCTTGGCCGACGCCGCGATGATGCCAAGCGCCTGCCGCTGGTCCATCGGCCTGGTCTCCTGCTGGAGGATCCATTCCAGCGAAGGGCCGTCCACGTACTCGCCGATCAGGAAGATGCCGCGTGGGTCGTTGATCGTGTCGATGTACTGGACCAGTAGACGGGGGTCGCTCGCCGCGACACGCTTGTGGATCGCCGCTTCGGCCAGCGCCCGCTGGCGGATGTCCTCGCCCTCATCGCCCTCGGGGACGACGAGCTGCTTGATCGCGACGTCCCGGTTCAGGACGTGGTCGTGGCCCCGGAAAACGATGGCGGTGCCCCCCGCACCGACCTGCTCCATGATCGTGTAGTTATCGACCTTGTCGCCCGCCTTCGCGGTCAGCGAGGTGACGGCAGGGTTGGCGTTTGGCGTGGCTTCACTCATGCATGTGGGTCCGTATCAGAGGCCGGGACGTATGGAGGGGGTCGGGGTGATCCATGCGTGGTAGGTGACGTTGCTTATATCACGCATTGTAGCGAGGTTAGGGTCGCTTTTATAACGGATGGCACACGATCTTTCTTGCGTCATCCATTCGGCTTAGCCGCCCTGATAGCTATCGGCATACTGCGTCGTTTCTGTTTTTGATTATTCGGCTTGCTCCCTCACGAACGGGTTGATCAGCCCAGCAGCGGGTACCAAAGCTTGAGCATGTGCTCCGCCCCGGCGATCGCGATCCCGACCAGTGCAGCGATGGCAAAAGGCACCTTGGGCGCACTCGCGTCGTCATCAGGCGTCACCGCCTTGCCCCCGCTCGCCGCGATCCCGATCAGCCGGGCCAGCGTCAGCCGGACCCGGCCGTGAAGGATCATCAACACGATCGCGATCAAGGCCCCGGCGAACAGGGCGTAAATGGTCGTATCCAGCACGATCCGCCAGCTCGCGCCCCACGCGCCGATCGCGCCCATCAGTTTCATGTCACCGCCGCCCAGCCCCCCGAGCATCACGAGGATCGCGAACGGGATGAGCCCACAGAGCAGCCCAAGAAAGGACGCCGCAAGGGTCCCGCTGACTCCGCCGTCGCCGACAAGCCCCTTGCCGTTTACCAGCCCTGCGACAAGCCAGAACACCAGCCCGGCGAGCATCGCCGACGCCGTGAGTTTGTTGGGGATCCGCCCGGTCCGCAGGTCGGTCACCGAGGCGGCGACAGACACACCAACGATCGCGATGTAGGCAAGGATCAGGGTCATTCGAAACGAATCAACGGTCTCTCATCAAGAACGGTGTAGCGGGCGACGCGCAGCGTCCCGTTCGAACCATCTGCCACGAGTCGTACGGGACGCTGCGCATCGCCTGCTACACCGCAAGGACATAGTCTAAAAAAAGCCCCGCGTTTAAAACGCGGGGAAGTGGCAGTCATCGCAAAAAACAGATGATCGCGCAATCAGATCAGAACGGGTTGTCCCCGACTTCGTTCTCGTCGCTCGAAGTGCCTTGGACCGAATCCCAGTTGTCGCTGACCCACTCGCGGATCTCGCCGGAGAAGAACAGCAGCACCGCGAGCAGCGGCAGCGCGATCGCCGCGATGATCAGGACCTTCTCCAGGCCTTCTGCACCCTGGTCGTCGTTCCATAGCTCAACGATGGTTTCTTTGATATTTGCAAGCATCTTCATGGTCGTGTCTCCTTGCCGAGCTTTGTCGCGGCGGTTGTTTGTGGCTGATGTAAGTAGTGACGTGTTTGGACGATCGGTATTGCATCGACCGATCACAGAAATTGGTTTTAGGGGAAGGGCATCTGGTTGATCGTCGTGACCAGCCCGTAGTGGCCAGCCAATGTTGCCAAGCCCATACGGATGATGACCCAGGCTGGCAGTACCACCGCCGCCAGGAGCAAGCACCATTCCAGCATGGTCGCGCCGCGATCGTCCTGCAATCGCCTAGGCACGAGTTTCTGGATGGCGTTTTTGAGGATCTGCATCATGATTAAGTCTACTATCGGGTCACGCGGGGGTCTACATCAAATCCCGTTGTTTTTCAGGCGTAATCCATCGGATGTACGCCTGTCGCCCCGATGAATTACGCGGGATCAAAGATCTTCTCGGTCAGCGGCGTCACCATCGACTCGGTCGCCGTCTTCAGGTGACCCGCCATCGTAGAACGTTCACCGGTCGGGACCAATTGCATCGTCTTGTGCCCGTCTTCATCCACCGCCGGCGTCAGCGTAAAGATGTCGCGCAGCCGGTAGTGGTCGCCCCCCTCCAGCGGCATGACCTCGGCGATCTGGGTGACCTGCCGGAACCCGCCGACCTGCCGGACCAGGTGGATAATGACATCGATCGCGGAGCTGATCTGGCTGCGGAGAGCGGAGAGCGGCAGCTCGACCTCGGACATGAGGGCCATGGTCTCCAGCCGGTTGAGCGTGTCGAAGGCGTTGTTGGCGTGTAGCGTGCCCATCGACCCGCCATGGCCGGAGGTCATCGCCTGGATCATGTCCAACGCCTCTTCGCCGCGGACCTCGCCGATGATGATGCGGTCGGGGCGCAGGCGCAGCGAGGACTTGAACAGCTGCCGGATCTTGACCGCGCCCCGGCCGAACTGGTCCGCCGCCCGGCTCTCCATCGAGATCAGGTGCGACTGCTGCAGCTGCAACTCGGCCGAGTCCTCGATCGTGACGATACGCTGCCCCTCGGGGATGTACGCCGACAACGCGTTGAGCAGCGACGTTTTGCCCGAGCTGGTGCCGCCAGCGACGAGCGTATTCTGCTCGTTGTTCACCGCGATCCGCATGTACTCCGCCGCGGCGTGCGTGATCGAGCCCAGGTGCGTCAGCCAGTCGATGTCGAGCATGGTCTTGGCGAACTTCCGGATGGTCATCGCCATGCCGAAGCGGGCGCAGGGCGTCTTCGCGACGTGCACCCGCGAGCCGTCAGGCAGGCGTGTATCGACGAGGATGTCCTCGTCCGCGATCGACTTCCCCGTGAACTGCAGGATGTTGTTGACAGCCGCCTCGTAGGCCTCAACGTCTTTGAACTTCGCCTCGGTCTTGTGAAGCTTGCCCTGCTTCTCGATGTAGACCTCTTCGTAGTTGTTGACCATGACCTCGGCCACCTGCGTGTCCTGCAGGTACGGGAGGATGGGCTTGAGGTAGTGTTCGATCGTGCGTTGAAAAAGAACGGGGTCGGGCATGGCGAAAGTATATCGCTTACCCGAGTCCCTTTACACAAGAAATACCCCCCATTGTCAGATAGGGGTTTGACGTGTGATAAACTGAATGCACTCTGGGTTATGGAGCAACCCCATGCAGTCAATTCATCTCACCGGCGACGCGCTCTGGTCGCGGATGGAGCGAGCCGTGGAAAAAGTACACGAACGCCTGCGCCGTGCCGTCGCTGTGCTTGAAGCAGAAGCCGTCCCGTATGCGGTCGTCGGCGGGCACGCGGTACGGGTCTGGGTTTCGCAGGTGGACGAAGCCGCTGTCCGGAACACGAAGGATGTCGACATCCTCCTGGAACGGCAAGATCTCGAAAAGATCAAGCCGGCGATGGAGCAGGCCGGCTTCGTTTTCCGGCATTCTGCGGGTTTGGTCATGTTTCTTGATGGCCCGGAAGGCAGCCCGCGCGAAGCGATCCACATGGTTTTTGCTGGCGAGCAGGTGCGTGAAGAGGAACCCGAGCCCAACCCAGGCCTAGAGCACGCCGCGTCTGTCGCTGAATTCAAAACACTCGAGCTGGATACGCTTGTGAAGATGAAGCTGAACTCGTACAGACTCAAGGACCGCGTGCATCTCGTAGATATGCTGGATGTTGGGCTGATCGACGAAAGCTGGATCGAGCGACTGCCCAAGTCGCTGGGTGCGCGTCTGCAGCAACTAATCGATGACCCGGACGCATAATCAAAAAAACGGCACACCCCGGAAGGTGTGCCGCTCGGGAGAGGTACAACCTGGTTTGGCTTACGCCGCTTTGCTCGTACGCTTCTGCTGGGCGCGTCGGCGGCCCACCGTCCGCTGGTCTTCAGACATGCGGCGGTCCGGCGCGGCGCTCATCTTCTGCACCAACTCGATCGGGTCGTTCGCCCAGAGGTCGGCTCCGATCTCCTCGGCCAGGCCGTCGGCACGGTTGAAGATCCCGCCGCCGACGATGATCTGCAGCTGCGGGCACGAGCCGATGTCGTGCAGGTAGTCGATGAGCTGGCGTGTCGCTGGCACGGTCGCGGGGATCGCGCCGAAGATGATCAGCTTGTCGAGTTTGCGTTCGCCCAGCTGCGCGACGATCTCGTCGTTGCTGATGCCGCCGCCGGTGAAGTAGACGGTGTAGCCGTCGGCCTCGAGCAGGTCGCTGGCGAGCTGGCCCGCGAGCTCTTCGGACTCTTCGGCGCCGCAGACGACCAGGCAGCTGACGTTGCGGGACTCGCGCTGCTCGTAGCGGAGCTGGAGCTGGTCGGTGATCGACCGCATCAGGCGGGTCGCGTAGTTGTAGGCCAGGCTCGTGATCTGGTCGTTCCGCCGCATCGACTGCAGCGCGTCGAGGGTCGGCCAGATCAGGTTGCTGGCGACCGTCGTGGCCGGGCAGTCTGCGGTGAAGACCTCGTCCATGATCTCACGGGCGCCTTGTCGGTCGCCTGAGATCAGGCAGGTATAAAAACGTTCGAGGATAGCATTTGGTCGGCTGGGCATTCAGCGCTCCGCTGGTGTGGCCCCGTTTCGGGGCGGTTGATCTCGTCCGTGCTGATAGAGGATCGGGGGCGGCTTCCTGCCACGAGCCCCCCTCAGGTACCGTGTTCATCGGGGTGTCGGGGCGTTGGGCGTGATCCGCTGAGCGTTGGGGCATGATCGGACCAAATTGGGTCCAATAGCGGGATGAGGGATGGCAGAAAAGGAATCGAACGACACAATTCAATGATTCAACCGGCATCAAGTCACGCCTTCTCGCGATAAACTGGGTCTGCCTGTGCCGGTTGAACCGGTTGTGCCGTCTCGCTGCTAGATGCATAGGAGTCAAACGATGAATCTGCTCAAGTGGATGTCCCGGTTATCGCTCGTCGTCCTGTTTGTTTTGCTGCCGCTAGCCGGCTGCAGCACCAACGAAGCCACGGGCCGCAGCCAGTTCCTGCCTCTTTCATGGAACGAGGAGGTACAGCTCGGTGCCGAAGCCGCGCCGCAGTTCATCGAGCAGAGCGGCGGGGAGCTGCCCGACCAGAGCATCGTCCAATATGTACGCGACATGGGCGGCCGGCTCGCGGCGCAGAGCGAGATGCCGGACATCGACTGGGAGTTCTACATCCTGGACTCGCAGGTGATCAACGCGTTCGCCTTACCGGGCGGCAAGGTCTTTATCAGCCGGGGCCTGATGGAGAAGATGGACAACGAGGCCCAGCTCGCCGGCGTCATCGGCCACGAGATCGGCCACGTCACCGCGCGTCACGGCAACGAACGTATGGGCAAGGCCATGATCGCCCAGGGCGTCATCCTCGCCGCGGGCATCGGCGGGGCGGTCAGCGATGAAGAATGGCTCCAAGTCCTCGGCGTCGGTACCGCGGTCGGCGGGCAGCTCTTCCTCTTGAAATACAGCAGGAGCAACGAGCTCGAGGCGGACGAGCTCGGCGTCCGATACATGGCCCGTTCAGGCTACAACCCCATCGGCCAGATCCAGGTCATGGAGATCCTCCGCGAAGCCTCCGGCGGGTCGGCGCCTCCCGAGTGGCTCTCCACCCACCCCGCGTCCGATACACGCATCTCTAACCTCGAAGAACTGATCACAAAGAACTACCCCCGCTACAACGAGGACGGCTTCTACAGGATGGGCTTCGCTGAGTTCAAAAAGAACATCCTCACCCCGCTGAGCAAGCTCCCGCCGGCTAGGCACGGCTCGGGGGCCTTTTTGAGCCCAGCTGAGTTCGAGAAAGTCGCTGGGATCCCTTGGGAGCAGGCCGCTAAAAAAACCTGTGATTGCCCCCACTAGCCCAATCGATCAACGGGTTTTTGTCGCATTTCAACCAGGCATCGTTTATGGTTTAGGGTGTGAAGGAGGCCGAGGCGGGCGCAACGCGCTTACCAGGCCTGGCTTTTCCGTGTTCCTTCACCCCCAAATCGGAGATACGAACGATGATGACCCCGACCGCGATCAATCACCTATCTGTTGGCGTTGTGTTTGTTGCCTGCTTCGCACTTACGCCAACGCTTGCCGACGCGGATGCCCGGCCGGTGATGCAGAGCACGCCGCAAGCCGTCGAAACGTCTATCAAGTGTGCGGCGCTCGCCCGGAACAACGATGAGCACAAAGTCGATACCAGCCGACGCACATACGACTACGACTTCGGCCCGGCGAGAGGGCCGGTCATGGAAAACTGGACGCCGGTGACCAATAAGACTACGGGCGATATCTATTGGACTGGCGAGACACGGCAGTTGCGTGCCGTCGCTGCGCCCAAGCGCGAGGGCGTTAATCATGCCAACATCGACTACGTCACAAGCCGACGCCCGGCCACGTTCAACCACAAGATCGCCAATGGCACCTGGCGTATTACAATGAATATGGGTGACACCCGCCGCGGGCATGACCAGATGGGCGTCCGTGCCGAGGGTGACCTCATCAGCAACGCGATCGATTCAGACCGCTTGGAGTTCGCTTATGTCTCCCGGGCGGGCGGTTCCCAGACGCCGGCACACTTCGACATCGAGGTGAAGGACGGCGAACTGAATATCGAGCTCTTCGACAACGGTGGCAGGGACCGCTACTGGGTGCTGACCCGTATCTCGCTCAAGAAGATCAAGTGATCAAGGCGTGTCGATGCGGCTATGATCAAGTCACTTGACCACTGTCGAACAACAACCCGACAACCCCGCGTGGACGGACGATGACCTGTCCGAGAACCCGCACGAGAACGCCGACAAGGCGAGCCGCGTGCAGAAGATGTTCTCGGCGATCGCTCCGAGCTACGACCTGAACAACCGCGTCCACTCGCTTTGGCGTGACCAGGCGTGGCGTAGGACGGCGGTGAAGATGGCTGAGTTGCAGGGGGGGGAGCAGGTTGTTGACGTTGCTTGCGGGACGGGAGATTTGTCACTTGAGTTTGCAAGTAAGTTGACTAAGACAGTTGATGAAGGCCATGTTCTTGGAATAGATTTCACATACGAGATGCTTCCAATTGCTAAAGCGAAGGCTGCAAGAAGGCATGCTCATTACAAAGTCTATCCAGGGATGGCCTATTTAGATCGGCATGCGAAATTCATGCAGGGCGACGCGATGAACCTCCCGCTGCCCGATGCCTGCTGCGATGTCGTTTCGATCGCGTTCGGCATCCGCAACGTCGCCAAGCCCGAGAAGGCCATGGCCGAGTTCTACCGCATCCTCAAGCCCGGCGGCCGGCTCATCGTCCTCGAGTTCTCGCTGCCGAAAAACCCGCTGCTGCTGGCGGGCTACAACTTCTACTTCAAGCACATCATGCCGCGCACCGCGACGCTGATCAGCGGCGACAAGAGCGGTGCGTACAAGTACCTTCCCAAGAGCGTTAACACCTTCATCGACCGCGAGGGGATGCAAGCCATGATGACCGAGGCGGGCTTTGAAGACCTCAAGCACAAAGCACTGACCTTCGGCATCGCCGTGTGCTACCGCGGGGTCAAGCAATAGAACAGTGTAGCGGGCGACGCGAAGCGTCCCATTCGAACCATCTGTCACGACTCGCACGGGACGCTTCGCGTCGCCTGCAACACCGTTCTGTCACAGATCAATTACCGGTGTGCCGCAGTATCCAGCACGGGGCGTGGGTCGGGCGCAGGCTGTTCTTCAATCGTTTGCTGCTCTGGCAGCGGCTCCGCATCCAGCCAGGCCATCTCGCCCGGGTACAGCGCGCGTTGGTTGGCGATCGACAGCATCCCGCCGTAGCACGTCGCGGCTAGCGCAATCGCGGTCGCGGCCAGCAGGCCGATGGCCCGCGGCTTGGGCTTCTCAGGCATCGTCGCGAAGATCGCCAGTGCTGCTAGCAGGGGAGGCACCCACGACCACGTCAGCATCGTTTCGAGCATCGTCCCCGCCGCAGCGTCTGGACGAAGCAGCCAGGCGCTGACCCCCGCCAGCGCAGACAACCCGAAGACGGCCATGGCGCTGAAGCGCGTGCCGTGTGACTTGCCATGCGTCGCGATGAGCCCGATCAGCACGACGACCCCCGCAACGGTCAGCAGGGGTGCCGCGGCGACGAGCAGGGTGTAGGCGTACCCCGCATCAGTCAGCGCGACGCCGGCGTCTTTCGCGAGGTCCAGGTAGGGGGTCAGGGCGTTTGGCATGTCGGATCCTTTGTGGGTGGAACTGGTCTTTCCCTGGATCGTGGTTGCTTGCTGTTAGGGTTGGTCTTTGTTACAGTTTTCGGTTCGCAGCACGGGGCGTAGCGCAGCTTGGTAGCGCGCCATACTGGGGGTGTGGAGGTCGCAGGTTCAAATCCTGTCGCCCCGATTGTGAAGCGAAGCCCACGTTCATTGAGCGTGGGCTTCTGCCGTCATAGGCACCTCGAATTGTCCGATTCCTCATGCCCCCGAGGCAACCCCAACCAGTTGATCGGCCGCTGTCGCACAGTCGAGTTTGCCGGTTATGCGGTTTGGGTCGAGCGCCAGCTTCACCTCGCCACCAACGATGGTCACGATCGCCCGGCCCTTCACATGCCAGCCATCGAACGGGCAGTTGCTGCTCTTGCCCGCGAACTGATCGGCTTCGATCGTCCAGGCGTGCTCCGGATCGATCACGGTGACGTCCGCGTCCGATCCCACGGCAAGCTGTCCCTTGCCTTTGAGACCGCAGAGCTGCGCGTGATTGGTGCTGGTCATCGCGATCAGCCGGGGCCAGTCGATTACGCCTGGCTCAATCAGTGCCTTGATATACAGCGCTAACGCGCACTCCAGGCCAATAATCCCGTACGGCGCGATTGCGAACTCGCGTTCCTTCTGCTCCCGCGTATGTGGGGCGTGATCGGTCGCCAGCAGCGAGATCGTACCGTCGGCCACCGCTTCCAAGAGCGCATCGATATCGCGCTGGGTCCGTAGCGGCGGGTTCATTTTCGCGTGTGTGTCGTAGGTGGCGCAGGCCTTCTCGGTCAGCAGCAGGTGGTGCGGGCTGACCTCGCCGGTGATCCGGCCAAGGCCAGTCCCGGCGAACTCGTCACTCGGTGCGGTCCCCGCATGAACCGCCTCGACGTACCGCGCCCTCGCTTCGCGCAGCAGGCCGGCACCACCCGCCGTGGTCATGTGCTGCGCATGCCAGCGGGCTGAGTAGTTCAGCGACTCGGCGATCATGATATCCCGTACGATCATCAGCTCTTCCGCGAGAGATGCCCAGCCTGGCAAACCAAGCTTGCTCGCCAGCGGGCCTGCATTCATCGCTCCGCCACCAAGCTCCGGGTCCTCGCAGTGCTGCATGAACACCTGCCCGGTCATCGCGATGTACCGCAGCGCCTGGTGCATTACCCTTGCTGAGCCGACCGGCGTGCCGTCATCGCTGAAGCCGACCGCACCGGCCTTGTGCATCAGCCCGATCTCGGCGAGCTCCTTACCCTCGCGTTTCTTCGTCGCCGCGCCGACCGGGTAGACGTTGGCGAGGTTCGCCTTCGCCGCCTGCTTGTAGACAAACTCGATCATCGAGTCATCATCGATCGTCGGCGACGTGTTCGGCATGCAGCACACGCTGGTAAACCCGCCCGCGACCGCCGCGGCACTGCCGGTCGCGATGGTTTCTTTTTCCTCCTGCCCTGGTTCGCGGAGGTGCACGTGCACATCGATCAGCCCCGGCGCGACGATACAGCCTGAGGCGTCAAGCGTTGGGCCGTCCGGCTTGCTGACGGTTCCTATCGAAGCGACCTTGCCATGCTCGAGCACGAGGTCGGTAATCTGATCGATGCCGTTGGCGGGGTCGATCAGCCTGCCGCCGGTGAGGGTGAGCCGAGGCAAGGTTCCGTTGGTGAGTGCGGCCATACCGACAGGATAGCCGATCAGGTGTCAGTGCTGGATGCTTGCATGGGGGGCCGTTGACTCAAGCTGCCTGGGCGAGCTGCGGCTCGTCGTCCTCGATAATGATCGACTCTTCGGCCTCGGCTTCCTGAAGCGCCATCAGCTCGCGTTCGCGATCGGCGACGGCTCGCAGGTATTCGATCCGCTTACGCTTGGATTCCACGATCAGGTCGTGGCGCGAGGTGTGGTGTTCGACCCAGGCCCCGACCACTTTCAGCACGCCGATGACAAACGCGGCCGCCAATAGCGTCAGGCAGATGAGCACCAGCTTGGTTTCAACCGTCATAGCGGGGGTATCGGCCGGCACAGCCGATGCGTTGACTGGGTCGCGTTCGCGGCCTTATCGGGCCTGAGCCCGCTTCAGGGCCTCGCCTACCCGGGCCCGTAGCGGTAGAATCCCACTATGCCGGGTCGACCGATGAGCATTTCACCCCTACGTCTGTTTGTCCTGGCCCTGGTTGGCGTGCTACTGCTCGGCTCCCAGGCCTATGCGCAGCAGGCCGATATTGAGATCGTGATCCAGCGCGAGAACCTCGGCCTGGGCGGCATCGTCCAGCGCGGTGTGTGGACCCCAGTCCGTATGGACTTGACCAATACCGGCGCAGAGGATGTCCAGGTCCACTGCCGCTGGCTGCTAACAGACGAAGATGGGGACCAACTCATTGCCGAGCGTTCCAATGTCACGCTGCAGCCGGTCCGCCCGCTGAATGTCTGGCTCTACGCGACCCCGCCGATGTCGACAAGGCCGGACCAGACCTGGACCTTCCAGGCCGTCGATGTGCAGAGCGGCGAGCTGCTCAAACAGGTCCAGGTCCAGCTGTCGACGAGCGCGGTGGCAGAGCCTTCGGTCAACCTGGTCGGGGTGTGCGGCGACCAGATCCAGGGGCTCGGGCTGCTACCCTGGCTGCGGTGGTCTACGCACCACGAAGAGCTACGCCTGGTGAGCAACCTGTCTCTGACTACGCTGCCCGACCGCTGGTACGGGCTCGACAGCCTGTCCTCGCTGGTTTGGATCCCGGCGGACAAAGACAACGAGCCCACCGATGACCGCATGAGCGACAGCACCAAGCGGGCCCTGCGCGAGTGGGTCTACCGCGGCGGGCATCTTGTCATCGTGATGCCTTTTGCCGGCCAGCAGTGGACCGGCACCGACTCCGGCCTCGCCGACCTGCTCGACCCGATCGGTAGGGAAGACATCAAGCAGACCCGTGCAACGGTGCCGATCTCGGTCTTCGGCGTGCTACGCAACACCGAACCGGTCGCGATGAATTGGTTCGACCTGAGCGATGCCCCGGGTTACACCTCGTTGGCCGAAGTGGAAATCCTCAAACCGCTTTCGCCCGAAGAGCAGGCGCGGATCGACCTGAGTCGGGTCTTGCCAAACGAGCCGAAGCCGCTCATCGTCGGCAAGCGCTTTGGCTTCGGTCAGGTTACGCTCGTGGGGATCGACCTGAGCAACGCGGATGTACTGAAGAAGATCGACTCCTTCCGGCTGCACCGCGTCTGGACCCGCATCTTCAGTTGGCGGGCGAGCATGACCGGCGAACTCCTGCCCGACAGCGAGTTCGATGGTCAGCAGACCCGCAGCCAGTACTGGGAGGCCAAGGATGCTCAGCAGGTCGAACTCGGCAACTGGATGGCGTCGCGCGTCGCGCGCGAGGGCGAGACTGGCCCGGCGATCGGGCTTGCGTTTGTTTTGTTTGTGCTCTACGCCATCTTCGCCGCCTTGACCTTCCCGAATCTGCTCAAGGCAAAGGGATTGCAGCGGCACAGCTGGATGCTCTTTGTATGTATTGTCGCGATCTTCTCGATCGCCGCGTGGGGCGGGGCCTGGTTCATGCGGCCTGCGGCCACGTCTTCGGCCCACTTCACCGTGCTCGACATCGATGGCAACACCAACCGCGTCCGAGCGCAGTCGTGGCAATCCCTGCTGATACCGAACTTCGCGACCGCCGACGTCGAGGTCGCCTCCAAAGCCGACGGCCTCGCGCTAATGGACGTGATCAACCTGATGGCCAGCCCCGGCAACGACCTGATGCCAGACTCGCCGGGTTACCCCGACCAGCGGGTCTACACGTATGACGTTACCCAGCCGAGTGCGCTTGGCATCCCGATGCGCTCGACCACCAAGTCGCTTAAGGTCGATTTCCTCGGGCAGATCACCGGCCAGCAGGACGGGCTGCAGCGGCCCTGGAAGATGCCGCAGGCAACGCTTTCAATCGGGAACAACGGCCTGCCCGCCGGAACGATCACCCACGAATTCCCAGATGCCCTCACCGATGTCCGAATCATCTTCTGCCCCGGCGGCGCCCAGCAGCCCGCAAGGCCCGGCTCGACGACTATCGCGCCGGGTCGCCCCCTGGTCTACCAATTCAAGAATGCAGAGGGTCAGTCGGTTTGGACACCCGGCACGCCTCTCGTGCTGCCCGCCTCAGCGGCCCGGTACAGCCCGCTATGGACGCGTCCCAGCCTGACCTTGCAAGCAAGGAACTGGCGCGCGGAGGGCTATCTGGGGCACGCCGTCGCCGACCGGGCTTTCGCCTCGGGCTCAGCTAGCAACTCCAACGTAGTTGAAGACATCCCGCTGCTCTCGTTCTACGGCGCACTGCCCCCGCCGATCTACAAGGTCCAGAGCGGTGGCGGCTTCGGCAACCAGTACAACGTCTACAGCCGATCCCTTGTCCGCGACCTTGACCTCACGCACCTGATTACCGGCCGGCGCATCATCCTCATCGGACACCTGCGCGACAGCCCCAGCCCCGTCCCGCTCACCGTCGATGGCGACACCATCCCCTCACAGGGGTGGACCGTTGTCCGATGGGTCTATGATCTGTAAGGCAACCCTATATGGCGATGATCCAAACCATCAACCTGACCAAGCGCTATGGCGAGCTCATCGCGCTATCTAACCTCAACCTCGAGATCGAGCAGGGCGACGCCTTCGGCTTCATCGGGCCAAACGGTGCAGGTAAAACTACGACGATCAAGATCCTATCAACACTGCTCAAACCCACCTGGGGCGAGGCCCGTATCGACGGGCTGTCCGTCGGCCCGGTCAACGCGAGGCAGGTCCGGGCGATCATCGGCTACGTGCCCGACTTCTTCGGCTCCTACGAAGACATGGTCGTTAAGGAGTACCTCGAGTTCTTCGCCTCCGCCTACGACATCAACGGCGAGCAGCGTAAGAGCGTGATGGACGACGTCCTCGCGCTGACCGACCTCTCCCATAAAGCAGAGGCGGATGTGAACTCGCTGTCGCGCGGCATGCAGCAGCGTTTGTCCGTCGCGCGCGTGCTGCTGCACGACCCGAAGGTCCTGCTGATGGACGAGCCGGCGTCGGGCCTGGACCCACGAGCCCGGATCGAGATGCGCGAGCTGCTCAAAGAGCTACACCGCATGGGCAAGACGATTCTGATCAGTTCGCACATCCTCCTCGAGCTCGCGGACCTGTGTAACAAGGTCGGCATCATCGAGCAGGGCGAGCTCAAGTTCGTCGGTACGACGGACGAGATGCTCGCGAGGGCCCGCACTGGTAATGTCGTGCACGTCACCGTCGACCGGACCGACGCTGCGGCCGACGCGCTGGGCCAGATGGATGGCGTCGTTGGCGTCGAGCGGGGCGGGGCGATCCTCAAGGTCGCGTTGGATGACAACCACACCGCCGCCGATATCGCCGGCAGGCTGGTCCACGACGGCTTCCGGCTCATGCGTCTGGAAGAAGAGCAGGTCAACCTCGAGACCGCGTTCATGCGGCTGACCAAGGGACTTGTACAGTAAGGCGATTTTGTTACCGCTCGCGATCCAGCAGGCGGTAGCTGATTGCTTCGGCGACATGTGGCAGCAGCACTGATTCACTTCCATCAAGGTCGGCGACGGTTCGTGCGAGGCGTCGTAACTTGTCGTAGGCGCGGGCGCTCAGTCCCAACTCAGTCATGGCTTGCTTCAGCACATCCTTGCCCGCATCATCTAACGCAGCAAACGAATCAAGCTCTCTGCCGCTCAAGACCGCGTTGCGTTTAAGGGGGCCCCCGTTTCGGGTGGATTGGGTCTCTCGCGCGGCAAGGACTTTCGCTCGCAGTTCGGCGGAGGTTGAGCCGCTACGCTGGCCGGTGAGTTGCTGGTAGGGGACTTTGGGGACCTCGACGTGGATATCGATGCGGTCGATGAGGGGGCCCGAGAGCTTCGCGAGGTAGCGGTCCATCTCGCGCTGGCCGATCGCGTCGGCGGGTTTGTCGCCTTTGGGTGTCGGGTTCATTGCGACGACGAGCATGAACTGTGCGGGGAAACGAATCGAGGAATGGGAGCGGGCAATTGTGACGTTGCCGTCTTCGAGGGGCTGTCGCAGTGTTTCCAGGACGGGCCTGGGGAACTCGGGCACTTCGTCTAGGAAGAGGACGCCGTGATGTGCGAGCGAGACCTCGCCGGGGCGGGGGATGGTGCCGCCACCGATGATCGCGGCGGGGCTTGCGGTGTGGTGGGGTGTGCGGACGGGGCGCTGGGTGATGAGCGGCTGCCCCTTAGGCACCTGTCCCACGGCCGAGTAGATCCGCGTTACCTCGAGCGCTTCCTCACGCGATAAGGGCGGGAGGATCCCGGGCAGCGCCCGCGCGGCCATGGTCTTGCCGGTCCCGGCCGGGCCGATCATCGCGATGTTGTGCCCGCCCGCAGCGGCGATTGTCATCGCGCGCTTGGCCGCTTCCTGCCCACGGATATCCGCAAAGTCGGCGGCGGGCATCGTCGTGGTCAATTGCTCATCGACGTCAATCGGCGCGACCGGAACGATCTCGTGCTGGCCATTGAGGAACGACACAACCGAAGCGAGCGTGTCGGCGGGGTAGACCTCGATCCCGTCCACCGCTGCCGCCTCGTGCGCGTTGTCCATCGGGACGACCACGCCCTCCAGCCCCATCGACTTACAAAGCAGGGCGAGGTTGATCACGCCGCTCACCGGCCGAACCCGACCGTCCAGTGCAAGCTCGCCCGCGAACATCAGCCGCTTGTGCCGGTCCCCCGCGATCACGTGCTCCGCCAGCAGTACCCCGATAGCGATGGGAAGGTCGTAGACCGGGCCTTCTTTCCGGACATCCCCAGGCGCGAGCGATACGAGCAGCCTAGCGAACGGGAACGGGTACCCGGTATTGGTCACCGCGGCGCGGACCCGCTCGATGGATTCCTTCACCGCCGCATCGGGCAGGCCAACGATTGTGGTCTTCGGCATCGCATCAGCGACAACATCAACCTCTACCTCGCACGCGATCGCATCGATGCCCTGGAGGACGAAGCTGTGACACTGTGAGAGCATGGCTGGAGTGTAACAGGTTGGGTCTGACAGCTGTGTGTCACACGGTACTGGTCGTAACGGTCGTAGCGTTTAAAAGAACAATGGCAAGCACCTGCCGTCAGGAGTGATCGCTCTAACGCTGATCCTTAAGGCGTTTTGGCCGATATCAAAGATAATGCTCAGCAACAACATCAACCACTTCGATAAAGCCTTCCAGATTTCGGAAGAGAAGGAAAACCGCAAGGGCGGCCGCTTCTCAACATCGAGCGTGTTCTCGAACATGGGCGAGGTGCTGGACTTGTCGTCTTGCGGCGCTCTGATCATCAAGCGGCGTTTCAAAAAGGTGCCTCAAGAAGCCGTGTTTATCGTCGAGATCAAGTACGAAGAGATACGCGCGGTGCTGAACGCCCGCCTTGTTCGTCAATTCAAGAGGCGGGGCATCGGTCAACTGCTCGCGATTGAGTTCGTCGACGTCACCGAAGAGCAGAGCGAATCACTCAAAGACATCGTCCGCAACAGCCGCAACTGGCGTCTGTTTGATTTTACTGATTCAGAAACTGACGCGGCTTGATCAGATTCCTCTCAGACTCGAATCACAGCACAAAGTTTGAAAGGTCGGCATCCGCAACGATCGGGGCGACCTGCTCTCGTACAAAATCAGCGGTGACAGGGAATCTCTTGTTGCCCCCGGCGACGCGCTCGGGCGCATCGAAATTTACGATCTCAAACACCTTCTCCACGATGGTCATCAGCCGGCGTGCACCGATATTCTCGAGCTGCGCGTTTGCCTTCGCGGCAAGCTCGGCCATCGCTTCGATACTCTCTGGCTCGAAGGTGACTTCCAAGCCCTCCACGCCGAGAAGGGATTGCTGCTGTGTCGTTAGCGCGCCTTTCGGCTCGGTGAGGATACGGACGAAGTCGCCCTTGGTCAGCGGCTGGAGCTCGACACGGATCGGGAACCGACCCTGCAACTCGGGCATCAGGTCGCTGACCTTGGCAAAGTGGAACGCGCCGGCCGCGATGAAAAGAATATGGTCGGTGTGGATGATGCCGTGGCGGGTGTTGACGGCCGAGCCTTCGACGATCGGTAGCAGGTCGCGCTGCACGCCCTGACGCGAAACATCGGGCGAGCCCTTGCCCCCTGCCCCCTCGGGTGAGGCGATCTTGTCGATCTCGTCGAGGAAGACGATCCCGCCGTGTTCCGTACGCTCGATCGCCTCACCGATGATCTTGTCTTCGTCCAGCAGCTTTTCGGTTTCCTGCTCGATCAGGATACGCTTCGCATCGGCGACCTTGACCCGTTTACGCTTGCTCTTCTCGGGGATCAGTTTCTCGAACATATCGGACATGGACGGGTCCATCTGGTCCAGCCCCATGTTGGCGAACATGACCGAGGTCTGCGGGCGGCTGCTGATCGTCAGCTCGACTTCCTTATCGTCCAGGGCCCCGGCCATGACCTGCTCGCGCATGCGGGTGCGTAACCGGTCGCGCGCCTCAATCGACTCGTCGGTGCTGACCCAGCCGCCGGGGGGTTCTTCAGCACTGTCTTCGCGTTCGCTGGGGCGTGGGCTGGTCGAAGTCGGGCCCGCATCGGGGAGCAGCAGCTGTACCAGCCTGTCGAGCGCAAGCTCCTCGGCCTGCTCGGTCACGACCTTGGCCTGCTCGGCCCGGACCATCGAGATGGTCTGGTCCAGCAGGTCGCGGACCATCGACTCAACGTCCCGGCCGTGGTAGCCGACCTCGGTGAACTTGCTGGCCTCGACCTTGATGAAGGGGGCGCCTGTTAGCTTGGCGAGCCGGCGGGCGATCTCGGTCTTGCCGCAGCCGGTGGGCCCGGCCATCACGATATTCTTGGGGTAGACCTCGGCGGCGAGTTCGCTGTCGAGCTGCTGCCGACGCCAGCGGTTGCGGATGGCGACCGCGACGGCGCGCTTGGCGTCCTGCTGGCCGATGATGTGCTTGTCCAGCGCTTCAACAATCTGTCTGGGGGTGAGTTCTTCCATGGACCGGGCATCCTACCCGGCTTGAAGCGTCGAGACAGGCTCCCAGACGGTGTAATCGTCACAGCCGTCACAACCGGGCCCCGGCCGAATTGTTAAACAGCCACGCGGGCTGTATCGACCAGTCAAGCCGGGGTAGGCCTAAACCCGCCTGCTGGGATCGTCGATGCACTCTTTAGCGGCACCTCCATCGGAGGGCGGTCCGCGCGAAGCGTACTACCGGAGGCGGGTCACTGCATGGCATTTGGTATCAATAAATCGCGACTCTCGCCGATCGCGATCGACTTCGGTGTCGACACCGTGAAGATCCTACAGATCTCCAGCGGTGAAACCACGCAGTTGATCGGCGCGGGAGGTCTGGTCGTGCCAGAAAACGCACGCAAGGACAGTGCGGCGAGGTACACCTTCCTCTCCGACGCGTTGAAAGAGCTGCTACGCCAACAGCCGTTCAAAGGCCGTCGCGCGATGTGCGCGATCCCGGCATTCCAGACCTTTGTCAACATCTTCGAGCTGCAGTGCGGTGAGAACGACGACATCGACCAGCAGGTCGGCCTGCACTTGCAGACCGTGATGGAGATGGACCCGGGACGCATGGTGATCCGAAACCACCGCGTCGGCTCGGTGATCCGGGACGGCGTGACCCGGCAGCGGGTGATCTGTATGGCCGTAAACCGTGCCATCGTGATGCGTTACCTCGAGATCGCGGCGGCAGCCAAGCTCGAAGTCGTCGGCATGCACAGCGAGCCCGTCTGCATCGCCAAGGGCTTCTCAGAGCTCTACAACCGTCGCGAATCAGACAAGACCGAAGCCCGCTGCTTTGTCGATATCGGCGCCGCCTCGACCAAGCTGGTCATCATCAAAAACGAAGACATCCTCTTGGCAAGGAATATCGATGTTTGCGGCGACGAGCTGACCCGTCAGCACGCACGCGAGCACCAGATGGACTTTGCCGAGGCACGCCTCGCGCGACTGCGTGAAGCCAGCAACCCGCTGGCCGCTAACCCGTTTGGTGTCGGCGAGAACCAGGAGCAGGAAACAACCAGCGTTGCGCTCGTGGAGGAGTATGTCGACGGAGAACCCGACCCGCGCGACCGAAGTGTTGTGAGCCGGCCTGAAGAGTTCAGCGAGAACGATGAAGTGCTCGATAAGCTCGTCGACGGGATCCGTATGACCGTGCGTTACCACGACACGGTCTGCCCAGATACGCCCGTCCAGCGCGTGGTGTTGCTCGGCGGCGAAGCGCACCACGGCCACGTCGCCCAGGCGATCGCTCAGGAGTTCGGCATCCCGACCTTCATCGGTGACCCGATGGCGCGCGTGATGCGGACGCCGGGCCTTGAGCCTTTGAACCTTGACATCAACCAACCCCAACCCGGCTGGGCCGTACCGCTTGGCCTGTGCCTGAGCGAGGCGAACCTTTGATCGGCTTGCAGCCGGTGGAGATGAGATATGGCAAACCCCAACAGCTTCCTTCCTGAAGACTACCTGGATCGCAAGATCGCGCGGCGGACCAACCTGATCTGTGTTGGTCTGTTCCTCGTGATGATCGCGGCGATCGGCGCGGCCTTCTACGTGCAGAACCGCCAGGACCAGGGCACCCGTGCCGAACTGGTCGAGGTGAACAATTCGTTCACCCAGCGGGCCGAGCAGCTCCGGCAGATTAAGGAGCTGCAGGACCGCCAGAAGCAGATGATCGAGAAGGCAAAGGTCGTGCGTCAGCTCGTCGAGCGTGTCCCACGCTCGATCATCCTTGCCGAGATGGTCAACAACATGCCCCCGGCATTGTCGCTACTTGAATTCGATCTCGAGACCAAGGCCGCGCCCGCGCCACGCAACCTTACTGCGCTGGACCGTGCCAAGGCCAAACAGCAGAAAGACAAGGACAAGGAAGACGGCAAGGTCGAGATCGTCCCGCGACAGGTCTTCATCGATATCGAAGGCATCGCGCAGCTCGAGCAGCAGATCACCGAGTTTATGGGCAACCTCACGCACCACCCGCTGTTCTACAACGTGGGGCTTGAGTTCATCGAGCAGGACACGATCGAGCAGACCGACTTGTTCCGCTTCCGTATCCGTATGGAGCTGGACCAGTCCGTCCTGATCGAGCGTTCGGCACCGGAAGACCTGGAGCGTGACATCATCCAGGACCCGTTGGCCGAGAACATCCAGATCAACGCCGAGGGCCGCATCGGCCCGACGACCGGTGTGGCGAACACCCCGACAGAGACCGACTAAACCCCGTCGAACGACGGCACGGAGACGACCCATGCGATTTGGCTTAAGAGAACTGATCTTCCTGCTGGTGCTGCTGGCCATGCCCGGCGCCGCCTACTTCTTTGTCTTCCAGCCCAAGAACCAGCTGCAGCAGGACGCCCGCGCTGAGATCGTGGCGAAGAAGGCCAAGCTCAACGCGCTGGACAAAGCCACCGAGCAGTTCATCAACCTGGACCAAGAGATTGTTCGGCTCAAGACGGCGATCCGTGTGATCGAGGAGAAGCTGCCCGACGACCGCGAGACCTACGTGGTGGTCAACCGCGTTGCAGACCTCGCGCGTGAGCACAACCTCAAGGTCGAGACGATCAAGCCGGACAAGGTTGTGTCGGCAGGGCCGTTCGCTTCCGAGCTGCCGATCCGCATGGAGTTCAAGGGTGGGTTTGAAGGGTTCTACCGGTTCATGCTCGAGGTGGAGCGGATGCCGCGGATCACCCAGGTGCCGCTCATGACGCTGGAGCGTTCCGAGGACAAAAAAGACCCGGAAGGCACGATGATCGCCGAAATGACGCTGAGTATCTTCTTCGAGAGCGAAGCGGGACGCGCAATATCCAACTAACGAACCGACCGGACATGCACCGGCATGCGGAGTAAATGATGACCAGCTACAACAACGAAGAAGAAGACCAGTTCCTCAGCGAATCGACAGAAGACGAGGGCATGAACACCATGGCGGTGCTCAGCAGCCTCGGCGGGAGCGGTAGCGAAGAGCCGCTGGCCGAGGGCGAGCCGCTGGGGCTGGACCCGGATGCGGGCAAGGCCAAGCTTTCGGGCAGCACGCTGGCTGTCGGCGTGGTGGTCGTGCTGGGCGTCGTGACGCTGCTGGGCATGAAGCTCACGCTCGGCGCGCTCAATGGGGGCACGGGCCCCTCCGAAGCCATGGCCGAGATCGACAGCTTTATCGCTAAGCAGACCGCGGCGAAGGAGAACGGTGTCGATGGGCCGATCAAGGCCCCCGACGAAGAGAGCAACCAGGTCCTCGAGGAACTCAAGCAGGACCCGACCGATCACCAGGTCCCCGCCGAGGAAGTTGACAAGGACCCCTTCGTGATCAGCCAGATCGTGAAGCCCAAGGTCAGCGACAAACCTGGAGAGCAAGCCCCCGCGACAGACCCGCGTGAGATCGCGGTCCAGCGTGCCCAGGCCGCGGCCAGCCGGCTCAAGATCGATGGCATCTCCGGCCCGATCGTCTTTATTGACGGCAAGGACTACCGCGTGGGCGAGGTCGTCGGCGACGGGCTGTTTGAGCTCGTCTCCATCGATGGGCTGACCTGCATCATCCGCACCCGCGACGAGCACGCGATCGCGCTGCGGCTGCGTTACCGGTGATGTACTCACAGGCATAACAGCTACAAGCCGGAGGCGAACAGGTTTGGAATCCAACACCAGCAAAGAACTCGCGACGATCGGCGACAACGGGCCGCGCTCCTACAGCGGGGCGGACCCGTTCAAGCCTGTGCTCGTGGACCTGAATGCCGAGCGCATCGCTTTCACGCAGGAACGCCTTGCTGAAGAGCTGCTCAAGGCCGAAGTGGTCAGCGCGGAGCAGATGACCAGTATCAAGCAGGTCATCGCCAGCTCACCTGGCCGGCGTTTCATGGATGTCGTGCTCGAGAAGGCCGGCGACCAGGCGGCGGTGCAGCGTATTGTCGCGCGGTGTGCGATCATGGGCTTTGCGGAGCTCGACTTCGATCACATCGAGTCTGTGAAGCAGCTCGAAGCGCTTAGCGCAGACTACTGCCTGAAGAACAGCGTCATCCCGATCCGGCCCTACGGCTCGCGTCTATTGCTCGGTGTAGTCCATGCAGACGACCTGATCATCATCGACGAGGTACAGGTCAAGCTGGGGCAGTCGGTCAAGGCCGTGCTCGTGACGCCCAAAGACATCGCCTCGACCATCGATGCGTACCGCGAGGGCAACGCTGTCAGCGAAGAGATCGCGGTCGATGAGATCATCGGCGATATCGAAGAAGACGACGTCGAGGTCGTCCAGAACGAGGAAGAAGACCTCGACCTCGAGAAGCAGGCGGGGGAATCGCCCGTTATCCGCTTCGTGAACTACCTGATCTACAACGCGGTCAAGGAAGGCGCATCGGACATCCATATCGAACCGCAGGAGAAGAAGCTGCAGGTCCGCTACCGCATCGATGGCGTTTTGTTCGACGCGATGAACCCGCCGGGGCATATGAAGAACGCGATCGTCTCGCGCCTGAAGATCATGGCCAACCTCGATATCGCAGAACGCCGCATCCCGCAGGACGGCCGCATCCGCGCGATGGTGCACGGCCGCAAGCTCGACCTGCGTATGTCGACCCTGCCGATGGTCTCGGGCGAGAAGGTCGTGCTCCGTATCCTTGATACGCGATCGATCCAGGTGCAACTCGACGACCTGGGGATGTCCGAAGACATGCTGCAGATGTGGAAGCAGCAGATCAAACAGCCCCACGGCATCGTGCTCGTCACCGGCCCGACCGGCTCGGGTAAGACGACCACGCTCTACTCCTCGCTGAACCAGATGGACCGGCAGAAGCTGAACATTTCCACCGTCGAAGACCCGGTCGAGTATCACCTTGGCGGCATCAACCAGACGCAGACGCACGAGTCCATCGGCATGTCCTTCGCTGGCGCGCTCCGCGCGCTGCTGCGTCAGGACCCGGACGTCATCATGGTCGGCGAGATCCGTGACGGCGAGACTTCGAAGATCGCCATCCAGGCGTCTTTGACCGGCCACCTCGTGCTCTCGACACTGCACACGAACGACGCGCCCTCGGCCGTCACGCGTTTGATCAACATTGGTGTTGAGCCCTACCTGATCGGCACGGCGCTCAACGCGGTCGTGGCTCAGCGGCTGGTCCGTAAGATATGCGACCATTGCAAAGAGCAGCAGCCGCCCGACGACCATATCGCCGAGCATCTTGCGATGCAGGGTGTTGCGATCGACGAGGTCTGGGTCGGCAAGGGCTGCGACAAGTGCCGCAACACCGGTTACTCCGGCCGGGTTGGTCTGTACGAGATGCTGTTGCTGAACGACCAGCTACGTGACCGCATCGCGGGCAACCCCAACGTCACCGAGTTCCGCCGGATGTGTATCGAGGGCGGCATGGTCACCCTGCGTCAGGACGGCTTCCAGAAGGTCGCGAAGGGTTTGACTACCGTTGACGAGGTGCTGCGTGTGACCGAAGCATCTGTTTAAGCAGCCTGCCTTGTGTAGCGATGCTCGAGCTGTCTTTGCAGTCGCATCGCAACGAAATCCGTACGCTTGGATGAAGCTTTGAGCCGCGTGAGGACCTCACGGTTGATTTGATCGGCGTCTTCCGGCATCTCGTCCGGCCAGCGCCAGCCGAGCACACGCAGCTGCTCGCTACCAAGGCGGTAACGGATCTGGCGATTGACGTACTTACGCACATCCGACAACCGCCAGGGCCGGATGGGCTCGAAACGGTAGCCGCAGTCGGGCAGGTGCTGCACGCGGTCCAGGTCCGACTTACGCAGGTCGTTGGGCAGGGTCGTGAAGGCGTTGGTCAGGACCGAGTCGTCGGCGATCAGCCCCCTTGGGATGCGGAAGCCGACTTCGCGGGCCCAGCTAAGCCAAGACCCGCGGGTCGCGTAGATACCGCCGTACACAAGCCGTTTATCCATCGCGAGTTTGCGGTAGCGGTCGCGGTTTCGCCCACACATCGGCAGGCCGCCGATCACGGAAGCATTCGGACGCTCTGCAAGCGCGATCGCCATCTTTTCAAGCGACCCCGGCTCGGGCCAGATGTCTGCGTCCATGAAGACCTGCACGGCATCGATCGGATGCCCGGGGCTGATCTCGTACAAGTAGTTGTTCCAGGTCGAGGCCTTGTCCCCAATCGCGATGACGTGCGGCACGATCAGCCCGGCGTGCTTTGATGCGATCTGCGTCGTTACCTCCGCGGTGCGGTCCGTGCAGCCATTCATCAGCACATGCACCTCGGCATCGTTAAACGGCCCGAACTCTTGCATCAGGTGCCGCAGTGAACGCGCAATCGTCCTCTCCTCGTTGTGAGCAAACAGAGCGACTCGGATGGGCGCAAGCTTCCGCATGATGACCTCAGGCCGCGACCGGCAGGGATTCATGGTCGTCCGGCAGACTCAGGGGCAGGCTGTCCATCGGGCCAACCAACTCGTCGTAGATCGCTGCGACCTTGTTCATCCGGCTCGTAAAGTCGAACTGCTCGTTTACGCGCATCCATGCGTTGCAGAGCAGCCGCTCTCGCATCAACGGCTCGTCGATCAGCGGCAGGACCTGACCCGCCCATTGCGATTCGTCATCGCTTAGAAGCACACCGCACGAACCGTCATCGATGACGCTTGGTACCGCGCCGACCGGGGTCGCTGCGACTGGCAGGCCGATGGCCATCGCCTCGAGCAGCACGTTGGGCAGCCCCTCGGTGTGGCTGGGCAGGACCAGCGTGTCCATCGCCTCGAGGATCGGCCGCGTATCACGCTGCCAACCCCACCACCGGACCTGATACGTCAGCCCCAAACCATCGATGAGGGTCTCGAGTTGTTGACGTTCGGCACCCTCGCCAATCAGGTGCAGCCGAAGTTTTGGCCGCTGGGTAAAGAGCTGCGCGAACAGGCGAATCGCTCGGTCGACACCTTTCTCAGTACTGAACCGGGCCACCACACCGATCGCGTGCTCGTCTTTGGCTAATCCCAGGGCATACTTGGCCTGCTCACGCGGTTGCTGGCGTTTGTACTCGGTCAGGTCGATCCCGTTCGGCACGTGGCGGAGCTTGTCGGGGTGGACGCCGTGCTCGGCCGCGTACCGCATCAGCGGCGGGCTGACCGCGAGGACCCGGTCATAGCTTCGCAGAGCGCGGTGACTCAATCTGGCATAGAGCCGCGTCCGCCAGGTCTCACCGGTGAACCCGTGCATGGTGGTGACGAGCTTCATCGGGTGCCAGCGGTTGATGAACCTGCCTAGGATGTCGGTCTTGTAGTCGTGGGCGTGCCAGATATCGACGCGCAGCCGTTTGCAGAGGTCGCGCAGCAGACGTACCGACCGCCGGTCGATCGGCCCGCGTTCAGGGATCGCGTGCAGGTCCATCCCGAAGCGTGATGCCGTGCCGCGCAGCGACTCGATCCCCGTGTCGCCCGCGGGGTGGAGGTAGGCGGCGATGGCCTTGTAGCGTGATGGATCGAGCTTGGCGGCGCTACGCAGGATCGTTTTGTCGGGGCCGCCGCCGGAGCCGGTGACGGTGCGGGTATGCAGGATGTTGATGGGCTTACTCATGCGGCCGCCTCCTGACGGGGTGCCTGTCTATGCATTGGTGATTCTTCGGCGTGCATCGGCATTGCAAGCGAACCGGGCTCGGCCGGCTTGGCGAAGGTGACGATCAGATTGCTGGTCATCGCGTTGAGCAGGCGGGTGCGCGTGAGTGCGATCAGCGAGAGCTCGAACACGACCAGCGGGCCCAGGCCGATGGTTTCGGGTGAATCCTCGGTGCGTTTCAGCTCGACGATATCCAACCCATTTTCTGAAGCGAGTTTGCGGATCGTGCTGCAGCGGTTGACGCGGTACCAGGTCGGGTAGACCGTTATCACGGGCCGGCGCTCGAGCCAGGCGGTGATGTATTGACGCAGCCTGAAGGGGACCGCCGCCGCGGCGAGTGTGACGGGGTAGAGCGCGTTGGGCGTATGCATCAGGAAGGTGCCGCCGGGCTTGAGCAGCCGGTTGACCTCATTGAGCACACGGCCGGGGTCTTCGATGTGTTCGAAGACCATGTTCGCGGTGATCAGATCGAAGGACGAATCGGGCTCTGGGATCCGGTCGGCGGACCCGTGATGTTTCACCATCGGCAGCTTGTTGTTCGCGAGCGACTCCGCGTCCGGATCGACCCCGACGAACTCTCCCGCGCGCGTCACGATGCGATTCTCAATGGCGAGGTGGTTCTGGATCCACGGCGGGAAGACCTGCCGACCACACCCGATATCGAGCCAGCGGATACCCGGCTTCACTGCTTCATCGAGCTTATCGAAATACATGTACATCGCATTACGAAGGCCAGGCGCGAGGTAGCGTCGCATGCGCCAGTACCACATATCGCTCGTCAGGAATCGTGCGGCCTTGCTGTTGGTCATAGCATGAACCCCGGGCAGTCGGCGCAGGGGTTGTCCTCCGACTGCGTGGCGGAGAGTTTCTTCTTGAAGCTGCGGCGGGCCAAGCGGTACTTCTCGCTGTTCCAGACCTTGGCAAACGACTGGTCGATGACGCTGGCGATGTCTTCGCGTTCCTCGAACGAGCCGCAGCAGGTCGCGACCGAGCCATCCCAGTTGATCACGCTCTGTCGCCAGGGCCAGGAGCAGTTGTATTCCTTGTTGCCGTTGAACTGCTCGCCGCGGTGCTCACCCGTCTCACGCATCTCGTCGTATGCGCTCAGGACGTAGTCTTTGTTCTCCGGTAGCCAGTCTTCAAGGTGGTCTCTTGTTTTCTTCGCCAGTACATCGTCCGCCAGGCCGAGCGGCGTCAGCTTCTTGTCTTTATCCAGGAACCGTATGTTCATCGACGCGGTCGAAAAGATCGGCTTGCAGCCCAGCTCTTCCGCCATTTGTCGGAAGGGCTCGATCTCGTGTTCGTTGTGCTTGGTGACCACGAAGTTGAGCTGGATCGCCGGGGTGCTCGAACCGAGGGTTTTCTTGGTCTCGACGATGTGGCGGACCTTGGCCAGGGCATCGCCGAAGTCTTTGCCAGGCTGATAGATCGCGAACGTTTCTTGCGATGCGCCGTGCAGTGAGCAGGTGAGCATGTCCAGGCCGGAGGTGATCAGTTTTGTCGCGTCGTCCATGTCTTCCAGCGACCCGTCACGTTGTTTGCGGGGCTCGATCTTGAAGCCATGCAGGTTGGAGCTGATGTAGGTCCAGATGCCGTTCTCGTGGGCGTGGCCGATCATCTTGTAGATGTCCGGCGCGACAAGCGGGTCGCCCCACATCGATAGGTCCAGCGCGAAGAGGTGGTGCCGCACCTGCTTGATCAGGTCGGTGTACTGCTCGTAAGCCATCCGCCCCTTGCGTCGGCCACGCAGGCCAAGCCCGGTGGGGCAGAGCTGGCACCGTGTGTTGCAGATGTTGGTCGACTCGATCTTCATCTTGTACGGCCGACCGATGAGCCGCTCACGCTTCAGCATGAATTCGAGGTTGACCATGGCCATGTTGGCTAGCTTGAGCGGGGTGATATACTTCCGGTTGCGCCACGCCCAGAACACCCCCCGGGCGAAGAAGTCCGCCGTGCCGGTCAACCACGCGATCACAAGCCGACGCTTGCCCGCGTCGTTCCACCGCCCCGTTGTGGCGACGGCCTGCGCAAGGCGGCGATCCAGTGAGTTTGATAGCGTCGTCACAGAACAAAGCTCCTCAGGCGGCTATACGCTCGGGTGCCGGCTTGGTCTTGGGCGCGTGATGAATCGGTGGGGGGGTGTAGATACGCGGCCGCTGCTGATCCTCGGCCTTGTAGCCCAGGCCTTCGAGACGCCGATCCACCGCCATTGGCAGGATGCCCGACAAGGCGATCAGCAGCCAGGGCAGTTCCACCAGTTCGACGGACAGGAACATGCTTGAGAAGCAGAACATCAGCAGACCCGTCTGAAGTGCGAGGCACAGCAGCCCCGCGTCTCGAGCCCGGTCTATGAGTTCGCGTTGGTCGTGCGGCCCTTCGGGGTCTGGGTCATTGTTGAAGTGTTGTTCGGCGTTGAGGCACTGTCGCCGGGCCCGACCCAAGCCGTAGATCCCGATACCCAGCATGGCCAGGTAGGCGGCTAAAGCAGGGACCCCAGAATCGGCTGCGATCTGCAGGTACTGGTTGTGGATCGTTCGACCCGCCCGATCTGCACCGAAATTCTGGCTGTAGTCGTTCGAGTTTCGGATGCCTTTACCCAGGATCGGGTGCTCCCAGACGATTTCCCAAGCCGCGGCCCACGAATCGAACCGTGACTGGGCGGATTCGTCGGTCTGGAACTCCGCGGTGGATGCGGCGCGGTCCCTGATCTCCTGGCCCGCCATCACACTGATCGCGATGACAAGCCCGGCCGCCAAGACGGCCGACTGCATCCTCGGTCGGTGGTGAATCAACAGCCAAACGATCCCAATAGTCGCGGCCAACATCGCGCCGCGTGAATAGGTCATCATGACGGTGTGCATCAGCAGCAGCGCGATGATGACGCCAACAACACGCCGGGTGTTCGACCAGTTGCCTGCGGGGGATGTCGCGAGGAAGTAGGCAAACGGGATGCCGAGCGCGAGGAGCTGGCCCGCCCCGTTGTTGTCGAGCCCGCCAAAGCCGACGTGGAAGATGTCCAGGCGCTGGCCCTGGAAGAAGTACATGAAGTTGAAGTGGTAGGCGATATACCCCAGGCAAAGCACGACCATCACGAGCATCGCACGCACCTGCCAAAACCGCTGGATCACGAGGGTCGCGATGAAGAACATCACAAACACCTTGCCGTACTCCTGCGCCCAGAACCACGAGGTCGCGGGATCGAAAGCGGTGAGCATGCTCATCAGCATGAGGGTCGCGTAGACGCACAAGAGCACCAGCACTTTGTTGCTACGAAATGTCTCGAGGATCGTTGGCAGATTCACCAGCGTGGCAACCATTGCGATGAGCATTGCCGTCAATGACCATCGGACCTGAGGCGCCTCGGCCAAGGCCCAGGCCCAGAGCGACTGCGGGCGGAGCGTCGCGAACCCGTAGTACAGCATGACCCCCCAGAACGGCACAGCGGTCGCAACGATGCTCGTAAAGACCGTCACGCCGAGCATGAGGAGAAAGTGTTTCATTAAGAAAGCCTGCATGCGACCCGCCTTAGGCGGTATTGCCTAATGCTTGATCGGCAATCCGATAAGCGTCTCGCCCGACCACAGCAGGCGTTACGGATTATCGGGCTAGCGATCCAGTCTGAAAGAGGTGTCGCCGGGCTAGCGCAGCATCAGCCAGATCACCACGATCGAGGCGATCGCGATGATATTGAGCCCAATCATCACCAGACCCAGCGTGCTGATCCCGGCGGACTCAGGCAATTCCGCGGTAGGCTCGACATCGAAGGCACTTGCAGGTACAGGGGCCTGCGGTGCGTTGGTGGGTGTCACAAAATCGATCGCCTTGGCACTTACTGCCGCCGTGGGCTTGGGGGAGGAACTTGCCATCGCAGGAGCAGTCTGCGTCGGTACTGCTGCGGCACTCGGAGTGGTCGGCCCAATATCCCCCGAGAGATCAAGCACCTCGGAGAGCAGGTCGTCGATCTTTGCTGGCTTAGGCTTCGCCTTTTTGGCCGGCCCGGGCATCTGTCGGGCAGGCATCGGCTCGCCCCGGATTTCTGCGTCGAGCATGGTCTGGCCCAGTTGAGCCTCCTCATCGGTCTTGTAGGCCAGTCCTAGGGAATCGCGTTCGCGGTGCTCTTTGAAGATCGCGCCACAGGCCCCGCACTTCGCGTCGCTCGGACTGACATGGTGGCCGCACTCGTGGCAGTAGCCGACGAGGTGTGCGACGCCGGGTACGTTGCGGGCGATGGACCAGAACTGCCGTGTGGTCGGGCCGCGCATGACCGTGGTGGATTTGACCTTGCCCGCCTTGGCCATGGATTTCAGCACGTCGTAGCTGCACCCTGGGCGGAAGGGCTGGTTCTTGTCACGGATATACCAGGGGCCCATGGCCAACTGCGTCGCACGCCGGCTCAGGGGCTCAAAAAGACCACCGCAGGCCTCGCACCGCTCACCGCCGTACTGCGCGTGTCCGCAGTAGGGGCAGAGGATCAACTTCTCGGTGCTCGGTGTCGACTCCGACATGATGTGCTCCAAACAAAGGCCCTGGGCGTTGACACCGCTTGGTGCCGAATCTAGCGTGCCCCTATGCGTGACGCCCTGCCCAAAATGCTATTCCTAATTGTCGCACCATTTCTGATCGGTTGCCAGTCCAATGCGACACAAAACCCGCAGGATGATTCGGCCGACCCAGTGACCCCAATCGATGAGGCGGGTCCTCCCGTCGCCTACGTCGATGGCAAAGCGGTCAACCGGTCCGAGATCTACCGCCTGATCGTGCCGGCCCACGGCGGGGATGCGTTAGCGGAGATCCTCATCGATCGCGCGGTCAAGAGCAGGCTCAGGCAGCAGGCGATCCAACTTACCGCAGGCGAGATCGATGCCGAACGCAACTTCCTGCTCGACTCGCTGGACCCCGACCCGGACCAAGCTGCCCGGCTGATGCGGGAGATGCGTTTACAGCGTGGGCTTGACGAAGAACGATTTGCCGACATGCTCCGGCGTAACGCTGGGTTAAGGCGGCTGGTCCGCGACGAGATCAAGATCAATGACCTTGCGATCCAGCAGGCCTACCAGCTGCGTTACGGCCAACGCTACCAGGTCCGTCTGATTACCACGGAAGACTTGGACGCTTTGACCCGGGCGCGCCGCAAGGTGATCGGTGGTGCGTCCTTTACCGAACTGGCCATCGAACTATCCACAGACATCAGCGCTAGCCAAGGCGGGCTGCTGTCGCCGATCAGTCCGGCGGACCCGACGTACCCCAAGGCGATCCGTGATGCACTGCCCGGGCTAAACATGAGCAACCCAAAGACCCGTCTCAGCCGGGCGATCGCGCTCACCCAGGGCTACGCGCTGCTCTGGCTCGAAAAGGTCGTCCAGCCGGAAGACCCGCCGGAGATGGCGTCCGTCCGCGGCGAACTGGAGTTGTCGGTTCGTCGCGAACTGGAACGCCTCCGGATGAGGCAGTTGGCGCGGACACTGATTGAGCAGGCGGATGTCGTCGTTCTGGACCCGGAGTTGAATAAGGCCTGGCAGCGGCAGGGCGACACGGTCCGCAACCCTTAAAGGGATCTCCAATACATACAGACTGTAAGACGGTATTTGTCCGAGCGAAGCGGATAGGATCAACTCGGTAAACTGTGTGTTAGCGTTTGCCCGAGAAACCAATATGGACATCAAACTCGCATCCCGGATCGAGCGGTTGCCCCCGTATGTGCTGGGCAGGCTCAAGCAGATGATTTACGACCGCCGCAAGGCCGGCGCGGATGTGATCGACATGAACATGGGCAACCCGACGGATGCCCCGCCAGACCCGGTCGTTGACAAAATCCGCGAGGCGGTGCTGGACCCGCGTAACAGCCGGTACTCGGTGTCGGCGGGGGTCTACAACCTGCGCCGGGACATGGCGATCAAGTACGAGCGGAAGTTCGGCGTTGAGCTCGACCCCAACACCGAGGTCATCGCAACGATCGGCTCCAAAGAAGGTTTCAGCCATATGTGCCTGGCGCTCCTGGGCCCTGGCGATACGGCCGTTGTCGCCGACCCCGCGTTCCAGATCCACACCTATGCGGTGATCCTCGCGGGTGCGTCTACGGTGTCCGTCCCGCTGGGCAATGATGACGCGTTCCTGGACCGGATCGACCACGTGCTCGATACGCTGCAGCCGCGGCCCAAGTGCATCATCCTCTGCTACCCGCACAACCCCACGGCGATCACAGTCGAACCGGCGTTCTTCGACCGCGTGGTCGAGATCGCCAACCGGCACCAGGTCATGGTGCTGCACGACTTCGCCTATGGCGAGACCTGCTTCGACGGCTACAAGGCCCCGAGCTACCTGACCGCCAGCGGCGCCAAAGAGTTTGGCGTCGAGTTCACCACGATGAGCAAGCCCTACAACATGGCCGGCTGGCGGATCGGCTTCTGCTGCGGCAATGCGCAGATGATTAAGGCGCTCGCGACGGTCAAGGGATACTACGACTACGGCATCTTCCAGGCGGTGCAGATCGCCGCGATCATCGCGATGCGCGAGGGGGACGCCCATATCGAGAAGCAGGCGCAGAAGTACGCCTACCGCCGGGATGTGCTTGTCGCCGGCCTGCGTAAGCTCGGATGGGAGGTGGATAGCCCCCGCGCCTCGATGTTTGTCTGGGCCAAGGTCAACCCCAAGCACCTTGAGCCTTTCGGCGGGTCGGTCAACGACTTCTGCCTGGCGATGGTCGAGCAGGCCGACGTCGCGCTTACACCAGGCGCTGCGTTTGGTGCTCGTGGCGAGGGCTACGTGCGTCTGGCGCTGGTCGAGAACGAGCAGCGCATCCGTCAGGCCCTGCGGCAACTCAGCAAGGCGCTGCACCTGCCCGCGACCGCGGTGGGGTGATATGATTCGCAGGGTACATCAATCGGGGAGCGATCGATGCCGGTAAGAATCTTGTCACTGTTGTTGATGCTGCCTGTATTCGCCGGCTGCTCCAGTTCGCTGGATGCCTATCCTTGGGCCACGCTTAGCGGCACGCCACCGATCATCATCGCCCACCGCGGGGATTCGGGGAACTACCCGGAGCACACGCTGCTCGCCTACGAGAGCGCGATCCAACTGAAGGCCGACTACATCGAGCCGGACGTTGTGCTGACTCAGGATGGTGCCGTTGTGTGCAGGCATGATCTGTTCCTCAGCACGACGACTGATGTCGCTCGACAAACCCGTTTTATGAGCCGACAGCGAGCGCTTGGTGGTCGGGATGACTGGTTCGTCCAAGACTTCACCCTGGTTGAGCTGAAGTCTCTGCAAGCGGTTCAGCCCGTCAATCACCGCAACCCCGCGGACAAGACAAGGCAGCACGTGCCGCTACTAAGTGAAGTATTGGAGTTGGCGAACCGCCTGTATGAGGGTGAGCATGATGCCGGCCTGTACATCGAGGTTAAGAAGCCAGCAGAGCACCGAGCGGCGGGGCTTGATCCGAGTCAAGCCGTGCTTGACTCGATCGAGGCTTTTCGTCAAGCAGGCGATTGCCCCCCGATCATCCTTCAGTGCTTTGATCGTACAGAGACCGAGCGACTAGCGCAGATGACCGACTTCCTCGTGGTTTGGCTGTCCAGCGAACGGATCGATTTCGACAACCTGCCCAAAGGTATCGCCGGGCTGGGTTTGCACAAGAAGCTGATCGACATCGTGGATGGCCGGTCTCAGCTGATCGAGGAGGCCCACCGCCGCGGCCTGTTCGTCCACGTCTGGACCTTCCGCGATGACGACCTTGAGGGCACGGGTTTTGAGGACGGCCAGTCCGAGATCGAGGCGTACCTCGAAGCCGGCGTGGATGGTGTCTTCACCGATTTCCCGAAGACCGGGGTTGCCGCGAGACAGGCCATCTTTGATCGCTGGCAGAGGCAGCAGGGCCGTTTGGAAGGCAAGCCGCTCTCGAAACGCGTCCGTGAGAACAGCCCGCGTCGACTGCTACGTCTACGTACCTACTGATGTGATCCGGTTTACGCCGCGGCCTGGCCGTCATCGCCATCTGAACGTAGGCGCCGCAAGACCTGGCCGAAGACATCTTCCCCGTCCGCCTGCGGTTCGGGGTCCTGTGGCATCCCCGTCTCGTCGTTTGGCGTGACGATATCGACCTCGATCACTTCCGCTTCGTCATTGGAAGCGGGCGTATCCAGATCGGGCTGTGCCGAAGCCGACAGCGCGTCAAGGTCGTAGCCGTGGGACTCATCCGCCGAGGCCTGCATCGCCTGGGCGATCTCGTCCGCGTCGCCGAACGTCTCGGCCAAGAGCGTCTGGGTCTGCTGCAGCAGGGTCCCCGCCTTGGCGAGCATGTCCTGCATCTCGTGCTGGGTTCCAGCGACGGTCTGCTCGAGCTGGTCCAGGCGGTGGGTCATGTCACGGATCGACTTGGTGAAGCTCTCGTCGATCCGCCCCATCCACTGGTCGTAGCTCTGCAGCGACTTTGCGACATCGTCCTGTACCTTGTCGCGCAGGACCTGCTGCTGGTCGTTGATCTCGTCGAGGATCTTCTGGTGCTGCTTGATCCGGGCGTCGGCGGCCTCGAAGAGCTGCTGGCCGAGCTTGACCCGCTGGGTCGCCTGCTGCTGGACCTTCTCGAGCGCAGCGGCCTGCTGCTCGACGGACAACGGCCGACGCGGCATCTTCGCGAGCAGCTCAGCGGGGGACGGGCCTTTTGGCGTGGTCTTGAGCGGGTCCATGCGGGACATTCCTTGAGACGACTTCTGGACCAGATGAATATCGACCACGCCAGGCCCGGGCCTGCACAATCCCCTCGGTTGGCGATACGCTGTAGGTATGAAACTGAAAGACCTGTTAACGGCGTTCAACGCGGTTGCCCCGGAACACTTGGCCGAGGATTGGGACCAGGTCGGTGTGCATCTCGCGGGCAACAGCAAGGCGATCAAAAAAGCGATGCTCTGTATCGACCTGACGCCCGCCGTGCTGGCCGAGGCGATCGCCGGCAAGTGTCAGCTGATCGTGGCGTACCACCCACCGATCTTCCACCCGCTCAAGCGATTGGCTGACCGTGACTGGAAGGAAACGATGCTGGCCGAAGCGGTCCGCAAGGGTATCGCGGTCTACTCACCGCACACCGCGTTAGACGCGGTGCGCGGGGGGATGAATGACTGGCTATGCGATGGTCTGGGCGCGGCCGGCGAGCGGTGGTCGATCGGTGTACCGAAAGATGGCCCGAGCGGGTACTACAAGATTGTTGTGTTTGTGCCAACGGATGATGCCGACAAAGTACGCGATGCGATGTTCGAAGCAGGAGGCGGCATGATCGGCCGCTACAAGGACTGCTCATACAATCTGACGGGGGCAGGCACATTCCACGGCACAGAGGGGACCAACCCCGCGGTCGGCAGCCCCGGTCGTTTGGAGGTTGTCGAAGAGATGCGCATCGAAATGGTTTGTGATCGCTACTTCCTGCCCTTCACTCTAAAGGCATGCCGTGACGCGCATCCGTATGAAGAGCCCGCGATCGATGTATTCCAACTCATGACCGAGCCGCCGCTCGAAACCGAAGAGCAGACGCCGGGGCGTGTGGTCAACCTCAAAAAGCCTGTTTCTGCGCAGACGCTCATCCGACGGATCAAGCGTATTCTTGGCGTGAAGCATCTCAAGGCTTCAATCCCGAGCGGATACGGTTACAAGCACAAGAGGCGTATTGCACAGCTCATGGAGGACGGCAGCATCCAAGAGGTGGCCAACCCTTCATACGATGAAAATCAGCCTGACGAAATCGATACTATCGCCGTGTGCGTCGGTGCGGGTGGGTCGCTATTCGAAAAGTACCCGGGTGCCGAAGCTTATATCACCGGCGAGATGCAGCACCACCAGATCCTTGACCTGTACCAGAAGGGTAAGGTCGTGATCCTCGCGGGCCACACGAATACCGAGCGGCCGTTCCTGGGACGGTACCGGGACCGACTGATCGAAGCCGGTGCGGCCATCGACTGGCAGATCAGCGAAGCTGATAAGGCCCCGATGCAGATCGTCTAACGAGTACTTACCCAGGGAACCCACCATGAGCTTCGATATCACCTTCATTTCATCAAGACATAGCGGCAGGACGCAAGAGGTCCGCAACCCTTTTACCGGCGAGATCCAACTCGGGAAAGTCTCTGATCCGCTGTCCGATGATGAGCGGACTGCGGTGCAGCAGGTGCTGCGTGGCTATGGACTCACAGAGGTTGATGAGCACGGCTTTGGCCATGTTGAGCTCGCAGGAGGTCATTCTCTTGAAGTGATCTTCGAGCACTTGTTTAGCCCCGATTTCACCAGCGCCGGCGCTTTCCTCAGGGGTTTGTCTGAAGACATCGCAGCGTTCATCTTTGAGATCGCGGAGGCAGGGCGGTTTGTGATCGTGGACCAAAAAGGCCGGGCCATGGTGACAAGCAGCGTGCCTCGGGAATCCATCGCTGAAATATATCCCGATGCCGAGGTAGTGAGAAGTGGGGCGGATATCATGGCAGCCCTACAGGCAGGATTTGATGAGTGGTCTGGTTACCGAGATGCCATCGTTGACGGGGATCTTTGACGATTTGAGGAGGCTGCTTCTTCTCGCTATAGTATTTGACTCGAAAACCCGTCGCCCGCCTCGGGTCGGCCGCGTTGGCCGGACCCCCAAACCAATGAGGGGGGCTACTAACCCACGACGGAAAGCAACGCCATGACCCAGTTCTCCGGATTCACCTCGGCCCCGCCCAAGAAGGTCATCTTCAAGTCGTCCAACGGCACGACCTACTGCGACTACAAGCAGGCCGAAGACCTCCGCCG
>JBCCYY010000034.1:0-46858 GCA_039188575.1 Planctomycetota bacterium | reverse complement strand
CTTCTCCACGCCCGTCGTCACCTCGTCCGTACCGTTGTTCATCTTCTGCACCGCGATCGTCGTCTCGTTCTGGATCGCCTGGATCGAGCCCGCGATCTCTTCGGTCGCCTTCGTCGTACGGTCCGCAAGCTTACGCACCTCATCCGCCACAACCGCGAACCCACGCCCGTGCTCGCCCGCACGGGCCGCCTCGATCGCCGCGTTCAACGCCAGCAGGTTCGTCTGGTCCGCGATGTCGTTGATCACCGTGATCACCTCGCCGATCTGCTCGCCACGCTTGCCCAGCTCCTGCACGGACTCCGCGGACGTCGTCACCGCGTCGTTGATCGACTTCATGCCAGTGATCGTCTGGTCCACTACGTCGCCGCCCTCGGTCGCGATCCGGCCCGACTCGTTCGCAGAGTTCGCCGCGTCCGCAGACTTGCGGGCAACCTCTACAACCGACGCGGACATCTCCTCGACCGCGGAAGACACCGTCGTGATCTGCTGGCTCTGCTCGCCCATACCCGCCGCGATCTCCTCGGCAGATGCAGCGATCTCAGTAGAGGCAGCTGCAACCTCGGAGGAAGCGCTGGCAACCTCGCTGAGCGTCTTACCGAACTTTTCGATCAGCCCGTTGAACGCGGCGACCAGCACGGAGAGCTCGTCTTTAGGCTTGTACTCAATGCGCTGCGTGAGGTCGAGCGCCTCGGCGATCTCGCGGAACCGTGTGGAGATCGAGGCGAGCGGCCGGGTGATCCCGCGGATCATGAAGATGCTGGCGAATAGCGTGAGCAAGACACCCGTGGTGCCGAAGCCCATACTCTTCCATAGCGAGGCGGCCTGGGCCTGTAGCATCTGCCCCTTGACCTCGGTCTGGGTGTCATGGATTGATTTCACCATGCCGCTGGCCTTGCCCGCGATTGCAGGGCCGATCTGATCGAGCTGGTTGAGCACGATGTCGTCACGCTGCTTGACCAGCTCGACGATGCGCTCGACGCGCTCGGTGTAGAAGGTGTATCCCTCAATGGCTTCGGTCAGCCACTTGATGCGTACCGGGTTCTCGATCTCGGTCTGGAGGACCTGGAGTTCGGCCTTGCCTGCGTATAGGAAGCTGAGCGCCGCCTGGACGTCTGAATCGTCGCTCGTACGGAGGTACTTCATGAGCGCGACGCGCGCCTGGGTGAGCTTATTCAGGGTCGCGCTGCCCTGGATTGCGGCGGCGGGGTCGCCGTCTGCATCTGCGGTCGAGATGATGGCTTGGAGCAAGGCTGAAAGCCGGGCACCGGTCGGGTTGAGCTGGCTGTGAAGGATGCCGTTACGCTCGGTGATGGTGGCGACCGCGTGCTCGAAGTGGTCGGCGTACTGCATCATCATGGTTTCGACGGCCTTGAGTTCGTCATGCAGCTCGGTGCCTTCGAGGCTTTGATAGGCATAGCGCTCTTTAACGATCGCCTTTGCGAAATAATCGGAGTATTGCTTCAGTTCTTTATTCGAGTTCGTGAGCAGGAAGTCCTTCACATTCATGCGGACCAGCAGGATGTCGGCCTGCAGGCCATCGATCACAGTGGCGTTGTCCGCGAGCGTTGTGGTTTCTGCGATGCGCTTTTCAGAGTCGATCTGCCCCTGAATATTGATGGTGACGACGGTGAGCAGGCCGGTCATAATCGCGCCGAAGCAGAGCGTCAGCTTGGTGCCGAAGGTTAGGCTGTGGGTCTTTCTGCCGTCGTTCTGCTTGGTGAGGGATAGCCGCCAGCCCGCGAGCAGTGTCAATAGCACGACAACACCGGTAACGCCCCAGAAAACAAGAGCGAGTTTAGAGTCGCCTGTTGCGGTTGCAACGTAGGGCATCGCCTCGGCTTGACCTGCCTCGGGCCCAAAGGGTTGGCGTTCCTCAAGCTGAAGATCGGGAGCGGTAAACGCGCCCGGCATCCCGAGTTGTTCGATGAAGACCTGCTTGCTGTCTATGGGTTGTGTCGCCGGAGCGATTGAGCCCGCTTGATCGGTCTCGGCCGCGACCGCCGGCATGGCTAGCAGGCAGGCGATGGTTATTAGCAGACCGGAGAGTGTTTTCTGCAGCTTGTGATAGAGGCTGGAGTTCTGGATCGTAAGGGACATCTAGCTGCCTTCCATTAAACGGTTCGATGCGGGTTTGACGCAGTACTGCCATCGACCACTCAACAGAGGCGGTTGATCAAAACATCCAAAACAATCTATTTTTTCGTCAAAAATAAGGCCTTCCGCCCAATGGTCGGGTTAATCTTTAATACATACCGTCCATTACGTTCATCTTTGGGTCGATCTGCCTTCGATTATTCAACAGGTTCGGCCCTTGCCGTTGCGCTTGGCCTGGTAGAGCCTTTGGTCGGCGAGCTTGATCAGGGCCGCTGCGTCGGCGGGCTTATCGGCTGCAAGGGAGGCGACGCCTGCTGAGAGGTTCGCGGTCAGGCCGGCACGCTTTAGGATGGATCGTGCCTGCTGGCAGAAGAGCATACGGATGGTGTTGGACAGCTCGACCGCGCGGGGGCCGTCGCAGCCGGGCATGAGCACGATGAACTCGTCGCCGCCCATTCGGACGGTCATGTCGTCGTGCCGGGTGCACGCCTTGAGCAGGCCCGCGACGAGGACCAATAACTCGTCGCCCATGTCGTGGCCGAGCTGGTCGTTGACCTCTTTGAAGCCGTCCATGTCGATGACCATCGCCGAGACGTCTGTGCCGGACTCCTTAGCAGCGATGATGAGTGCCGGCAGCTGCATGTCGAGGAAACGTCGGTTGCCCAGCTCGGTCAGGGGGTCGCGCAGCGCGAGTCGGCGGAGCTGTTCTGTCGCGCGCTGGGTCTCTTCCTGCACACGTTTATCAATGGTTCGGCGGAGCTGGCGTGCCTCGCGACCGTCACGGATCGCGACTGTCGTCACGCGGTGCATCGCCCGCGCAATCCGGCCAGCCTCGTCCCGGCGGGTCAAAGGGAGCGTGCTCAGGTCCGTAATCTCGCGACGCTCCGCAACCTTATCGATCTGCTTGACCAGGCGGTCGTAGGGCGAGGCGATCCACCACTGGCCGATGAGGATCAGGACAGACCCGCTGACCAGGAAGCCGATCATCGCCAGGATCGCGCTGGGGACCTGCCTGCCGAGGATGACGCTGTTATCCAGCTGTGTGCTGAACAGGTGCACGAGGATGCCCATCAGCACGCCTGTCACGACCATGAGCGCGACCTTGGACCGCAACGGCGCGTCATCGAGGCGGTGGGCGCGGATCGGCTCGGCCTCGGACCGCTTTTGTGCGGGCATCTCTTGATCGGGCGTCGTTGGCAACTGAGACATCTAACCCCCATGAGGCGTGCCGGGATCGTCTGGATACAAGGCAACGGCCTATCGCCGTCGCAACTTATCTGAACCATGCGATTCAGAAGGCGGGCGGGCGAGTCGGGGGCTGTCAATTTTTTGCTGCTGTGCCGGTTGTAGGGGTTGCGGCAGGTGGCGAAGCCTTATGAAATCGGCAGGTCGATGCGCTCGATCGCGGTCGCCAGGCCGGTAGCAGGGTCGGCGGTCACGAGCACGCCAGAAGCCTTGGCGTTGCCCTCGGCGACGTCGAAGGCGGCTGGCATGCCGGTCGTCAGGTGCTTCACAACACGGTCAGCGCGTCGGCCCAGCACCGAGTCGTATGGCCCGGTCATCCCCAGGTCGGTGATATAGGCGGTCGCGCCTTTGCCAAGCCAGGGTCCGCCGGGGATGGACAGGTCGTCGGGGCTGGGCTTGGGCAGCAGGCGTTCGTCGGCGGTGGGAACATGCGTGTGCGTACCGAAGACGCAGGCGACCTTGCCGTTGAGGTGCCAGCCCATCGCAATCTTCTCGCTCGTCGCTTCAGCGTGCATCTCGACAATCGTGATCGTGCGCCCGGAAGCGTCGTATGACGAAGGCTGATTGAGTAACTCATCGATCGCTTTGAAGGCATCGGACCCACGCATATTGGTAATAAAGAGTTGGCCGATTAGCGTCACTACACGGACAGTGACTGGCTTGCCTTGGTCATCCGTTGCTTGAAGATGCATGACGCCTTTGCCGCGCGCTTTGTCGGGCAGGTTCAGCGGACGGATCAAGTCGGTCGCGGTATCGAGGGTCGTGTAGATCTGGTTCTTGCGGAACGCGTGGTCGCCGAGGGTCATGCCGTCGATCCCGGCGTCTTTGAGCTTGTTGTAGAGCGTGGGGGTCAGGCCCGAGCCATCGGCGGCGTTCTCGGCATTCGCGACAACAACATGGGCGCCGTGCTGCTCTCGCAGGGTTGCAGCGGCGTGCATGGCGGCCTGCCGGCCGGAGGTGCCGACGATATCGCCGAGGATCGCGATCTTGATGGGCATGAGCCATAGAGTAGACGAAGCACATTGTTCGCGACGCCCGCGTTCGGCAAGCGTGGGCTTCATTGAGTCCGGTCTGCTATCTTTAATGGTATGCGTTGCCCGTTTTGTGACATCGACAAGGACAAGGTAATCGACTCCCGCGCGACCGATGGCGGGCGATCGATCCGTCGGCGTCGGCAGTGCCTGTCCTGCAACAAGCGGTTCACCACGTACGAGACCATCGAAGAAAAGATCAGCCTGCAGGTCGTCAAGAAGGACGACAGCCGGGTGCCCTACTCCAAAGACAAAGTCATCGCCGGCGTCGAGAAGGCGGCGTATAAACGGCCCGTCTCCGTCGACCAGATCCAGGCACTGGCCGAGTCGGTCGAGGAGGACCTGTTCCGTATGGGGCAGAAGGAGATCCCTTCCACCGAGATCGGCCTGATCGTGCTCAACAAGCTCCGCGCGATCGACCACGTCGCGTACATGCGGTTCGCGAGTGTCTACATGGATGTCGACAAGGTCGATGACCTACTGGACGAGATGCAGTCTGTTAAAGAAGAAGCCGAAAACGCCCCGCCGCGCGAGCAGGGCAAGCTGTTTTAGGCGGGTCGCACCAGCCTGTTTCCGGGAGCACAACGCATGCAAGTCCGGCCAGCAAATATCCTGCCGACCGTCTTGCTGTTCCTGACGCTGAACCTTTACCTGTTGCTCAATCCACCGTCGGGCGGCTTATCGTTTGGCTTGTTTGTGGCGATCGTCGGCGCAGGCCTTGTGTTTGCGGTTGCCGGCCTAGTCGTGCAGCTGCGTCAGCCCAAGCACACGAGGGACGGGGCAAGCAGAAGATCGCCTCGGCGTCGACGGGACTCCTCTTCGTGTTCTTCCTGATCTTCGCGGTGGCAGAGCTCTGCCTCATCTTCCTGTTGTACACCATAATTACGTTCGTGAAGATCTTTACGGGCTGAGGCGTGCCGCACGATGAAGCCAGCCGATTTAATCCAGCAATCGAACTAAGCGCCTTGAACGGACGTTTCTTATCATGCCCGCTAATTTCCAGAGGATTTTAACTGTGATGAATGATCCAAGGCTCGATCCCCGGCTGACCTGTCTGCTCGCTGCGCTGCTGCTAGTCGGCTGCCAGGCCAAGCCCTACACGCCAGGCCCGGCGATCAACGCGTCCGCGTTCATGCGGGACATCGAAACGCTCACCCACCCGGATATGGAGGGGCGCGACGCGGGGACCAAAGGTATCGAGCTGGCCCGGGACTTCATTGTGGAGCGGTTCGAGTCGCTTGGGCTCGAGCCCGGGTTTGTGATCGATGGCGAGCCGAGATTCACCCAGCCTCTACAGGTCCGCACCGGCCGCGACACGGAGGGCGAAGCGATTACCACGTCGGTGCAGAATGTCGGCGCGCTGTTGCCCGGCAAGGGCGACCTGGCCGATGAGGTCATCGTCATCGGCGCGCACTACGACCACATCGGCTACGGGCACTTCGGCTCGCGCGATCCGGACATGAAAGGCCACCTCCACCCCGGCGCGGACGACAACGCCTCGGGCACGGCCGGGGTCCTGCTGCTCGCCGAACACTTCGCGGTCCAGGACTGGCCGGACGATGTGCCGCGACGGACGATCTTCTTCACCGGCTTCGCCGCGGAGGAGCGCGGGCTGATCGGCTCGCGTTTCATGGTCCGCAACCCAAACCAGTGGGCGTTTGATGGCGAGCAGGTCTCCGGCATGATCAACCTCGACATGATCGGCCGGCTGCGCAACGACGAGCTGTATATCTTTACCGATGCGACGGGCAAGCAGTGGCGGCCCTGGATCCTGGACGGCAACGAATCGGTCGGGTTAAACCTGAAGCTGGACATCCGCGCGCCAGGCGGCAGCGACCATATCGTGTTCATCTCGGCCGGCATCCCCGCGGTGTTCTTCAACACCTGGCTGCACGACGACTACCACACCCCGCGCGACACCGCCGACAAGATCAACGGCGAGGGTGGGGCCAGGGTTGTTCAGCTGGTCGCAAAACTGACGGAGACCGCGATCAAGTCGCCCGAACAGATCACGTTTGTCGAGCCGCCGCCGCGACAGCCCCGCCCGTACCTTGGGGTGATGCTGGGCGGCGCAGAGAACGGCGTGCTGATCGAGCAGATCGTAGATGAAGGTCCCATGGCCAAGGCCGGCGGCAAGGACGGTGATGTCCTGCTGTCGATCAACGGCGAAGCGGTGGGTAGCTCACGTGATGTCCGTGGCTTCCTGAGTAAGGCCAAGCCCGGCCAAGATGTGAAGGTCAAGGTCAAGCGGGGTGACAAGACGCTGGAGCTGACTGTTAAGCTGGGCGGGCGGTAACACGGTGTAGCGGGCGACGTATTGCGTCCAGATCGAATAGTGAAAGATGGCTTGCACGGGATGCTTCGCGTCTCCCGTTAAACGGCGTGAATTCTGTCAATTATTTGCGGCGCGGCCTATCATACAAACATGACAACGTCCAACACCAAGACCGGTGTGATCATCTGCGATCATGGCAGCCGACGCGCGCAGTCCAACGAGAGCCTGGAACTGGTCGCTCGCCTCTTCGCCGACCGCTTTGCTGGCGAGTGTGACGTCGTCGAGCCCGCCCACATGGAACTCGCGATGCCCGACATCGCCGCGGCTTACCAGGCGTGTGTGAACCGGGGTGCCGACCACATTGTTGTGCTTCCGTTCTTCCTCGCCCGGGGCAAGCATTTTATGCGCGACATCCCGAGCCTGACCAGCCAGGCCGCGGTGGACTTCCCCGGCACGACCTACCAGATCGCCGAACCACTGGGCATCGATGACCTGATCCTGGACCTGCTCAAGAAGCGGCTGGACACCAATGACCAGCCGGTCCTGGCCAGCGGCGAGGCCGACCCGCGACTGAAGGACACCCCCGCGACCGACAAACGGATCCAGTGCAATACATGCCCCTTCCAACTCGACAAAGAGACCGGCCTTGTCACGATCAAGTCAGGCAGCGGGGTGGTTGCGGCTGGTGTGCGACACTAGTTCGACACATCCCGCCATCGTTTGTTGATGTACTAGGATTGACCGATCAAATCTCTATAATAAATGTTGCTACATATACCTAGCTTTACCTCATGGGGTTTCACGATGATGACTCGCCTGCTTTCTGCTCTGACGATCCTTGCACTCGGACTGTGTGTTGGTTCCACCTTGCCTGCCGGTGCGGCGACGATCGAGCACAAGGGCTGGCTGTATGGCGAGGAGGCCGACAAGGCTCTTGAGATCGCCCAGGAGCGTAACCTCCCCGTCGCGATCCTGCGGACCTATCGTGAGACGAGTTGCCCCAAGTGTGTCGGCGCGGCACGCCAGATGGCGTCTTCCAAGTCTACGAAGAAAATGGTCCGCGTGATGCACTATGTCGGCAACGTTGGCGAGAGCTACAAAAGCGAAGCCGTCAGCAAGCTGAACCTCAAGGCTTATGGGCAGACGCACGACCCGTCGAACTGGATCCCCGACCTGTACTTCGTGATGCCCGACGGCCGGGTGCTTGGTTTTGTGCCTTACGAAGACTCTGCGAAGACCGAGACAGAGGCCAAGGCCGTGGTCCAGATGGCCGCCTGGCTTAACAGCATCGATGAGGCGTTGGAAGATGCCGATGAGGACGCTGAGAAGGGCCGATTCTCCGCCGCACTCAAGGCGATCGATGAGGTGCACCAGCAGGACGCGAAGATCAACCACCTGATCCGCATCCAGGTCGGCGCTATCGACAAGAAAGAAAAAATGCCCGAGACCCCGGTCAGCCTATTCTTCCCTGGGCTCAAGGACGAAAAGCTGGCCGAGTACAAGGCCCTTGCCCTCGAGAAGGTCGCCGAGGCCAGGAAACTGATCGATGACGATAAGCTCCGTGACGCCCAGCGTCTGCTGCGGACGCTGTCACGGACGCCCGAAGGCTTTGAAGCCAAAGCACAAGCCGAGCAGCTGCTCGAAGAAGTCGCCGAGAAGCTCAAGACGTCTTAACGCAATTGTCAAACGAATCCACTAGAGCCCCGCATCACCATGCGGGGTTTTCTTATGGTTTGTCGTCGGGGCCCTCATCCTCATCCCAACCTCCGAGATTGTCCTCGTCATCGGTATCGAGATCGTCTTCGTCGTCTGGGTCTTGATACGGCTTGTCGGTGAACAAGCCGTACGGGTCCGGCTCATCCTCATCCTGGTTCTGATCCTGCGTCGTGTCGTCCCCGCTACCCGGGGGTGGGCCGTCCTCTTCGTCCAGGTCCTGGCCGCCCGGCTTGGCGTTGCGTTCAAAGGCCCCGTCCTCCTCGGCCAGCTTGTCGTGATCGATATAACGCTCACTGCTGGCCTGCCAAGCGTCGACCCGGCCCTTCGACTTGCTGGCCCGGCGTTCGCTGCGATCCGTTTCAATCGCCTGCAGCTGCCGACGCTTCCACCGCCGAAGGGCGAACACCGCGACCAGGAAGATCACGGCGAATAGCCCAACCAGCGCGATCATCGCCAGGTTCCAGTAGCCCTTGGTCAGAGCCTCTTCGCGGTCGAGTTGGGCAAGCATCCACAGCACCACCTGATTCTACTACCCGTGTCTGGGGCCGAGCGATTTTTTAGATCCAATTGGCGATCAACCGTTAGACTCATAACAGCGGCTGGCCCGCCACGGAGGCGTTTCGGGAACCACTTAGGGAGAGCACACGATGAAAGTTGTTGGAATCAAACACGCGGCGTGCCTGCTGGCCTGCCTGCTACTCCTGACTGGCTGCATCCCGGTCAAGAACGTCGAGAAGGCCTGGAACAAGGCCAAGGCCGACGAGGCCCTAGTAGGCAACTGGGTCGGCGCGAAAGACAACGAGTCCAAGGTCGGCTTCGTCAAGACCAACAAAGGCTTCCTTGTCGCCTCGGGCACCAGCGGTCTCGAGGGCGGTTGCCGAAGCATCACGACCAACGGGCACCAGTACCTCATCGTCGCGCAGTTCCGCGCCGCGATCCTCGGCTTCGATGAAGTCGACGACGGCACCAAAGACGGCACGCTGATCCGCTACAAAATCGACGGCGACACGCTAACCCTCTACACCTACAACCAGAACAGAATCAACGAAGCAGTCAAGGACGGTAAAGTCCCCGGCGAACTCGACGAGAACGACAGCGCCACCCTAACCGAACTCGACGACGCAACTATCGCATGGCTCGGCCAAATCAGCGATGGAGAGGGCTGGGAAGTGCAGGAGTACAAGCGGAAGTAGCCACGGTTTGCCTGTTTCAAATAGACCATCCACCCGGCGAACCTGTCGATGCACACGTTCGTTTGACCGATAACCCATTTCAACCACCGTCTCACACGTCATGGCTGGGCTGAGACCCGCCTGAGCCCTCGGGCCTCCCCTTGATCTTGCCGAAGTAGCTCTCAAGTGACCGCTGATCCACCCTCCCAACCCCCTTCGCCAGCTCAGCCGCAGTCTTTTTTGGCGCGCCTGGACGCCTGGATGGCGGAGAACCCTTGGCACCCAAGGGCGACGCCGTTCTTCGTCTACATGATCGGGCTGCTCGCGGGCCAGCTCATCTACGCCGGTGCCTTCGGCATGCCCCAGGTGCCGCTGCTGATCCCGTTCATCTACACCCTGCAGGTCGGTATCGTCCTCTTCCTGCTCTGGCGATACCGCAGGCTGCTGCCCGAGCTGAACTTCAAGTTCCATTGGCTTGCGGTGCCGACCGGCCTGGGGCTCTGCTTCACCTGGGTCTACCTTGGCTACGCGAGCAACTGGCTGACCGGCCAGTTCGTCGGCACGCCGGTGCTTGGCGACGTCATGGCTTGGCTGGTCCCCACTTATGAGCAGGTGCCCGCCGACGCCTCACAGTGGCTGGTCCCCGACGCCGAGACGAGCGAGGCCCTGACCGACAAGCACGCGTTCACCGACAACAGGGACGCGCTGGGCGCCGCGTGGTTCTGGTCCACGATGTCGCTGCGCCTGCTGGGGATGTCGATCGCGGTGCCCCTGTTTGAAGAGCTCTGGGTGCGGTCAGCGGTACTGCGTGGGGCCTTCAGCGCGGGCAAGACCAAGACCGCGGTGATCCAGCTCGCGTCGGACATGCCGCTCATCGGCGACTGGGTCAGCGGCACCAAGGCCGGCCGACGCGCCGCCGAACAGCCGCCCATGTTTACCCAGCAGCTCGTCGAGTATCGCGTCGGCCAAATCAGCCTGTTCGCGGTCGTGTTCTCGACGTTCGTCTTCATGCTCGCCCACCAGCGGCGGGACTACCTCGGCTGCATCGCCTGTGGCGTCGTCTGGTGCCTGCTCGTCTGGTGGACCAACCGACCCAAGCGTGGCGAGACCTGGGCCGACCAACCCGCCAGCGGGCGCTACGGCCTCGGCCCGATCGTCTGGTCCCACGGCATCACCAACGCGGCACTCTGGTACTGGACCCTGCACACCGGAGACTGGCAGTACCTCTGACGGAAGCGTCTTTCGCTCATACGATGACTGAAGCGAGTGGCGTTAGGCCCCCGCGTTGATCTGATCCAGGCGTGTGTGGTCCATGAGGGTGCGGTGCGTGCCAACGGAAGACGCCGAGTTGAGATCGCCGGGCTGTCGCTGGGTGTAACTGCCATCGGGGTGCATGTCCCAGGCCTGGCGTTGGTCGACGAGCATGGTATCCAGCATCTCCTGCAGCGCCGCGCGGTGGCTCGGTTCGTAGATCGGCGTAATGCACTCGACGCGGTTGTTGAGGTTGCGGTACATCCAGTCGGCCGAGCCGATGTAGTACTCTGGCTCGCCGTTGTTGCGGAAGACGTACACGCGCGAGTGCTCGAGGAACCGGCCGATCACGCTCATCACCGTGATGTTCTCGCTTAGGCCCTCCACACCCGGCCTCAGGCAGCAGAAGCCGCGTACGATGAGTTCGATCTTCACGCCGGCAGCGCTCGCTTGGTAGAGCTTCTTGCAGATTTCCTTGTCTTCGAGCGAGTTCATCTTCGCGAGGATGTACGGGCGCTCCGGGTCGTCCGGGTCGCCGCCCCGCTCCTTCCAAGCGGCGCAGTGATCGATCTCGCGCTGGATCATCTCTATGAACCGGCTGCGCATGTTGGTGGGCGCAATGAGCAGGTGCTTGTAGTCCGGCGCGATTGACCGGCCGGTCAGGAAGTGGAACACCTGCACCAGGTCCGACGTGATGCGCGGGTCGCAGGTGAAGAGGCCGAGGTCGGTATAAAGGTCGGCAGTCTTTGCGTTGTAATTACCCGTGCCGATATGGGCGTAGGTGCGCAGGGCCTGCGATTCTTGCCGGACGACGAGTGCGGTTTTGGTATGGGTTTTAAGGCCGACAACGCCGTAGACCACGTGGATGCCAGCCTTTTCGAGCTTCCTGGCAAGTTCGACGTTGCGCTCTTCATCGAAGCGGGCCTTGAGCTCGACGAGCACGACGACCTGCTTGCCCGACTCGGCGGCGCGGATCAGGTCCGGGATGAACGGCGAGTTCTTCGCGGTGCGGTACAACGTCAGCTTGATCGCGATCACATCCGAGTCGTTGCACGCCTCGCGGATGAACCGCTCGACCGAGTGGCTGAACGACTCGTACGGGTGGTGGGCCATCACGTCGCCCGAGCGGATCACGCTGAAGATGCTCGCCTCGTCGTCGATCAAGCGTAACGGCGTCACCGGCTTCCAGCGGTCGTACTTGAGCTCCGGCTTGTCACACATCCCGTGGATGACCCATAGGTCGTTGTAGTCCAGCTCGCCGGGCATCTCGTAGACATCCTGTTCGGCCAACCCCATCTCGCCGATCAGAAACTGGTTCAGCGGGCGGTACGGCGTGTCATCCACTTCCAGGCGGACGATGTTGGCCAGGCGTCGCTGACGCAGCTCTTCGTTGACGACCTCGAGCAGGTCTTCCGCGTCTTCATCCTGCGAGCCGACCGCGGCGTTGCGCGTCACGCGGAACGGCTCGATCTCTTCGATCTCCATGCCTTGGAACAGGTGGTGCAGGTTGTGGTGGATCAGGTTCTGCAGGGAGACGAAGCGGTAACGGTCCGCATCCTCGCCGGTCTCAGCCTGGAGCCGGACCCACCCGGGAAGGACTTCCGGCACCTTGACGCGCGCGAACTGCAGACCGAAGCTGCCCGACGCATCGGTCTGCGCCGCCTGCGGGTCGTTCGGCGGGGTCCGCAGCATCACGCCCAGCGACGTCGAGAGGTTTGAGATAAATGGGAACGGGTGCCCGGGGTCCACGGCCAGCGGTGTCAAGACCGGGAACAACTGATCAAGGAAGTGCTGCTCGGCCTCTTGCTTTTCAGCGTCCGTTAAATCAGACCAGTGCAGCAGCTCGATCCCATGCTGTGCCAACGAAGGCAGGATCTGGTTCCTGTAGCAGTGCGCCTGCGCTTGTAGCATCGGCAGGACCATCTCCCGTATCGTCTTGAGCTGGTCCGTGACCGACATCCCGTCGGCACCGCGTTGGCCCTGGCCCAACTCGGCCTGGCGTTTGAGCGAGCCAACGCGCTTCTGGTAGTACTCGTCCAGGTTCGAGTTGAAGATGGCCAGGAACGAGACACGCTCGAGCAGCGGCGTGCGTTCGTCGAGGGCCTCGTGCAGCACGCGCTCGTTGAACCGGAGCCAGGACACCTCGCGGTTGATGTACGCCTCGTTGATCGGAAGTGGCAGCAGCCAAGCCTCCGGGACATTCGGTTCGGCGTGGTGGTCGGTCGCGGTCGGGTCGGTCTGGGTCATGGTGGCACTGTCCAGCTTTACCACCATTTTATCATGTGTAGGATGTGGCCCGAGCCGAATGCAGGTTGCTCATCAATCGCTGACAAGCACTTCGGCCTCGGTGATGACCACTCGGTCGAGGACAGGGCCATTCACGCCGGGAGCCAGCTCGATCCGTAGCTCGTCGCCGCTGTGTGGCAGGTTGATACGCTTCGCAGGCCCATCGGGGGTGAGCGCGTGCTTGGCCAGGACGCGGTCGCCGTCGTAGACGATCAGCTCGCAGCCCGCCATCGCCCGCCGGGGCTCGGGGATCGCCTCATCAACATCCATCGCGACCGAAAAGGCCAGCCGGCTGGATCCTTCGGGCAACTCGTAGCGGAGCTTCACGGGGGCGTGCAGCCGGAGCGTACCATCCGTTTTAATGCGCGGCGGCATCGCGACGCCGAACACCTCGCCGCCGCCAATCACTTGCTCCTCGAGATCGGTCAGCGGAATCAGCCGACGTTTGCCGGATACTGGCTCGATGATGGCTACCTGCTTGATCGGCAGGGTTAGCCGCGACGCGGCCTGCGGCGCGTCGTCCTGATTGTCGGTTGGCTTGCCCGTGATCGGCATCGCCGAGAGACCCACCAACGCATCGCCATCCGGCCCGCGCTCAAGCTCTGCCTCATTGAGCAGGATTACCGAGCCGTCCACCGTCGTCACCCGGACCATGCCGCGCGAGACCTCGGCCAGCTTCGGCTTGTTCGCGATCGAGACCGCATGGACCCGCTCCAGCGGGATTTGGATCGGGTCGTCCGCATCACCAACCACAAAATCGAGCGCCTCCGCACCCATCCATTCCAAGAACCCGACCAGCTTCTCGCCCGTCGCGAGCAAGAGGACATCGTCCTCCTCCGCGATTGGTGCGGTAGCGTCCGGGCGGAAGGTGATGGACATGATCTCGTCTAGGGGCAGGTCGATGTTCTGGTCGGTGTCACCGAAGCTGACGAAGATCGATTCATCGTCGTCCCCGGCGCCGCCCCAATAGCCCACCACCGCCTGCCCATCCCGCAGCACGGCCCTGACTTGGTTTTGGCTTGGCGTCGCGATGCTGTTGCTAGTCAGGGTCAGCCGAAGGGCTTGTTCGATTTGGAGTGTTTGCGTTTTGCCTTTGACATCGATCACCTCGATCGCGTCGGGCGAGAGCGCTTGAAGCTGTACCGACACCGGCTCGAGGTCCGGGCCGAGTAATATGGCGCTTTGCCCAAGGGCTGACGAGGCGATCAGCAGGCTGCACAGGGCGGAGAAGAAACACTTCATAGAGAGCAATCTTATCGCTGGAAGATCGGCAGTAGCCGGTACGGCATCTGTAGGATGATGAGGGACATGCCGCTGGCGTAATCACTACCGTGGGCGGAATCCCAGGAGCCGTCGTTGCTCTGGTTGCCGATCAGCCGGTCGCGGATCATCGGGTAGTACTCGGCCCAGTGCTCGCCGCCGGCGATGAACATGGCCTGGCTGCAGTAGTAGTGGCCGTAGATCTCGTGGCCGCCTTGGTCTTCGCCGGTCTTGATCCGTTCCTTAAGGTACTTTAGGCCGTCTTTGATCACGTCGCCCTGGTAGACGCCAGCGTAGTAGAGCGAGGCGACCCCCGCCGCGCTGCGCGGGAACGCGCTGCTGCCGCCGCCGATCATGTAGCGGAACCCGCCGTCGTAGCTGTTTTGGCACTCCTTCACGTAGTCGATCGCGTTATCGATCGTTTCCTTTGGCACGTCGATCCCGCCCTGCCTTGCCGAGCGCAGCGCCTTGATCTGGCAGATCGTGACCGACAGGTCCGCTTCGTAAGGCACAGGGTGGTAGCGCCAGCCGCCCTCGCGGTTTTGTGATTTCACGATCAGACGCACGGCCTTGACGAGCGCATCACGGACGTCGTCGTCATCGGTCATGCCGTAGATCTCGCCGAGGAAAAGCGTCGCGAACCCGTGGCCGTACATCGGCCCGTGTGATACGTTTTCCGAGGCGATCAGCCCGGACTCCTGCGAGTTGGCGAGGATGTAATCCAGGGCCCCTTGCACCACGTGCCCGTACTCGCCCCGGCCGGGCAACTCGCCGTTGGCCAGGAACGCCAGTCCACAGATCGCGGTGACCCCGACGTGCGGCCCGCCGTAGCGGTCGGCGTCGAAGCTGCCGTCCTCGTTCTGCTGCTTCGCGAGGTAGGCGAGGCCTTTCTTGACGGACTCGTCAAGTCCGTCGGTGATCTCTTGGAACTCGACTTCTTTGGTTTCGGACTTGTCCTGCGCGATGGCAGGCAGCCCGATGAAACCAAGCACAAGCAGAGATGAAAGAAAAACGCGGGAACTCATTCGCCCTCCTCCGCCTGCTGCTGGCTGATCTCCGCGATGCGTCGATAGAACGCCTCGGTCGCGGAGCGATACACCGGGTTGAATGTCTCGCTCAGCGACTCGGCCAGCTCATCCCGCAGGCGCGGCGGCAGGTTGCCCCACTCGCCTTCGCGGAGGTCTTTCATCGACAGCTCTTCGTTGCGTACATCGCCTCTGCTGCCGGCGTTCTGGCCGCTCTGTTGACCGCCGGCCTGCTGGCCCTCTTCCTGGCCCTCTTGTTCGCCTTGCTGCTCGCCTTCGCCCTGGCCTTGCCCTTGTTGCTGACCTTCTTGCTCGCCGGGCTTCTGGCCCTGCTGCTCGCCCTCTTGACCCTGTTGTTCACCGGGCTTGTCGCCCTCTTGCTCGCCTTGCGGCTGGCCCTGTTGCTTGTCGGCCTGGCGGGCCTGCTGCTGCGGCTGGCCCTGGCCGGGCTTGGGCTTCTGCTGGCTCTTGGTCTTCTCGGCCGACGCGATGATCTGCTCGAGCTTGAGGATGATCTCGTCCTGCATCCGCTGCGTGTCGATGCCCGGGTCCGACTCGTCGCCCAGCCGGATCGCGACCTCTTCCATCTCTTCGATCGCCTGCGCAAACTGGTCCGCCGCCTGCTGACCGGTCAACGCCTTGTCCAGGTCGCGGGTCAGCTTAGGGTCGGTCTCGCCAGGCCCATCCGCCTTGGGCTCTTCCTTAGGCCCATCATCTTCCAGCCCCAGCAGGTCATCGATCGACGGCTCGTCCGCAGCCTCGGGCTGTTCCTCGACGGCCGGCGCTTCGTTGTCGGCTGCGTCCTGAGCGTACGAACCTGCGGGCAACGCAAATGCGGCCGTTAGGGTTAGCCCGGCAGCGAAGAGTTGTTGCAAAGTGAACTTCATGATGGTCTCCGGTTCGCACGGCGTAGCCGCGACGTTTCATCTTATTCGGGCGGCGATTCTGCACCGGGCCCGCCGGGCTGCATCTGCTGCTTGAGCTTCTCGATCAGTTGTTCGCCGAGCGACTTCAGCTCGCGCTGCTGCTCAGCCAGATCGTTAAGCCGCTGGTTGCGGTCCGCTTCAGGCAGGTTGTCTCTTGACTCGGCGATCGACTCGGTCTGGTTACGCAACACAATCATGACCTCGCGGAGCAGCTTGATCTGCGCCAGATCCGGCACGAGCGGTTGCTCTTCGCCCTCGCCCTGGCCGGGCTGTTGCTCGCCTTGCTGTTGTTCCTGTTCCTGCTCATCTTGCTCGAACTTATCGGGGTCGGCGGTGTCGTCGAGCGCATCGCCCATCGCGCGGAGCATCACGATCACGCTGCGTTGATCGTCAAGCACCAGCGCGTCGATGCGCCGGCCTTGCAGGCGGTTTTCAGCGCGGTTCGCGGCCTGGTCGATCCGGCGGTGTAGCGACTGGTAGACCATCGCCTCGCCGGCCTTTTCTTCGAGCTCTTTCGCGGCCGTGCGGATCGTGGCCTGCTCTTCCTCGATGCTCCTATCTTCCAGCGGCTCCACGTAGAGCCGGTTGATCTGACGCCAGTCACGGCGGGTGTAGTCCTCGTCCTGCTGGTGCTGGGTCGCGATGGTGAACAGGCGTTCCTGCCGGTCGGCGAGGTCGTAGTAGGCCTGCCGAAGAGCAAAGCGTTCCTCGCGCTGCTGCTCTTGTTGCTGCTGCTCCTGCTGCTGGTTGATGAGGGCAAGCGCGGCCTCGAGCTGTGCGAGCGCCTCAGTCTCGTGGTTGAGCGTGCTCGTCTTGTCGCTGACCCGGATGGCCTTGATCGCCTCGGCCTGGGCCTTCACCGCGTTGCCCAGAGGCTCGCCGGCAGGCTCGGTCTTGGGTGCCTGCATCGCCTCGGCCTGCACCGCCATCGTGCGCTTACGCAGCATGAACTGCGGCTGCTCCAACACACCGAGCGCGTTGGGCTGGGCCGCGTCAGCACGGGCGAGCTGGCTGCGCTGCTCGTCGACCAGCTTCTGGATCTTCTGGGCCAGCTCCTGCAGCAGGCGCTTGAGCTCTTCCTGCCGACGCTGCTGCTGCTTGCCCAGCTCCTCCATCATCTGCTCGAGCGTGTTCATCGCTTGCTGCTGCTGGCTCGCGGCGTCGGCGACCTGGTTCTGGTCCAGCTTCTCGGCGGCCTCTTCCGTCTTCTCCTGCAGCCCCTGACGCTCGGCGATGTCTGCGGCCTGCGATAAGGTCTCGGCGGTCGCGCGTTCCTCGGGGGTCTCGCCGTTCTCCCCGATCTGCTCGGCGGCGGCACGCATCTTGTCCACCAACGCTTCGGCACGGTCGGCGAGCTCACGCTGCTTGTCCGCGTTCTCTTCCAGCTCCTGACGCGTCTTGTCGTCCAGGTCCTCGGCCTTTTGCCCGATCGTCTTCGGTAGCAATTCCTTGGTCTTCTGCGCGGCACGCTCGGCTTCGCGTTGGATGTCAGACAGTTCTGACTCGATCTCGCCGACCGATTCGCCGGTGTCGAGGGCAGCGACGAGCTCGGCGAGCTGTTCTCGCGCTTCGGCCTGCGCTTCACGCGCCTCGCCTTCGGCCTGCTGCTGGTTCTGCTTCGCCTGCTCGGCGTCTTGCTTGGCTTGTGCTTCGGCGTTTTCATTGGCTTCCGCGGCGGCATCTTGCTGAAGCTGTTGAGCCTGCTCGCCTTGTTGTTGCTGTTGAGCGGCCTCGCCCAGCGCCTGCTCCGCCTGCTCGCTGGCCTGCTCGGCCTGCTCCAGCATCGCGTCGGCCCGGTCCAGCAGGTCTTCGAGGGCTTCGAGGTTGTGCGGGCGGTTACGAGCCAACCGATCACGAAGCGCCTCGACCGTGTCCTGCTGCGCCGCGATGCGTCGGCTGATATCGCCCTGCTGATCAGCGGTCTCGGCCGGCGGGCTGGTCTCGGTGCGCTCGCTGACCAGGCGCTGGTTGCGCTCCAGCGACTGGCCCGTGTTCCGCACACCACGCAATACCCGGCGGACCTGGTCGGCCAGCTCTTGCTCGGTGATCACGCGCAGCCGACGCGTATCGGATGCGACCGGGTCGTGGCGGTAGCCGTCTAGTTCGTAGATGTCCTGACCCATCGCGGTGATGAGCACCTCGTCGCCCGGCAGCAGCTTCAGCTCGCTCAAGTTGAGCGCGTAGTCGAGCTCCAGCGTCTCGGTACGACCGGTCACCAGCAGGCCGGCACCCCCTAGCGAGCGCGTCGCGATCTCCTCGGCATCTTCGGGCGTGTTGTCCCGGTCGGGCACGACGATGTCGAGCGATAGCGACTGCATCGCGATGTCGTCCTGAGCCATCGCGCTGATCTGCACCGTCGCATCCGGCAGCACGGATTCATCGGTCGCCGGCTGGGTCAGCACAGATGCGGGCAGCTCGTCAGCGATCAGCTGGACCTGGTAAGCCCGGTCGCCCTCGGCGGACTTGAGCCCAAAGTCATCGGTCAGTGGCAGTTGTACCTGTAGGTTTGAGGCTAGCACGCCCGTGACGGTAAAACCGCTCACAGTGTCGCTGGTAGGCTGATCCAGCTGAACATCAGGGTCGGTGCGCCAACGAAGCGCTGCGTCACCCGGAGCAGCAGCGAATAAGACTGGCTGCCTAGCCACGCGGTCGACGACGGCCTGAGCCGACTCGATCGGCAGGGGCTTGTTGAACTTCACTTCGAAATCAATCGAAGAGCCATACAAGACCGATGCCGAAACAATCCGGTCGGTCTGCTCGTGCAGGGCGACTTGCTGCTCGCCGATCAAGCCGAGCGCGTACTCGGGCGGTGCGCTGGAGATCACGACCGACGCGATCTCCGGCCGAGCAGCAACCGTCAGCGACTGCGTCGGCGTCGTGTCGTCGCCTGCGGTGTAGCGGACCTCAAGCGTCGCGCTGCTGCGTTGCCCGGCCATCAACGAGCGGGCCACGGCCGGCGGTACATCGAGCATGGCTTCGTATAGGTGCTGCCCGGGCTTGGACACGTTCTTCTGCTCGGCGACGCGGACGCTCTGCCACTCGCCCTCGCCGGCTTCGTCGAGCACGCGGTACTGCACCGTCATGCGCATGCCGTCATTCCAGCCTTTGGTCACCTGAGCACGCAGCCGCACCTTGCCGTCCGCGGCGAACACTGCGTCGTCGGGCGTAAGCACCTCGACCTCGTTGACCTTGGGCCACTGCGTGTCGCCCATCGGCAGCAGCCAGCGCTGCGCCGCGGTGGCAGACGCCTGCGGCGCGGCCGCTACAACTGATACGAGGATCAACGCCGCGAGCACGGCCAACAGACACGCCTGCACGGTCGGCTTGAGCTTGACCATCCGCTTGACGTCGACGTCCTTGGTCTTCTCTTCCATCTCGTCGACCGCGGTCTTCGCCATCGACGCGGTCGAGCTCGGCTCGGCGTAGCCCGCCGGCGCCAGCGAGAACTCCACTGCCGAGGCCAGCGACCCGGCCAGCTGCGGGTACAGCCGCTCGGCCCGCAGCGCGAGCTCTGCCAGTGAGGGCCAAAACCGAAGCGCTCGGTTCAACCGCGTCACAAGCCAGACCCCGGCTAGTCCCAGCACCGCCAGCCCGATCAGCAGCCGCATCGCACCGGGCATCCGCAAGGCGTAGTCCAGCAGCCCGAGCAGGACCGCCAGGGGAAGCAGCACCACCAGCAGCTGGGCCAGCCGACGAACGATGAGGAGTAGACGTCCCGTCCGCCGTACGGTTCGCAGCTGTTGGGCGATGTGTTGCAAGAGGCGTAGCTCCTATCCGGAAGGGATACTTCTTCTATCGACGCAGGCGGGCCACCGACCATACTAGGACGAATCGGCGGGGTTCCGGGTTCCATGCCCCATTTTCTTTCCTGACAGGCGCTTAGCCCTATCTTAGACCAGTTTCAGCCCCCTGCGTAGCGCCCATTCCAGGGTCAGCAGGCCCAGCAGCACCAGCAGCGCGATCAGGGTGTTGGTCAGCGGCTGGCGGGTCTCGCTGGTCAGCTCGCGTGAACGGTCGGGGATGAGGGTTTCCAATTGGGCGAGATTGGTCAGCTCGACGACCGCCCCGCCAGTCCCGTTGGCCAGCCGAACCAGCCGGTCGTGGTCGGTCGCGGCACGGGCCAGCTCTTCGGCCGGGTCGCGGACCTCGGCCGGGGCTTCGAGCTCGAGCGCTTCGAGCAGCGGCTCGGTGATCCGGAGCACGAACCGGCCGGGCCGATCGGACCGCCAGTTCGCCTGGTAGACCGCGCGGGCGCCCGAGTCGACATCGCCCTGGAAACCGGCGGGCCTGAGCTCGACCTCGCCGACCGGGGTGAGTTCGTCTTCATCGGTCAGGCCGCGCTCCAGCACCTCGACGCGCACGCTCTGCGGCGCGCTGCGGATCAGGGCCGGGTCGTCGATGATCAGCTCAGCGAGCTGGGTCGCGCCGAGGTCGACCGCCGGAGGCGACACCGTGAAGCGCGCCCGGTCGTCGATCTGCTGGAGGCGGGTTCGGCCGAGCTTGCGCATCAGCTGGATCCAGAACTGCTCGAAGTAGACCTCGCCGCCGACCTTGCGCCAGCGGAACGTCTCATCGGTACCGACGTAGATCACCTCGCCGCCGCCGAATCGGTAGAGCACGACGAGTGGCGAGGGCTGGTTGGTGACCGCGCTGACCATGCCGAGCGCGTGGGCGAGCGTCCGCGCGCCGGGGCGCAATGTGCCGAGGTCCTGCGCCCAGCGGAACGGCGGCAGGTTGCTGGGCCACTCTGCTAACGGTGAGCCGACCTCGCTATCGCGTTTCAGCGACAAACGCAGCAGGTTCAACTCTTTCGCCACCTCCGTAGGCTCGATCGGCACTTCAAAACCGCCCGCGTCGGGCACCAGGCGGCCGACCGCCGACGGCGTCGTCATGGGCAGCAGCAGCTCCAGGTCCGTCCCTGCGTAGAGGTTCGGCGTATGGCGCTCGCCGCCGATCCACAACAGCCCGGCCCGTCGGGTTGCCACATGCTCGCGGATCAACGCCAGCTGCTGGTCTGAGAAGAAGCGCGGGTGCACATCGCCGAGCACGATCACGTCGTACGGCCGGATCTCCTCCGCCGTCAACGGGAAACGCGACAACGGCGTATCACCCTCCTGCACAAACCCGCGGTCCGCATCGACCAGCAGGATCGACGAATCGATCGATTCCTCACGCTTGAGCATCGGCACGAGGAACTTGTACTCAAACCGGACCCGGTCGACGTAGAGCACCTTGAGGGCTCGATCCACCATCGCGATCGACGCCGACCGGCTGTTGTTCTTCGTCGCGATCTCGGTCTGGACGTCCTGGACACTGCCCTCGTAAGAAACCTCGGCCCGGAGATTCAGCTCGCCCGCCAGTTCGGATTGTGCCTGCAGGCGGACGGGGCTGGCGAATCCGTCTTCTTCAAGCGTGCGCTCGTCGACGACGTCGCCGGTGTCCGCGTCGATCAGCCGGACGATCACCTTCGTGGGATCGATCGTCAGGTCCGGGTCTTCGCCGGGCAGGATGTCCTGCCGGCGGACGGTGACGGTGACGGGTACGAGGTCGCCGGCAAATGCGCTGACCGGCGCATCGATGCGCTGCACCGCGAGGTCGAGCCGGGGCACCGCGCTGCCCAGCGGGACGCTGAAGACGGGGATGTCCTGGCGGACGAGTTTTTCGATCGTGGCTTCGCCGGTGGGCTGCGGGGACTGGCCGTCACCGAAGAGGACGACGCCTGAGATGGTCCGCCCGGCGGCGGCCTGCAGCGCCTGATCGACCGCGGTGCGCAGGTTGGTTGCCTGCACGCTTGGGTCGCTGAGCAGGTTGTCCGCGGTCGGCGCGTCGATCGGGTACGCCTCTCGGTCGTAGCCGAACCAGACGATGTTCCGCGTTTCGCCGAGCTTTTCTTCGCTAAAAAGTTCGAGTTGGTCGGCGAGGGCCTGTTTGAGCGCTTCGTCCCGGCTGATCGCGCGTTCGCCGTCCTGGGTGTCTTCAAACGTCATCGACGCGCTGCGGTCCACCATCACCAGCAGCCAGTCCGACTCGGGCGTGATGTCCGTCCTAACGACCGTCGGCCCGGCCAGCAGCACCGCCAGCGCGATGAGCAAGAGCGTGCGGAACATCGCCAGCCCAAAGCGGGCCCAGCGTGCGCCTTCCATCCGCGCGTAGCTGCCGTGTGCAATGGCGAACGCTGCGATGATGATCAAAAGCCAGGCCCAGCCAGGCAGCGGGTGCGCCCAGCCCAGCGCCGTATTCTCATCGCTGAGCGACATCGAGCTGTCCAGCCCAAAGAGGCCGTCCAACCACGAAGCCAACAACGGGGCAACTGTTGTCATGCGCCGCCCTCCGGCTGAGGGGTCTTGCCGCTGAGCGCGCCGAGTGCCCGACCGACGATGGTCTGGGTCTCGTGGTCCGTCGCGTGGCTGAACCAACGCGCGAGGAAGGTTTCAAGCAGCACAAACCCCAGCAGCAGCCAGAGCAGGAGCATGGTCAGGTCCTTGCCCAGCGTGGTCTTGGCGAGCACGCCGCCGGCTTGCTCGCGTTCGCTGAGATAAGACCAGCCGCCGAGTTCGTCGAGCAGCAGCTCGAGCGCGCCGGTGCCGCCCACGGTATCGCCCGCGTCCGGGTCGGCGTTGACCGCGAGCAGCCTCGGGCTCCCGCCAACCGTGCCCTGGTAGACGCCCGGTTGTTCCGCGGATTCGCGCAGCACAGCAGTATTACCATCACTCTGCACGAGCAGTTTTGTAGCGTCTGCATTTCCCAGCAGGTCGAGTTCGCCAACCCCGCGCCAGTACCGCCCAAGACCGGGCTGGTTCCCCGCTATTAGTGGCGGTTGGCCCGATGCGTTGCCCAGCACACCGCGGAGCGTGTCGTGCATCAGCGGCACAAACAACGCACGGATCGGCAGGTTCGTGAACCGCGTGTCCAGGGGCACGCTGCTGAAGACCAGCGAGCCATCGCCAATCGAGCGCTGCGCAAGAACCACAGGCATATCGCTCTCTGGCAGTGCCGGGTCATCCGTCACGAGCACCGCCCACCTGTCTTCCGGGTCGGTCGAAAGCGGTAGCCAGCTGCTCAGCGACCACCAGCCGAGCTTTTCACGCCAGTCCGCCGCGAGGAACTGCAGCGCCTCGGGCGGCGCGGTTGTCTCGTCGACCTCGGCCAGGGTCTGCTCAGAACCCTCGGCCGGTTCGTATCGCACCAGTGCCTCGCCGAAGACCCAGGGCAGGTCGAACTGCCGCTTCATCGTCTGGGCCCAGTCCGGCTCGGTTTCAAGCGCCGGCGTAAAGACCCAGACCAATCCACCCTGCTCGGCGAACGCGGTCAGCGATTCCCAGCCGCGCAGCGTCAGTTCGTCCGGACGCAGCACGACTGCCGCATCAAACGGCTCCAGCGCGTCGTCGTTGATCGCGGCGGGTAGCATTGTGGACAGCTCGAACGAGCCAGCGGCGCTCGGTCCACGCGGGGACAACGCTGCACGTATCCACTGCCAGGGTTCGAGCTCGCCGGGATTGGGGTTGATGTCCTGCTCGTTGTCGATGAGCGCGACCTGCAAACGGTCGCGCAAGCGCACGACCGCGACCGCAACATCGTCCGCAGGCAACACATCAAGCCCGGCGTCAGTGGTGTCGGCGATAAGCGACGCACGCACGACCAGTTCCCGGCCGCTGCCGATCAGCTCGTCGCCGGGCAGCTGGACGGGCAGGTCGAAGTTGGCGCTCTGTTCGCGGGTGCCTGTCTCGAAGCTGACCCCACGGGTAGTCTCGGTTAGCACCTCTCCGGATGGGGATTCGACCTGGACCTGCAGTTCTACTTTGCGGGATTGAGCGATCGAGCCGAAGCGGCGCAGCGTGACCTGCCCGCCAACCACGGTAGCGCCGGTGGATTCCGCGACCACCATCTGCCGGCGCAATCCAAGCGAGAGGACCTGCACGTTGTCCGTGCCTTGCGGGGGCTGGGAGGTGACGATGGTCGCGCGATCACCCAGGCCTTCGAGCTCAGGCGGCAGCGGCTGTTCGAAGTAGTCGGCCGAGCCGGGGAAATCGCTGAGCAGCACGACGACCGCGTCATCGGACCCCTGCGATTCGATCGAGGCCTGCACGAGCATCAGCGAGTCGATCAACGCGCCCCGGCTGAAACGCGGCTCGATGGCCTCGATCGTTTTGCGGAGCATCGCTACATCGGAGGTCGGCTCATCAAGAGCCTGCCTGACCGGGCGGGCCATGCGGATGATGACCGCGCGGTCCGATGGGCCCATCTCGTCGAGGACGGACATGGCCTGTTCTTTGTGCTGCTCCAACCGGGTGGTCCCCGCTTCGCGCGTCTGGCTCGAGAGCGCATCATCGATGACCAGGTACACCACACGGCCGCCGCTGCCCGCGAATGCCAAGCCGTCTTTGGAGCACCCGCTCAGGACCGGGCCTGCTAAAGCAAGGCCCGCCAGTAGAACAACCATGCAGCGCACGAGTAAGAGCAAGAGCTTTTCGAGCTGAAGGCGTTTACGCTGCTTCTGGTACGCCTCGATCAAAAACCGCATCGCGCCCCAGGCCTCGGGCTTGCGGCGGAACCGGCTCATCAGGTGGATGATGATCGGGATCGACACCGCCGCCGCGCCGATCGCGGCTAGGGCGGGCGCGGTAAAGAGTCCGGCGGCTTGGGCGATCATCACGCTGATACAACAACTCCTGTTCGTTTCTGGAACCGCAGATAAACGCAGATGAACGCAGATCCAAACCTCAACAACAAGTGCGCGTAGGTATCAATCCGAAATAGATTGATTTGCCTTGAGCATCTGCGTGTATCTGCGTTCATCTGCGGTTCCAAAATCAACTCCCCCGGTTAATCATGGCGGTGCGCTTGGCCAGGAAGTGCGACAAAGGCGGGCCCAGCGGCTCGCTCGTGTTCAAGCGGATGTGGTCGATCTGGAACTTCTGGCAGGCCCGTTCGACCGCGCGGGTGTGTTCTTCGACGACCTCTATGTACGCCTTGCGGATCGCGTGCGGGTCCAGCGGCAGCCGGCCCTCGCCTTCGAGCCCGCGGAACTCGCTGACCGAGCGGAAAGGGAAGTTCAGCTCGGCCGGGTCCATGACCTGGATCACCAGCGCGTCGTGCCCGCGGTATCGCAGCCGGGCCAACCCTCGCTCGATGTTCTCGATGTCGTCGAAGAGGTCGCTGATCAAAACAATCAATGCTTTACGCTTGAGCTGGGCAAGCAGCTGATCGAACATCGTGCCAAGGTTCGTTCGGCCCTGGATCGTTTCGCTGCTAGCCTTCTGGTCGCTCGGCTCCCCCACCATCGACGCTTCCACCAGCGCGGTTGTGATGTCCCGCCAGTGGCCCTGGTTGTTGCTCAACCGTGTCGACCGTTTGACCTCGTCGGCGAACACGCCCAGGCCTACGCGATCTGCTTGGTTCAGCGACAGCTGCGCGAGTGCGACGACCAGCGCGCAGGCGTGGTCGATCTTCCGCCAGCCGGCCGGGGGCTTGCCCTTAAAGTCGCGCCCCACGCCACTGGGCGCGTTGCCCTGGTTCATCTGCTCGCTCTTGGGCTTCTTGGAGAATCGCGCGGCCGAGGTGTAGTCCATCGAGTTGCTGACATCGACCAGCACCATCAGGTCCAGGTTCGTCTCGCGGACGTACTGCTTGAGGTACAGCTTGTCCGTCTTGGCCATCACCTTCCAGTCCAGGAAGCGCGGGTCGTCGCCGGGCACGTATTGGCGGTGCTGCGCAAACTCGACGCTGAACCCCTGCATGGGCGAGCGGTGCATCCCGGTCATCAAGCCGTCGACGATCATCCGCGCCCGAAGCTCCAGCGACCCGACGCGCGCGAGCGTCTCGGGGTCGAGGTAGCTGGTAAAGGATGCGGTTGAAGAAGGCATGTTATTAACCACAGATGCACACGGATTCACACAGATGTCAATCCAGATTCATCTGTGTGAATCCGTGTGCATCTGTGGTTTCAAAACAATTAGTGCAGGACCGCTTCCGCCTGGGCATCGCTGGCTGCATCGACCTTGATCTTGTCAAGCAGCTGCGTGATCAGGTCATCGCTCGTAACGCCGTCCGCCTCGGCGGCGAAATTAGTCAGGATGCGGTGGCGCAGGACAGGCAGCGTGACGGCCGCGATATCTTCCGGCTCAACATGTGTTCGGCCGTGCAGGAGCGCGTGGGCCTTGCCCGCGAGGATGAGGTTCTGGCTCGCGCGCGGACCCGCGCCCCAGCGCAGGTAGTTTGCGAGGAAATCTGGTCTCGGGTCGGCCTCGCCCTTCTCGGGGAAGCGTGTCGCGCGAACTAGCTTGAGCGCATATTTGATCACGTGCTCGGCAACGGGGACGTCGCGCACCACGTCCTGGATCTGCAAGACCTTGTCCGAAGTCAGCACGTGCTCGATCGACACCTTGCTGCGTGAGGTCGTGCGCTTCACGATCTCCAGCTCCTCGGACTCGGTCGGGTAGCCGACCTTGATGTTGAACATGAACCGGTCTAGCTGCGCTTCGGGAAGCGGGTAGGTGCCTTCCTGCTCGATCGGGTTCTGCGTCGCGAGGACGAAAAAGGGTTGTGGCAGCGCGTGCCGCATCCCGCCCGCGGTGACGTGGTGCTCCTGCATCGCCTCGAGGAGTGCCGCCTGGGTCTTGGGCGGGGTCCGGTTGATCTCGTCGGCGAGAATGACGTTGGCAAAGACCGGGCCCTTGACGAAACGCATCTCGCGGTGGCCTGTTGTTTTGTTCTCTTCGATCACCTCGGTGCCGGTGATATCCGACGGCATGAGGTCGGGAGTGAACTGGATGCGGTTGAACTGCAGCGACAGGGTCTGCGCAACGGTTGAGACAAGCAGGGTCTTTGCGAGCCCGGGCACCCCGACCAGCAGGCCGTGTCCCTTAGTGAAGAGGCAGATAAACAACTGCTCGATGACCTCGTCCTGGCCGACAACGATCTGCCCGACCTGTTCTCTGAGCCCCTTCGCGGCTTGGCTGACTTCCTGGACCAGGTCCAGCGAAGCATCGGGCGGGGTCGGATCAGACATGGATGGGCCTTTCATAAAGGGGCAAGCGGCGATCGAGTATAGCCGTGGACAGGTGGCACGGGCGGGACGCCTGTGACGAAGTCTGTGCCGCTGTTACACGGGTGGGACGCCCGTGCCACCTGTGTATTTTTGTCGGGCTATGATCGCGGCATGCCTGAGTTGCCCGAGGTGGAGTGCGTTCGTTTGTCGCTGGAGCGCCTGGTGATGGGACGCCGAGTCACGTCGGTGCGCGTTATGCGGGCGGATGTAATAACAGGTTCGGTAAGCCCGGCAGCGCTTCTCGTCGGGGATCGGGTGTCTGAAGTCGTCCGTCATGGCAAGCAGCTTGCACTCGTCGGTAGCGGGGGCGGGTGTGTCTCGGTCCACTTGGGGATGTCGGGCCAGTTGTGTGTAGTAGGGCTTGGGGAACCTGCAGGGACCACAAAGCAACGAACAACAAGCATGTCGGGTTCGGATTGGCCGGCACACACACACGTGGTCTGGTACTTGGACGGCGGTCATGCCATCCGGTTCACCGACCCCAGGCGGTTCGGCGGGGTGTGGACATTTGACAAACTCAACCAACTCATCAATGCACGGTGGTCCAGGCTCGGCCCGGATGCGCTCACGATCACGCCCAGCCAGCTTGGGAAAGGGTTGTCCAAGACGCGGCGAGCGCTCAAGGCAGCGCTGCTGGATCAGCACGTAGTCGCCGGGCTGGGCAACATCTACGTGGATGAGCTGCTATTCAAGGCGAAGCTGCACCCCAGATTGCCGGCGGATCGGCTGGATCGGACGCTTGTGCCGGGATTGGTCCGCCGGATGAAGACGCTGCTTAACGGGGCGATCCTGCGGGGCGGGTCCAGCCTGCGGGACTATGTCGATGCAGACAATCAGCGGGGCAGCCAGCAGGAGCACCACCGCGTTTACGGGCGGGCGGGTCTGCGTTGCACGCGACGCGGCTGCGACAGCCGGATCGAGACCGACCAGGTCGCCGGGCGGACGACGGCCTGGTGCCCGGCGTGCCAGCCAATGGACTGATGCGAGTGGGATCAATCCGACTTATCCCCGATCTGTCCCAAAGCGGGTTTCGAAGAGAACCGGTTGCGACTGATCAGTGCGGCCGGTGTGAATCTATTAGAGAGAGAAAGAAAAGATAGTAAGCTTCTCTCTCTCGTAAAGGCTTGGCGCTTTGTGGATAACTGAAATTCGAGATCCTAAGTCATATATATAAAAGGCTTTGTGTACGTCGAGGCAATGTAAAGATCTGTCGGGACGCTGTTGCGGGCGCTCACCAAGCGCCGGGGATCACAGGATCTGGTGCTTCAATCCAAGGCAGATCTGCTCTGCGGTGACATTCGCCCCCGATCGACGCTCATCCAGCAGACACAAACGGGGCGCTTCTACACGTCTTTTCCACAGAACAGAGGGGCGTCCGTATGCCAAGGCCTTAGCTAGACACATACCTATCTGCTGCTTATTTCCACCGTGCTCGCCGCTTGCCCGCTGACGCGACAATTTGCTGGGTCAGACCTGTTCCTGGATCTGCTCGTTGAGCTGCTGGACCTGGCCGGCGTAGACCGGGTCGGTCTCGCTACGCGCCTCTACCGTCTTGATCGAGTGCATGACGGTGGTGTGGTCTCGCCCGCCGAAGTAGCCACCGATCTCTTCGAGGGAGAAGCGGGTGTTCTTGCGGGCCAGCCACATGCAGATCTGCCGTGGCTCGGTGATCGACTTGTGCCGGCGACGGGACTGGAGGTCCTGCAGCTTGACGTTGTAGAAGTTGGTGACGGCGTCGATGATCGCCTGCAGCGTGACCTGGTTGTTGCGCGGCGCAGGGGCCTCGGCGCCGAGCATCTCACGGGCAAGCTCCATCCCGATGGGCAGGTTCTGCAGTTTGGCGTGCGCGATGAGGTTGGTGATCGCACCTTCGAGCTCGCGCGCGTTCGTGTCCACCCGGCTCGCGATCAGCTCGAGCACTTCATCGGGCACGGCGGCGCTGCGCAGCTGGGCCTTGGCTTTGAGGATCGCAATGCGCGTCTCGAAGCAGGGCTTACTCACCTGCGCAACCAGCCCCCAGTTGAACCGGCTGACCAAGCGCTCCTCGAGCTTGGGGATCTCGTTGGGCGCCGCGTCGGAACTGAGCACGATCTGTTTGTTGTGCTGGTACAGCTCGTTGAAGGTGTGGAAGAACTCTTCCTGGCTGCGCTCTTTGTCCGCGAGGAAGTGGATATCGTCGATGACCAGCATGTCGACATGGCGGTAGCGGTGGTGGAACTCGCTCATCTGCCCGCTGCGCACGCATTCAAAAAACTGATTCATGAACGCGTCGCAGGAAACATAGAGGATGTTGAATTCCGGGTTGGCGTTGAGGATCTTCTGGCAGATCGCCTGCAGGAGGTGTGTCTTGCCTAGACCGACCCCGCCGTGGATAAACAGCGGGTTGTACGCCGTGCCGGGCTGGTCCGCGACGGCGACGGCGGCGGCATAGGCCAGACGGTTGTTCGGCCCGGAGATGAAATTGTCGAACGAGTAGTCCGGCGAGAGGACCATCGGCTCGGTGCCGTAGTCGCTGACCAGGTGGTCCGGCAGCGGGCGTGGGACGCTGGTGTGGTTGTTGGACAGGCCGGCCTGCATAGCCCCTGCTTGCTTGGACGGGGTCGACCGGGTGGACTCACTGACGAACCTAACGCCAACCAGCGCACCGGTGGCGTGCTGCGCAGCCTCGTTGAACGGGTCCAGGCACTTGTTCTGCAGGTAGTTCTGCTGCACATTCGTGGCGGTCTGGATCTCGAGCCAGCCCGAGTCCATACCGACAGGCTCGAGTTCCTCGAACCATTGCCGACAGATCGGCCCGTGGTTCTCACGGAGATAATCCATTAGAAGTTGCCACTGCGCGCTGTCCAGTCGGGTCATCGCGGCTCCGAGATCGATTCACCATTTTTAACCGCAGGGCTACGGATTGACCGGCTGGGCTGGGGCTGCCTCGGTTGGCCATGAACACCTGCGGCGTTGAAATCATTAACGCAACGTGCAAGCTAACCCGGCCGACACCACGGTGTCAATACAACCTCTCCACATTTCTCAACTTGACAAACGCAACAACAAAGCGCCCGCGTCTACCGCACAACAAGCAACGGTTTGGTCTTTTACAAACCGAGCTAATACCAATTTTTCAACAGAACGCCCACAACAGTTTGAGTGCTTACACATCTTGTGCGATATCATCGCCATAGATGTCGCTGCGTCGCAAGGTGATGCTGGTTTTATTGATGGCGGCGGTGCTGCCGATGCTGGCAGTGCGCGCGGTTCAGGCGGTGTCGATCTACCGCCTCCAGACCCAGGTCGCCGAGCAGATGCGCGAGCAGCTCAACGACCAGGCCCAGGAAGACATGCAGCGCACGGTCAAGGGCTACGCCAGCTCGCTGGACCAGGTCGGCAACCTCGGCCTTTCCCTGCTCAAGCTCCAAGCTAGCCACGTCGAGTTCCGATTGAAGGGCCCGCAGCCGCGCAACGCGGTGCGGCTGCCGAGCGTCCAGGAGTTGGCGTTGTACCAGGCGGATGGTGCAGGGCCCTATAAAATCGAGCCGAGCCTGCGACACGCGGTCGTGACCGAAGATGGCGGGCTTGAGCCGCTCATGATCACCTACGACACGCAGGTCTACCTGTCTTTCGACGAAGTGGTCAGCAATGAGTCCCGGCTGGAACTCGACAAGCTCGCCAGCATGACGCCCGTCTACCGGGAGATCCACGACAAGGTCGACGAGACGATCCTCTGGCAGTACACCTCTCTTGAGTCGGGGATGCATTTTTCGTACCCGGCGAAGTCCGCGTTCCCCGAGGGCTACGACCCGAAGGACCAGGACTGGTACGAACGCGCGATCAACGCGCGGGGCGCTGTGACCAGCCAGCCGTACGTCGATGCGGCGACCGGGCAGCTGGTGATTACGTTCGCGATGCCTGTTGCCAACCGCAGCAGAGAACTGGCGGGTGTGACCGCGATTGATCTCCGCGTCAGCGAGCTCTTAGACCCGCTCGCGCTGAACACGGAGTGGGCGGAGGACGCGAGCGTGATCGTTGTTGCCAGCCACCCGGCCAAGGACCGGCAGGGGCTGCGCTCGGTGCGCGAAAAGCTGCGCGATAGGCCGAGCAAGCCCAACCGCAACAACCAGCCGGGCCGACCTGTTCGCCCGCTATCTGATCGGTCACGGGGTGACAACGCGGACCAGGTCGCTGACACATCGTTCCCCGCAGATGTCTATGTCGTCGCCGACATCATGCAGGAGCAGGGCAAGCGGCGTAGTCAGAGAACCCTCGAGACGGTCGCCTTCGACAGTGCTGACGACCGCGCGGTGGTTTCAGATGACCTGGTCAACGGCAAGTCCGGCGTCCAGCGCGTCATGATCGATGGGCAGGACCGGATGATCGCGTATGGCCAGATCGGCACCGGCGATGAAGGCAGGCGGGTCTTCGCGATGATCATCGCGCCCACGCGCACGATCCAGAGGCCCGCCGAGCAGCAGGTCCGGCAGGTCAACGAAGACCTGACCGCGTCGCTGGTGAACACCGGCGGGATCCTGATCTTGCTGCTGCTGATCGTGTTCGCGTCCGCGTTCTTGACATCGTTCAGGCTGACCCGGCCGATCAGCGAGCTGGCCGACGCATCCATGCGTGTCGCCCGCGGTGACCTTGATACCAAAGTACAGGTTCGCCGCAAGGACGAGCTTGGCCAGCTGGGTGACGCGTTCAACGCGATGGTGCCGGCGTTGCGTGACCGGATGAAGATCCGTGAGTCGCTGGCCGTGGCGATGCAGGTGCAGCAGAGCCTGCTGCCGCAAGCCCCCCCACAAATGAAAGGCCTGGACCTCGCCGGGCATAGCGAATATTGCGACGAGACCGGCGGGGACTATTACGACTTCATCCAGCTCGACCAGCTCGGGCCCAACGCGATCGCGGTCGCCGTGGGAGATGTCACTGGCCACGGCATCGCGGCCGCTCTGCTCATGGCGACCGGCCGGGCACTCATCCGGAGCCACGCGAATACCACCGGCTCGCTTGGCGAGGTCTTTACCGCCGTCAACAAGCAGCTCTGCGACAGCGAGTTCACCGGACGGTTCATGACGGTGATGTACCTCATCATCGAAAACCCCGGCGAGACCGAAGGCCCGATCCGGGTGCGTTACATGTCGGCCGGCCACGACCCGGTCCTGGTCTACCGCCCCGCCGACGACGGCTTCTTCGAACTCGAGGGCCACGACATCCCGCTGGGTATCGACAGCGATTGGCAGTACAACGAGCAGACATCCGATGCGCTGCGGCCGGGCGATGTCCTGGTCGCTGGGACCGATGGTATCTGGGAGTGCTTCAACCCCCACAACCAGCAGTTCGGCAAGGAGCGGATGAAGCAGACGATCCGCGAAGCAGCGCAAGGCAGCGCGGACGACATCGCCAAGGCCGTTAGCAACGCCTGTCGGCGGTGGCGCGGCACACGTGAACAGAACGACGATATCACGCTTGTGGTGGTAAAGCTGGACGACCCTGCGACGGCCTAGCCCCTATCATGATGGTTGTATCGGCGGGGCCTGCAAAACCCTCCCAGCCAGCTGAGAAGACTCCGCAGTGATCGCATTTGACGGATACCAGTGCGAAGGTTTCTTCGACGAGATGTTTGATGCCCAGGGCCAGGTCCGCCCCGAGGCGAAGCTGCTTGTGGAACTGATCCAGTCCCTGCCTGATGGCGAGCTCGAGTCACGCAAGGCCGCGATCGAACGCGCGATGTACCGGCTCGGCGTGACCTTCACCGTCTACGGTGATGAGCAAGGCACCGAGAAAATCTTCCCCTTCGACATCATCCCGCGGATGATCAACGCCGCCGAGTGGGTCGAGATCGAGAAGGGCTTAAAGCAGCGTATCAAGGCGCTGAACATGCTCGTCGACGATATTTACCACGACCAGCAGATCATCCACGACGGCATCATCCCCCGGCACATCCTGGAGATGGCTGACTCCTACCGGCCGCAGTGCCAGGGCCTGAATCCGCCGCACTCGATCTGGTGCCACATCGTCGGGACCGACTTGATCCGCGGTGCCGATGGCAAGGTCTACGTCCTCGAAGACAACCTGCGCTGCCCGTCGGGGGTGTCCTACGTCCTGCAGAACCGGATGCTGATGAAGCGATCGTTCCCCGGCATCTTCGCGGGCTCCACGATCAAGCCGGTCTTTGATTACGCGGCACGCTTGTATGACACGCTTGCGCACCTCGCGCCCGATGCGATCGACGACCCGACGGTCGCTGTGCTGACGCCTGGCGTCTACAACTCGGCCTACTACGAGCACTCTTTCCTCGCGCAGCAGATGGGCGTTGAGCTCGTTGAGGGCCGGGACCTCGTGGTGCAGGACGGCTTTGTCTACATGCGGACAACCGACGGGCTGCAGCGCGTGGATGTGCTCTACCGGCGGATCGATGACGACTTCATGGACCCGCTGGCGTTCCGCGAGGACTCGATGCTCGGTGTGCCGGGGCTGATGCAGGCCTACCGAGCGGGTAATATCGCGCTGGCCAACGCGCCCGGCGGCGGCGTCGCCGACGACAAGGTCATGTACGCCTTCGTCCCCGATGCGATCCGGTACTACCTGAAAGAAGAGCCGATCCTCGCGAACGTGCCCACCTACCTCGCGATCAAGGACGACGACCGCCAGTTCATACTCGAGAACCTCGGCGAGCTGGTTGTCAAGGCCGCGAACGAGTCGGGCGGCTACGGCATGCTGATGGGCCCGAGCTCGACGCAGGAAGAGCGCGACGTTTTCGCCAAGCGGATCGAGGCCAACCCGCGCAACTACATCGCCCAGCCCGTCGTCTCGCTGTCACGTGTACCCACGCTTATCGACAAGTACGGCGAGAAGCCCCACTTCGAGGGCCGGCACGTGGACCTCCGGCCCTACATCCTCTACGGCAAAGACATCTGGGTCATGCCCGGCGGCCTGACGCGTGTCGCGCTGAAGAAGGGCTCGCTCGTGGTGAACTCATCGCAGGGCGGCGGCAGCAAGGACACGTGGGTCGTCGAGGCCGAGTCGTCGGATCAGCAAGGAGGCGTGTGAGATGCTCAGCCGAGTCGCCGATTCGATCTATTGGATCTCGCGTTACGTCGAGCGCGCGGACCACCTGGCCCGCTTCATCGATGTCACGCGCGAATTCGTGCTTGACGTGCCCACGGCCAAGGGGCAGACGCCCGGCAAAGACCAGTGGTCGCCGCTCGTCTCGGTGACCGGCGACGAGGCGTTGTTCTACGGGCGTTACGACACCGCGGACGCAACAAGCGTGACCAGGTTCCTGACGACGGACAAGCTGTACCTCGGGTCGATCGTCTGCTCACTGGACCAGGCGCGTGAGAACGCTCGGTCGGTTCGGGAGACGATCGCTTCGGAGATGTGGGAGCAGATCAACGGCTTCTACCACTGGTTCCACGATGAGAGCCGCGGCACCGGGATGATGGTGCGCGAGCCGGGCGACTTCTACCGCAACATCATGCAGCAGTGCATGCTGTTCCAGGGGATCACGGACGCGACGATGTCGCGCGGCCTGGGCTGGCACTTCGCGAACCTCGGCCGGCAGCTTGAACGGGCGGACAAGATCGGCCGGCTGCTGGACGTGAAATACTTCACGCTGCTGCCCAAGGTCCAAGACGTCAACACGCCCCTGGACAACCTGCAGTGGTCGACGCTGCTGCGCTCGGTGTCGGGATTTGAGATGTACCGCAAGCGGTACCAGGAGATCGATGTCCGCCACGTCGTGGACTTCCTCATTCTGGACCGGCTTTTCCCGCGGTCGGTACAGTACTGCCTGTTCGAAGCGGAGCGTTCGCTGCACGCGATCACGGGCTGCCCGATCGGCGCGTTCAGCTGCAAGAGCGAGCAGCTGCTTGGCCGGCTGTGCGCAGACCTTTCTTACACAGAGATCGACACGATCATCGAGGGCGGCCTGCACGAGTTCATCGATGATTTCCAGGCCAGGCTCAATCAGGTCGGCGAAGCTGTATTCGAACGCTTCTTCGCGATCGCACCGACCGCCGAGCCCAAGAATGAGCTGCAAGATCACAGCGGCGACGTGCCGCCCGATGTCATCAACCAGGCCCATGTGCAGAGCAATCTGTAGCCGATGAACTTGTTGCGGGGGCTAAGACTCTAAGCCAGATCCTCAAACAGGCCGACGGTCTCGCGCCGCACGCGTGACGCGTTGATCAGCTGCTGGATGTAGCGGAGCTTGTCGAAGACCGGGCCTTCGAAAGACCGGACCAGCAGGTCTTTCAGCCCCATCCCGCGGTTGATCTCGTTCAGCACGGTGCCGAGCCGGATGAACCTGCCGATCATCTTGTCGAGGTCCATCTCCGGCGAGAAGGCCTGTTCGTCACCGAGCCGCATGTGGTACGCGGTATCGAGCACCGAGACGACCTCGAGGTAAGTCATAAAGGTCTCGGCGAAGTCCTCCCACGGGTGCATCGAGGCGTAGGCGCTGGTGTAGCGCTGCCGCCAATCAGGCGGCGGCCCCTCACGGTAGTACCGCTCGATGGAAGCGTGGTACACGGGATCGAGATGGCTGCCAAAGACCGCGGCGAAGTTGTCTTCGTCCTTGGCACGCACCAGCAGGTCCCAGTAGTAGTGGGCCAGCTCGTGGCGGAAGTGGCCGACGAGCGAGCGGTTGCGCTCGCCGAAGTGCACACGCAATCGCTCACGCTCGACGGGGTCGGCCTCGTGGATGTTGATAGTGATCACCCCGTTGAGGTGCCCGGTCATCACAACGTCTTCCCCGTCCAAGAGCGCGGAGGTCGTCACACTGCCGGGCTCGAGGGCCTGCACCGTCGTCGGTTCTTTGAACTCAAACGACAGCGGCGGGTCAAAGCCCTCTTCCGCGGTGCCTCTTGGCAGGCCCAGCACATCAAGATCGTAGAAGGCACGGCGTTTGGCCTTCTCCAGCCGGAGCCACTTGATCCGGTTGTCGCCCTTGGTGAGGTCCGGGATGACGCTGTTGAACCGGCAGCACTCGCAGAACTTCTCGTTTGACTCCGCGGGGATACAGCAGTTGCAGACGCCCTCGACGCGGTAGTTGTAGCACTTGCGCAGCCCAATACCGCAGGACGGGTTGCCACAGCGTAAACCACTTTCGTCGTCGCCGATCAGCGAAACAACGTTCCGGCACGTTGGACAGTACCCCAGCTCGCGCGAGCACGAGACGCACTGCGTGTTGTCATAAAAGACGACTTCGTTGCACTGGCAATGGAATTGACGCATAGAGCAATGAGCCTGATGTGGAGCAAGCAGTATTTATTGTATGGGCCGGCCCTTGACGCCGCGCGAACGTCATCGCCACACCCAATAACGCTGACTCAGAGTGCGCTAGGGATAGCGCGCTTACCCCGGTTGTGTTTCGTCGGATCCCGGCCTTCGACGGTTGGTTGGATCATGACGGACTCGGTGGACTGAGACAGCTCGGGTTCGGGCACCGATGTCTTGCGGAACTTGGTCAGTCGTTTTCGCGCGAAGTTGAGCCCGTGTTCAAGTACCGGGCGTGCGGTCGCGACCTGTTTACTGCGGATCAGCAGGTTCCAGATTGGCTCGGCCTTCTTCCAGCCTGCGGCATAGGCGAAGTGCTTGAGCGATTGTGCGGCGTCTGCATGGTTCCGGCTGCCGCGGTAGATATTGCTGAACCGGTAGAAGTCTTGGTAGGCCTTGCGGTAGCCGTGCTCCAGTTGATCAGCAGAGAGGGTCGGGTGGTCGAACAAGGCGTGGCGGGTGTCGTACAGGTCCCAGTCACGCGTGCGGATCCGACCGCTGCGGTTTAGTTCGTCGTAGAACGCGGTGCCGGGGTAGGGCGTGGCGATGTGGAAGGTCGCGGTCGCGATGCCGTTGTCGATCGCCCAGTCGACAGTCCGATCGAAGACGTCGCGCTTGTCGCTGTCCAGGCCGAAGACGAAGCTGCCGTTGATCATCACACCGAGTTGGTCCAGCCGTTGGATCGCTTGGGCGTAATCCCGTCCGATGTTGTGGCGTTTGTTGGAGCCGGCGAGTGCCTCTTTGCTGAGCGTCTCGAAGCCGATGAAGATCGAGCGCAGGCCCGCCTCGACCGCGTGCTCAATGAGGTCGCCGCGAATGATCGAATCAACGGTCGCAGCGCCCTGGAAGACCCGGTCCATCCCGCGCATCCCATCGAATAGGGCTCGGGCAAAGCGCGGGTGACCGAGTAGGTGGTCGTCCAGGAAGTAAAGGTGCCGACCTGGGAGGCGGTCGATCTCGGCCAGGGCATCATCGACCGGCTGGGTATAGGACGATTTGCTACCGGCGAAGAAGGCGTTCTTGTAACAGAACGTGCAGTGGTGCGGGCAGCCGCGGGTGACCACAATCGAGTTGGGCACGAGGTACCGCTTGCGGTCGATCAGGTCGCGCCGGACCGGCGGCAGGCCAATGAGTGTGCGCGACTGTGTGCGTGAATCGTAGACCGGCTTTGCCTCGCCTTGTCGCAGGTCATCAAGGAAGAGCGGGAACGTCGCATCGCCCGGCCCGAGGAACAGGTGGTCCGCGTGTGGCCCGGCCTCTTCAGGCAGGCTCGTCGCATGAAGCCCGCCGATCGCGACGCGACAGCCGTGCGACCGGTAGTAGTCGGCGATACGGTACGAGCGCTTCGCGTTCGTGATGTAGCTCTGGATCATGACCAGGTCGGGCCGGGGCGAGGGAGGGCCTTCCAGCGGCAGCTCGCGCATCACGTGTTCATCGATGATCTCGACCTCATGAGCGCCCTTATCCAAATGGCTGGCGAGCGACGCAAGCCCTAGAGGTGGGAACAGCGAGTACTTGATCGGCCGAAAGAACGGGCTTTTCGCCTCGGTCAAGGCCGGTAAGACCATGAGTACACGCACGGTTGACCCCTCGTTTCTTTATCAGCCACGGACACACACGGCCCTACCATGAAGAGCCACGGTTATTTAATAGCCGTACGAACGAGTTCGTTGACAGGGTCAGGGGTTTATTATTGCGCTCCGCAGGGTTTTAGAACACCGGTTCGTCTTCACCCTTGGGCAGAATGACGATCATGCGCGGGTCGTCGCAGGGTGGCAGCGAGTCGCGGAGGGTGCTGGCCTGCTCGGTCGTGGACTCGGGGAAGTACTCCTGGATCACACTCGCGAGCAGCGGGCCGGTCATCTCGCCGCGGAGGTTCAGCGGCAGGATTTCGATCTCGGGCATGCGCTTGTAGTGCTCTTCGAGGTAGTACGAGTCGTTGTAAAGACTGTTGTATTCGCTCGGGAACCCGGAGACGTACCGCGTCGTATACGGGTTGTGCTCATCGGGCAGCGGCGTCAGCGAGCCGAGGAAGAGTTGGAGTGTGATCGCGAGTGCGGGCACCGCGAGCACGAAGTGCCAGACCTGGTACCCGGTGTCTTTCTTTTTCTTCTTGTTTGATGATATCGATGCTTGGTGTGTCATCGGTTTGTCTTTCATCTTTGTGCCGATGTGTCATCGGCGGGCCCCGGTTGAACGCGTCTACTGTAGCCAGCGATAGGTCGTGCCAGCAAGTGTCTTCGTTCAGTTTTGTCAAAATGGCGAAAAGGCAGGCTCCATTTCCACCCGGAAAGACCGTTGCCGGCCTGAAAAGTTTCGGTTAATTCACCATTTTCATTCACTTACTCATGGATTTTTCGCCTTGTATCCGCCACTTGGACTATCGTTAAGTGGGAATATTCGGCCTACGTACTATGTTTGAATCATATTGGCCCCTTGGCATGGAAGGTCTAACGCGATGATCGCCCCGGTATTGCCTGAGAATGAAGAAGAACGCCTGGCCTCGCTGCACGCTCTGGAACTTCTGGACAGCCCCAAGGAGGAGCGGTTCGACCGGATCGTCTCGCTGACCAAGGCGGTGATGGGCGTGCCGATCGCGTATATCGCGCTCATCGATTCGGACCGGCAGTGGTTCAAGGCGAAACAGGGCATGTGCGATGTCGTGACCGAGACGCCGAGGGATGAGTCGTTCTGCGGCCACGCGATCCTTCAGGACCAGCCGCTGATTGTGGAGGATGCGCTCAAGGACCCCCGCTTTTTCGACAACCCGATGGTGACGGCCGAGCCCTTTGTCAGGTTCTACGCCGGCCACCCGCTCCAGAGCCAATCGGGGCACAACGTCGCGACGCTGTGCGTGGTAGATACGACGCCGCGCGGCTTCAGCGATGACGACATGATCAAGTTTCATCACCTTGCCGCGATGGCCGAGCGCGAGTTGAGCATGCTCGGGGTGATCGCCACGCAGCGCGATATGATCGAGACGCGCAATGCGCTGGTCGCCTCGCAGCAGGCACTGGCCCGCGAGCTCTCCGAGGCGGCGGACTACGTCACGCAATTCCTCCCCGCCCGCGAGGTCGGTATCGATGAGCCGGTGCATATCGACTATCAGTTCATCGCCTCGTCGCGCCTCGGCGGGGATCTCTTGGGCTACCACGATATCGATGAGGACCACCAGGCATTCTGGCTGCTGGACGTGACGGGTCATGGCGTCGGCGCATCGCTGCTGTCGGTCTCGGCGGGCAACGCGATACGTTCGGGCCAGCTCGCCGCCGACCCGCGCGAGCCGGCCGCGCTGATTGAAACACTGAACAACGCGTTCCCGATGGACCGCAACAACGACAAGTTCTTCACGATCTGGTACGGCGTGTACCAGCGCTCGACGCGCACGCTGACCTACGCCGCCGCGGGCCACCACCCCGCGGTGCTGATCGATTCGGAGGGCGATCGGCAGAGCCTGGGCATGCCGGGCCTGATGATCGGTGTCATCCCGGACAACAAGTACCAGGTGCAGTCGATCCAGGTTAATCCTGGCAGCCGACTGTACCTCTTCTCCGACGGGCTCTACGAAGTGCCAGGCGGCGAGCACAGCAAGATGCTCGGGCTCGACGGCATCGGCGATATCATCATCCAGGCCAACCAGGGCAATTGCTCCAAGACCCGGCTTGAGCAAGTCCTCTCCTTGGTCAACACCTACCGCGGCGGAGAAGCCTCTTTTGATGACGATGTCTCGCTGCTGGAAGTGTCGTTCGTGCGCTGAGCCCTACAGCTCTTTGATAAACATCTCGATCCCGCTGAGCATCATCTGCACGGCGAACACGGTCAGCAGCAACCCTGTCAACCGCTCGGCGGCGATGAGCACACGCTTGCCAAGCAGCCGCATCAGCTCCGGCGCAAAAAGCAGCACAATGAGCGTCACCGCCCACGCCAGCCCGAGCGCGATCAGGCCTTGCGTCAGCCACTGCACCATCGAGCTCTGCATCAGCACGACTGTGACCACCGCGCTGGGCCCGGCGATCAGCGGGATCGCGATGGGCACGATGAAGGGCTCGCCGTCGACGGCTTCGCTACCCACCGCGCCGTGTCGGCCGGGGAAGAGCATCCGCAGGGCGATCAGCATCAGCACCACCCCGCCTGCGACACGCAGGGCCCGCTCTTCGAGCCCGAGCAGACCCATCAACTGCGGCCCGGCGAGGAGCATGACCAGCAGCAAGACCAGAGCGATCACGCACTCGCGGAAGATGACCTTTCGGCTGCGCTCCGGCGCCACGCCCTGCAACAACGCCATCAGCACGGGGATATTCCCGAACGGGTCCATCACTAGGATCAGCGTTATCGCGAGCGTCAGCCATTCCATGGGGCAGGTACGATACCAAGATGACCGATCAAGATCGCCTGACCGTGATTGAAGAGAAGCTCGCGTTCCTTGAGAAATACGTCGGCGACCTCGACGAGGTGGTCCGGGACCTCTCGACCCGGATCGACGCGCAGAAAGACGGCGTGAGTGCAGTGCGCAAGCTGCTTGAGGACCATTTATCTGATGCCGGTGATCCGGGTCATGAAAAGCCGCCGCACTGGTAGCTTCTTTTTTCCGTTTGATGTCTGTTTCTGAAAACGACTCTTCGACTGAAGGATGTAATTGTTATGACGAAACGAACGGATAGCTTGGTGGTGCTCTGGTGCATTTTGATGTGCTTCGTGGCGTTGCCGGTAACCGCCGAGGTGCAGCCGCCCAACGTGTTGTTAATCGCGGTCGATGACCTCAACGACTGGATCGGCTGTCTCGAGGGCCACCCGCAGGCCAGGACGCCCAACATGGATCGGCTGGCGAAGCGTGGTGTGCTGTTTACTAACGCGCACTGCCAGTCGCCGGTGTGCAACCCGTCGCGGGCGAGCATGATGACGTCGCTATACCCGGAGACGACGGGGATCTATTTTCTGAACCCGCCGATTGCGAAGTCGGAGGTCGCGAGCAAGGCAACGGTGATGCCCCGGCGTTTTACTGAGGTGGGCTTCGAGGTTGCCGCGGCGGGCAAGCTGTTCCACCACACTGAAAACCAGACGTACTTCCAGAGCTACGGCGGGTCCTTCGGCGGCTTTGGGCCCTACCCCAAGCAGAAAATCGCCCCGTACCCCGGCCACAAGCTGTGGGACTGGGGTGTCTTCCCTGAAGAAGGCGATGAGAAGATGCCCGACCACAAGATCGCGTCGTGGGCGGGAGATCAGCTTGCTAAGCAGTACGACAAGCCGTTGTTTCTCGGCATCGGGTTCTACCGCCCGCACGTACCGCAGTACACGCCGAGAAAGTGGCTAGAGATGTTCCCGCTGGACGAGGTACAGCTGCCGGTCACGGCCGAGGATGACCTCGACGACTTATCGCCGTACGCGATCAACCTGACCCGGCTCAAGCATGTCTCTCCGCCGCATGACTGGGTGGTTGAAAACGACGAGTGGAAGCCGCTGGTCCAGACCTACCTTGCGTGTGTCGCGTTTGTTGACGCACAGGTCGGTCGTGTGCTGGATGCCCTGGACGAGAGCGCACACAGGGACAACACCGTTGTGGTGCTCTACTCCGACCACGGCTTCGAGCTCGGCGAGAAAGAGCGCTGGGCCAAGCGCAGCCTGTGGGAGAACAGCACGAACGTCCCGCTGATCGTCATGGGCCCGGGGATCGAGGGCGGCCGGGTCTGCCACAAGCCGGTCGAGCTGATCGACATCTACCCGACGCTACTGGAGCTGACCGGGCAAGAGGCAGACCCTAAACATGAGGGGCAGTCATTGGTGCCGCTACTGAAAGATATCAACGCCGACTGGCCGCATATCGCCCGCACGAGTTTTGGCCCGGGCAACGTAGCGATCAAGTCCGAGCGCTACCGCTACATCCGCTACGCCGACGGCTCGGAAGAGTTTTACGACCATCAGACCGATCCCCACGAGTTAACCAACTTGATCAACGACACAAGCCTGGCCAACTTCATCAAGGCCCATCGCGAGCAGTTGCCGAAGGCGTACCACCCGATCCTGGGACAGAACTCTACCGGGCACAAGGCGTTCGCGGCGAGTGAAGCAGTGAGCGAAGAATGACAACGGTTGACAGAGCCTTGCGCTCCAGGGAATCGACTCCGGACTCAAAAGCTGAAAGCAGACGGAATGCCTCAAACAAATCTCAACGATGTGACTCGTCGCGGGCTGCTCGGCACCGCCGGCCTCAGCGCGATCGCGCTCGCCGGCTCACGCGCCTACGGTGACGAAGCGAAGGATAGCAAGCCTCAAAGCCCCGAAGGCCCGCACGCGTTTATCGATGGCACGGGCTATGGCTTCGTCGAGCTCGGCGAGAAGGACTTCGCCAAGGTCAACTCTGCGGACGATACGTGGTCGTGGAAAGACGGCGTGCTGTATTGCACCGGTAAGCCGCTCAGCGTGATGCGCACCGCCAAGATGTACACCAACGTCGAGATCAGCATCGAGTGGAACCACCGCGAGAAAGGAGGCAACTCCGGCATCTTCGTCTGGTCGGATAAGAAAGTCATCGACAAGATGACCAAGTCCGGCAAGCCCGGCCTTCCCTCGGGCATCGAGGTGCAGATGCTTGACCTCGGCTACGAGGAGAAGTTCAAGGCAGGCAACCCCAACCGCGACAGCGGCTGGTTCACCTCGCACGGCGACGTCTTCCCCGTCCGGCAGAAGATGACCCCCTTCCCCCCGCTGTCGCCCAACGGCTCGCGCAGCTTCCCCAGCGAAGACCGCGTCAAGCCGCACGGCAACTGGAACCACTACTACATCCGCTGCATCAACGGCGAGGTCCGCCTCTGGGTCAACGGCAAGGAGGTCTCAGGCGGGACCAACTGCTCAACCACCACCGGCTACCTCTGCCTCGAAGCCGAGGGCGCCCCGATCGAGTTCAGAAACATCTGCGTGCGTGAGCTGCCGTGATCCATCTTTCTTCCGTTTTAAGTAGTTTGTAGGGGGTTACGGGGTGCGCCCCGGGGTTGTCTTGGATTTTGGTTTGCATGGGACTCTCCGCGTCCCCCGCTACACACCCCGCCTTTTCACCCCTTACCCCAGCGGCGTGCAGAACCAGCCGGACTCTCGGCCGAGTTGGACCTGTTGCAGCAGGTGCAGCCGGATCTGGCCCGAGAGCTTGCCGACGATCTGTGTCGTGAGGTCGGCCCGGTCGGTGAGCAGGTGCAGCACGGGCTCGGCGTCAACAAAGTCGTGGTCGCGCTGCGTGAGCGCGATGAGTTCGAGGTGGTTTTGGACCCACCGCCCCGCTTCGATAAGCTGCATCATCGCGGCCCGCGCGTCGGCGTGGTCCGCCAGGTGCTGGGCGAGCAGGTGGACCGTGCCCTGCGCATCGACGACGAGCTGGGTCTCGGGCTGATCGGGCAGGCGGGCGTCCAGCGCGACGGGGTTGTCCAACGCCGCGGGGCCTTGGCCTATCAGCGCGACGAGGTCGAGTTCGGGCTGGGGCGCAAGCACCCGTGGTGCGGGTGCGGTGCGTGTTGGCGTTGATGCGGCGGGTTTGGGCTGGGGTGCCTGTGCAACGCTTGGTGCAGCGGGTGCCCGTGCGGGCGTGGGTGTCGGCGTGGCTTTGGGCTTGGCCTGCCGGAAGCGCGGCATCGGCTCGGGGCGCGATGCGGGAACAGAGGTGGCTGCCTCAGCAGGCCTGGTGGTCGCGCGCGGCGGTGGCGGCATCGGCGCGGTTGCCTTGGGCTTGGGCGGCTCGCTTAAAGCGGGTGCCGGCTCGGGCGTCGGCATCGGTTCTGGCACTTCCAGCGCGTCGAAGAAGCCGACCAGCTTCGGCCAGAGCGCGACCGGGTCGGGGAAGCTGCCCAGGTCGCGGACCTGCACCGGCTGCATGCGCTTGAGGTGGCCGACCAGCTCGGCGGGGGCCGCGAGGTCGTGCTCCAGCTCGCTGGCGATGCGCTGGGCGGCCTGCTCAGCGGCGAGGTCGTCGCTGCCCATCACCATAATGCCGACGTTGCGGTCGGCCAGGCGCGGTTCGCTCTGCACGGCGCTTCGGATCTGCTGGCTCGCCGCGGCGATCGACGCGTTGTCGCTGCCACACAAGAGGGTCCAGTCTTCCATGGCGGCGAGTCGCGAGAGCGCTTGCGCATCGCCGATGGAATCGAATCGGACGAGGATCGTGCGGGCCGGCGTCTGCTCGCTCCGGACTAGCGCGTCGACCAGGCCGACGAGCCCTGTGCGGTCACCACGCATCGGCGGGATGCGCACGGTAGTCGTTTCCTGCGACGGTGCGGGCTGTGCCTCGGCGCGCGGCTCGACGAGTTCAAGATCGATCGCGTCCTCGCCGACGTGCAGCAGGATGACGGGCCCCTCGGTCTGCGCGAGCAGCTGGGCGTACTGTGTCAGCCAGGGCCCGGACATGCCTGGCAGGTTGCCCATCAAGACGGCCTCAAACACCGCACGCGCGGCGGGCTCGTCCTGCATCACTTTATCGCTGGGTTCGTCGTTCTCGATCGGCTTGCTCTTCACTTCGAGTTCGATCGACGTCTGTTGCTCGACTTCTTCTTCGGTGAGCCGCAGCACGGGGTGGCTGTCGTCTTCGATACTCGGCGAGGTTGGTTCGATGATCGGATCGACCGGCGGTGCGGCCTGGCCTTCGAGCTTGGGGGAGAGTTTGATCGGCGCGGGGCCCTCGACGGGGCTGGGCGTCTCGGCGTCTGCGGCCTGGCCCGGTTCGGTCAGGTACAGGTCGGCCAGTTCATCGATCTGTTGCCGGCTGGTGGTGTCATCCATGACGGTCACTGCTGGTTGTGGGTTTACCCGACTTCGAGCACGCTGTTGAGCTCGCCGAAGGGGTTGGTCTCGGTCGCGGGGTTGTAGGGGTCCTTCACCCACTGGCCGTCGACGACCAGGCGGTAGCGGTACCGGCCCGGCGGGATGTCGATGCACGCCTGCCAGACCCCGAGCTCGTGGTGCTTGTTCATCGGGGTCGAGGCGGGGTTCCAGTTGTTGAAGTCGCCGGCGATCCCGACCTTGGCCCGCCCCTCGCCCGGCTGGACGAAGAGCGTGCCCTTGTGGGTCTGGCGGATGCCATAGAGCCTATTGAGCTTTTCCTTCAAGCCCGGGCGCTCCGGCGCGGGCTCGACCGCCGAGGCGACCGGCTGCACCGCGCCGTTCGGTGTCGGCGCGACCGTCGGGGCAGCGGTAGGTGTGGTGGTGACCTCCGGCTCGGGGTGTGCGACCGGTGGCATCGGCTGTTCGATGCCCTGCTCGGCGGTCTGGCGGTTCAGCCGCTGGGTCAGCTGCGCGGTGCGGGCGGACAGCTCGCGTGCCCGCTCGACCAGTTCCGCAGCGCGGGAGACCGAGGCGTTGTCCTCGACCGGAGCGGTGCGGGGCGTCTGGGGCAATCGGCCCGGCATAGCCTGCGTCGCCGTGCCCGCCTGGGCCTGCATCGCGATCTCGGTGTTGGAGGGCAGCACGACCTTCTCCGGCGGGTTGGCCATGAGCCAGTTGGTCAGCTCGTCGAAGTCCTTCATGCCGCGCGAGGCGCCGTCGTATTCGGTGATCGGCTGGCCGAAGCTCGCGGCTTCCTTGAGCTTGGCGTTGAAGTTGATGACCAGCGGAAGCACCTTGTCGCCGAAGTGTTTCTTGAGTTCGCTGAGGATCTCGCGGGCGAGCTTGGTGCGGACGTCGTAGAGCGTCGGCAGCACTTTGAAGCGGACGTTGTGCCCGATCTTGGCGGTGAGCGCTTCGATGGTTTGCTCTTGCCGGTAGCTGCCCTGCATCGCGAAGTACCCAGTCTCGACGGGGACGATCACCTCGTCGGCGGCGCGCAGCGCATTGAACGTGAGCAGCCCGATCGAGGGCGGGCAGTCGATGATGCAGTAGTCGTAGCGGTCCGCGGCGGGCGAGAGGACCTGGATCAGCCGGCGGTCGCGGTCGGCGGCATTAGCCAGCCGCTGCTCAATCCCCGCAAGCGCGACGGTCGAGGGCGCGAGGTCGAGCTGCCGCGAGATCTGCCAGACGATGTCGGCGATCGCGATCTGCCCGTCCATGCCGTGCCGCAGCAGGTCGGAGATCGATTGGCCGATCTGCTTCTCGGGGACGGCGAGGCCGAGCGCGCAGTGGCCCTGCGGGTCCATGTCGACGAGGAGGGTTTTGTGCCCGCGCGCGGCGAGGGTGGCGGCGAGGTTGATCGACACGGTGGTCTTGCCGCAGCCGCCCTTCTGGTTGATGATCGCGATGGTGCGCACGGGGTGTGCCCCTTCGTCCGTGATGGGGGCGTGGGGCCGGTCCAAT